>JBDTQH010000021.1:0-89453 GCA_039932335.1 Chloroflexota bacterium
ACAATCACCCCCGCTCGTTGTAACACCGATCCGGAGGCGAGGGCGAGCAGCACTAAGATAAAGGGGGCAGCCACTATTAGCGCCCGGAATAGATTGCGCCTGGCTCTTGGTGAGAACATCTTATCTCCTGTATGCTCCATTCGTGTTCGGGGTACGGGCGCTATCCGAACAGGCGGGGCACCAACTGCGTCCCGGCAGACAGAGCACGTGGATTACTGCCGGGGTAATAACCTTTTGGACTATACAACGGGCACGAAACGGATCGGTTGCTACGAAAAGCAATCCGACCTGTACCACGATAGTTATGAGTGCCAAAAACGTTCGAGCCTGTTGAAAAACTCCCCAATCGCCAGGGTTGGGGAGTTTTGCGCTCTCAATGCGAGAAGTTTCAAGCGTCAATGCTGCTTTCTCAAGCGTTAGCGAAGTCTCAATTTTGGCCCCTGCGCCGGCAGCGAAGAGTTTTTCAACAGGCTCGACCGTTTATGAGGCATTGAAGTCAAGGCGCCAAAACCCTATTGACAACCCCTCATCGTAGCAATATACTGGGCAGATCCCTTCTACATAGCTGTTCGTTTCTTGCTTGTTACAATTTATCGGGCTTGCAACTTCCAATTGCTGCACCCAAGTATAGTGGAGCAGGTTTTTAATTTGCTCAGATCTATTGCTTTTATGACGAGGGGGACAGGCGTCAAATCTTGTAGAAAATACCTTCTTCCCTAACTGTGAGGTATTGGCCAAGTCCACACTTTCAGTTGGCTGGTTTGCTTCAAATTTTCTACTTTTGAATTCTGCGAACACACGGTCGCCAATACTCCGTCGGGGACAGCTGCCTACAGTATTGGGAGTTTAGTTACATGCTATTAGGTCTACAGCTTTGGCCGTGCCGCCCAGGTGAGCATGGTAATGAGTTTGATACCATACTCGCGGTTGTGCGGGCGTGCGAACATGCCGGGCTTGATTCCGTCTTGATGCCTGATCACTTTATATTCCCGGATGAAGAACACCCAGACGTGCCGGTACTCGAGTCTTTTGTCACCCTGGGAGCGATAGCGGCGGCAACCAGCAGGATCAGAATCGGCGAGTTGGCGGTTGGTGTACCCTACCGCAACCCAGCACTCTTGGCCAAGCTGTGTGCAACGCTTGACGTAGTCAGTCATGGTCGCAGCATCGTAGGACTAGGCGCTGCATGGCACGAGCGGGAGTTTGCGGCCTACGGCTGGCCTTTCCCAGCAGTGCCGCAGCGAATGGAAATGCTGGAAGAGGCTGTGCAGATCGTAGACCGGATGCTCCGCGAATCGCCGGCAAGCTTTAGCGGTAAGCATTACTCTATCATGGACGCGTATAACGACCCGCGTCCCGTGCAGAGACCTCGTCCTCCCATCATGATCGCCGGCAGCGGAGAACGTGTCACCTTGAAGTTAGTTGCCCGATATGCCGATTACTGCAATGTTTTTGGCGATCCAGAGACGGTGGCCCATCTGTACGATGTGCTGCGTACGCACTGCGATACCGTAGGCCGCCCCTTTGATCAGATCACCCGCTGTAACCACACCAGCATACTAATAGCGTCTGACGATGCGGAGTTGGCCATCAAAAAGAGGCAGCACCCCGACTTCGATGGGATCGCCGGCACACCCGAGGAGGTTGTCGCGGGGTTGCGGGAGTACGCGGCAGCAGGCTCACAGTACGTGACTTTTAACCTGGCCGACGCTGAGGATACCTCGGCGATCCAGTTATTGGGTGAGGCGGTCCTGCCGCTGGTGGCTGAACTATGAAATCCCACAACGATGTGTGAGAAATTCGCAGAAACTTGGAGGTAATCAGGCACTTCGCCTTATTTACTCCCTACTATATAGTGGCTAACACCTTCTTCCCTGATTGCTAGCTCCCAGCAGCCAGGACGTAGCTTAAGTTTAAATTCTGCTATAAATGATCAGACAGGCAGATCGTTCCATGTGGTGAACTGGTCCTCCTGTTCGTTTCAGGTCAACGTTGAGTGATTGCGGCCCAGTACAATGCCGTGCCATGAACGTTCGAGCCTGTTGAAAAACTCATATACCGGTGGCTAATGCTGCTGTAACAGCCCTGTTGGGCATATTTCCTATTGATTTAAGGCTGGAAATGGCAGATTGCCGTCGTAATATGGCATGGTTGACGTGCCAGATGAGACCCTTGGCACTTTTTCTACGCGCTCGTTCCTAATTGACACTCTGATATGAGAGAGCTTGATCCACGTAGAATAGAGTAAATCGAATGAACTACGGCAGTGTTCTAGTCAGTTCAGTCGCGTAACCATCTCTGTATCTCCTCTCTAAAGATCTCAAATGCATCATCCTGAGGAGTGTATCCCAACAGGTCTCGCGTGGCGGTGATATCGAGCCGCTTGAACCGATTATCAGAGATGCCGTGGAGGACGGCAAACCGCACGTCGGGTATCTTGATACACCGGACCAGCAGTTGGTTCATATCACGCTCGCTGATGTATCCGCTAAGGTGAAGTGGGCTGGGCTCCTGGCGCAGCCAGTTGGAGCCGTCCGCGTTTACGTCGTATGACCCGATACGGATCGCTATACTGGAGAGCCCCTCGGCATAAGCAAAGTATGAGGCAACTGCTTCGCCGAAGCATTTGCTGACCCCATACATGTTCATAGGTCGAACAGGCGACTCCGTGTGCGCCTGAACATCCGCCGGATAGCCTGCGACAACCTGCGCGCTACTGGCGAATATGACTCGCCGGCAACCCTGATCCTTGGCAGCACGAAAAACGTTGTAGGTCCCCTGGATATTATCGTGCAGCAGAGTGGTATAAAAATCGGCAGCGGGATCGGCATTCGCGGCGAGATGGACGACGGTATCGATGTCCTCGCAGGCTCGCTGGCAGGCGCTAATATCACCAACATCAAGGAGAAAGACCTCATGGTTCTGACGCACATTCCCAGCCAGGAGAGCCGTGTCCCGGTCGGCCAGGCGAAACGTATAATGCTCGGCTTCGGCGCGAAAAAACGCCGAGCCGATTCCTCCCGCCGCTCCGGTCAAAAGAACCCTCTTTCTAAGTACAGATCTCTGTGCTGACATGTGTCTATTATCCCAATAAACGTGCTCACTTGGAGTGAAGGAACTCCCGCATACGTTTCGTCACGACGTGGGTTTGTTCAAAGCAAATCACATGGCCTAAGCTGCAGACCTTAGAGCATAGGCAAACCCTTGAACAATGTGCGTGACGAAGAGTTGGTGATCCGATCTCACCAGTCGTAGTGTTTATAGCGTTTTGCCCAGTACCCAGCAGTTGTGATCTTGATAGGGCTTACCCGAAAGTACCAGAATGGTTCATCAGCCAGCTTGAGCCACCAGTCACCCCATCCCTCACGGGCCGCCTTCTCCTCCCACAATACGCCAGTCTGACTTTCGCGTAGGAGCGCTGGCCCCTCAATTAGTTCGGCGTTGCCTTTGACAAGTACCCGCCGTCCATCTTCATCCGAAACACAGAGGGAGATGCGCTGGTCCTGTTGTAGATACTGTGCCCATGTGGCTCGCGCCCGGCCCCGAATGTAAAAGCACTCGTTCGTATAGATATAGCTGACCGGGACGATGTAGGGGGCACCGTCCGGCTCGAGACAGGCCAGTGTGCAACTTCCGTTCGTCGTGAGAAAGCTCTCCAATTCTCCTTCGCTCATGCGCCCCATAATCCACCCACCCCTTGTACTCTAATCTAGGATATTGGTGCTATGCTCCATGCTAAGCCCAACTTTGAAAGTTGCTTGCCTTAGGGTTGAGTCGTGAGTATGCTTGCCAAAGAACTGTGTCGAGGGCCTGTTCGCCGTTCCTAACATCAGCAGCGGAAAGCCCGATGATTATCGCCAGATGCGAGCCGTAGTGACGATTATACTCTTTTCCTTACGACCAGCCAACGGACTGTTCTGCTACTGAGATACCAAGTCTGTAGTCCGCAGTCTTTCTTTTCTTTGGGGACCATCCACCGCCCGCCCGGGGCGAATGTGCTTGACGCGTCGAGACCATCACATGGCTATAATGGCGTGCCAAAAATGACTTAATTGGGTCCAAATCTATGCCGCGCCGATTTTTGTTGTACTGATACATGGATAGTGGGCGAGTGCCTCTGTATGTGTGCCTTAGGGTGCCGCGCTTGTATACCAGATGATCGGTCAATGAATAAATAAGGGTAGTGGTTCTGCTATCACTCCCAGTATCCCCATCAATTGTTCCTGTTCTGGTAAAGTTAAGCAGTATTTGAGGACCCGTGGTGTTATCATTTGCGAAATATCTCAGCCCTACCAGTTGGCCCACTAATACGAGCAGCCGACGTAAAAGGAGTTGCAGTGCCGTTACTATTGCAGTTAGCATGAGCAACGAGACTACAGAATGCGAACAAGGGTTGGTAGCACGCGCTAACCATGACCCGGAAGCATTCCGCCAGCTATACAATCTCTACCTGCCGCGCGTATACACATACGTGGGCTACAGGGTCGGAGTTCAACAGGAGGCCGAAGACCTCGTCTCCCAGATATTCCTGAAGGTTGTAGAGGAGCTTGCGCGCTTTCAGTGGCGGCACGCTCACTCATTTGCCGCATGGTTATTCCGAATCGCGCACAATGTTGTAGCCAATTTCCACCGTGATGCCTCCCGCGCCGGCACTTCCTTGACCCTGGATGCGTTACCTACGATTGCGGCCAACGAGCTGCTGCCCGAGGATACCTTGCTGCGCAAAGAGCTTTTCGCCCAACTGCACCTGATAGTAAATGAACTGCCAACAAGACGGCGAGAAGCACTTTGCCTTCGCTACTTTGCCGGGCTCCGCAACCAGGAGATCGCCGCGGTGTTGGGTATTGACGAGCGCACGGTAGCTTCGATCCTGAGCCGAGCACTGGCAGACTTGCGGGTCCGATTTGGGACGGCCGAGACGAACGAAAGTCCATCATAGAGACCAGCATACAAGCGGGTTCGATTAATTGTGAGAAGACGTATACAAGAGGTACAGCGCAATGGAAGATCAACTAAACCAGAAAGACGGAGCAAAAGATAAACAGAAGATGCAGAACATAAAAGGCTCCAAAGATGTTGAGGTTCTTTTGTCGGCGACTGTTCCACAAGTGGACGAGTATTTCCGCAAAGAGTTGGAAGAGCGGCTAATTGGTCAACTCACAGCAAGACAGGTAGAGCTTGTAGAGCTTGTAAGGCAACCTGCTGGTCCAACGAAGATACCCACAGCCCCGGAGCGCATTCGACGTGCTGATTTGCCAGTTCCCATACTGAGAGCTCCATCATTAGCTGCTGGCGCCATGAGGCGCAATATTAGCAGGGCCACGTCCTTCGCAATAGGTGTCGCAGGTATTATCCTGCTGGGGGTTCTATTCGTGCTGATGTCGGCCATGCTGGGTGGTAGGCACTCACTATCGAGCAATCCACCAGTACAACCACAAAGCGGTCCGTACACAGCTTACTCAACGGACGGCAGTGGGAGTTTCCATATTTCGGCCATAGCAGGATACAATCTGCTGGAGAATTCAAAGCCGGGTAAATTCCTGTTCTTTTATGCCATGCAGTCCTCAGAGCAAGGCACGCCTGAGGTCACTGCTCTTCTACAAACCCCCACTCCTGCCCCACGTAATAAGAACGCGCGCGACACAGTTGCTCCGGGTAAGGATCGAACAACTCCTAGTTCTACTGCGCCCGCAGCAGTGTTTATTATGCCCACTGCTGTTCCCACAGACACTATCAAGGTCATAGACATACAACCGCTTGGCCAGATAGGCGAGTTCCAAGTCGGTGTGATTTACACTGAGTGGGTTGCGCCGCCGGTAGGGAGCGCTTTTGTACTCCTGATTGCTCCACCTGGAGGCAAGGAGGCAATGTGGCGACTAACGCCACTCGTTGATGTTTCAGCAAGTAGCCCTGGTATTGTGACATCTATATTCAAAATCAGCCCTCCAGAAATGGAACATGTATCAGTGGCCTGCCCATGCGGTCCGCAAGCCTTTAGACTTGCAATTCTCGGTCGTTCGACGCGAGATGCTCCACCTATCATCCTTGGCGTAGACCCTTACGGCACCCCATCTCTACTAACAGAGGCAGAATACTTCAGGATCCTCTCTCCACAAGGTACGCCCTTCCCGACCGAAGACACTGAGCACCCTTATCTGGCGCCTACTTACCCGCCAACGAGCACTGCTGATCCGTCTTTGCCCACGGTCAATCCTGCACAGGTTCCTCTTCCGGAACCAACCGCCCAATATGATCAGCATTTCTTTGTTGCAATGGGCGATGGTGGCACAGGCATACCCGCAATTGAGCCTCTTGGCACGCCATCCGGCACAGAGACTAACACGCCTCGCATCACGAAAGCCGATGTCGAGCAGTATGTTAGTACCCATGCTATGCACGGTACGCACGTTACCATTAGCTACGGTGGAAATGAGCCTTCGATTGTCGGGATAGAACTTGTGCAGTTGGCGGAAGTATACAGACGGTACACGCCCGACATGTTTCAACTGCCTCTACCCTGGCCGGGTCCTTATCCACGTGAGACCCAGGTGTATATGGTTACGCTACACGGTACATTCCGATTTTCGGGTGGACCGCCACCTGGAGAACTGGGAGCCTACGATACAGGAGTATGGGTGTTTGACGCGAACACCGGATATGACATCCTGGAGGGAGGTGTTGGTAGCACACCGAGAAAATCTGATTCGACTATTACTCCCGCCATTTCGCCGCCTTTGTCTACTGTTCAGCCACAGGTGCAGGTACGCTAACTCGCATGCCCAACTTCAGGCGCTTGTCCGGGATTCAAGGAGAGAGTGTTTACCCCCTCGAATTACTTAGGAAAATAAATTGATTTCACGATTTCCGGCTCGGTGCAAAATCAGCCCTCCCAATAACAGCATCATGGCCAGGACTGCCAGCACCATCCCGGTCAAGAAGGAAGGTAATATTGATGCAGCACCGGTAGGTGACATTCCAGGCGTTATGGTAGTAGGGCTGCCCGAACCCCTTTGCAAAGAAGTGCTGCTGAGTGACAGCTCGGTTAGCGACTGCAGATAAGGCTCAACATCTCTTATCTTCGTTACCGATGAAAGTTCATATTGGGTCATCCGAACAATCCACAGGCGATCTGTTGCCGCCACCACCCATTCTATTGTCGGCAACTTCGAGCCTGCTGTTCCGGACGTTGTCGGCGTGTCACTTAACAGCATTACCTGGCTTTGCACTCTTTGTTCAAACAGCGTTGCGCTCGGCCCACTTAAACGAAATTCCAACTCGTTGCTCATGCGATACGTTCGCATAGAATCCAGGTAAGACTGAGCACCACCGCTCTGGACAACAAGAACTGCTTCGCTTCCCGGTTGGGTGCCGAATGGCGCAGCTACAATCTGAAAACTACTGTCAGGATTGCTGGAAGTAGCGGCAAGCTGCGGCTGAAAGTGCGGATGAAAGGCACACTGACGCTATTACTCCACACAACCTCTACAGGGCCGCCCAAAGTGCTGCTTTGAGTGCAGCAGAGGATGGTGCTAAGAGCACAATTAGGTACGCTGCGATCTGCGTGCTCTTTTCAGCTGGTGGCCACTCCGGTATGGACAGCGAGAAAGCATGGCAAATTGCACGATTGAACCGCTACTTTATCGGCGCTGCATGAGTACAACAGAGCGCACTATGGCTAAGTCTTACGCAATCGAGTATGCATATGTCTCACATGTAACCGACAATGGAGCAAGACCAGGGTTGGTGATCCCGAGAACATTAACACCCAAAGTCCCATATTCATGACCGCAGGCCGCGGAAGCAGACGAGTATCTGCAGATCACACAACAGACGCTCTTGTAGCGGTTACGCGCAGGCAATATTACGCAGAGCATAGGAGCGAGTATGCCAACTCCTTGCTCTTCTCACGCCAGGAGCTCAGGGAGTGGCGGGAAGCGCGAATGAGGGCTAAAGAGGCTATCAAAGCGCTTGGTATAAGCATACCTGAGTGGGATTACTGGCGGGAGACAGGAAAGATAATGCCCATGGAAGATGGGTTCGTGGGGCAGGCTTGGTTCTCACGTGATGGAATCTTCTTGCCGGGGCACAATATTCAAGTCGGTGGCCAGCAGCCATTTTGTGCACTAAGAGGTACGCAATGGGCTCGCATCACTTCGCAGAGGCCATGTACGGGCCTAAATGCTCGTATTCGTCAATCCGATGTAGCGGAAGATCGAGGGCCTATCGCTTCGTCGGGATAGGTTGATCCGGTTCCACCCCCGTGCGCGGTATGCCGGGCAGCTCTGTCTCTCCGAAGAAAGTGGGATGCACAAGCGCTTCCCCTTGCGCCGCGCTAACCAGGGTTGTGGCTTTGCCGTCAACCGGCGAGATCTGTATCAAACCAAAGCCCCTGTTCTGACTGTGTGCAGTCGATGAGAGGAGCAGGTTGCCGCGCGGGGTCCAGATGACATCTCTGTTGTGTGCGGCGGTAAAGTTGGTCACTTTCCTGGCCGTGCGTGCGGCGACGTTGGCCAGATAGATATTGGTATCGGCCTTGTCCGCGAATGCGGACGACCAGGCATCATCTGCCGTTGGTACGTTCTCCGTGAAGGCAAATGCAATTTGCGAGTTGTCAGCAGACCATGCCGGGCGCGCATCCCATACTCCACTGCTTATTAGCTTGTAGCGGGTGTCGGTGGCTAGCTCCTGCACCCAAAGCTCGAAGTGCCTGCCATCGTTTCCCACTCTACCAGCTTCAGGCTCCTGGTAGCTGATCAATTTGCCGTCAGGCGCAGGAGTAAGGTAGTCGCACCATGTGCCTGCGAGCCTGTTGCCGACCTTACGAATAATGCCGGTAGGGGCGTCGCGGAGGAAGAACTCCTCGCTTACCCAGGCGAATATAGTCTTATGGTCGGGCAGCAAAGAGAGTCCAAATACATTATCGTGCTGTCCCTGGCCGGGCCATGTGCGTTCGACAAAAGATGAACCGTCTTTTGAAGCAGTGGCCATCTGCCCGCTCTTAAGCATAACGCCAAATTTATCGTTGTCGAACCAACCGAGGAGCTTGCTAAAATTGGGGTAGCTGTTGCTCTCATATAGCGGGAAATGATTATAGTAATCGGGAATTGATTGCACTTTGTTCGACTTCAGGTCAATAACGTATATGTGTTCCGGCCAATCGCCTTCGCAATCACTTCCTGTTTGCGGCAGGCTAATCTGGGGTGTGCCTGACGGGTTAGGGATCTGCGTAGGTGGAGGCGGCTTAGGAACGCATGGCTCAACGAATAGCACAGCTAGCGCTTGCTGGTCAGGCGACACAACCAGGGAAAGTACGCTGAGATGGATATTGTTCCATCGTGCGACAGGCCTGCTTGCAGTGATCCGAGACGCCGCACGCCTAGCGCTCCTTTACGGCTCTGGCCTGCGCAGGGCGGAAGCGGCGGGACTCGATATAGAGGACCTAGACCGGGAGAACGGGGCGATTACTGTGCGTGCCGGCAAAGGCCGCAAGGACAGAATCTGCTACAGTGCAACAGGCCAGCGGCAGCTCATGGATATTTGGCTCAGACTGCGCGCTGAGGAGGGCACCGTGGGCGGGGCCGATCTTCCTTCCTATTATTAAAGGGCGGCCATCTTCGGGTGCGTAGGCTCGACTCCCGAACCGTATTCGATATAGTAAAAAAGCGTGCTCTGGAGGCAGGCCTTTCTGCTACCACCCCACACGATTTCCGGCGCTCCATGATCTCCGATTTGCTGGAGGTGGTCGATATATCCACCGTGCAGCGCCTTGCTGGACACGCTAATGTATCGACCACCGTCCGCCATAATCGTCGTGGGGAGGCCACCAAAAGGCGGGCTGCCGGGATGCTGCATATTCCGCTCCCACCTCAAATAATAGAGTAGTTCACGCTTGCAGTTGCTGACTTGTGGGATATGTATAACAGTGTGCATTGCGGTTCAAAAGAGTACGAATCTTTCTCATGTGCACTTTTCTAGAGCAAGGCTGCTTCGGGGATGCTCCCTCTTTGCATACGTTGTGTAATATGCTCTGGTTCTGATAGAATAATGGTGCCTTTCTTCAGGGACGCTAATCGTGAGAATTGGTTTCCAGTGTGCACCAAGCCAGACTGTAAGACCCGGTATAGCACCAACAAACCTTGGCCAGAGTTCCTTACAACCCTAATCCCTTACTGTTTGCACTAGTTTATCCCGGCTCCTGGCTTCGGACCGGGCTTTGTGCCTGCAATAACTAGTTGTGTGATGCCTTAGCTCCTGTCTCGACCTGAGATCTATACAGGACGAGGTATTATTATCTGCCCTGAAAACGGATTCAAGGAGATATTATTTGATGCCCGAAAAGAACCCTTTCTCGCCCGAAGCTCAGGAAGGAATGAGCCAGTTGCTGGCAGATGCGGATATGCGCGCCAAGTCTCTGAGAGCGGAGGCCCAGAGAGCCGAACAGGTTAGGGACATCTGGAACAGGCTCTTCAACTTTATGAATAAGGGATGGTATCTGCACATTCAGGTCTTGATGGATCAAGAAAGAAAGCTGCTTCACGATCTCAGAGAGCAACGTGATCCTGCCGTGCGGTACCTGGAGGAAATATATAGGATCGCTAAGCACGAAGGAGCAAATGTACTAAAACGCTTCCCTACGCACCTGGAAGCTGCGGCATCTGCTGCCGGGCTGAGTATCGACAAGGAAAGCAGGCATCCAAAGTACACCGTTGATGACAAGTTCTTTCAACTTGAGCTCGATGATCGCAAGGGCACAGTCCGCATATCTGACTATGAGGGTCAGTTGACTGAACTTCCAGCAGACGTTGGGGCGGTGATAGAAGCTGTGCAACACGAACGGAGTCGCGTACTGGAACGACCGTTTGATAGAGAGCAATTTCTCGGTAAGTTGCGACGCCAATATCTAGGCATTGTCAATAAGGATGGTCTCACTGACGGTGATGCAGTACCTATCAGACGAATAACCGCGCGCTTAGGCAAGAATGAGAAGGGGTTTCGTACTGACGAATTTGCTGTTGACCTGTCGCGACTTGTGGAACAAGGCCCCGCTGAGATTGACGGCTGCCAGCTGGAACTGCAGCAGACCAAGGATATTAGCCAGGGTATGTTACTGCGCGGCGCTGGTGGTCGGGGATACATAGGCTATATCAAGTTTCGGAGGACACAGAACGCATGAGCAGATCAGAACGCACTACTGCCATACATGTAGTTGAGGCATTGAGGAAGGGTATCCCGCCTCGCCACGGGGTAGGACTCTACTCTGTTGGACATGAGAAACTGCTCGATGGAATCAGCAAATACCACCTGCAAGGGATCGAAGATCAAGGAATAATCAGGTTCATGAGCGGCTCATGGGGTGCAGGCAAAACTCACTTCTTTAGATTGGTGCGAGAGCTAGCATTTAAGCACGAGTGCCTGGTGTCTAATGTGGAGTTGAACGTCCATGATGCCGCGCTGGACAAGTTCGAGCGTGTATTCTACTCAATCATCAGCAGCATTACAACTCCGCTTTATTATGAGGAAGACACGGGCCAGGAAGCGGCACCCTTTGGTGCGGTTGTTAGAGAGTCGCTGGCATATCTTGCTACCGGTCTACGTGATATCGGTAACGAGATCACACACGATGGGTACCAGAAGGCCAGCGAGACGCTGATGACTGACCGCAGCATCGACATCGACTTTAAGAAGATGATTCAGAAATACTGGGAGACCTTCTTGCCAGAAGCCGCTGAGCCGATTATCCAGGAGCAGACCAGGGCCGAGATACTGCAGTGGTTCAGTGGTGAGGGCAGCGCGGGCACATATAGGCGGCGCTTTGGTGTGACGAAGATAGTAAGCAAAGACAATGCAAAGCTTATGCTGCGCTCCCTGGCAGCGTTCGTACGATTGTCCGGATACAAGGGTCTTGTAATTCTCTTCGACGAGGCTGAGCAAGCCTTCTCGATTATGAAAACCTCTCAGCTGAAGGACGCTCAGAACAACTTGCTCTCCCTAATAAACAACATTGAGGGCCTTACAGGGCTTTACATGATCTACGCAACGACACCAGATTTTTACACCGATCCGAAGAAGGGAATCATCATATATGGAGCCTTGGCCGGCCGTATTGGTAAACCGGAAGATCGAGCTCCCCGGGCGCTGCAGAACGTCTGGAACTTCGATGCAGAAGAAACAGCCCTTGCAGATTACATCGCAGCCGCCAGGAAGATCCGTGCTGTTTATCTGAAAGCGCACCCCGGGACTGAAAAGGATATACCGGACGAAGGTGCAGTTGAGAGTTTTGTTGACGCTCTGTTCCAGCAGCATCCCACGTTCAGTGGTGTCAGGTTCTGGCGCGTCCTGGTTACTGCTCTAGTCACACACTTTGACGATATTCTGGACGGCGATGTGCGCCCGGTCGAGAAGCTTTACGATCATGTTATAGACAGGCTACGCGAGGAGTAGGAGCACTCAGTGAACAGTTCTGAAGCGCAGCGCGTTATAGAGGCACTCCGTAAGGGCATCCCTCCCACCGGCTATGTCAGGGAGTTTACTGTAGGCAGAAAGGGCGAGATAAAGAGGCTTACTAACAGGCTGCAAAAAGGAAAAGCAGGTGCGTTGCTGTTGCATGCCAATTATGGCTCTGGAAAGTCCCATCTACTTCGCTTTATACGGGAGGTGGCACTGGATGAGGGATATGCTGTAAGTTCTGTAACGCTTGATGCCAAGTCAGCTGTGCGGTTCAACCGCATGGACCAGATGCTTGGAGCTGTACTGCGTGGTCTGGAGGTACCAGGCGCTCCTGGTGAAACCGGCTTACGTCCATTTATGGATCTGATTTGCGCCAAATCAGAAGCCGCTAAAGCGTTAACGTCGGACGATACATTCTGGGGGCAACTCACAGATAATTGGAATTGGGGCTACTCAAGTGTCCTGGAGTCGCACGGGCTCTTCGTGGCACTTCGCGCCTGGGCTACCGGTGATCCTAATGCTCGGAATCTGGTTGAGGATTGGCTTCATAACCCGTGGCTGTACTACACCGAGCGGAAGAAGCTGTACATATATCTCGTACAGGAACTGCGGCGTTATTTTCGGGATCCGAGAACAGAGCGACAATTCTATTTGGACGGGCTATTTATGTTCAACGCCCTGGAGTATCACCAAAGCTGGGCAGCTTTGCGCGATGTTAATCGACTTGCCAGGGCAGCCGGGCTCAAGGGACTGATTATACTCTTTGATGAATTCGAAGACGTACTAACTAATATAAAGCAGATCAATCTGAAACAGGATGCTTTCTGGAATCTGTTTCAGTTTTTCAACGGCAAGAAGTTTACCGGCATAAGCTTCTTCGCGGTAACTCCTGAGTTCGTTCATAAGTGTAAGGACCTGCTGCAGAAAAGGGGGATTTGGGATTATGACTTCTCCAGATTCGATAAGCTAGACAAGTTTGAGATGAGCCCGCTTGAGATAGATGAGATCATAGAACTAACTGGATCAGTCCTGAATGCGCATAAGCGAGCATACAGCTGGGATAATGCCGGAACTATTAAGCCCGCTCACTTCCATAGTGTCATCGCAAAGACAATGAACAATGCTGTGCAGGATCGAACTCGCCGCACTATCACCACTGTCGTACAAGTGCTGGACATAATGCACGCACGGCGATCCGATGAGTAAGCAAGAGCTCCTCGGCAGCAGGGTCGCTACGGCATTTTATGGCAGGTTTCCCCACCTACGCCCTGCTCAAGAAGCCGCCATTGAGCCACTGCTAGCGGGGCAGAACGTAATGGTGGCCGCGAGCACCGGCTCGGGTAAAACAGAAGCCGTGGTGGCTCCGCTCATCAGCAGGTACTGGCGTGAATCCTTGGAAATGGGTTCTCTGGTGCTGCTGTACATTGCACCGACCAAAGCTCTCGTGAACGACCTGGAGAAGCGATTACACTTACCTCTGGCCGCGGTCGGGTTGCGGGTTGGATTGCGGCACGGAGATAGGGACGACCTGACTTCGGGGCCAAAGCCAAACGTGCTGGTCACCACACCGGAGTCGCTGGAGGTGCTGATCTTAAGGGAGGACCCGGCGCTGGCCGGAGTACGTGCCGTTGTCGTCGATGAAGCTCATCTTCTGTACAATACCCAGCGAGGTCTGCAGCTTTCTATACTGCTGAAAAGGTTAGAAAGAAAGTATGGATACACTCTTCAATGGGCAGCAGCGTCAGCCACAATAGGGGATCTGGAAGCTGTGAGAGATTTCCTGTTTGGACCATTGGCTGAAGCTGTCTTTATACGAGACCAAACGCAAAGAAACGTAGATGCGCAGGTCATCCAGGTTAGTAGTGAGGACGAGTTCCTGGCCAAGGCACGGAGGTGGATGGCTGGACCCTGTAAACTCCTGATGTTTGCTAATTCCCGTAAAGAATGCGAACGGCTTGCCGAAGTATTGCAGCGGGATCCGGGGATCAAGCCGTATGTGTTCACTCACTACTCCTCTTTATCGAGCTCAGTTAGGATCGAAACTGAGCGCAACTTCGCTTTGGCGCGGACGGCTATTTGCATCGCGACGAGCACATTAGAGCTGGGCATCGATATCGGTGACATAGATGCCGTTATACTTTGGGGTCTGCCAGGAGGGGTGGAGTCTTTCCTCCAGCGGATAGGCCGCAGCAACCGACGCTCCGCGACAAATACTACCGTAGTGCGCTGCATAATACCGGATACTTCGCTTACCCCTTTGCAGGACGCGCTAGGATTTACCGCGATAATAGATGCGGCACAACGCGGGGAGTTAGCCACACGAGCACCATATTACCTGTTCGGAGCTGTAGGGCAACAACTGATAAGCTCGATAGTCCAGGCGCACGGAGCATACCTGAGGGTCACTGACCTATGCGAACTCATGCAGCAGCACACGTATTTGGACCGTGCCACAATCGAGAGCATTCTTGGTGAGTTGGGAGCCCTTGGTTACTTACAGCCACACGGCTTCAAGAATAGGTACGGGGCAGACCAGCGCGCATACAAACTGGCTGACTACCGCCAGATATATGGCAATTTCCCGGCGGGCGAGACTATGGTTGACGTCTGCCATGGTAGCCGAGTGCTTGGAGCGGTGCCCGCTGCCAATATCTTCTTTATAGAGAGAGGGGCTTCCGTACGCTTTGCTGGACGGGTATGGCGTGTGCTAAAAGTTACCCCAGAGACGATAGTTGTAGATCCTGTAGTACAACGCGGCGAGATCCAGGACTTCCGTTACTTCTCAGGCGGCATCCATTTAGATTCCTTTGTAACGAATCGAATGTGGTCTATGCTGGTTGCAGGCGTGTGGCCGCCGGGTGTGTTCACAAGAGTTCTAAGTGAGAGACTTACTGAAGTCAGCGACGTCTTCAGAGCTGCTTGTAAGCTCGACAACATACCTTTTATACGAACGCGAGATGGGTATTGGTATCTCACGTTTGCAGGTGAGTTAGTGAACAAAGCCATTGCCCTTTATTCAGGGGAAGATCGAGCGGATATCAGTGCTGTTTCAATAAAGACGCGGCTGCCGATTACCTGGTCTTCTATCCCAACAGATCCTGACGCATATCTTGAAGTTCTTCAGGAGAGTTTCCGCGACAAGAGTGGGCAGTCACTCTTTCAAATGCTTTTGCCTGATGAATTGCAGAAGCAAGAGAAGATGCAAGAATGGCTGAAGGATGAGCATATTCGATCTGTACTGGGACGCTTACAGGCTGCGAGCCCAGCGAGCATAACTGAGCGCGCTGCAAGATCTCTGCTTGGCTGACGGCCTTCAACATTTTCATTTTGATATGCGCGATCAAGAAAGTGCCAATGCGGCTTATTCCGGCGGCGGGACTATGCAGCTCTTTGCGTCAGGCGAGCCCCCAGCTATTCCCGCAGGGTAAGCAGGACAACCAGGCGCGCGAGGTCGAGATTGCCTCCGCTGACGATTACCACCACCGGGGCTCCGGCCGGTAATGTGTCCAGTGGGATGCGGCCTGCCAGAAGGGCACCGAGCACAGCTGCTCCGGCGGGTTCCGGCACTACTTTAGCTGACTGCACCAATATGGGTACGGCGGCTGCAATCTCCTCGTCACTGATCAGCACTACGTCATCCACAAGATCTCGGACGATGCTGTAAGTCCATTCACCCGCGAACGGAGCCGCCAACCCGTCGGCGATTGTGCTCACGCGCTCCAGGTGGGTAGCGTGGCCTGCGGCGAGGCTGTTGAACATGGTGGGTGCGCCTTCAGGCTCCACGCCAAAGACGCGCACGGCGGGATTCCGCCCCTTGACCGCTGTGGCGATGCCGGAGATTAGCCCCCCGCCCCCAATAGGCACCACGACGGCAGCAGCCGCAGTAGCAATGTCCGGCAGGTCGTCCATCACTTCCAGACCAACGGTGCCTTGACCGGCAATAATGTGCGGATCGTCAAACGGGGAGACGTATGTGTACCCGTGCTCCTTCTGCTCAACTTGCATGCGCTGCAGCAGCGTGATCGAGTCAGGGTGCAGGATGACTTCTGCGCCGTAATTACGAGTGTAGGCTACCTTGCTGGCCGGGGCGCTGGAAGGCATAACCACCGTGCAGTGGACCCCGCTCGCCTGCGCCGCGTATGCCAGTGCCTGGGCATGGTTCCCGGCCGAGATGGTGATCAGCCCATGCGACATCTCTTCGGCGCTGAGCGCGGCAATCTTGGTCAGCACGCCGCGCGGCTTGAAGGAACCGGTCTTTTGAAGGTTTTCGAGCTTCAGGTAGGTGGGACGGCCAATGCGCGCGCTCAGGGCATCATTTCGCAGGAGTGGCGTGTGCACTAGCCTCGTCCAGATAATCTCTCGGGCGCTAAGAACGTCGTCTAGACTGACCACTTCTCTATCCCTCCTACAGGGGCTATGGTAGGGTTGTCAAGTATAACACAGTTGCTTCGCGCCCATGTCCATATTAGGGGATTCACTGGCAAGAGTTCATAACAGCCTCTAGGGCTTACGGAACTCGATAGAGAAAGTATATCGCAGTATTTATAGGTAATCAACAAATCACCAACCACAAAAGCCATGTGACAAGATCGTGACATCGAATCCTTATGCTTACAGTACAGGCTTTGAAACGCCGAGTATACAAGATAGGCCGTAAAGGCCAAAGGGGATAAAACTATGGCTAAACAGCCAAACAAAATTACCATGAGTGAGTACGGATTAGGCTGGGAATTTACGATCACACATTATGATATCGAGTACGGGTACGATGATGGACAGGTCAAAGAGCCCAAGACGCCAAGATTTACCACGTACAGAACCGGTCGCGATGGTGACGGATTATGGCTCTGGTCACTCAGCGGGACTTACTCGCTCGACCGAAAAGGCGGCCAAGAGATACGTACCCCCATGTACGAGTGGCGGCAGATCGCTGGCACGTGTCAATACTCCCTATCGCGCACGCGGGCAACTGCATATCAGCAGATCAGGCGCCGTTTTTGTAAATAGCTGAATAGAGGGTTGAGAAACCTACAAGCTTGTATATACTTTCATAAATTGGTAGATAAATTCGTCCCAAACGTGTTGCCCCATGTTGATTAGTGTTAAAACACCAGGCAACATAGGGCACACAACACATCACCACAAGGAGCACAAGAATGGCTAGATTTATGCAATCGAGTATGCATACGGCTCGCATGTAACCAATAACGGACTAAGACCAGACGCGATAGTTGTCCTCAGCAGCCGCAAGGCGCGTGATGACTATTTCCACGAGGATAATGCGTGCAATTATCGGACTCTGCCTGGTGGGCGCTTGCGAAGCATAACCCACATGCAAGCCGCTCCCTGACCCGCTAGGTCTCGATGCCGCTGTGCCGCAACACCATCTCCTGTGGCCCACGCGGCTGGGACAAGCGACCGCCACGCTAAGGCTGCAGTCCCACTTGCCCTACAAGGTCTGGGTCCAGCAAACTCTCTAGAGAGTTGTAGTCGAGGGCCTTGCCGTGCCTACCTGCGTCGAATCCTTACCGGCGTCCGGTTCTCCCAACTCTCCCAATTCACCCTCAACGCGCTTGAGGAGTACAGCGTTTGAGGCCACAATAATCGAGGAGAGTGACATGAGCAGTGCGGACCACTCAGGCCTCAGCATGATGCCGTAGGCAGGGTAGAGCACTCCGGCTGCCACGGGGATGGCAAGCACATTATAGACTGAGGCCCATACCAGGTTTTGCTTCATTTTGGTAACTGTCGCCTTGGAGAGGGTATAAGCACGCAGGATATCGGCAGGGTCACTTTTCATCAGCACCACATCGGCGGTCTCGATGGCCACGTCAGTGCCTGCCCCTATAGCTATACCGGTATCCGCTTGCGCCAGCGCAGGTGCGTCGTTGACGCCGTCGCCCACCATGGCAACCTTCTTGCCCTCTGACTGCAATTGCTGCACGTAGCGGGCCTTATCGGCAGGTAGAACTTCAGCGAACACGCGCTGGATACCGAGCGAAGCTGCTACCGCCTCTGCCGTACGCCGGTTGTCCCCGGTGATCATCACTACCTCTATACCCCGCTCCTGCAACCCACGCACTGCTTGCGCGGCCGATGCCTTGATCTTGTCCGCCACGGCGACCAGCCCGGCAGCTATGCCGTCCACAGCAATATACATAGGCGTCCTTGCGACCTCAGCGAGTGCCGCCGCCTGCGGTTCGAGTGTGCTGACATCGATGTTGCGGTCGCGCATCAGCTTCAGGTTACCCACCAGCACAGCGCGGCCGTCAACTGTAGCCTCGATGCCATGCCCGGCAATAGCCGAGAAATGTGTGACCGCCACCGGTTCGATGCCTCTTTCCCTGGCGCCCTTGACTATGGCTTCAGCCAGTGGGTGCTCGGAGCCGACCTCAGCAGACGCCACCAGCCGGAGCAACTCTTCTTCCCCTATGCTGCCGGTAACAACCACATCGGTCAGGCTGGGCTTACCCTCGGTAAGAGTGCCTGTTTTGTCCAGCACTATTGCCGTGGTCGAGGATATCCCTTCCAGGGTGGCGGCGTTCTTGATGAGGATATTGTGCCGGGCGCCTATGCCGGTACCCACGGCTACAACCGTAGGGGTGGCAAGCCCCAAAGCGTCGGGGCAGGCTATCACCACCGCCGAAATAGCGAAAGTGAGCGCTGTTATAACGGGCACATTCCCGAGGAAAAACCAGGCGAAGAAGGTAATCAGGCCGGAGCCCACCGCCAGGATCACCAGGTACTGTGCGGCCTTGTCGGCAAGGCGCTGTCCAGGAGCCTTTGAGTTTTGTGCTCGCTGCACAAGCTCCACGATCTGGGCAACGGTAGTTTCGGCTCCCACCTTGGTGGCGCGGAATCGCACGCTGCCTGTGCCGTTGATCGAGCCCGCCACCACCTCGTCACCCGGCGCTTTCCTGACGGGCGCGCTCTCCCCTGTGACCAGCGCTTCGTCTATGGTTGACTGGCCTTCGATAACTACGCCATCAACGGGCACCTTGTCACCTGGGCGCAGCAGCACCACATCGCTCACAAGCACATCGGCGCTTGGTATCGAGAGCTCTTCACCATCCCGTATCACCGTGGCGCGGGGCGGCACAAGATCGAACAGGGCGCGCATAGCGTCGTTGGTACCCCGCCTGGCCCGCATCTCCATCCAGTGTCCGAAGAGCACGAATGTTACCAGCATGGCCGCAGCCTCGAAGAAGGTCTCTCCGCCGATAAAGGTGATGAGCACGGAAAAGAGATAGGCCGCAAGCACGCCGGTGGCTATAAGCACGCTCATGTTTAGCATGCCGCGCCGGAGCGAGTGGTACGCGCCGCCGATGAACATCCAACCCGCATAGAAAACGACAGGCGTGGATAGAACCAGCATGATCCAGTTAGTGTCAACACCCAATGTGGGTAAGCTGATCCCAAGCAGGCTCCTGCCGAGAGGCGAGTAAAGCACCGTCGGGATCGTAAGCAATAGCGCGACGAAGAACTTGTTCCGCATGTCGCGCTCCATGGCCGCCGCCATATCCGGGCTAGACATGTTGGACATGTCCGACATATCATGGCCCATGCCTGCATGCGAAGAGTGGTCCATTTGCCCCGAGTGGCCGGCTGCGTGGCCCTCTGTGTGACTTGCCTGAGTTTCATGAGTTTCATGAGCAGGCATCGATGCTGCTTGCGCCTGCCCTGCGGCATGACCTGAGTGCCCGGTCTCCTGCGTGGATGGTGCGGGCTCCCCGTGGGAATGACGGTTGGGCATGCCAGGCTCGCCAGTAGAAAGACCAGGCGGTTGCACGATTTCGTTGTGCTCGTGGGCATGGTGCTTTTGGGCACCTGAGGCTGCCATCTCGTACTGCATGCGGTCGTGCTTGGTGCCCATGGTAATAGGCTGCATAGCTACACCGTGCGCAAGATGCTGAATATCCCCCGGCATATCATGCTTATAGTGAGGTGTTTCTTTAGCGTCAGGCTCGCATCTGCAGCCTGTGCCCTCTATCAGCCCCTCTATCTCACGGACGTCTATCATGCCCGGGTGGTAAGTTACGTGCACTACGTTATTAGCCCAGTCAAGATGCGTGTTCGTTATGTGCGGGTTCGAACGCAGCGTCTCCAGTACCGAGTCCGCGCAACCCGTGCAGTGGACGTCGTGTAACTGCACACTCACAATCTTCTCATCAGTAGGATTATCCAGGTTCAGGCCGGTCATGTTTATACCCTCTTTTTACTGTAACAGCGGTTTGTTACTATATGCCTTTCTATTCTATACCCCCCCTGGGGGGGTTTTGACACCATAATATCAAGCGGCGTCAGCAGAGTCAATACGCCCTTAGGCGTAAATTGCGTTTCTTCAGCAAACCCTCAGCTAACCCTCAGCCTGTCCACGGCTCCCCGGTATATACTTTGCTCTGGTTGACCGGTATGGATACGCTCCACAACGAACAACACGCTAGAATCTACAGGAGAAGAATTGATGTTTCATAGAAATAAGATAGGTTTCACTGCAAAAAGCTTTGTTCTGATAGCACTGGTAGCGGCGCTGGCCAGCTCGTTCAGTGGTACGGCGGCGGCATCCCCTGCACGTCAGGCGGAAGGGGACCTGGAACATTTGCGCGGACTCACCGGGCAGCAGTTCGAAATTGAATGGCTGAGCATGATGATCGAGCACCACCAGGGTGCCATAGAAATGGCACAACTGGCAGACACTCGGGCCAAGCACCAGGAGATCAAGACGGTAGCTCAGAATATCATCCAGGACCAGACTCGCGAGATCGGCGAGATGAAAACATGGCTCATGCAGTGGTACAACACCGAGCCGATGACCGGCATGATGCACGAGGGCATGATGGCAGGCATGGACATGAGTATGCTCGAGAGCATGTCAGGGGACGACTTCGACAGGGCGTTCCTGATGATGATGCACGCGCACCACCGTGGGGCTATTGCGATGGCTGAGCTGGTGCCTGATCGTGCCACACACCAGGAAGTCAAGACACTTGGCCAGAATATTACGACCTCTCAGGAGGCCGAGATTATGCAGTTTATGGCATGGGCGCAAACCTGGTATAAACTTGATCTTATGACAGCTACGGGTATGGGAGCCATGGAAGGCACCGCAGGCGCCGCAGGCACACCGCCGGCCGGTATGCCCCGCACAGGCATATCCGGTACCGCTTCCTGGCTGGGTACCCTGCTGGCGAGCGTTGCTGCTCTAACAGTAGCAGGCGGCTTATGGGTGCGCAGGAGATCAGCGTTATAGACGTGTAGGCGCTCTCCTTTTATATGAAGCTTGTATCTCATATAAAAGAAAGAAAACTTCGGGAATGGCCAAACACCATCTATCGGGCCGGGTAACCTGAGTGTTACTCGGCCTTTCATGTACCTGGCACCGCAGTGCCCGGGTCACCATCTTCGTTGCTTTCGATCCTCAGCTAATACTCAACATTATCTCAGGAGCCATTCAGGCTATAAGGCTACACTGAGTATGGGTAAATAGAGACAGGTAAGCCCAATCAGGAGGTATGAGATGATAAATCAAGGGGTTGAAAGCCCAGTCAGAGTAAGGGTTATCCCGCGCAGGCAGTTGCTCGTGATCGTGGTCGGGATGATAGCCCTCATCGGTACAGCAGCGTATTTCAGTTTCAGTGCATTAGCTCAAGTCTCCGACTCAAATGCGTTATCGAGCAGCATTTCGTCCAGGCTGGCGAGCGAGCCGGACCAGGTAAATACGGAGGGTGAAGTCACTCTTAGAGTTACATGGCGAGGGCCTGAAGCTGGGCCTGTGTTCGACGTGGCTATGGATACCCACTCGGTGAACCTCGACCCGTATGATTTGAGCCAGATGGTGGTCTTGCATACCAACGATGGGCGCGAGAGTGCTGTTCTCAAATGGGACGCAGCCGAGGGCGGCCACCATCGAAACGGCAACCTGGTGTTCAGCGACCTTGCCCTGGATGGTAAGCCCTTTGTTACAGCGGATACAAGATCTATCGAGCTCGTAATATATGACCTGTCCGGCGTGTCCACAAGGAGCTTTACATGGGATCTGAAATAGTATCCGCACTCACTCCGGGATACTGGACGCGAGACACGGGCAATATCTGAGTAGCTTCGCAGGATGACCCGAAGAGGTGCTCAATAGCAGTTGCGCTCTTTGCCTCGTCGGGGCTATTACTTTTCAATAGTGTTAGACCCACGAGGACACAGGGGCAGATAAGGAGTACGACATGAGCGGTAAAAGCAGCACTTGTACAGAGAGCACGAGCGCCAGGGAGAACAGGAATGCAGCAGGTTACTCTGAAACCGGCACGATTAAAAGGGTCCAGAGCGTCGAGGCTATACCTCGAACGTCGCCACTGCGCGCCAATGAGGAGCACGTAACCTTTAACCTGGTGCAAAGCGAGTTGCGCGCCCACAACTTCGCTGTCCTATCCACGGTTGATCAAGACGGTGCGCCCGATTCTGCCGGGGTGAACTTTGGCGTGTCCCTGCCAGGGCGGGAGTTAGCGCTCTATGTAATGACACGGCGACACCTCAAAAAGGCGCGCAACATCGTGCGGAACCCACGTGTCTCGTTGGTGGTCACACTGCCACGGCGGATCCTGCAATTCGTCCCACCGGCGACCATTCAGTTGCGGGGGTGGGCCGAGATCCTGGACTGGAACGATGCGGACGGCATAGATGTCTTCCGGCGCTTCTGGATGGGCAGGCGGATCCTCGCTGCTTATGAGGAGTCCCGGCGGCAGGGGGATTCGCGGATTTGCTTCCTCAAAATCAGTCTTGACCCGGTGATAAGAACGTACGCGGTGGGCTACAGCGCCTGGGACCTGCGGCGACGGATGGAATCAGCAGCGGCGACGGTCCGCATCCCGACGATGCAATAGGCCCCAGGAGTAAACACCAACAGCGGCTTGGCGACCATTAGGACCGGTGCGCCTGATCTCACTGTAAAGCTGCTCCATAAGAGAAGCTGGAACTGCGCACCCACCTGTGTAATACCACTGCTCGATTTGAACTGCATAAGCCGCACCGGCAGTTGCTGAGACAGCACTCTAAGCAATAGTTCGCTCTGCACGGGGCAGTTCAGCGGTCAACCCGGAGTAACCGGACATGCAAGGTATAATAGGGATGAGAGGCCCGAAAGAGGCAACGTCGGAGAGAGAGTCTCGAGGATCGGTGAGAACAGAGAGCAGGGGGATCCTATCCACATGCAACGTATATTGGTAGTAGATGACGACCAGTCGGTCATCAACTTGCTAAAGCGCGGCCTCTCCTATGAGGGTTTCGCTGTTGATACGGCGGCCTCAGGGCCGGACGGCCTGGCCCTGGCGCGCGAGCGCTATCCGGACCTGGTTATCCTCGACATCATGATGCCCGGTATGGACGGGTTGGAAGTATTAGGTCGCTTGCGCGCCGCTGATCCCCGGATCCCCATTCTGATGCTGACAGCCCGGGACACCTCTGCAGATCAAGTAGAGGGGTTGCAGAAAGGGGCCGACGACTATGTTGTTAAGCCTTTTGCGTTTGAGGTGCTGCTTGCTCGCGTGCAAGCGCTCCTGCGCCGCCAGGATGCGGAGCGGCCGCCTGTGCTCCATTTCGGAGACCTCAGCCTCGACACCGGTACCAGGCAGGCGGTGCGCGGCGGGCGTGAGATAGCTCTCACCAGCACTGAATTCGACATCCTGCGCCAGTTCCTGGATCACCCCCGCCAGGTGCTCTCCAAAGAGTTCCTGATGAACAGGGTATGGGGCTATGATTTCGGCGGTAATGACAATATTGTTGAGGTATACGTAAAGCAACTCCGTCAGAAACTGGAAGCCGACGACGAGGTGAGGCTGATATATACACTGCGCGGGACCGGTTACGTACTAAAGGAAAGTTGAGGGAGATACAGGCTTGTCGCTGCGGCTAAGGCTGGCGCTTTGGTATGGCGCGCTTACGGGTTTGGTGGTGCTCGTAGTGAGCATATTCACCTACGCGGCCCACACGCGTGGCCACTACGACGATGCCGATTATGCCTTGCACACCAACACCGACCACATTCTTGACGAGTATATGGTTCAGGTTACCGGTCCTGCGCGCACTCTGGGCGTTTCGCTGCCGGTATCGGCGAGCATTCCACTTCGTATCTACGACGCGGCAGGCCTTGTGCTTATAGAGTCGCCCCTGGCACACTCGCTTCCCGCGGTAAACCCTCGCACAATTCTGGATGGTCCGCCGCAGGTGCCGTTCGACCCTATCGCCGGTCTCTCTCTTCCAATGATGCCTGTGGAGCGGGCTACTGGTAAGTTTGGCCTAGCAACAGACGCCGAGGGTACCAGGTGGCGTCTCTACGTGGTGCCTATCTCAAGGGTGGACCAGTACCTGGTGACGGCGTCCTCCCTGGCCCGCATCGATGCCTCAGTCGATGCATTCAGGACGCTGGTAGTTTTGCTGGCTCTATCAGGGGCTGCGGTGGCCTTCGGGGCGGGCTGGCTCTTGGCCAGAGGCGCACTGCACCCGGTCACAGCTATGACCGACACTGCGCGAGCTATCGCTCACTCTCGCAGCCTGGATCGCCGCGTACCGCGCTCTGCTCGCGGGGACGAACTCGGCCAGCTGGCAGGAACGTTCAACGAGATGCTCGACAGCCTGCAGGGAGCTTACCATGCTCAGCAGCGCTTTGTGGCTGATGCCTCGCACGAGTTGCGCGCGCCCCTTACCGCCATTCAGGGTAATTTAGAGCTGCTTGAGAGGCAGACCAATATGTCCGCTGACGACCGCCGAGAAGCTGTGAGCGATGCCAAGCATGAGGCCCACCGTCTGGCTCGCCTTGTCGCCGACCTGCTGGCGCTGGCTCGGGCGGATACGGGCATGCCGTTGCGCCAGGAAAACGTCGAACTGGACCGCGTGTTGATCGACTCGGTAGCGGACGCGCGACATATGTCACGGGGGCATAAGCTGGAGGTTGGGCTCATAGAGCCGGCTCTGGTGCATGGCGACCCAGACCGTCTCAAGCAGCTAGTTCTGATCCTGCTCGACAACGCTATCAAGTACACTCCGCCAAGCGGTCAGGTTATAGCTAGCCTGCAGCGCAACGGAGGGAGCGTGGAGGTCGTGGTGCGCGATACCGGTATCGGTATCCCCCAGGATGAATTGCCGAAAGTGTTTGACCGTTTCTACCGTGCCGACCCGGCGCGCACGCGAGACCCCGGCGGCACTGGCCTTGGCCTTTCTATAGCCAGCTGGATAGCTGAGCAGCACGGCGGAGCCATTACGCTGACAAGCAAACCAGGTCAGGGTACCGTTGCTACCGTACGCCTGCCGTCTAACGGCACCGTGCTTCCGACTGAGCAGGTGCGCACCGGCTCGCCCCAATAACCTCGCTAACCTCGCTAACCTCGCTAACCTCGATGACCGCAGCTGACCGCAGCTGACCGGATAAAGCGGCCAATTCACTCCCAAATAGATCCTCCCCTCCTTTTTCTTCAGGCAACGCTCAGCTTTTGCTCAGCGCCGGTTCAGCCTGGGTAGGTACACTCTACCTGAAAGATTTAGTTTATGCGCCCCGGCGCTCGAAACAGAGACTATGAGGCAAAGTAGCAGGCGCCGGTAAGAGGAGCTATATGGGATCCAAAGCAAGACAACATACTGCAACAGCCGCCAGCGTGCCGGTTAACAAGGGGCATGCCAAAGCGGAAGCTCGCAAGCGAACACGTCAAAGATACAGGGGCAGTCAGGGGATGCCGTGGCTGAAAATAGCGGTTGGTCTGGCTGGCATGCTGCTCGTTGCCGCGTTGGGCTTTACTTTCCTGTCTGGCGGCAGTGGCAAGCTAGTGGCACAGAGCACCAGTCATGCATTTGGGGACGTGCCCTGGAGGGGCGGCCTGGTTAGCACGAAATTCCCCCTGGCAGTTGACGGGGACACAACCGTAAACGATATAGTAAGCACCTGAACGTGTACGAAAGCTCGCCTCGTGCAGGCGAACAACACGTCAGATTGGTTTGGAATGTCCCATGAGGCCGGAGCGCCGAAGCCCAATTTCAGACTCGTGGGGAAACAGCCTGCATACCTTGAGGTGAGGATAGATCCTGCGGCGCACGGTCAAGCTGGCGCTGGACTGTGGCAGCGTGGAGTAGCAGTTTCTACGGCAGGTGGCCAAACGTTGGAGTTCGTGCTCACTGCAAACGTTACACCCTGAGGCACTACACAAAATAGGGCAAGGTGAGGATTATGGGAACAACAGATGTTGTGCAGACGTCGGCGGAGCTCGCGGTCAGCCGGCTAACAATCGCAATAGTCGGCCCAGGCCATGGTACGCACGAGCCGAGGCGCATTACACAGGTGCTGGAGAGCGTGCAGGGAGTTATACGCGCTTATTTCAACACCGACACTGAGATGGCCTACGTCGAGTACAGGGAGTCTGAGGTGACACTTAGCAAGGTGCTTGCCTCCCTGGAGCAGGCGGGCATCTCTATCGGTGAGGCTACTGTTAGATCTGACCCGCAAGGCTATTCAGTCTCGCCTGCCCTATCGCCCCCGGATCTGGAGATCCAGGACGCTGATCGCAACGCGCACTACGCAACGGAATTTACAAGGGACGACCACTCATGTTGCGGCCCGAGCACAGCCGGGGGAGAAGGCATACAGGATGCCCAGTATGGGCCTCGGGCGAACAATATACAGGCTCATAGTGGTACCGTAGCTGCTACTGCCGGGCGCGGCTGGCCTTTCAAGGTCAGGCTGAGCGTCTTTGTCGCGGCTGTTGTACTGGTGCTTGGGCCGGCGCTCTGGTTGGTACGGCCCATGTCATCTAACGCTATGGGAGCCGACTACAGCGTGAATATGAGCATGACCGGCTTTACGCCCCCGAGTTTCGGCATACCGGCGGGCAAGCCTGTGTCGATAGAGTTGAATAACGTGGATAGCCCGTTTCACGGTGTGGTCAACGGCGCGCTCCACCAGTTCGCTATAGACAAACTCAATATAGACGTCAGGCTTGACGGCAAGCAGTCGACGGTTATAAATCTACCTCCTTTACAGCCAGGCACGTATGAGTTCTATTGCAACGTGTGCTGCGGCGGCAAGGTCAACCCGGCCATGCACGGCTTTATCACTGTTGAGGGAGCGGAAGGGGTATCTCAGAGATGAACGGAGAGCAACTTACTCTGCCCGTAGTGATGGGCGCCGGGCTGGTTGATAGCCTGAATCCGTGCGCCTTCGCCCTCCTTATGGTCTTTATCGCCACGATGCTTGCCATGATCCAGCGTCAGCCCGGCCAGGCCGGAGAGTGGCAAGCTCGACGCTGGCTTGTGAGCCGTGGAGGCATCTATGTGGTGGCGATCTTTCTGACCTACCTGGCGCTCGGTCTCGGGCTGCTTGGTAGCCTGCAGGCCGCAAAGTTCGTGTCGAGTACGCACTTTGCGTCACGAATAGCCGCCTTCTTTGCCCTCGGACTGGGCCTGCTGGCCTTGCAGGAGGTGCTGCTGCCGGAATGGGGCACCCGTATGACGGCACACGTTGATCACATGAAACTGAAAGCCCTGGTACAGAAACTGAGCTTTCCTGCGCTCTTCGGCGCGGGCATTCTGGTGGGATTGTGCACTGTGCCGTGCGCCGGATCAGTCTACCTCGGAGTGCTGGCGCTGCTGTCAACACAGGGTACCTTTTTCCAGGGCCTGGGATACCTTGTGATTTACAACCTGGTGTTTATACTGCCGCTGGTACTCATGCTGGCTCTGGCATCCAGCCCACCCGTGTACAGGAAACTGGCGCGCTGGCAGATGCACAAGCGCGCCGTGCTGAAGCTGGCTACAAGTGCAGCTGCAGTGACTGTGGGGCTGTTCACCCTCTTAATAGTGTAGGCGGGGATATATCTCCCTAGACTTGTAGGCAGCGAGTTTCGGATGTCTGGCAAAGGGAGACAAACTGTAGTGAAAACCGGTGCTCTGTTATGCAGATTATAATCTTCAGCCAACACTCAGGTCTCTCTCATGTACGATTCAGCTAACGGTGCGATACTGGAGGCAGAGAGTACAGAACATCAAATGCGCCAAACAAATACAGCTCCTTCCTTTCTTGACGAGAAACGGCTCACGGCTCAAACCGTGGGCCGTTCCTCCATCCGGCACTACCCTGTAGCGGCGCTAACCGCCTGCACGCGAAACTCGCGCTGGGTCTAAAGGCAGTGTTGCGATTGACCTGAACGACAATACGCCACTCGCCGCTTTTGCTATTACCGACAAGTGCCTGAACCCTCAGCCAGTCTTCAGCAAGCATTCAGGGTTATCTCAGTTAGTTCGTCTAGTCTTAGCTATGAGATTCACGCTACTCTCATGCTTGCACTTTGTGCAAGTCACCGGCTGGCCGCATACAACGTGTGTGCAAGGATAGTAAGTAAGGGAGATAGAGATGGGCTGGTTTATATATTTCGGAGTAGTGCTCCTGGCAAGTCTCTTGTTGGGTTGGCACCTGGGACGATTTCGCGCTGCGTGCACCGAGATGACCGGTATGATGGCGGGCATGACCATCGGCATGCTTGGAGGCTTCGCTCTTGGATATGGTATGGCCGCTGCTACTGGCCGTGACCTCTTTATCGGCAACCTTGTCGGTGTGCTCCTTGGGGCAGTGATGGGTGGCTGGTTCGGGCGCCCGGGCGGGCTCATGGGCAGCATGGATGGCGCAATGGGCGGCGTCATGGGTGGCTCAATGGGAGCCATGATCGCGGCCATGATCTACCCTGACTGGAAATTGCAATGGACGGGCGTACTGTTCGGAGGCGTCTACGTCATAGGCGCGCTCGCGCTTACCGCCCTTATCGAGAGCCGAGCTCCCGACCATGGGCATCTGCACTGGCTCTTGCCGACGCTAGCAATAGGTGGCCGCATCCAGCGGCAGCGGCTTGCCAAGCCTGCAAGGGGCCGGAACCGAAGTTTTGCCGCAGCAGCTCAAGGAGCAAAGCCCTTGCCAGGGGCAGCACACTCAGCCAATAAAGGGGCAGCTAAGGTTGCCCTACCTGTCCATGAGCCAGTTCCGGTAGCGCGGCCCATAATAGATTATTACACGATGTTGAAAGTAGGGAAAGACGCGGGCCTCGAGGTCATAGAGGAAGCTTACCTGAATCTGCTCGCAACATCAGACCACGAAACAGTAGATCTCGCCGACCGCGCCCTTACTACCTTGCGAGATCCGAGGAGGCGCGCCAGGTACGATGCAGTTCTGGACGTAAGTCAAAAACGCCAGATCCCTGTGGATATGCCGCCCGCACCGCAACCGTCCACAATTGCTGTTTCTACGCCGGCTGGTCAAGCAACCAGCAGTGAGCTTGGTGACTGCTGCCCGGCCCCAAAGAAAAAACCTTCCACTGCGGAGCCACAGAGGACAATCGCGGCAACCGGTCCGCAGCCGACACCATCCCCCATAACCGCCGGGGCGGTGCGATCCTCAGTGGCTGCCGCTACCCATTCAGAACCAGTGAGGACCACGATCCAGTTACCGCCGAAAAACAAGACTGCGGCGGCCACAGCACCTATAACAACAGCCGTGGTGCCCACGTTGAGGAGCGCGACGGCTGTAGTTGCGCCAACCCGTGCGTATAACGGTAGCAATGCAACAAACAAGCAAAAGGGCAGCAAGCCGGGCACCCAGTCAGAACGAACGGGAAATGCTCGTCTAAACAAGGCCGAGCCGGGTACACAAGAGCGTGGCCGCCAGCAGACACATCGCCGTGGCTACGTTGAGCCTGCAAATAGCGTTACCAGGCGTGTGATGATCGGCAGCGCAGTGGGCGCAGCGGCAATGCTCCTGCTCTTCTGGATAGCCTTCTCTGCAGCAAGCGGAGCAAGCGGCGCTCAATCAACTCAAAGCTCGTATAGCAATCCGGCGGGCTCAGTCTATCATGTGCCTGCACCCGTACCTAGCGAGGCGCAGTTGGAGGGGAAGGCGGTTGTGGCGACTATGGGCGCTGGCGGCGTGCAGACCGCCGACCTGGTGCTGGACGAGAGCACCTCCTCCTATAGCCCGGCCGCTATTAAGGTCAAGAGGGGAGTTCCGGTGCGGCTCAACCTGTCCAACCCAAACGGCGGCCGCGACTGTCGCAGTGTTGTAGATATAACCGCTCTGGGTGCCCGCGGGTTCATAGATCCCGGACAACCCAGTACCATGGACTTCACCCCCTCCGAGGCGGGCGTTTATGAGATCAACTGCCCGATGCGTATGGTGAGCCCCTCCTATATCGTAGTGACGGAGTAGCATGTAAGTATGAGGCAACGGTTCCTAAGTGAAGACGGGCCCAAAACTGTTCGCCGCTACCTCCGTTATGTCCCCATCATGCTGCAGGACCTGCTGTTGTTATTCTGATGTTCGATACCACAGCAAAGTATGAGAGGCAGGGAAATCTTGCCTCTCATGGCGATTTCTCGCTGCATGAAATCCCTGTAGGCCTACGCTGGCGCGCTGAAATGCCATTGAAGTGCGACCTCGTGGGAGCCTCTATTTTGGGGCACTCGGCTAAGAGGAGATATCTGGGGGTTCTCAAAACTGGATCTCTACTCTACATCGTTCGTGGTTAGAAATGGGAACCCGACAGGGAGCAAGAAACATCACCCAACTTATTAATTTGGAGCCAACTGCGATGCGGTCGAGTATGTGGGTTCTGCCAGTGAAGCTTTGTTAACGGGCTGCATGCGTTGCTTTCTTTGTCTATTGCTGCTTATCCCTGCGTAGCATACAATGGCCAGTAGAGACATATAACGAAAGGAGGCTCAGGTTGGGACTGCGCTCAGGAGCAGGGTCAAACAGTGTGGACGCTGAGAATCACGGTCAGCGCGCCCACGCTCACGGTCACTATGCGGCCAGGGTGCTGGTGGTGGACGATGAGCCTGCCCAGGTGGAAATAGTGAGGAGCTATCTGGAAGCAGAACAGTACGAGGTGCTGGTTGCAACTGACGGCCCTGCAGCACTGGAGATTACTCGCGCCTACCGCCCGGATCTCATAGTGCTGGACGTAATGCTCCCTGTCCTCGATGGCATAGAAGTGTGCCGGCAACTCCGGCAGTTCTCAGACGCATATGTCATCATGCTCACAGCCCGCTCAGAGGAAATAGACAAGATCATCGGTCTGTCGGTGGGCGCGGACGACTACCTTACCAAACCTTTCAGCCCGCGTGAACTGGTGGCGCGCGTAAAAGCGATGCTGCGCAGGCCAAGGTCATCAGGGCCGCACTCTGCGCAAGCGTCCGAAGACTCCGACACGCCTCCTCCCATAGTCGCCGGAGCGCTCAGGATAGACACCGTAAGCCACGAAGTGCAATTGCACGGCACACCTCTCAACCTGACGCCGCGAGAATACGACCTGCTCGTAGCCATATCGTCACGCCCGGGGAGACTTTTCACACGCGACCAGTTGCTTGAGCAGGTGTGGGGTGGAGACTACTACGACGATCACGTTGTAGATTCGCAAGTGGTCAACCTGCGCCGCAAGCTCGGGGATGATCCGGCTAAGCCTCTCTATATTGAGACGGTCCGGGGTGCCGGGTACCGTTTCAAGGTTCCGGCGCCCCAAACGGCCGAAGGTCATGTTGATAGGCACACGGAAAGCAGGTGAGGAAATAAGGCATGAATACAGTTCCGTTCCGGCTGAACCTGCGTGTAAGGCTACTGCTAACCTATCTGCTCGTTATCGGCGTGGGCGCAGTCACAGTGGTCGTCACGACGAGCCTGGTCGCCCCGAGTTTCTACGATATACATATGGCCGGTATGACGGGACCGGGCGGCACAGGCGCGGGTGGCATGATGGGCGGCTCCAGTGGAACGGGTGGAACGGGCACCATGATGCAGGGCGCAGATGCAGCAATACGTGCTGCCTACCAGCAAGCCGTTTTGCAGTCCGTTCTCGCCGGAGTGGCTGTAGCCGTAATAGTTGCGGTAATAATAGGTCTTTTCGTCTCCAGTCGAATTGCAGATCCCATAAAGAGGACAGTCACAGCAGCAGGCAGGCTCGCAGCAGGGCACTATGCCGAAAGGGTACCGGTGCCGGGTGAGGACAGGCATGCGCGCCAGGAAGACGAGCTAGGTCAGTTAGCCGCGAGTTTCAACCAGATGGCAAGCTCCCTGGAGCAGACGGAGCGCAAGCGTGTCGACCTGTTGGGCGATGTTGCCCACGAGCTGCGAACTCCCATTAATACTCTGCAAGGCTACCTGGAAGGGCTGCTGGACGAGGTAATAGAGCCAACCCCGGAGCTATGGGCAAGTATGCACAGCGAGGCAGGTCGTATGCAGAGACTAGTGAACGATCTGCAAGACCTTTCGCGAGCCGAGGCCCGGCAACTCTCGCTAAAGGTCGAACCTTACGAAACCCGGGCGATAATCGATGCGGCGGTATATGGGCTCCGACTCCATTTTGCGGAAAAAGGCGTTGATCTGCGCGTACACACTTCCCCTGACCTACCACAGGTGCTCGCCGACCGCGACCGAGCAGTCCAGGTGCTCACCAACCTGCTCGGCAACTCTCTGCGCTATACCCCTGCCCCCGGTATCGTAACCCTCACAGCGAGCAGTACGCGCAGCGCGCTTGGTATGCATCAGAGTGACAAATTGGCTATTGCAGCAAAGGGCGGCGAGGTGCTGTTTCAGGTCGCAGATACGGGTATCGGAATAGCATCTGAAAACCTGCCGCACATCTTTGAACGGTTCTACCGGGTCGACAAATCGCGCAGCAGGGCAGCAGGCGGCTCAGGTATAGGGCTGACCATAACACAGGCCCTCGTGCAGGTAATGGGCGGGCGTATCTGGGCCGAAAGTGCCGGAACCGGCAAGGGCAGCACATTCTGCTTTACGCTGCCTGTGGCTCATTAGCCGTCACCTTCCTTACTCCTCGCTACCTATCACTCTTCTTTATCCCTCGCTCCTACTGCGCACCAAACGTTTGTTGACGTGCGCCTGTTACCCTCTGTGCCGCTAATCCGGGGCACGACCCTATCCGTTTCTCATAGCGCATATTTTCGTGATCGAATCGTGATCTTCCAGATCATCGCTCGATGATCTGTGGGCGCTACAATAGGATTAGAGAATAGAAGAGGAGCAACTGTTCCTCTGTTCCTGGTGGCAAGTTAAGGTAAAAGGGAGAAGAGCAATGATGGGTGGCTTCAGTCAAGTGTTCGGCTTCGGTTGGGGAGGCATGGTAATAGGGATGCTGTTCTGGGTAGGGCTGTTGGCGGTTCTTGTATGGGTTGCCTTTGCGCTACTGAATCGCACATCTGCGTCGGGACGCGAGACTCCTCTGGAAATCCTGAAGCGCCGGTACGCATCGGGCGAGATCAACTCAGCGGAGTTCGAGCAGGCGCGCAAAGCTCTGCAGTAGCGTAAGGGACGTTCAGTTCATATTAGCGGATTCAAATTAGCGAAATAAAGAAAGGACAAAGTTTATGATGATCATGATCAGAAAGTTCGGCCTCCTGGCCGCGGGAATCGCCCTCATGCTTGTGGGGCTCGCAACCAGCCTGGTTATATCGCCTGCAATGGCGCAGGTACGTACTGATGGCATCGACGTCGCACCCGGACCGAGTAGCTCAGTTACGCCCGTACCAGGCTGGGGCGGCATGATGGGTGGGAACAATGGCATGATGGGTTCACGCAGCACGGGCACTACAGCAAACACCATGATGGGTACAGCCGGTACCGGTGGTATGATGGGTGACGTGGACCGACACTTCATCGAGCAGATGATCCCTCACCACCAGGCAGCTATCGACATGGCAGACCTGGCCTTGCAGAAATCCCAGCGCCCTGAGATCAGGACCCTGGCCGCTAACATCAAGAGTGTGCAGCAGTCTGAGATAAGCCAGATGCGGAGCTGGTATCAGCAGTGGTACGGAACCGAGGTGCCTGTGCTGACCTCCACACAGTCAGGTTACGCCGGCGGTATGATGGGTGGCGGCATGATGGGCGGAAACAATGGCATGATGGGTGGCTGCTCCGGCATGGGTGGTGATGTGACCGACCTGAAGAACGCAGCCGACTTCGACAAAGCGTTTATCGAGGCAATGATACCCCACCATCAAATGGCGCTGATGATGTCAAACATGGTACTGGTTGCCGGCGACAAAGCCGAGCTGCACACTCTGGTGCAGGCTATCATTACCAGCCAGAGCGCACAGATAGACCAGATGCGCACCTGGTATCAGCAGTGGTACAGCAACGGCAACGGCACCAAGTAGCCAGAGCGTAAAAGTTCTCCATAGAAAGGGACAAGTGGGGTGGGAGGAAACAATTCCTCCCACCCCACTTATTCTTGGCGCTGCATGGTCGCGCTGGGAAGCGCTACCTAGAACCATGGCAACCTGTCACGGTAAGATCACGCCAAGTTTGATGTACAGTAGCAGCCAGGTTCTATAGAATGGAGCGGGACAGGACCTGTCCCGCTCCATTCTCCATGTTCATATGAGGATTAAGGCATAGTGCCTGGTAATCAGGCGCCGTGGCTATGCTTGGACCCTTCGCCCTCAGCATTACCTGCATTGATGAACTCGGTGGGGTTCTTGTCAAACGAGCGCTTGCATCCGGCCGCACAGAAATAGTAAGTTGTTCCCTCATACTCAGATTTGTGCTCCGCCGTTTCGGTGTCGACGGTCATACCACATACAGGATCTATAGCTTGAGCCATGTTGGTTCTCCTTTTCAGTTTGGTATCTACTCTGTTACTTGCCAGTTAACGGGATGAAACCGCCCCTGGGCATCTGAGCAGTAAAGCCCTGCTCTATGCTCTCCACGGGGTAGCCCTCTTCGTCAAGGTCTGCTTTGGCCTGCTCCAGGTCGAGGGTGCTTTCATCATAGTCGAGCAGCACTTTCTTGGCCGGTATGCTTACCTGGACGCTATTCACGCCGGGCTTGCCCTGGAGAGTGCCGAGCACGGTCTTCTCGCAGTGAGCGCACGATATATCGGGTACGTTTAGAGTGATTTGAGACATTGGTTTGTTGATCCTTTCTTTGTTCGTTTAGTCGATTTGTTGCAGCCAGGCGATATTACCTGACCTGTACAACCCATGGTACTGTGGTGACATGGCCTGCGCGTGCGAACTGTACCCACACTTTATACAGTCCGGGCTTCTCGAATGTATGGCTGAACGCCACGCTGGGTCCGAACTTAGCCGGGGGCTCTCCCATCGTATCCATGTTACCGGTAGCGGGCTTATCGCCAGGCACCGAGTGCACGTGGGCGAACATGCTTGCACCTTGGTCAAGCACCACAACGTGTGCGGCGGCACCCAAGTATGGCTCAAGATCGGTTACCGGCTTGCCGTCCTGCTCCACCGTTACAACGAAGCTGCTTTCAGCGCCCGCTACAATGTCCTCTGACGGTTTGATACTAACGGTATATCCATCACCCGTTTTTGCACCGAGATCCGCGGTGAGGTTAGCGGGCGCGCTCTCACTGCCACCCACCCTCAGGTCAAAGCGGTGAACTTCGTCACTCTTTCCTGCAAGCTCAAACTCATCGTAAAGGATGTAATCACCCGCAGCCGGGAAAGTGTGCTTGATTTCGTACTGCCCCACACTACCCGCCTGTTGAGGGTGGATATGTGCGAAGTATGACAGGTCGCGGCTTACAACGATTAGATGCATCGGCGCCTCGTGTGCAACTGCAGGATTTACAGGCTGGCCACTCTGCACATCCGTCAGGCTCAAACGAATAGTCGTTTCTCTCCCGGGCGTTACCACACCGTCGGTACTGAAGAGGACGTTGGCGCTCTGGCCTGCAGTACCGTTACCAGTGGTCATCGGCATACCCGTAGTCGCCATACCCATAGATGGACGGAACACGAACAGAGATACGGCACCAACGAGGAGCGCGAGCAGACCGATACCGGCCAGGTAACTCACATCAGCTATGCGCTGGCGTAGGGGTGGGTGAACTATCTCCTCAGCACTTTTGGGCGGTGCAAAGCTGCGCAGTCTAAGCGAGTTAGTAACTACACTCACCGAGGACATGGCCATTGCGGCTGCAGCCATGATGGGGTTTAGCAGCAGTCCAAAGAGTGGGAATAGCACGCCCATCGCCACAGGTATCAATATGACGTTGTAGAAAAAGGCCCAGAACAGGTTCTGGCGTATCGTACCGATTGTACGCCGGGAGAGCGCGATGGCCGTGACTACGCCTCGTACATCGCCGCCCACAAGCGTAATATCCGACGCTTCCATAGCCACGTCAGCCCCCGTGCCGATGGCGATGCCAAGGTCAGCCTGGGCAAGTGCAGGCGCATCATTCACACCATCACCGACCATTGCCACTACTTTACCCTGGCTTTGCAGTTCTTTTACCTTGGCCGACTTTTCGCCGGGCAGCACCTCTGCCATGATATTTGTGATGCCCACCTCTTTGGCGATTGCTTCAGCTGTTGCCCGGTTATCGCCGGTAAGCATCCAGACCTCGAGGCCAAGAGCCTGCAGCTCGCGTACAGCGTCTGCGGACTCGGGCTTGAGGGTATCAGCCACAGCTATCAGCCCGGCCGCCTCTCCGTCTGCCGCTACGTACATGGGTGTCTTGCCAAGCAGTGCGAGTGACGAGGCCTGCTCGCCGAGGCCGTTCAGGTGTATGCCTGACTGCTCCATGAGGCGTGCATTTCCTACCAGCAAGTTGCGCCCCTCAACAGTGGCCGAGATACCGTGGCCTGTGAGCGCGCTGAAAGCAGTTACAGGGGACATAGTGATAGCTAGCTCGTTGGCGCGGGCCACTATGGCCTCGCCCAGTGGGTGCTCACTCCCACGCTCCGCGCTGCCGACTAACCGCAGCAGGTCGTTCTCGCTCAGCCCGTTTGCGGGTATTACGTCGGTCACCGATGGCTTGCCGCGGGTGAGGGTGCCCGTTTTATCCAGCACTATGGCGTTGACTTTGTGCGCACCCTCTAGCGCCTCGCCGCCCCTGATAAGCACCCCGTACTCGGCGCCCTTGCCTGTGCCAACCATAATTGCGGTAGGCGTTGCCAGGCCGAGCGCACAAGGGCACGCGATGATGAGCACTGCTATCATCGACACGAGCGCATATGTGAATTTTGGGTCTGGACCGAGCAGGTACCAGATGCCGAACGTAATAAGCGATAGGACAAGCACGGCCGGTACGAAATAGGACGAGATCTGGTCGGCCAGCCTCTGTATGGGAGCTTTTGACCCCTGGGCGTCTTCTACCAGTTTGACTATCTGCGCAAGTGCTGTATCTTTGCCCACTCGGGTTGCACGGAATGTGAATGTCCCTGTCCTATTTAAAGTTGCACCGATAACCCCGGCACCTGGCCCCTTTTCCACCGGCAGGCTCTCACCTGTCAGCATCGACTCGTCGACGGCAGATGTGCCATCAAGCACAACACCGTCGACAGGCACCTTGTCGCCAGGGCGCACGCGGATTACATCGCCTACCTGCACCTGCTCCAGAGGCAGATCTATTTCCTCGGTGCCTCGAACTACGCGTGCCGTGCGAGGGGTGAGACCCATGAGCTTCTTGATGGCCTCAGAGGTTTGCCCTTTGGCTCGCGCTTCGAGCCAGCGGCCCATCAAAATAAGGCCGATAATGGCGGTAGAGGTGTCGTAATATGCCTCGGGAGCCAGCCCCGCTGTGCGCATAGCATCAGGGAAGAACGTAATAAAGACCGAGTAGAGGTATGCAACAGACGTGCCCACCGCCACCAGCGTGTTCATGTTCGTCGTGAGATGCCTGGCGGCTCTCCATGCCCCCTGGTAGAACTGCCACCCTGCCCATATCTGTATAGGTGTGGCAAGCAAGAACATGGCATAGTAGCGAGCTTCCATGGACCAGGGAAGGGGCAGGAACATGCCCGCCATGATTACCGCCGCTGCTATCAGGCTGACCGAGAACTTATTGCGCAAGTCAAGTATTTCATGCTGCCTGCGCGCTCGCTCACGGTCCACCGGCTCGGTATCAGCACCGGCGGCTGTTTGCCCCTGCGCTTGCGGCTGCTCCTGTGCCCTTATGGCGTAGCCTGCCCGCTCAACAGCCCCGCGAAACTCGCCGCTGTTTACCATCGCCGGGTTGTACTTGACGGTGGCGCGCTCTGTGGCCAGATTTACCGCCACGCTCTCTACACCGGGCAATTTGGCGAGTGATTTCTCAACACGCCGCACGCATGACGCGCAGGTCATGCCCTCAATAGGGAGACTTGCTTCCTCTGTCTGAACCGTATAGCCTGCCTTTTCTACAGCAGCTTTCAGGGTGTCGATGGTTACAAGCCCTGCGTCATACTTGACTGTGGCGCGTTCTGTCGCCAGGTTCACGCCTGCCTCGCTGACACCGTCCACTTTTTGTAGAGCGCGCTCAACACGCCGTACGCACGAGGCGCAGGTCATGCCCCCGATAGGCAGTACCAGTTCAGTGGTAGATACCGTACCGGCTGCTTTTGTCTCTATAGTGCTGGGCGGTTGCTCCGGTGGGAGCTGAGTGTTTGTTTGTAGTTCTGTAGCCATGTTTGCTGTCTCTCTTTTGTATAGTGTGCTGTAATAGGTAAGTTACTTATCGCTGCGAGAGGTCGAACAATTCGCCAAGCTCGCTGATAACCTCTTTCTCGCGACCCTCGTGTATACCCTCGACGACGCACGTATTGAGGTGCCCCTGCAGGAGCAGGCTCTCGAATTTGTCAATTGCGCGCTGCACAGCATACGTCTGTTTCAGCACGTCAACGCAATACTGGTCTTCCTCAACCATCTTACGAATACCTTTGAGGTGGCCTTCGATATACGCGAGACGCCGCAAGGCCTCTTGTTTAGTAGTTTCAGTTCTCATGGTTGTCTCCTTTTGCTTTTCACCCTACCCCCCTGGGGTGGGTTCTGAGATCATTATGCCACAGTAAAAGCACTATGTCAATGCGACCAAAGTCGCATTGACATAGTGTTCTTGGTTATCTTGCGCACGCCACGGTCCACCCATGAATACTATGTGTGCAGTTACCGACTAATGTGCCCCTCGGAACGGCAGGTAGTTATTTTAGTACCCCAGCAAGTATCTCAACAGCGATAATTGCCGCTACAAGCATGTCAACAGCACAGCAGAAGGGCGGCCACCAGCGGGTGCCTGCAACATACTGTGTGTGGTGCTGCCACAAATCCTTAAGTCCGTGCCCCACGAGACCAATTACGATGAGCCATGCCGGACCTGTTATACCGGCAGCGGCAACTACCACGAAGATCGCGGCTACAGTGCACTCCACTATGATTACTCTTGGACGCCCATCGGCCACCGCGAAGCCTATGTACACTGACGCTATCAGGATTATCGAGAGCGCATATACAGTTGCTGCCGGCAGCCACCAAATAGCAACTGGGGATGCCGCCTGGATCACGCCAACGACCAGTCCCCACAATATGGCTGGCCGGATCGCCTCACTCCGGCTGGTTGGGTGTGCATGACCAATATCTATTTTCAAATCAGCTTGCATAGTTGTTACTCCCTACAGAGATGTTAAATTCCAGCGCTTACGACCATGCTGCATATATCCCCCAGACACCGGCCTACTCAGCAGGCGTCTGGGGGTATACCATCAATATTGCGCTACCTTGAGTGATTATGAGCCATGCTACCGGGACCCGCATCAGAGTTATGGGAATCTACATTGATGCTGAACATCATACCGCTCTGCGCATGTTCAGCGATGTGGCAGTGCGCCATCCACAACCCGGGATTAGTAACGTCCAGCAATATGTCTACAGTCTCTCCTGCGCGCAGGAGCACTGTATCTTTCCACACGTAGTTATCCTCTGGTTGCCCGCCCCTTGAAAGTACCAGGAATCGACCCGCACCGTGGATGTGGAACGGGTGGTGCATAGGGTGGTCCGACTCCATCTCGTTTATGAGCCGTATTTTGACCCTGTCACCCACGGCAAAGGTCCAGGAGATGGCACCATTAACCGCTCCGCTAGGCTGGTCGATGAGTTGCCAGACCATATTGCCGGAGTTAGACTCGCGATTGATTTGCGGCATCAGGTCTTCCCATTCAAGTCCGTCACCCTGCGCGTGTTCGCCGTGCGCCTGGTTATGCTCAGTATGCTCGTGCGCAGCCGGAGTGGGCTCGTGCATGTCTGCTGTGGCGAGCAGTTTCATACCGCAGAGCGGGCACTTACCAGGCGTCGCAGATATGACATCAGGGTGCATGGGACAGGTATATGAAGTCGGGGCTACCGGCTCAGAGGCGACCGGCAGCAGTTTCATTCCGCAGAGCCTGCACGTTCCAGGCGTCGTCGAGGTGACATCAGGGTGCATGGGACAGCTATATAAGGAAGCCGCAGTGGAATCATCATGCCCGTATAGCAGCGGCATGTGGGCGACGAACGACAGCAGCTTGTCCGGAGCTCGCGTGACATCTTGCGCAGCCGCCTCGTGTTCAGCGACGAGTTGCGGGTCGGTGCGCAACACATCAAACGATTTGCCAGCAGTACCGTCTGAGATCCCGACGACAGAGAAGGAGCCAAGGTCGTAGATGCGATCAGGTGTGCGATGCTCCAAGTGCACGTCGGCGTCACTTTCGAACAGCACATCAATAATCGCGCGCTCCGACGGCGCCAGTAGCACCGCCTCAACAAAGGTCTCGCGCTCATACCGGCCACTGTCGCCCCCGACCAGTTTCATGCGAGCACCCTGCAGAGCGAAGTTGAATATCCTTGTGTTCGCGGTATTGACCAGGTTGAGGCGCACCACCTCTCCTCGTGCCGCCCTGCCTGCGAAAGCAGTTTCCCCGTTAATAAGCAGCACGTTGCCGAACCGGCCCATCGCCGTGTAATTGGGACCCGACTGTAGGAACGGTGCGATGTGCCCGTCCTCTACCAGCAAGTCGTCCAGTGTGAGGGTCAACTGCCGGTCTACAGGTGGCCAGTACGCAGGGTCGGAGGGCTCTACCAGGATGGTACCGTACAACCCCATTTCCAGCGTGTAGTCCTCTCGAATGTGCGGGTGGTACCAGTAGAGGCCCGCGTCCGGAAACTGTACCCTGTATGTGAATGTGCCGCCTACAGGTATTGGTGGCTGGGTGTCGTGTGGGGTCCCGTCGTACCGGTTCTCCAGTCGCAGACCGTGCCAGTGCACCGTGGCCTCGACGTCGCCATCATTGATCACATGCACGGTAATCTCTGACCCCTGCTGAACGTGCAGCGTTGGGCCGGGTATAGAGCCGTTGTAGGCGAGCATGCGCAAAAGAGCGCTATCGATATCTTTTGCGACACTACTGATGTGGAGCGTAAAGACATCTCCGTCTCGCAGATCAACTGTCTCTGTTGGGACCACCATGGGGAGCCCTGTCGCATCGGTAGAGAACGTCACGTTCTCATTGTTTTGTGTCTCGGACTGGGAAAAGTTTGTATTTGCCATCTTAAACACCTCTATCCTTGAATGTTAGACCGCCAGACGGTCGCTGTCAGACATTGCTGGAGCATGCCACATGACTGTTGCACCGCTAAGTGGTTGCTCCAGTTTCCCGCAAGGGGGCAGGCTGGGAGCGTGGCGCCATGCCTTCCAGCTGTTGAACCTCTGCCAGGTCCGCTACTATGTGGGCCGTGATCCATGCCGCGTCCTCACCCACTCCCATAATGAGCGCCGAGCCGCGTGATCGCTGCCAGGGACGCCCGATAAAGTAGAAGTTGGGTATGGGTGCTATTCCTTGCTCCTGCACAAAATTTCCCTGTGCGTCCTTGACCTCAGGAATTGCAACCCAGGCGCTGCTGTCCCGGTAGCCTGTGGCCCAGACTATCGCGGTTACCTTCGCCAAGGTGCCGTCTGCAAACGTGACGGATTGACCCTGCGCTGCGACTAACTTCGGGAGCACTTGAACCCCCTGATCTTTCAGATCTTTGAGCGTATTGCCTTTGTCGGTGAACGGCTCTGCTTTTCTCATACGCCGCCCGAGTGCTGTTTCTGCCGAAAGACGCATGATGCCGAATATATCCAGCCACCACCAGATGCTTTTGCCGAGGACTCGCTGAGGGAAAAGTTTTCGTGTGTGTCCTGCAGCAAGTAGCACCTTATGGCCGTCCGCCAGCTCGAGAGCTATGTCGCGTCCTGCTGCCCCATCACCCACCACAAGTACAACTGCTTCAGCGGGGATCTGCCTTGCGTTGCGGTATTCCCCCGCGGTGATCTGCAATACCTCGGCAGATAATTGATTGCCAATCGGTGGAATAACAGGAGACTGAAACGCACCGGTTGCCAGTACGACCGAGCGCGCCTCTATAACTGCGCCATCGTCTGTAGTTGCACAGTAGCCGTCACCCAGGCGTTCCAGAGACTGAATGCCGGTCCCTGTTATTGCAGGTAGATTCAAGTGGCGGGCATACGTCTCCAGGTATTCAGCGAACTCATCCTTGCTTGGGTAGCCATCCGGGTCTCCCACAAATGGTAAACCTGGCAGCGAACTATATGCGCGAGGGGTAAAGAGGACGAGCGAGTCGTAGCGGCGGCGGCGCCAGGTATCGCCAATGTGTTCATTACGCTCGACCAGTTGAAAGCGTAAGCGTGTTTTTTGCAGGTGATACCCCAGTGCGAGGCCTGCCTGTCCTGCTCCGATAATTAGTACATCAAGTTTTGTCATAGCCTTTTCTCCTTCTTACTAAAAACCTTGTTGCTATCATTAAGATTGGCATTGACGGTGACGATCCAGCAATTATCTGCTATACCTGCTATGCTATCCTGAATTATCAACAGATTTAGCATAGCGGGCGCACGAAAGGGCCGTATCCTACTAAAGGTGGGTCGGGGGTGGATTTATTGCTCAGGTTAGAACCTGTAAGCTGCTTAGATCAACCCACCACGAAGATGCAATGTCGATAGCAGTGAGCAGTTTTCCAGGGTGATGTCGGTCAGGGCACCGGTGGCACCAGCAGTTCAGGTGGAACAGCGAGCGGACCACTGAGACTACCAAGGAAAGCAACCAAGTCGCCCATCTCCTGAGGCGATAAGCCCAGGGGCTTTAGCTCAGAATGGCCCACAGGTCCCGACAGTGCCGCATTGTAGTGCTTTAGCACATCGCTCAGGTTTGCGAACTGCCCGGCGTGCATATAAGGCGCGGTCTCCGTGATGTTGCGCAGGGTAGGCGGCTTGAAAGCCCCATCCAACTGCTCACCGGTCGTGACCGCGAACCGTAACTCTGCGCAGTCTCCCTGCTTTGCATCACTCCAGCGACTGAGGCAGTTGAACTCGTCTCCCAGGAGCTTCTCTACACCCGACTGCCTGCCATGATCCGCAGGCAGGCCAGGCACCGCAGGCACACCTGTGTTGTGGAACGCGGTTCCCATCAGGAGGGGACCGTTGTGGCAGTTGATGCACTCTGCCTTTGAGATAAAGAGCCTTGCCCCCGCGACCTCGCTCGGCGAGAGGATCGAGCGCATGGTTGCAGCATCATTTTTCAGGAGGGCCTCTACTTACCTGTCGAACCGAGAAGGTCCAGGGACGATTTTGCGTTCATAGGCCGCTATAGCCTTGCCCATGTTGGCGTATACACCGGTAACAACGTCCCGTTCGTTGTCTGTCATTGCCAGCCATGCGGCTCTAGCCAACGGATCCTCAACCGGCCCAGCGCTGGGGGGGAAGAGTGCGAGGTTCGAGAGTTGGGGAAGAGGGCCGAATAGCGCCTCGTAATCTGCACGATAATACTGGCCTATGAGGTGCGCGTACTGGGTGCGGTTCCCGCCATGTTCGACCGGACTCTCCAGCGGTCCGAGCGCCTGCGCCCACATGCTGTCTTTGCGCCCATCCCAGAAGAGCCAGGGACTGTACCCGGCACCCACTATCGTCATTGTCTTGCGTGTGGTGGTGCCTATCCCTTTTGCGAGGGGCAGGTTGTCGTTGAAGTTGCGGTCAGGCATGTGGCAGCTGGCGCAGGAGACCGCCCCGTTCGCACTCAGCCGCTTGTCGAAGAAGAGGGCGTGCCCAAGGGCCACTGCCCGAGGGTCGTCTGCTACTTTGTTAGACGGGTCAGGTGCGAGTGCCGGCAGATTACCGATCCACAGCCCGCCCAGTGTGGCGCGCTCCTGGTCGCTCCACTCTGCTCGTGATAACACCACGGCCAGGACCGTACCTGTAGCTACGAGGGCCACCAGCGCCACGACATATAGCTTTGATAAGGGTTTCATAAGTGACTCGTTTCGGTATTTTGTGGCAGTGCTAAAGGGACGCTGACGCTGTAGAATGTGTCCCTTAGCACACGAGGGAAAAGATGTTTGACAGGGTACTGACCTGGCTACGTGCTTGTGCCTATTTGAGCACGAGGTTGAACCGCACAGTGTCGCTGCCTTTGGAGCTGGCAATTGTAAAATCCAGGTACCACCAGCCTGTCATCTGGAACTTCATCCCCTCAACCAGGTAGTTCCCCGCCCCCGCCGCTTTATTCACTTTCGGTTCCGTAGGGAGCCCGTGTCCGTGCCCGGGCATATCGCCCTTTACTGCGATAGTGGCATCGTCCACCGGGCGACCATCAGCCGTTTCTACGTGGAGAGTCCAACTGTGTAACTGGTTGATGGCTATTGGCGCCATACCGGGCGCTGCCGTGCCGCGGTACAGCCCCTTCGTAGACGTCTGGGTCAGGGAGGTATCAAGGTCCGGCGGTGGGGTGTTAGCGTTATGGCCCGTATCGTCGCCACCCAAAGCTGGAATGACAAGGAAGAAGATTATCCCGAGTAGGACCAGCAACAGCGCTGCACCGGCACCGATAAGTTGCCAACTCCGCACAGCGCGAGGGCCGGTAGCGGGGGAGGTAATTGCTGCCTGGTTGCTCTCTGAATTAGTCGCGTTCTTTACTTCAGTTGCGTTCATGGTTATTCACTATCCTTTCAGGGCCATCTGACCCTGTATGCTATGTCACTTTGGTGGCACGGCTATTCTAATTTCTCTTTGTGTTGACGGCTATCCTGCCTGCCTTGAGTTCGACTGAGCAGGGACAGCGTTTACCGCTCTGGTTGCGTAACTGCTATGCGGTACTCATATGGATCACAGATGGTCTTTCAACTATGAGTTTATTGACTGGCTAGCTTCCTCGTGCGAGGAGATGAGGCGACCGCAATGAAGCAGACAACAAGGAGGAAAGCTATGGGAGCCATCACGTAACGCTCAGCCGGGCTGCTGGATACGATGTTCCCAAGAGTGTTGAGAGCCAAGAAACCGGCGAAGGCCCACGTGGCCACGCGCATGGCAAGCGGCTCCGGTCCGGGCGCCGCAAGACCGGCTCTGGCAAGCACCACCCAGGCCGCCAGGCCAAGCACCCATACAGTTGCGAAACTGGCCCAGCGAAGAGTAGAGGGCAGAACCTGATACTGGCCTCCCCATGCAGCCTGCCCGAGAGGAAAGCCTGCAGCCAGCAGCAGTTGCAGAACCATCACAAGGCCAAGTGCAATTGCCGCTGTAATAGCAAGTCGTTGTTGAGCAGTCATCTTATCTCCTCTTTGTATTGCGCCTGCCCAACCTGAACGGGCGGGTGTCAAGTCTCCAGAGTTGGTCTCAGCGTTCTTTCCGTTTGTTGCGTTTGTTGCGTTTGTTGCGTTCATTGTTGTTACATTTCCTTTCTGTAGCGGTATTAGAGTACGGCTGTTGTACCCAGACACCTAGATTAGGCTCCCTAGACGGTCCAAAAGTATCAATGCTAAACCTGGTGCGGGCCTTTCCTGGTGACCAGGCTGCGGGCTTGCGCTACCAGTTGCCGCACTCCGCCGGTTATCACCACGGCCCCTCGCCTGGCGCCTACCGTCCCGGCAGCTTCACTCAGGAGTCGCGGCTTGCGCCTGCTGATAACTGCAAGGAGAACCACACTGGCCAGTCCAAAGAGCAGGGGGCGGATCGTCAACCAAACCGGCCATGCAGCACCGTCAGTCTGAACTACACCTTGCCTGTACTCCAGGCGCTTGGCGTTCAACACGGCTGTGGGGATATTCTCCTGGTGTGCCAGGTCCCGGAGCGGCGCGTCAAAGGCAAAGCTATCCGGGCGGTCTGCATGAAGATAAGAGACCTGGGCGGCCTTTGCGTTTGATGTCCAGGTGCTGATACTGCCTTCTGCGAGTTGGCGAGCCTCGCTGCCCGGCACGATCAAACGCTCCATCGCAGGCACATCACTGTATCCATATCGTGGTACGAGTTGCAGACCGTGCTTTGTCGTGATAAGCTGCCTGGTTTGCGAAACGCTCAGCAACTTTGTCGTGTAAGTAGCCGCATACGTGTCGAAAGTGGAGGCCAGGTCAAGTTCGCCAACCCCGTCGTACAAAAGGACACCTGCTGATGCATGGTCCCAGTGGAATACGATGTTTATCAGCCCCACCGCAGTCAAGGCAGTGTCGGCAGATTCCTGTTGCACCTTGGGGCTGTTCACAAATGCATAGCCTGGATAATGCAACTCCTGAGCTATAGCCTGTGCTACGCTTTCCCCGTTGTGCTGTGCGATATAATGCAGCACTGCATCAATCCCCGATGTTATGCCGGCTGAGGTCATATAATCGCCACCGTCTACGTAGCGCACACCGCGCACCCAGTTCACAGCAGGGTATGCCTGTTCGATGCGGTCGATATCTCCCCAGTGTGTTGTTGCCGTGCGGCCATCAAGCAGCCCGGTTGCGGCATATGCTTCTGCTCCCACACAGATAGAGAATATGTACGATCCGCGTGCTGATTGTTGCTTGATCCAGTTCAGAACGGCTTGATTTTGCGGGCTTGTCACGTTGGGGAAGGCCGGTATCACAACCAGATCGGGTGACTTGCCGAGCAGCGCATCCAGTTCGGCATATGAAAAGTCCGGCATTACCTCAAGGCCCCCTGCCACTGAGACCACATTGCGCTCCGGTGCTACGGCGTAAACGTTGTAGGCTCCCGCCGCGGAGAATATCTCGTAAGGAATGAGGGCATCGGTAATTTCAGTGCGGTCGCTGCCAAGAACGATTGCGACCGTTGGTTTTGTAGGGTCAAAGCTCTTTGTGCTCAGCGCGCCAGCACCGGTCTGTGGAATGTCCAGAGTTGTAGGCCGGGGCATCTCCAGTTGCGTAGTCGAGTAAAATCCGTATGCTCCGAGGGCGACCACCGGCAGAAGGAACGCCAAAGGATACTTGGCGAGACGAATAACAATCTTGATGACCTTTTTCATTTTGTTTCTCCTTGTAGTTTTTGTAAGTGTCATTACCCCGAAAAATTCGTCGCATAGTCTGTGTTAGAACTGGGCCTTGCTATCAACACAACCCCATGACGCGGGTCGTCCAGGAGCGTATCGAGCTTAGTGGCCCCGAACCTGTGCAACCACCTGCCGCACCGCGTCGATAACCACGTCAGGGTGCTCAGACTGGATGGAGTGCCCGCTGCCCTCGACCACGATCAGGCGCCCGTTAGTGCTCAGTGCAGCAAGCCTGCTCTGGGCTTCGGGCCACGTAGGCAGCATCGTATTGTGCATGTTCTGGCCGGCTGCAAGGACTATCAAGGGCCGGTCTCCGATAGAGGGTGCCGCCTGTAGTTGGACGTCGTCGGTTGCCCGCTCCAACGATTCGGCGGTAGTGGCTTCGATGGCTCGCTGGCCGGTGGTGAGCAGGGCAATCTCAAAACGGATCTTTTCGCTCATTGCCGGAACTCCGGACTGCCCTGCACCCAGCAGGCGAGCAAGACCCAGCCGGCGCATGAGGCTATATTGGTTTCCCTGGTCCCTCATAGCCGCCTGGAAAGCATCTGCTTCAGCAGGCGAGGTATGCTGGTCGACGTACTCGCTCCGCGCATCTACCAACACCATCCCTGCTACCTGGTCGGGGTAGTGCAGAGCGAACATTCGCACGTTCTTGCCTGCGAGGGAGTGACCTACAAGTACATAGGGGCCGGGAATGCCTGCGTTGGCAAGCAGGGTGTGCAGCTCGCGGGCGATTTGACCTGGGGCTCGAGGCTGCGGTCCCGTATCGCTCCAGCCCATACCGGCCCGATCGTACGCACAGACCTGGTTTGTCTGCCCTATTTCCTTCTGAACCAGGTCCCAGTCCAGTGACGAGCCACCGAGGCCTGCATCGAGCACCACGGTGGGGCTCCCCGAGCTCGCCGTGCCGACACATTGAATATGCAGGCGGTAGCCGCCCACGTCAACAAGCCTGCCGGGAGGTGGATAGGCCGCCGCGTCTCCCATGGAGGAGAGCGCTTCGTAGCTGGCTCCGGCCAGAACCAGTCCTACGATCAAGGCGAATACCACGCCTATACCGAGGACGAAGACCCTCAGCACCCGCCGGCCCGGAGGCCTCGTTCGAACCGGGGCTTTTATCTTGTTATTCAGATCAATCGTGCCAGATGTGCCAGATGTATCAGTTGTATTAGTCATGACTGCCATTGTGAGTTCCTCCTATTTGTTTCCGTTTGTGTTCCCGCTCGACATGTCAACGTCGATGATTTACAGGCTCTTGAGGCTTTGCCTCCTTACTCTTGGACCTCGGTGGTTGCCAGCGGCACGTAGGGGACAGCGGAGACCAGGGTCAGCCCAAGATCTCGTATCGTAGCGACGAGGCCGTAAAGAGCCGTTTGATCCCGGACGGCCCCCGTAAGGATCGTGCTACCGTCCTGGCCGTGCGTAATCGTGAGGCTGCTAAACCAGTCTGACCAGCTCTCCTCGAGATATTCTTTTATCGTGATCTGGTAGTGTAGGGTCATCGTCTGCTCCGTTCCTCTATGCGTGTGTATCATCTGTGCTCAGCATAGAGGGGATGCAGGAAGGGAGTACCCAACTAAAGGTGGATTGGAGGGTGTACAGAGGGTGGAACTATATGCCAGGTACGCATGGACGCATCGACGCATCGACGCATGGGCATACCGGCGCATGGACCTATGGGCGCGCGGACGCAAAGAAAGGCCAGATTTTAGGACGTAGAGCTAGATCAGCTGCAGATCACGCGCGCGTGCCACGGCCTCAGTCCGATTGCTGACCCCTAACTTGCCGAAAATGGTGTTGGTGTGGGTCTTGACCGTGCTGATCGCGATCACCAGATCCTGCGCGACTTCGGCGTTTGACTTGCCCGTAGCTATCAGGCGGAGCACGTCCAGTTCCCGCTCGCTGAGTGGTTCGTAAAGAGTGGAAGGGGTGGAAGGGCTTGTCCGGTGCATAGGCACGAGTTCTCCCTGCTCTCCCTGCTCTCCTGCCGCTGCTACTTTCTGGCCGGAAAAGGCTGCCAGGAGCAGATGGATGTAATCGCGCACAGCGGCAAGGGGTGCGGTCTCTACCCCGGCATCTGCCCCGGTGTCTACCGCCCGTAGCAGGTTCAGCATAGGCGTGCCCTCATCTATGAAGCTGCGGACATAGCCCTCAGGCGACGCCAGTGTCAGCGCGCGTACGACGCTCGCCACCGCATCAGGAATGTCACCTTGTGCCTGCAGAGCTAGTGCCCGCACAATCAGGATCTCCAGCAGACTGGACATCCGGGCTTTCGCCGAGGCGTCTGTCATCAGTCGATCAAGTAGGTGGAGCGCCTGCTGAATGTAGTCGCCTGTCTGTACGCTGCCGGCCCGGGCAATCCAGGTCCGGGCCAGGACGAGGTACTCAGTTTCGCGTGGGAACGTGATTTCGTCGTCCGCTTGCAACCCGCTGGCATCTGCCCATGCAACGGCGGCAGATAGGTTACCTGAGGAGAGTGCCAGTTGTGCCTGTACTGTCTGAGCTCGTAAGATCAGATGCGGCACAAAGTTACGTCGGTGGGCAATGTCGTAGAAAGTGGCCAGCATCTCCAGCACAGTGCTGTGCTCACCACGCGCATGGTGCAAGCGTGCCAGGGAGATAAAGCCAAAGGTCAGGTACTCGGCATCAGCCATGCCCGTATCAGGCGGCAAAGCCAGTACCTGGTCCAGGTACGCTTTGGCAATGTCCAGCTCATTCCATTCGCGGTGTAAATCCCCAAGGCCGATGAAATAGGCCGGGCTACCGGTCAAGCCTCGAAGTTTGTCCAGCCCGGTTGCGATCTGGACAAGCTCGTGATAAGTTGAGGCCGCTGCGCGTAACCGACCCTGCAGCTCCCGCAGCCTTGCCAGGTTGATGACCGCACCGACAGTTCCGAGCAGGTTACCTGTAGCGCGAATAGGAGCCACCGTTGCCTGAGCGCGCTCTTCAGAAGCAGGGGTTACATCGCCGGTCACGCGAAAAGCGCGGGCCACGTGCAGGCGGGCCGCCGCGCGCAAAATCACCTCATTCTCCGGCAGCACGCTCAGCACCTGCTCGCCGTACTCTACGCAGCTTGCGAGGTCCCCGCTGTACAGAGCGAGGTTAGCTCGAATTGCGGCTGCGTAACCTCTGATGTTCCGGGCGTCTGCTGCCGGAGTATCGGGTCCAATACGCTGTTCCGCATCCTGGACGCGTGCCTCTGCTGTCGCAAGGTCATTAGTGAACAACAGCGCAAAGGTATGGTAGATGAAGAGCCTGGGACGTGTAAGCAGCAATGTTTCCGGGAGCCGGCTCAGCCAACCTAACGCCGTCTGCACCTGACCGCCCGCGATGAAACGGTCGCCGTACCGCTCTATCAGCCCGGCCGCATGTGACTTATCAGACATGGCCAGCGCGTGCTGTATGGCTTCCGGCACCAGTCCCTGCTGCTCGTACCACACACTGGCGCGCGCGTGCAGATCAGATATATAGGCGCTGCTTACGCTGCGAGCCAGCCGCTGTCGCAAGACGTCAGCAAACAGGTGATGGTAGCGATACCAACGGCGTTCCTCGTCCAGAGGCACCACGAACAGGTTAGCTCGCTCCAGCTCCTCAAGCATGCTCTGGCTTGACGTGCTGCCCCGGGAGGACGGCTCATATCCAGCCAGCCGGGCCGTTTCACGTTCGTCAAGGTATCCATGGTCTGGGTCGGCCCCATTCAGCACAGCATCACACAGTGGGGCACACATGCGGTCGAGTATTGCTGTATGGAGCAGGAAATCCTGGATGCGGGGCGGCTGCCGCTCGAACACCTCAGCCACCAGGTAGTCAACGATATACCGGTTAGTACCTGAAAAGGCGTGGATGAATGCTGAGTGGTCCTGGTTACCGCGCAGTGCAAGGCCCGCAAGCTGCAGCCCGGCCACCCAGCCTTCTGTGCGCATCTCAAGTGCGGCCAGATCGTCAGAACTGAGCGCCAGCCCCATTACCTCCCTGAAAAAGGTAGCTGTTTCCTCGGAGGTGAACCTCAAATCGTCCGCGTGCAGTTCGGTAAGGTCGCCACTTACCCTCAGACGAGCAAGCGGCAGGGTAGGGTCAGCGCGCGTGACTATGACCAGGTGCAGCGTAGCAGGCAAAGTGTCGAGCAGCCAGGCCACCGCCGAGTGTATCGCCGGCGCAGTTACCACATGATAGTCTTCCAGTACCAGAGCGACCCCGTGCTCCGGTTTATCTCTTGAGAGCGCCGTAAAGTTATTGAGCATAGCGGTTAGAACATGCTCGATGGGCGGGGGTTGTGGCGACTGCAGCATGTTCAGGGCCTGCGTAGCGACACCTGGTGCCACGGAGTCGATAGCGGCCAGAACATAGCTCCAGAACAACAGGGGATCATTATCCCCGGCATCGAGTGATACCCACGCGAATGGCATGTTACTACCGGCAGCTGTTGTACGCCACGCACTCAGCAAGGTAGTTTTCCCGCAGCCTGCCGGGGCTGCAATAAGAGTTAGCTTGCCCTGGAGGCCAACCGTGAGGCGGTCGAACAGGCGCGGCCGTATCACCAGCTGAGCACGCGGAAGCGGCACCATAATCTTGGTGGCTCGCATGTTGGCGGGCAGAGCCGCACTGAAGCTGGAGCTGACGCCGCCAGGTGCAACTGGGGGCGCGATGGGTGCAACAGGTGCTGACTGCACCCTTGTGGGAGGCGTGTTCATACCAGTAGCCGCTGCATCTGTATCTCCGCTAACAATACTGCCCGCCACATGGCAGAGCCGGTCAAGAGTCAGGTCGGAGGATTTGCCTAGATACGCCCGGTGCAAAATACCGTGAGCAGTCTTATATGCTTTCCAGTACGAGCCGCCGCGGGCGCGAGCCTCTTTGCGGGCCGTGAAATTCCCAGCAGGACAAGTAAACGCAAAGGTGGCAGCGCTCTCTAACCAGGTAAACCACTCCGGCGTGCCCACCATGATGGAATTCTCTTCGCCGTTTGCGAGAAACAATCTGTCATTATCAACGCGGCGGGTCGTGCGCACCAAGCCTGTACCTACCCTTTCAAAGTCTTACGTGTTGGTGATGTTGGGGATGTCGCGATACTACCGGGTACAACTATACGCCTGACGGGATACGCAGGCAAGGTCGATCTTATTTGGTATTGTCTGATTATTTTCATGTAGTAGCAACCAGGGGGAAATAAGCTGCCGTTTATGAGATGGGTGCAGCTTATTTCCCTTTTGGTGCCCTTGCACGATTACACGATCATTATAGCGCCATCAAGTCAGCTAGCTGCTGCTGCATCTCGACACCCCGCTGCACCAATCTATTCAGACTGGGCTCAAGTGCCACCCAGTGCCACTGGTCCTCGAAGGTATAGACGGTCCCCGGCAGCCACAGCGTGTGCAACAAGATATCCTCGTAGGGGTGGAGTACCGGGTTATCTGCAACACGCTGGTTAGCAACGCTATACTAGACGTCATTACCAGACGTCATTCGCATATTCGCGGCGATATCCGCAGCTATTTGCTCCAGGACACAGAGAGCTGCGTCATGGGTGGCGAATGTCTCCACAAGCAAAGCCATTTCCTCAAGCGTTTAAGTAACCACACGAGCAGGCGCGCCCGTGTTAGAGTTCCAAATCCAACCCGGCCAGGTCACAGGCTTTTTGGGCTCAAGGCCTATATAGCCGCTGTAACGGGAATCTGCCAGCAGGTACCGGGTGGTGCCATCGGGGGCGTTATATGACTGTACGGTCCGTTTCATGGGGTACATTGTAAGCATGCGGACGTGTTCCCATGCTGCTTTCCGTACTGCAGGTTCATCAATATCTATATACATCATTTGACTCGGGCTCCTCTTATTCTAGGTTTTGTTCGGCGCAAGTATCCGGGCGTTCTGCCTGCGCCAACTGTCTCTGGGTGCTACTTGCCTATAATCCTATTGTTTAATTGTCTATTTCTATTGTAATGATGCTGTGTCACGATCTTGTCACGATTAAAGCGTCGAGCATGTAGATATGCTCGATGGGAACCACGTATCCTATTAACGACGTTAACGACGTACTCGCCGGGAACCATGTGGGTTTCCGGCGAGTACGTGCAGTATATGATAGCGGCTGCCGTTTGGCAGGGCAACAAGCTAAGCAGCGATAGACGGTCCTGGAACAAATGCCATAATGTGACAGCCACCATCCCGTAGCATCTTGAAATAGAGCTGCGTCCGCAACGCTTTTTCCACTGACCAGAGCTCAGGCACCAGTGTGTCCTTTACATGGAGCCACTGGTCGTCTGGAACGGGGAATTGTTCCAGTCGCCATGTAGTGCTGGTATCGCGCTGCGTACCGTGAAACAGCCGGGCAAACAGCCGCACAAGCGTCATGGCGGGATTATTATCCGTGGCTACGTCAGGCCCTGACACTGATTCCCATAGCTGTAAGGCCTGTGCGTATGAGGTGTTGAGCGGCCAATCAACTATAAGCGACGGCTTACCATACTGGTCCAGAGGGGCCTTTACCAGGCCACAGAGCTTGATGAGCCCGTTCGGCGCTACTCTATCAGCGACGTCAAGGTTACCCATGTCCCAGACGGTCCATGTCAGCGCTATTACCTCGGTGAACATAGTGCGTTCACTGTTGAATATCCGAACCGGGGTGGAAAACCAGCAGAACCCGCTGAGAGCAGGCAACGCCGACGCTGTGAGCTGCCAGTTCATAACGTCATCGTCCAGCCGGTAAGCACTTTTTTCCAACTCAGCGCACAGGGCACTCGGTACATGCAGTGTATCTCCGACCGTGGCGGCCAGAAATATCATCTCCCGCAATTCCTCGCCGGATTTTCGCAATGCAGGGTACAACTCGCCGAGAGTATTGAATAGCTCTGCCGACATATCAGAGTTCAGGTAAAACTCTAGCTGCATCTGCTCTATAGATGCGCGGAACAGGTCAAGGCTTGACGGTTGCACCTGAGCAAAGGTTCTAGGCTGTGCCGTAAATGCTGTGTGCGCCGGTATCTTTTTCGAATTGTTTTTCTTTGAATCAGCCATTTTTCCACTTTCCTTTCACTATTAATTTGCTTGTTGTCTATGTGGTTGATATTTGTGACCCAGAAAGTATTTGGTATCACGACGACATGTTGAGCAGTATATTTACTGCATCTCACCCCCTCTACGAGAATCGTACATATGTTTTTCCGAATGTGTCACCAATTACCGCGAAAAGTGCGGATATTCGTGCCGACTGCTGTTCTAATTGATCCGGCAGTCGGCACATGTAATCCGTCGAAGAGCCGTGGAAAACTAAACTATGGCGGGCGGCCTCGAAACAAATCCGATACGGCCCTACAAATATCTCTAAGACCCTGGTAGTAGCTCTGCGCCTGCGCGAACCGTGCGAGCTGAGATCCACCCGGATTCCAGCTTAGCCAGTGGCTTTCAGATCCAGGGCGATGACCTCTCTGTCAAGCACATCAACATCCTCTCTCGTTTCGCAAAGTCCGAACCAGTCAAGACTCTTGGGAAATCGACAATCCACCTTGAGTAATGCCAGATGCTGCCTGAGAGGGTGTGATGTTGGCACATCCGCATTCAGAGATCGTTCCTCAAACATCCCGCTTGCAAGGTGAGACATCAGCGTGTAGAAAACAGTTACGAGCTGTTCCTCTAGCGACGGCAGTGTAAATTCCGGGCCGTACATCGTATACCGGACGCTTTCCAGGAAATTCTGGTGCGAATGACCAAAGGGAATATCGATCACCATACCCGGCGTACCGTACAGTGAATCATTGTCGGCGAACAGGCCTGTAACCAGGATATCCTGGCGCAATCTTGCGTACACGGGGGTCGACTGCAGCCGCAGTTCCATCGCATTCGGGCGCGCACTCACACCTCTTTTGTGAGTGGTCCACATAAGAGCAATTAAGCTAAGTGTCCGACCGGTGTTATCCGGATATATGAGCTGTATCGGCTTTTCAAACCCGCAGTATCCTGAGGGAGCCGGTAAGCTCGCATCCGTGAGACGCCAACCGCATGGTTCGTCAGGGATATGTGTGCCAGCGGATCTGGCCAGATCATCGAGCCGACGACACAGGTTCGCGGATGCATGATACGTAGTTCCACGTACCAATGTGTCCAGCAGTGGGACTCTGAGCGTGGTGATAGTCGGCATCTCTGTGGGCGAGAAAGTTGATGTTTCGGATCTGTGCAATTTTGCAAATGTATCGGCGGCCCGGCCGCTCAGAATATGCTCGATTGTATTCAGTCTCTGAGCTAACGCGTTGTGAACGCTTGCAGCAAGAGTAGCACCCGCAGATGCCGTAGCCGCAGTTTCTGGCTCGGTGTGAGTAACTTGTTCGTGGGATAACATGGCTATGTCGGCACTTTCGTTCGCGCTCACATGTACAGTTCCTGTGCTTTTCGTTTCATCCGGTGAAACAGGCATTCTTATATTCCTTTCCGGCAAAGCCGGGAATTCCAGGCGACGAGATAATCCCAATCGCTCTGATAACATTGCGAGTATTCCTCTCCCACTTTCGTTGCAGTCTTGCTCTGCCATCGCCCTGTGCTGGGTGATGTTTGTGTTTCATACGCTGCTCCTACTGTAAGTTCTATTACTATAGTAAATTATCTGACGTCACCGACTTGTCACAGGATTTGATAAATGTTATGATATCTCCAGCCAACATCTTATAGGAAGTTCCGGGCTCATCAATATCATATGCTGCTAATTTTCTCAAACCCATCACATATTAATATTAGGGGATTTTTCGCAATTTTGCAACAAGAATTCGATATTTCTCAATAAACTGCTGAATGTCGGTCTGGAAATCCGCAATAATATGGCAAATAACTCAAACACTCAGATAAAAAGGCCCCGAAAGCGATACGCCAGGTCTTCTGACCACGCGGCAGAGGCTTATGATGAGATATTGCAGATGATCCAGGAGATGGGTCTTGGTGATGCATCGCCGGGCGAGATTGCGAGCAAGGTGACGAAAGAGACGTTTAAAGAGCACGGTCTCTATTCGTTGCTCCAGCACAAATTGAGTGGCTCGCCTTATCGCGCATTAAGAGTTGTGTTTCCAGGGCTCCGGGAATGGGAAATGAAACATGTGCCGCAGGGCTTCTGGCAAGGGGAAAGCGGACGAGAGCACGGGCGCGATGCAACGAGGTGGTTAATAGAAAAGGTCGGACTTAGCGGTGCAACGCCGCAGGAGATAGCTCGCGATATAAATTTCTTTACCTTCGCCGAAAATGGCCTCAGAGGCATGCTGGATCGAGTTTACGGGGGCTCTCCGCACGCGGCGCTCGTTGATTTGTATCCGGAAATCGAAGGCTGGGACCATAAAACGTCACCAAGGGACTGGTGGCAGGGAGAGGAAGGACGAGAACGAGCGAGGAGCGCGACCCGGTCAATGCTCAGGTACATGGGACTGGACAGTGCGCCTGCTGAGGTCCTGGCAAAAAAGATCTCACAAGCGTCGTTCAAACAGTACGAGTTACTTGGAATGCTTTCGGTCGTATATTCCAGCTCTCCATATGAAGCGCTGCGGGACGTTTTGGGCGATAGCATGCATCCTTGGTTAATGCAAAACACGCCCTCAGGCTATTGGAGTGGAGATAAAGGCCGTATTCATGCCCTGATGGCGATGAGATGGCTTACTGAACAGCTCGGCATCACCGAGAACGCAGGTCGGGAAGAACTGGAGCAGCGTATGACGAGGAAGGAATTTGAGAGCCGCGGCCTCTCGGGAATGCTGCAGACCGTGTACCGGTCACGAATTGCAGACGCCATAAATGATCTGTTAAGTGAGGGGGAAAGCGCGTGATCAGGAGTAAGTCATAATGGGCCTCTACTCGGAAGTTAGTGGCAATGCCGAAGCCTCCTGAGCCATCGCCCAACCACTATCGTGTGGATGCTGCGTACGGGTGCCCCCGAAAGTATCTACCCGACCGATATTCACCGTACCAAATCTGCCATCGTCGCTCCCAACGTTAGGTCACAACGATAAGCTTCTCGGTAGCGTATTGCAATCGTTAGCTTGGGACTTACAAGAGCGCAGTGATATCGACCTTACAGAGTGTTTCGTAGACGGCACCTGCATGCTGGCGAAAAAGGGGGCTCAAAGTTGGAAAGACCAAGTGGGGCGGCGGGTTGGCAAATCCCGCCGGCATAGACGTTGATGCACGGGGAACGTCTACGTAACAAATGATAGCACGCAAACGGTCGTGGTATTAGATGGTAGTGGTAAGCCCGTAGGTATGTAGGGCACTCGCGGCGAGGGTCCTGGCCAGTGCGACACAATCAATAATGTGGCTGTTGGCACCGACCCGCTACATACTTAGAATAGCCGCGCATAATAACAGAGAATGTAATCATGGCGACCCCTTATGTGCTTGGAGGCATAATTGCCTTGTAATGGTCCACTGCCCTTTCATAGTCACCTCTTGCCTCAAGCACAGCCACATAGCTGAGATGTATGCTGCGCCGCTCCTCCTCAAGCGTGGTCGGTCCTAATTCGTCCAGAGCCTTGGTGAACAGCAGGTCAGCGGCTTGGCTATTGCCCATAGCCTCCTGGACCAGTGCCGCGGCGTGGAGGGATTCAGCATAAGTCCGCACGGGGTCAACCCATACGTGAGTGCCTGGAGTGTGCGCTCCTTGAAGTAGCGTCTCGGCATGCTTCATGCTTTCACCACAGTGCCATAGTGCCTGGTCCAGTTTCTTCTCTTTACGGGCAATATCTGCGTAATAACGATGCAAGAAGCTCAGGAGTCCGTGATTGTCGGTACCAGATAGCAGTTCTCGCGCCTGATCCAAGGAGTTCGCCGCATTACCGATTTGGCCTTCTTCAATCAATATCTCGGCGAAGTTGATATGCATTGCCGCCTCTGCGCTCCGGCTTCCAGTAGACTGATATACCTGCAGCGCCCGCGCTATATAGAGCCTGGCGTAGCGCCCTTTGCCTTGCGCCTTGTAAGCTAGTGCCAGACCCCAGAAGATATCGGCTTGTTGCTGAGGTTCGTTCAGGTCCTTGAGCACGTGCAAGGCTTCCTTGTAAACATTGATAGCATCTGAAAAAGAGTTGAGCGCCCAGTAATCGGTTGCCAGGTTGCGATATACGTTGATACGGAGATTGAAGTCCATCACCCGGCCTTCCATAATGGCACGAACGGATGACAGATGACACTGGAGAGCCAGGTATGGCTGCTCCTGTTGCGAAAAGGCTACCCCGAGCAGGTTCTGCACGCGAGCCTGGCCTTCAAGGTCTGAGCCTGAAAGCTTGAGAGCCGCTTCCAACTCAGCCTGGGCTAGTGATGGTTGCTTTATCTGCAGGTAAGCCCGCCCCCGCACAAAGGGGATGAGGTAGACGATGCTGGCGGGAAGTTCGTCATAATGCGGGCGTGCTTTCTCCTCAATCTCAGCGATGAGCCGCAGAGCTTCGTCCACGCGCTCTTCCCGCACCAGCATTTTGGCATAGTTTATCTGCTGCCGCACTTCTTCCGCAAACATTTCAATGTCCGGCACGAAGTTGCCTCCGGGGCTATTCATTAATTATAGGAACAAAGCAACCCTTTCAGGAAGGCGAGCGAAATATAGTGGTATAAGGTTGAAGGGCTAGTTCCTGACGATATAAGCAAGCAAGCATTGCACAGGCAGTGGTGTAGCGTTCCCCGCATGGCACTCGGTACCCCGCACACTTGTTGCAGTTTGTGTGCCCCTAGCACCGAGACCTACCCTTAGCAAGGAGCCACACAGTCGGGCTACGCAACCAAGCCTAAGGAAGAGCATTCCACTCACGCACGATCAAGCTAAGTTCAACAATGAAACGAAAAAGGCGTCACTTGCATTACCAGAGAATTATACATTTCCAATATGTACGCGGCTACATGGGCTGCACGGACTTTAGCAGGGGGCAGGAGGCAGTATTCCTTCGGCAAGCGGGCTCTAGGCTCTATATCCGTCTAGTGATGAGCGACAGCGAGTGAGAAGATGTATGGTGTCCCGACTAAAATTAGGCCCGACATATTTCGTCCTGCCTAAATTGATTCTCCTCTTATCAAACATTCGCCAGCGGTATCTAGAGTGACTCAGAATCACTTCGTCGAGCGAAGTCACCTTCAAGCACCTCAACCTATGTTCGGCCGACATACCAGTTGCGGGCTGCTAGGAAAACGTCTGGTATGTAAGGCCGATTCGCCTGAGGAAAACAAGACGCTCGCAGTTGAGGTATATTGGTGTCCCGCCTGCTACCTTGGTTGAGATCTGTTGAGAGTTCCTCTTGATTGGCAAAGCAGTTGTCGTGGCTCAGGCTCTTGCTGAGGCTGATGCACCCGACGATGCTGGTGCGGGTGACGTCGTTGCTCATCTCGAGAATGTTGACAGTCAGGCCTTGTACGGCCGACAAGCGGAGTGGTAAGTATTGTAACGATGCAGTGATTGTGACGACGGGGATATGTAGTGCGAGTATCCCACATCAAGATCTACCGTATCTCCCACACTCGCACCGTGCTGTCTGCGCTGCTTGAAATGAGCTGCTCCCCATCCGGCGTCCATACAAGGTCGGTGATATAGCTCCCATGGCCGTTGAGCCGCAGTTGCTGCTTACCGTCCGAAAGGCGCCACAAGAGAATTGATGAATCTGGCTCGCCGTACTCCCCCATTATCCTCTCCCCGGCGCCACCCGCAATCAGGCCGCCGCCCGGCCGAAAGGCCAGCACTCCGGTTTCGCTACTGTGGCCCCACAGATCAAACATGTATACGGCGCCTTCGCGCTTGCCAAAGTATGCAGAGGAGCTCCCGCTCTGCCTGACCGCTATATACTTCCCGTTATCGCTCAGGGCCATAATCTCTGCAGAGCCCCGGATCACCATATCGTTGGTGAAGCCTTCCTCAAGCGAGATTTGCTCACCCGAGGGGATCCGGAAAGTGAGAAGCGTATCGTCGGCACTCCCTACCACCAGCTCCCCGCTGTCCGGACTAAATCTGATAAGCACGATATATGAGCCCTTGCAGCAGCTGTCGGGGCGGGGTACTTCAGGGCGGGCGGGTATCGTCCAGGACAACGTGAGGGAGCCGCCCTGCGTGCTCCAGAGCAGCACCTTCCTGCCGGCCCCACCCGCCGCTAGCCACGCCCCGTCCGGGCTAAAGGCCACCTCTGTCAGGCGATCACCTTCCAGTCCTTCCTCTGCGGCCATCGCCCCGCTGTCTACCCGCCACAGCTGCAGCACTCCGTAGAATGAGTTGGGCCCCTTTGTTGACATTGACGCGATATATGCCCCATCGGGGCTGAAAGCGAGGGCTGTCACCACTACCGGCTCTGATCCCGGCAGGTCTGCACCGGTTGCGAGAGTGGCCGAGATTGCGCCGTCCTTGATCAGTCTTAGCTCGACGCCCCGCCCCCGCACACCAACAGCCACGCTCGGCCCGTCAGGGCTCATCACCAACGGTCCTGATGAGGCGGAGATGTTCCAACTCTGCGCTGGGCTGAGAGAACGCTCGAACGCTTTGAACGCTCTGGGTGGCACAAAGAGTATGGTCAGAACGACCGCGATGATAACCAGGAATATTACCGAGAAAATGAACGTGGGATTTTTCCATACGTTAGGACGAGATCTCGTCATATTATCTCCTCTTGCCTATCAGCAATCCGGCTGAGTGCGCTGGCAGTGATCAACAAGAAGTCTTCCCTGCGTCATTGCTTCCCTGCTCTTGTGCGAATTCTCTACCTGCTCCATATAATTCACTCTTCGGTTAGGCTGGCGTCAATAGAGTGTCGCCAGTATCAGGCTGCAACTCGTTTGCCTGGCATGGCCAACTTACTAGGCCTGATTGTATCACGTCTGATCGTAGTGCTCTGCATTGGCTATACTACCGATCTACAATGGAACGCTTCCTGGCTCGAGGGCTGCTTTTCGGCAGCGTTCAGAGCAGTGAGGGCCGCACCGGTGCGCCGTGATGCGCCACCTGTTCTACAGGCTGTCCGCACACAACATACTCCCTCGAAGTCGTAGTACACGAAGAATGCGCTAAGAATACTGCACTGCATGTGGTAGTTGATTTTGACCCATGTTCTGTCGTGCCGGCCCTTGCCCGCAGAGAGGCAATGCGACGGCCCGGTGAGGTAGTGCCAAAGGTCCCGATCAAATGAGGACTTCCGCTGCCTGTATTCCGCCGCTATAATGAAGGTCCAGTCTATTTCAGTTGGAGGCATGCGCTCTATTCAAAAGGTCGACGTCTTATGCCCTAATCGCATCCGGCGCGTGTATGCGTTGAACGTTATAATTTACGAGCTGATCGGTCACCAGCCGCACCAAGCACACAGCTGGCCGATCAGCGACGGACTTCATGAGCTGTCGAGCCTCGGCAGCAAGATCTATACGTGTCGATATTTCGAGGTCGCTTTGTTGGAGTTACACCTCGAAAACCGCGTACATACCGATGTACCTGTTCTCTGCTGGGCAGCTTCCGTAACCAGGCGAAATACCGAGCGGGCGCACAAGATCGAAGAGCAAACAATACGCTAAGAACGCCTTTCAAAACCTAGAAAATTCAGTAAAATCAAGACATGGCTAAAATGATATTGAGTGATGAGTTGTGGGAGATAATAGAGCCGCTCTTACCTCCTGAGCCTCCAAAACCAAAGGGTGGACGACCCAGAGTACCTAATCGAGCGACACTTACCGGCATCATATTCGTGCTAAAGACCGGCTTACCCTGGGAGTATCTCTCGCCTGAAATGGGTTGTGGAAGCGGCATAACCTGTTGGCGCCGGCTCAAAGACTGGCAACAAGCAGGTGTTTGGGAGCGCCTCCACCAGGTGCTACTCGACAGGTTAGGAGATGCAGGCAAGATAGATTGGTCGCGTGCTGCTGTAGACTCAGCAAGCATAGCGGCTAAAAAGGGGGCGATTGTACCGGTCCATCTCCGACGAATAAAGGAAAACCGGGCACGAAGCGCCAGCGTCGCGTTGCTCCTGTGGTCGACGCCAAAGGAATACCGCTCGCAGTAATCTGTACGCCTGCCAATGTCCACGACTCCAACGCTCTCACCGATGTGGTTGATGCTGTGAAGCCTATCAAGAAGGCGAGGGTGCTTGGCAAAGGGCGAAGGAAGAGACCAACCAAGCTGCATGCTGACAAGGGGTACGACTTTGAGAGGTGTAGACAAGCCTTGAGAAAGAGGGGCATCACGCCGAGAATAGCCAGGCGAGGGGTAGAAAGCAGCGAGAAGTTGGGCAAGCACAGGTGGGTATGAGCGAAGCGGGGGTGAGCGCACGCTCTCCTGGCTCAATCAGTTTCGCCGGCTGACCATTCGGTACGAAAGAAGGTTGGACATTCACAAGGCTTTTCTGCATCTAGGTTGCGCTCTTGTCTGTTGGAACTACCTCAAATGATGGTTTTGAAAGACGCTCTAAGCTTGTGATTTAACTAGAATCCCAATGCACTGCTTTCCTGGCTGTTGGTCAAATCACGAGCTTAGAATGTGTGCCCGCCACTGACTAGCTACTGTTTCAACCCACGTGCTGAAGTCGGGACATCCGTTTATGGTGTATAACGTATATTCTGGACACCCCATTAGAGGGGAAATATGGGCAAAGCTATGGTCATGAGCAAACATCAGTATTTCAGCGTCATTCTTGTGGTAGATAGTGCAGTTGCCGTTTGCCTCAAAGGCGAAAGCGACGTAATCTTCCGGATTTAGTGTTGCGGCGATGCCTTCGTCCTCACACATCATCTGATAGTAATCTTCCGCTCCGTTGAACCCCACCTCACACTCTTCTTCCGTCAGAACTGTATTATGATGCAGAAGCCATGTGTCAAGCTCGTTCCATCTTTCGACAATTCCACCAAAGCAGTGCAGCAGAGTTGCGTGAAGTGGATGAAGGACCTTGCTCGCAGAGTAGATCCCCTTGAAACCTGGGGCTTTGCATAACCAGCCCAACGATTTGCCTTCCTGATCTGTCCAACCATAGAGATGATACTCGTTATGGTTTATGTTTACTGTGGTGATCCTAGCTTGGCCAAGCAGTGCCGTCAGAATAGGGAAGGCTGACTTGAACTGTTCTGTAGGTTTGAATAGCGCAGGCACGGCCGGTTGAGCGTCGCTCACGACGATTGTGTCAGTGGCTTTTACGAACCAAGCTATGTCAGCGGTGAAATCCGACCAGTCGTTTGTGTGCAAAGCAAGTGCTCCTTTGCTCCAAGTTGTGAGTTACCTATCAGATCATCCATAAGCCGCCAGAGTGGTATTTGGGCGGCTGAATAATCATACTGGACTCACTATTGGGATTACCCTGGAAATAGTGACACAAGAAAGACTCTATCCATCGGATCACCTACCTCACCCCACCTCTCCGCCACAGGAGCCTTGTTCCCCAGATCATCTGCAATAGCCTGCCCACTGCCGCCTCTCCGACATGCTCCAACCGCTTCCCCTCCGACGTACTGCTCCCGAACCTCACAGAAGCAGCCGCAGACGCGCGCCTGCCGTTGGTGCTGGGTCGGACACTCATTTCGGGAGGTGTGTGGGGCTGTCCGAGCCGATCAGGGTTGAGGTCGTCTGCTTGCCGGCGAGATTCTCGGCCCGAGTCTTTCTCACGTCATCATTTCTGGGTTAAGCCCACACGTTTATGTTCACGTTGATATGGGCCTACCTACGTGGGCAGGTTACTGTTCGCCACAATCATCTTTGGACGTTAGGCATTCTCATCAGGTCGTAGGTGAGAGAAAAAACCTCGCTCCCACAGAAATGGAACGGCTCTCTATGGCTTCAACTGTGACCTCTTGTAGAACTACAAGTCCAGGTAGTGTAAAACAGGGTTCACCGTTGTTTACAGATTGCTCGGTATCTTGCCGTAGACGTATTGGATCGCTGAAGTAAATGCTGTAACGGGCTCCGTTCTCCAACTGGACCTTTATATTGATCCAGCCTTTGACATGCATCTCAAATGTAGATCGAGCATCGAACCCGTCAGGAAATACAGTCTACGGTGCGTTTGCTTCTCTCATTCTTATATCATCCCTTGTTGTGATTATTTCTAGGGCGCTGTCGGACTTGAACTCAGTATGACCTGTTCATGGTACTTTTAGAGGCCGAGCCGACGTTTGTATTTCGTCTTTCTTGCCTTACCTGAGTGAGAGGACCGGGTGAGCCTGTAGACATTGAATAACTGTGCAGACAGACCAGCCGATCTATCAGATATCCAGACCAGTATGATACCAGTTACGGATGCGAACACAAGTATGCAAATTGAAACCCCAAAGCCCCAGTAGAGTACAGCGCTAAAGGGGTAAAAGGGCCAGGCAGGAAACACTAACAAAGTCTTTGGTAGGTAATTCAGGGTCACAAAGGCGCTAATGCCTACACCTAAGCACAATGCGATGGCGGTCGTCATTATCCATAATCCGGCATTGTTGATAGATCTACGTAGAACAAGCCACTGTATGAGCCCAAGGGCTATTCCGGCCGCGGGAATTCCTATGCACTCAATTGTGACGACCATGAGCGTTACTATCAGACCCAGAGCGGTCGCAAGGGTCCATCTTTTCCAATCTCTGTAGTTCAGAATCCTATGGAGAACCATACCCTGTGCTATGCCGATAGATGGACAAAACAAGACAATGAGTAAGAATACCCACTGTACGGCAGGGCCGAGAGCATTGTCCCCAGTCATGAAGTTACTACCACCAAATTCTTGGCTCATCTTATCAGATCGAGCATAAAGTGTAACTAGCCCCCCTGTAGTTAGGTAACTCAAGGTCCCTATTACTGTGATAGAGGCAACCCACCAAAGCCATAACACCACACCAGATCGGGCTGTCCGACCAGTATGATGCACTTGTTTAAGTCTTTCATCCAATAGCTCTCTCCCACCATTTCGGCACTTAAAGAGATGCCAACAGACCGGATGTATAACCTGTCGCCAAGTAGAGTCGATGAAAGCCTTCGACTCTTGGGCCATGTGCCTAGCTCTGCACTGCTGCCATGGCTTTCTAGCATTGTTTAAAATAGGCAGGGCAAAATCATCAATAACAGTTGGTGCGCGGGGAGCATGTGGGCCATAATTACCAGGGATATGAGGAACGCCTGGAATATTGTTGTGATTAACCCAGTCATCCCTTCTACGGAGTGCGGCGCAGTATCACCCAATTGAAACGCAAGGGGTATCTATCAACCGTGAGAGTGTGGTTCTTTTAGTATGTGCTTATTGGCGGCTCGGATAACTAACGGCAATCTAAGCTATTTCTTACCGTAAAGCTCCTTGTACCGGAAAGTGCCCAGTTGACTTAACAATACATCATATGGCGCCTGGTTTTCCGGGTGCAATTCGAATACGGCACGCTCGAAATACTGTACCGTGTATAATTTCCCGTCCAGATCGCTCTTCTCCTGGAACTCGTCACTGATGGGGTAGCCTTGTTGAGAAAGTCCACCGTTCTTATCCCAATATTCCAGAAAGCGACCACCCAGCCTGTGCCCTGTTTCCGAAAAGTGCATAGAACCTGATGACGTGTTTTGTGTCTGGTCGGGAGCACCGTCGGGGTATTTCTTCTTGTACCGGAAAGTTCCTAACTGCGAAAGAAGGATATTGTATGGGGCCCGGTTCTCCGGATGATACTCAAATACGGCCCGCTCAAAGTATTGTACGGTGTAAGGCTTCTTATCGAGCGGCGACACTTCACCCACAAGATCAGAGATCGGGTAGCCTTGCTGGGACAGTCCACCGTTCTGCTCCCAGTAGTCCAGAAAGATGCCCCCTGCGGATTTGCCGGTTTCCGGGAAGATGCTGCTGTTATTACCTGGTACTTGTACTGTTTCAGCGGGTTGTACCCGTACGGGGGTGGCAGCCGCAGTGCCTGTAGGCGTAGGTGCAAAGGGTGTTGGAGCGCAGTAGTCTTTGTACACCTCCACGAGGGTAGTCGGCCCAGAGCCATTAGTCTTGTATCCTACAGAGATGAGACCATTCCCGGGCAGCTGCGCCAGACCGTTCAGAGCACCCCCGCCCTCCAGAGTCGGATTACCTGCAAGTGACCATTGCGACCCGTCCCAATGGCCAATCAGCGGATATAAGCGTTCCGGTGTCTCGCCAAAGCCTACAGCCCAGGCGTCTGTTCCGGAAAATGCCACCGTACCACGCAGATGGTTTTCATCGCCTGCCCTTAGCATACCCTGGGCTCTCGTCCATATCTGGCCGTCGAAGCGCTCAACTAGTGCCTGGGTAGGCACATCGGCATTCAAAGGATCAAATGGAGTGTAGTCCCCTACAGCCAATACCTGGTTTGAACCAGGCGGTAGCGTAACAGCCCATGCCTCGTACCGCTCGCGCATATTTCTCGGAGACCTGTCAGGATTATTATTGACGATTTGCCAGTTAGCGCCATCAAAGCGAAGTAAGAGCGACCTGATACCGAACTCGCTTATATACGCCCCCACCGCCCATACTTCGTTAGCAGACCGAGCATACACGTTGTAAAGAATGCTCGCACTCTGGTAGCCTGTCTGCACACTCTTCACTACCTGCCAGTCCGTGCCGTTATAGTGCATGATCAAACTGCCCGAATAGGTGTTCTTGCTGCCGGCAACTCCTACGGCCCAGATGTCTGTGGGCGATGTAGCGGATATTGAGTAGAGGGCATTACCCGATTCTTCAAGTTGCGGTAGGCGGGCTGGCGTCCAAGATGTCCCGTCCCAGTGCAGGATGATAGTTCTGGGATTCTCTGCGGTACCCGAATCCCCGACAGCCCAGGCATCCCGCGCCGAGAGAGCCACAACTCCATCCAGGTAATTATCCCCTGTGTTGGGGTTAGGACTCGAGATAGTAGACCAGCTTGAACCGTCCCAGTGCATTATGAGGGTCTTTGAGCCGCCGGAGGATTGGGAAGTGTAGCCAACAGCCCAGACATCTGTCGCCGAAGCAGCAGATACTGCTGTTAAGACGTTTCCGGTTCCCTCAGCATTGGGGGTATCAACTATCCGCCACTCGAAGCAAGCCGCAACCTGCGCCGCTCGCGCAACCGGTGCAGCCTTACCTTCTCGGGAAGGTATCGCCCCGGCCAGGACAAGCACCAAAACTAGAACGGCCAGCGCCAACAGGTTTATTCTAACTATCCACGACCTCTGGCAAAATAGTGGCAGATCTATAACTTTCCGCATAACGATTGACCTCTTGCTGTGGTAATGATATATACTAGACGATACCTGTAGGCAGAACGGACATGCTGTCCAAATGAACAGCTTTTACCAGGTTATGGTGTAATCTTTCGGGTGTCTCGGTTAGCACCACCCATCTTCTTATATTACCTACACAACCGCACTCCTGAGATGGCCGCGAGCGTTCAACCTCAACGACATGATCCGCGTAGTTGCATGCACCTGGCCGGTGTGGAGTGAGTTTAGAGCTTCGAGATGCTGGTGCAGTTCCTCGTTCGGGTTCTCCTGCGCATAGAAGATCGCTCCTAGCATGTTGAGAGTGCGTGTAGACGCTTCGTGATCTGCCGCCGCGGCTTGCAGTGCTTTTTCCAATTCAAGACGTGCCTGGGATAACTGACCTGTCTGAACGTATGCGCGGGCGCGAGCATAGGCCACACTGTACAGAGTGTAGCCTTGCAGGCCCTCACCATATGCCACCGCACAGGCTTCCGCATCATCTATTACCTGCAGAGCCTCCTCGACCCGAGACTCACGTGCCGGCATCCTTGCATAGTTAAGCTGAAGCTCCAGGTCTTCCCTTTCCAGCTTGGCTATTGAGCGAGCCACCTTACCGGAAGCAGGGGCCGTCTGTTCAGACCATGCTGCTGTTCGCAGGGCCTGCAGTTCCATAGCAGGTAGCGCCAGGCGATTGGCGAGCGTATCCAGAGCCGCGCTCGACGGGCAGAAAATGCCCTTTTCCACCGCGGCGATAAACGCCCTCGGAAGGTGCGGAAGGCCGAGATCTACCTGAGACATGCCAAGTTACCGCCTGCCTACGGCGATGCGCATCGCCAGGACATGCAGTGGGTTGTCTCGTCGTGCCGGCATAAGAGACCAGGCTCCCTGTAGAGGAGATAGAACGATGTAATTGGTCCTCAAACCTTACGGGACAATATACCATAAAGCCATTGCCGCTCGCACGAGCGACTTTCGTGTATCGTTTATGTCCGGAGCATACGACAATACTATAATAATCCGCTTACTCTGGTTCCATGTGTGATATGACCAAAGCATGAGGGCGGGAATGTTACAATAACTCATGATGGTAGTGCGTCGACTGTCACGGCTAGAATATGCCACCGGTATGTCTAACACCCGCTCCCATGCTTGAAGGACTATCTTCGCGTGCATGTTGAGGGCGCCAGTCAGCTCTCGGTTACACCGGCAGCTTTACCGTGGTTCACCCCTCCGCAAATACAGTTGCACCGCGAACCGTGCGCGCACGTGCACTTCACACCGCACCGCTCCTTACCTCGTTCTGCGTGCCGGCTGCCACCACGCTCAGGTATGCTCTCTCCCGATTCGTGTGCATGCTCACCGCACGTGGGTATCAGTTCCTCAAACCCCGGTAAGACGGTCGTGAACGCTATATCCGTATCCAGTATATTGGCCATTTCCTGCTCCTTACGGCCTTTTGCAGGCCTAGATTGATTAGTCGCATATAGTATAAGGGGCAGTACGTCACAATCTTGTCACATGAAGTGCGAGAACTTCCACCCACACCGGCAGAAATAGATAGCGCTTACATTAAGGCCGCCTATTTCTGCCGGAGCAATTGGAGGGGTGTGGCAGGGACGTAACGCCCCGTGTTGGACCCGGTCGTCCATGGAAACGACCCCTGGGGTACTCAGCGCTTATACCGCGCGAACTACCTCTAAAGGCGTAACGCGGGAAAACGCCAGCTTGCCGCCCGGGTACCTGCAGTAGGAACCCTCAGCTCGCACGCGAAGTACCACTCTGTCGGCAGAGCGAAGAGCGGCGCTAGGCGGTACGTCAGCGGACAGAGCCTGGTCGAGATTGTCATAGCAGTAGATGCCACCCTGGTGCTTTTGCCGGGCGCGGTCGACTGTTGTCTCGCCAATTTTGTATTCAGTCACCCCGTCGAAAATCGAGAGATAACGACCATCTACCAAGGCAACAGCTTTGTAGTACGTATTGCCGCCCTCGCGCTTAGCGGGGTGTTTTCGAAGTATCTGATGCTTGAGATCAGCCACTGCCACGCCATGCCGGTGGGCAACGTGCACGGCCGTGCGGCAGTGGAGCATGTACGAATACGGGAATTTCTTGGTGGGCGAGCCAATCTTGCCGCAACAGTCCTGGAACTCATCGTCCGAGGGATACCAACGACCAATTTCGTCAAAATATCCATCCGGGTGCTTTGAACGATCCTGCAGCGCCCTGTATGTTTCTACGGCCGCCTTGAGCTTGGGGGTTAATCGTCTGGTCTTTACAGCCATGTCAGTGTCTCCTTTTAGTGTCGTTCCTGTTTCCAACTCGCAGCTCTAAAGAGCTGCTGAGTCAATAGTAAGAGGTATGTCGTCACCAACTTGTCACCTAAAGTGCGACATGCGGGTGGTTACGAGAATCAACGGGAAATTCGCTTTCCGAACGAAGTAAGCCCGTAACAACTGCTCTTGCCGAAGGGCAGCGTATTTTGTGCTGGATAATATTTCGGGTGAAGATGTGACAGATTTGTGAGAGTAGGCTGCGTCTGCCAGTACAGGTGAACCCGGCTACGCGCCACTTCACGAACCAAGAGTAGATATTCACGCCCTCTCAGTGTGCGGAGAGCACGCATAACAGACAAGTAAAATCTGCCGCCGGAAAAGGGGCCCGGTTATGTGATCGATCCTATGGAGCGGCACGGAGTTGTCCGATTATCTAATCGCACAAACTGGACATTACCTCAGAACAAAAGACCGAGCTTTCTCGATGTAACAACCCACCTTGGACCGCCTATCCGGTCCGGGCACGCCCATGGCCCAGGGATCTGCTGCTATAGGCACACCAGACATATCTGCTACCTGCTTGTCTACCAGGAGAGTGCCGTGCTCGTGCGGTTACCGTAGGAAGAACCTCACAACGCCCGTATGGCAACACTATGTGCTCATATAGCGCGACGCTAAACGGCTGACCAGCGCTCAGATCAACAAATCAAGAATTAACTTGATCCAATAATGAGGAAAACGATCTATTGACGTTTTGCGCTGCGCCTTTGGAAAACTCAGGCCCGTTTGGGATGCGCCCATAGGGTGTTTGGTTATATTTCAGTAGGGACAAAGTATGATTATATGAAGTAAGTGACCCATACCGGCTACTTTTCTTCAGAGATCAAACTCCGTCAATAGTGGTTAGTAATTACTCATAATTGCCACTTCAACTCCCGGAGCATCCCTCGCCCCACGCACGGCCCTTTGCGCCCTGCGACCTTTTATAGCGACTTTGTCACAGTCCTCTCTTTGCGCGGTCCTGACGTTATTGTAGAATGCTCACATGAAGCTGAATTACCAACGGCAAGGCAATGGGGAACCGCTCCTGCTGATACATGGGACGGGTAGCCACTTGCAGATGTGGGAGCCTGTTATCGGCAGGCTTGCCCGGGAGAGGGATGTAATCGCGGTGGATTTGCCTGGGCATGGGAAGTCGCCGTTGGTACCTGCGGGGATGGCGCCCACAGCTGCGACTTTCGCGGTGCTGTTGACGGAAATGCTGGACGAGCTGGGTATCTCTACGGCACACGTAGCGGGGAACTCGATGGGTGGGTGGACGGCGCTCGAGATGGCGAAGCTAGGAAGGGTCCGATCAGTGGTGGCGCTGTCTCCAGCAGGATTGTGGCGCCAACAGGCCCCGCTGTATGATCGACTCTTTTTCCGATGGAACTACGCCCTTTTGCAACTGATAGGCGGGTTGGTGCAGCCGGCCGTGTGGAGCGCGTTGGGGCGGGTGCTGTTCCTCAGCACGACGGTGGGGCGGGCGTGGCAGATGCCTGCCAGGGCGGCGCAAGGGATGATCTACGCCTTTGCGCACACCAGAGGCTTCGATGAGCACTTGCGAGCGGTTGTGCGGATAAGATTCCAGGGTGGGCAAGGTATATCTGCGAGCGTGCCTGTAACTGTGGCGTGGGGTGGCAAGGATAGGCTGTTGCTCCCCTGGCAGTCGCGGCGGAAAGATGAACTGCCCCAACATACAAGATGGATTACGTTGCCGGGTTGCGGCCATGTGCCGACATATGATAACCCAGAATTGGTGGCGAGGGTGATATTGAGCACTGGACGAGGAGAGATGGCACTTATCTAGCGTAGAGTTCAGCGGAAATAGCGCTGCAGTCGAAACAGGTGCTGAGCGCCAAATGAAAGCTCTATTTAACAAATCGCGGTTGGAAGCACGCCGGTCGGTCTTCGAGTACATCGGAGTATGATAGAATCGGCAAAGAAGACACTCAGATCTGGATTACCCCAGCCCAGAAACATTCGGAAGCATGTATTTCGAATAATCGTGTATCATCTAACTCTGGGCAATACCAGCTAAAGCGAAGAGCTAAAAGGCACATCATGGTAGTAGCTAACTCGGTTGTACTTTGGCCGGAGGTGTGCCCAATGAAACTCTATTCCTATGTCGAAGTTTATGACTATGGGTTCGCCCCCCAACCCGTTCGGTGGCTCCTGCACGTTGGCCAATTGCAAGCCAAAGATAAGGCAGAGCGCTCAGGTCGGAGACTGGGTTATAAGTGTGGGTTCCGCGCAAAGTGAGTGCCGGGGCAAACTTGTCTGTGCTATGCGCGTGGATGAGAAGATAGGCTAGGACGACTACTATGCCGATGCGCGCTTTCAGTCAAAAAAGCCGCCTAAGGTAGGCACCTCTATTGAGCGACTAGGGGACAACATCTATTGCAGAGGACAGGACGGCGCATGGATACAACATCCAAACCCATCGCATGGCCCGGCCCAGATGGATACCGATCTGGGTGGGGCATACCTATTGGTCGGGACGGAATTCTACTACTTAGGCGGTGACGCGGTTGGAGTGCCGCCCGCATACTCCTTGTTGCTCCAGGGTGGGCGCGGCCATCGCTGTAACTTCGATCCTTCTATTGTTGAGGGTTTCTTACGATGGCTTCGCTCCAGCTATGCATGCGGTATCCATGGCGCCCCGGCATTAGGCGAAGTCGTTCTGACGGAACCTAAAGGAATAACGGTCACAAAGCACAAACTCAACCTCTTTGAACGGACGCCGCCCCGTCCATATTAATAAGCAGTAAGAGCGGCTGTATCAGCGCAGAAGGTACAAGACTAACGTTTCGCCGCGACGCTACGGTAAGGTGCAGGAGTTCTGCCCGTTTAGAATTCAGGCATTGAGTGGACCTGCATGGGGGAGCTGACAAGCTGTTCTTAACGTGGGGCAGGTAAATAAGCTCAACTGACCAGCCGATACATAATCCAGCATCTCTTGCGACCAAGTAGTACGTAGGCCTGACCTGAGCTAATGCACCTGAGTGGCTCCTAAGCTGCCATTTCCCGGGCCTTTGTAAGCGCTGCAAAGCTTCAAGGGTCCAAGTAACCCATTGCTCATTGATTCGTTCGGTTCGGAGTGGTCATGGTCGACTTTTACCAAGCAATTGGAGCGACCCGTGCAATGAAGAAAACCAAACACGCTAACCAGCTTATCGAAGGCCCGGTAGTCTCAGGATCGCCGGCCGTCCAGATGTGAGCAATCACCTCATTAGAGACGTTGGCATCGAGCGGACAGGCTGACTTTACACTACCTCAGTACAGCCTAAATCGCTGCCCGGGAGATCGGGCAAAATCGACCGGTATGGATTCCCGTACTCGCCACTGTAAACGGAATTACCGGTGGCTCACCAAGGATTACAGCGCTCATCTCGAACCTGTAGCGCGGTCCGGCGCGGTCCGGGCGAGCAAATACGATGCGCGTCCATACAGCTCTACATCCGTATTACATGGCCGCTATTCTCCAGAGCTGTGAGGAGGGCCACGTGCGTGGACCAGCTCCGGAAATCGCTATCCTCAACTCCCAGCTCTCGCGCCCCACAGTCGTGACTGTGCTCCGCGAGTGCATCTTCCAGTCCCTCTCGATAGGTGAGTATCGTGCAGACGCTCGAACGGGACAACATCACGCAAAACCGGCCGGTTTCCAGGTCAAATGCCGAAAGCTTGGTCAGTCCTGAGGCCGGGTGACGCGTGACGATTGCCTTCCGCTCAAGCCCCTGCCATGATTCTGCCGTGTCCGTTCTCACCCGCTCTGTGGAAATTCCCCTGGCGCGGAGATGCTTTCGAAGTGTGGCCCCTTCGTTCACTCGACTGTTGATGCAACCAATATCCTCCTCCATTATCCGGTTGCCGGCCGAGCGAGCTTTACGGTCGAGTAACCTGCGCACGACAGCAGCCTCTACACCCGCCATCTCCTCATCAACGCCCCCTGCCCACCCTGACGCTTTTCGAGGAAGTACCAGTCCTACGATAGAGGCACCCTCTCCCAGATGGTCAATTGCTCGGTCAACAGCGGATCGAGTGGACCTGCCGGAGAGTGCCAGGCGTCTCTCGTACGGCTCTGTGGCCGCGCGGAAAGGCAGTGCGGGATAGAAGGAGGGTTGGATCAGGTCCACCGCCCCCTGTGTCAGCCGCCTGCTGTACGGTAGCCGTATGTGGGTTGCCCCTGGGTACCGCTCCAGCAGCGTTTCGGGTGCCGGTCGATGCACGCGCACGGGTGCTGCATCAAAGCGTGCAGTCGGTACTCGTACGAGAGGTGGGAGCTGCCCTGGATCACCTATGAGTACGGTCTGCCGTGCCGCCCCCAGCATAGGCGCCATGTTGTTGTAGCCAATCTGCCAGGCTTCATCGCATATAAGCACGTCAAACTCTCCGGCTAATGAGCCCGAGCCCATAGTGTCGAACAGTTTGGCGGCCGTGCTCAGCACCACGCCGCAACCGCGGTGCAGAGAACCGGCGTCCGTGGTAACACTAACTCTACCCGGATGTTTAGCGAGGGCGGGCGGCATGGGGCGTTGCGCTGACTGCAATACCTGGATGGGCGCGAGCGCAGGGAAGTTCGCAAGAAGCCTCTCCAGCAGCGCGTCCAGCTGAGATACTCGGGGGGTGATCACCCCGACCCGCAGCCCGCAGTACACGAGTACCCCTGTGAGCGTTTCGATGAGCCAGGTTTTACCGGCGCCTGGTGGTGCAGAGACGATGAGGAGGGGCTCGCCTGCCCGCACCACCGCATCCAGTACCTGCCTGGTGACGTTATCGCTCTGCGTCGCTACATCTGACACCGGCAAAACCCCGAGGTCGGGCAAGATTTCCTGGTTGGACAAGACCGGCATGTCTGGCCTGCCCGGCAAGAGCGCGTGGCCGGTCCGTCCTGTAGAGGCTACTTCACAGGCTGCTCCCCTCACATCAATAACCGGCGGCACAATGGTACTCGTTATGCTCCTCACTCAAGACCTCCTCAAATGCCTGGCAACAGCCAACAGGTCGCCGGAGGGCAAGCTGCTGCGGGGCCAGGGCGCGGGTAAATCGCCATACACTAGCGCGGGCCGCGTACGGGCCATATGTAGATAGACACGGCGTGCTCGGTGAGACGCCCCGAACAGTACGGCGTCGTCAGCATCTATCTCATCCCCAAGCGCCGGAGTTGAGCGTAGCCCGGCAGTCAGCTCCAGGTCGATAATGGTACCACCCGTCTGTGAGTCCTCTGTAACAGCAGCCACGCGGCCTACCATAGCACTATTGCGTACACGAAGCCGGGTACCGGGCCGTATGCGGAGCACCGTCTGTTGAGTTAATATGACGATGTTGCACGGCCGCCTGTTGGATCTCGGCTGGCATACATCGACGACAACGCCCCGCACCGCGCGCCCTTGCAGACGGGCTTGCTCCCTGATCAGGTCATCACCGCTAATATATATACTCTCCGTGAGCGCCGCTGCATGTTCGCGCGCACTAAGCTCTATCGACAGGGTGTGCGGTTCGGGGGACGGCCTTACATCACCACCGAACAATATACTCATGAGACGCTGCTTAGACGCGTCCACTAAGCGCTCAATCCCAGGACACGGCAGCAGCGGCAGCGCTTTGAACGCGGCGCGTGCCTCCAGGAGCAGAGAATATTCGTCGAGTGCGGCATCAGTCAGGATACCGGTCATTATCGTCTCCGCGCGACCGGCAACTTTTTCCGCACGCGCGGCGCGTTCGCGCAACTCCTCCACACGACGGGCATCGGCCTGTACCTGCTCTTGAGACTGTGTATTGCTTCCCTGGCTAGCCTCCCTAACTTCGCCACATTCGCTACCCTCCCTGCTCTCCCTACCTTCCCTAACTTCGCCGCCTTCCCTACCTTCGCTACTCTCTATTTTATCGGCGAGAGCGCGGAATCTCGCAGCTTGCATGCGTGCTCGCCTGGCCCGGTCGCGCTGCTGCTCCAGGCGGTGATCATCAGTGCGGCAAAGCATGGCTGCGGATGGTTTGAGCGCCTGCTGGTCTGCTTCGACCCAGGGGTCAACGTCCGCACCCCCCGCAGGAGATACCCAGGCCAATATAGCTCCCAGGCTGGCATCCTGTAGAGGGGACTGACCCGTTCGCACGTGCTCATTTAAGAGCGGAACCGCGGTTATGAGCGATTGGGCTCGGGCATGCTCTGAGTCCGAGACGAGCGCACTACACAAGAGCCCCAGCGTGCGTATTATCTCGCTGGCGTTTCGGTTGGTGCTGTAGCGCTGGGCCAATAACGAAAGGCACTGCCGGGTCGCCTCGTTGGCGATCCAGACCCTGGGCAGCTCGCTTTGCGCGAGCATGCTTCTGACGTACTCATCAAGCGCGCGTGCAAGAGGTTCGAGAAACGCAACGTCGCGGTCAAGAGGATTTCTGGACATACAGACTGCCGGTACGTCGTCGTCCATGCCAAAGGCTGCGCTCTGGATCCGCTCTTCACCGACCAACCTGATGATGGCCAGGTGGAATGTACGTGCCGGATCAGGCGCAATGGACGCGGTCCTCCGGATAAGAACGGCGCGACGGCGTGCCCAGGCCAGCAAACGGGCTAATGTATCGAGCTCCCTGATCATATCAGTCGCCTCGTCCGCTGACCGGGCCTGCGGGCCCGGCATCAACGCACGGCAGGAGGCTGCGCATCTGCTCGATAAAGTCCAGCTCCGCCCCGGAGCACTCCTCTGCCGGCACGCCGTTATCCAGGAGCGAGGAGAGGCGTGTCAGGTCGGCCTCATACCCCAGCATAGAAGCGGCGTTATCTCCCAGGGCCTGCCCGCGCCCGGTTATGCGCTGTTTGCAGGTGTCAGCCAGGAGGCATATAGAGGGGCAACTCTCAACGTAGTGTGGGGTCAGTTGCGGCAGCAAGCGCTGCAAAGGCACGTCCTGCCCCTCTCTAAGTTGGCGGAGGCGGGAAAGAACGTCAGTCAGCCGCAGGGTTGCGCGGCGGATTTCGTGGACTTCAGCCTCAAGCTGCTCTACTACGGGTGGTGCCGGGGAGAGGCCGTATGGTGAGGCATATACGAATATCGCCCGGTTGGCTTGATCCACAGCACTACCGCCGGTACCCAGCCGGTCTAACTCAGCCTGGAGGGCCATTGTCTCAACCGCCGCTTGCAGGCGGGCGCGCTGCCGGTCAGGGGGCGCGGCCATTCCCTCCTGCAGGATATGCGACTTTATCTCCCCGCAGATATACCGTCGATCTCTGCCCGCTCCGACGAGAAGCATAAAATCGGGCGAGATGTAACGGGCATCATGCTCTCCGACAGGCAGCAGCAGTTGTGGCTGGATAATGAGGTGCGGCACGGGCATACCGTCACGCAGCCGGGTAAGGATACGGCGCATAGCGGCCAGGTTATCCCGGCGCGCCTGTACGATCTCCGTAACATGGGCTGCCGCGAAATTCTGTACCTTCATCTGCTCGGGGGCAACGCCACAAAGAGCGCTCAAGATACGGCGCAGCTCAGCGCCATCGTTCGCATACAGCCGTTTCTCAAAGCGGATGCCGCGCTGAGTAGCGCTCCTTTGCAGGCCGTATTCCCCGGCGTATTTCTCGCCGGTGACCCTGGCATAAAACTCCCGCTCATCAACCCGGTCGGCAACCATGGCGGCCAGCCAATCGCAGGACGAGCGGCTCAACAGTATCAGGCCGCGTGCTCCGGCAAGACTCATATCCCGATCCTCCTTGCAGCTTTCTTCCTGGGAAATTTCCTTACTGCGCATCCCAGCGCGTATCGCCGCGCGTATCGCCCTGATCTACCTCCGGCTCGCCGGTCAGACCTTCGCGTGCGTCTTTGATCCTGGCAAGCATCTCATCGCCGTCATACCACCGCCTATTCATAAGCTCAACGTAGATGTGACCACTTCCCGGGTGGATATAGAGTGCCCGTATGTCATGGCCTGAGGGGAGATATTTGGTTACCGACCTGTCATCCCCCCAGGCCAAGTGCCTGAGCACGACATAGGGTATGTCGTACCGTTCAGCCGCACGGATGCAGCCGGTGCGGTATTCATCGTCCCTCTCGGCGCCTCCGATGAGCCACTCTGATTGACGTGCCAGCTCCAGGTACTCCGAGAGGTTTGCCTCGTAAGGCCTGAGGTATTCTGAGAAAAGCTCTGGGTGTTCGTTATATATGCTCATAAGATCGAGCATGTTGCGGGCAGCCTGGGGAGCGCCCAATCTCTCAGCCATGCGCCTGAATTCTGCCGCCAGCCACTCTTGCACCGTAGCGAGCGGCGCGTAGATCTCAATGCCGAGATCCGGGCATTTGTAAATCGTACGCCCGTCCAGTTGCGCGCTGTACCATCGCTCGCAGTACGGACGGGCGGCACCCATGCGGCCGGGGATGCAGGCAAATTGCGTCCAGGCTATATCAGTATCGGGGCCCATGTGAGTCGGCACGAGATCCTGGAGAAGCTGGGACCGCCATCTTGGATAGTCCTCGGCTGAGCCTTGACTGGGGATTTTAGTGTTGTTACCTGTGTGCAACTGGTTGCTCCTTGTGATTTCGGGCGTTCGCCTGCTCTTATCCACGATATAATGTCCCAGTAGACTGGCATGTACATGCCGCGAAGCCTTTACGCTATTAATATAACGTATACATATTCTGTCTACGTTATATTAATACTACTGCATTGATACCCATTATGTCAACACTTTTAGCGTGATTTTGGCACATATTTGCTAAAAAGGGGCCAGAAATGCTGAGCGAACTAATATCCAGGCGCCGAAAAGAGCTAAATATGTCTGTAATGGACCTGGCAAACGCCTCTACGCTGACGCGAGCCTACATTTATTCGTTTGAGAATAGCGACCCCAGCAAGAAAGCGAGGCAGCCGACTGCGAGAGTGCTTGTGGAGCTAGCAAGGGCGCTCAGCCTTCCAATTGCCGAGGTTTTCAAGGCAGCCGGCATAAATGTGGCCGACCTACCTGTACCTGTTGACCCTCAGGTAAGCCGTCTAATAGAGTTGGCCCAAACAGATAAGGAGCTCGCTCGGATTGTCGCTGTGTGGAGCTCACTCACACGGCAGGACGGTGCAACCATAGCTCAGGCTGCAGAGGATCTGGCCAAGTTGCGGACATATCTTGCAGAGGTAGAACGTGTGGGGCCCGCATCATAGTCCGGTGAGATACCGGGACCGCTATCGCTATCTGCTGGAGAGCATTCCACAAATGGGCCGGTAATGCGATGTGATTTACCCTGTTGCTCTGCGTTACGCAGCGTTTGCTCGCATTTATAAGTATTAAGGCCATGGCTTCCAATCTTGGAAGCCATGGCCTTTCTCGTTGCTTGAGTATGGCGCGGCACACAGTCGTTACTTTATGCCTTGTATGCAAGGACATCTCATATCGATGCCGTCCGCCGCTGCTATGACGTTATTTATGCATAAATACGGGTGATTGCCAGCGCGACGATTCTAACGGGCCCTCAACATCCATTTCTAGTCCCTTCTGTATTGCACTGAGATCCTCCGGGCTTATTAGAGTTCGGTATTGCCGACCACCCGGTCGGGTCTACCGCTAAGGGAGAAGAAGCTGGGAAAATGCGGCTGGGCAAAGTTTCACCTGCTTTAGATTCCGATCCTGAATTCGACTTGCCGATGACTACCTTATCAATCTAAGACGATATGAGCATGCCGTTACACCCAATTGAGCAGCTGGTAATTCTTACCGAAAACGGGGCGATGATTATAGTCATCGCCCCATTCCTTTGCTTATCCACATCAATCCGCAGCCCTCAAACCAGCCCGGTGCAAGAGAGCAACAGTTCCTCACTTGAGTAGGATCATGGAGTAAAAAGCTCTCCCACAGGCACGAAATTGGCAATTAGCCCGGGTATTGCTCGACTGTTCGAGAAGATGAGACAGCTCGCACCTCACATTATCGGTCTGATTTGCATTTTATGTATCCACGATAAGCTTTGTGTATTGAGGCGTGACTCAGGCGTGTGACGCGGTCAGGATCTCACAATATCAATCCATGGTAGAGAGGAGAGCATATGCAGCGAAAAGAACAGATACATACACAGCTATTACACGTGAGGGTCTCGCCCAATCTAAGGGCACAGCTCACCCTGGCAGCCCGCAAAGCGGAGTGCACAATATCCGACTGGGTCAGGCAGCAACTAAGGTCGGCGCTTAAAGAGCAAAACGACAAAAATACTGAACTTATAAAGGGGGAATAGAGAGTATGGATGAGCAATACACAGCTCATGAGCTACAGCACTCGTACAACGCAGAATACACTGACAACGCTGAGACATGTGGGTGTCATAAGGGGGTTTGCTATGCTTACCGACCCTAGCACCAATATGCCGGGAAATGTTCCGTTCACGTGGGACAATCTGCCCGACGAGATCAAGGCGCGACAGCAGTTTGTGTTGTGGCGGTACGAGCCGCGATCAGGTACTGGAAAACCAAGCAAAGTCCCTTACAACCCATACAAGCCGGATCGTAAAGCATCTGTGACTGATAGTACGAGCTGGGGCGCCTTTGAGGCGGCTGTAAGTGCGTACAACCAGCACGGGTTCTCGGGTGTAGGCTACGTCCTCACAGCAGACGATCCGTATGTCGGCATTGATCTGGATCATTGCAGATCTGCTGAAACTGGTGAGGTAGAGCCGTGGGCACAACGGATCATAAACAGGCTGAACTCCTACACAGAGGTGAGTCCATCCGGACAAGGCATACGCATAATTGTAGAGGCCACCTTGCCAAACAGGCTGTTCGGCAACAGGAAAGGCTACATAGAGATGTATGGCGCAAAGCGCTATGTTAGTGTGACCGGCTGGCGTGCTGATGGCACTCGACCTACCATAGAGTACAGGTTCGACGAAATAAACGAAATGCACAGGGAGCTCTTTGGAACAACAAAGACGGGCGCCGTCACGAGTAGCGCGTCCCTGTTATTACCAACTGCCCTATCAGACAGCCTCTCGGATGAGCGCATAATTACCCTGGCGGGGGCGGCCAAAAACCATGCACGTTTCCTTACTCTCTGGTCGGGGGATATAGGTGGGTATCCCTCACACTCTGAGGCAGATAGCGCTCTGTGTGCCATTCTCGCATTTTACACGCGTGATGCCGACCAGATTGATCGCCTGGTAAGGGTCAGCAGCTTGGCGAGAGATAAGTGGCACGACCGCCAGGACTACAGGGACGCCACGATCAGAAAAGCCCTGACCACCGTGCAGTCCCAATATCACGAGCCTGCTGCGGGATATGCTGTAGCATCGGCAGCCGCAGCATCTACTGCTTGCGTGCAGACTAGCGCTGCTGATGTTGTCGCCATCAAGAGCAGCTCTGATACCGGCATTGCCAACCAACAAAAAGCGGTGGCCGCCTATGATGAAAGTGGCCATCTATGCACAGAACCCGGTACAGTAGCCATCTATGATGAAAGTGGCCATCTATGCACGCAACCTGGTTTCGTTCGCATGTCGGATGTTGTACCTGAGCATGTACGCTGGCTGTGGCCCGGTAGGATCCCGCTCGGCAAGCTCACCATACTGGACGGCGACCCCGGACTGGGCAAGAGCCTGGTAACACTGGACATCGGTGCACGGGTAACTACGGGCCGCGCAATGCCGGATGGTCAATTGAGTGTCCTGGGCGCGCCGGCCGGGGTGGTGTTGCTATGTGCTGAGGATGATTTGGCAGACACGATACGGCCGCGCCTGGATGCTGCGGGGGCCAATGTCGCGCGAGTGGTTGCTGTAACACATGTGGTTGAGGCGAGCACCGAACGCTTTCCAACCATTCTTGACATACCCGAGCTGGAAAGCGCCATTACTATGATTGGTGCGTCATTGCTGATAATCGATCCAATAATGTCGTACCTACCGAGCGACGTAAACTCAAACCGCGACCAGGACGTGCGGCGTGCGATGATGCCGCTCATCGAACTGGCGCAGCGCACGGGGGTTGCTGTGCTCGTAGTAAGGCACCTTAACAAGCAGGCAAACAGCAATCCCCTGTACCGGGGTGGTGGATCAATCGGCATGATAGGTGCAGCGCGATCCGGGCTGCTGATAGCGGCAGACCCTGATGATACGACACAGTCCAAGCGGATTCTCGTGCGCATGAAAAGCAATTCAGCCGCAACCGTGGAGTCACTGGTGTACCGGATTGAGGCCGCAGCTAATGGAGTGGGATATTTGCAGTGGCTGGGCACATCCCGCCATACAGCCCACAGTGTGTTAGCTGCACCCCCAGAGGCAGAGGATCGCAGCGCCATCGATGACGCAGTTGATTTCCTGCGGGACGTACTCAAGGATGGTGCACAGCCAAGTCATGCTTTAATCACCGCGGCCAAAGATGCGGGCGTTGCGGAAAAGACTTTACGGCGTGCCAAGTCCCAAGTCGGTGTGATCGTAGAGCGTCAGGGCTATGGTGCGGGTGGCACGTGGATATGGCGACTGCCCGAGCAGGGCCATAACATAGATGGCCAAGCGGGCATAGATGGCCAAGCGAATATAGATGGCCACAATGGAAAATAGCGCCATGCCTTGCAATTAGTAATTGTGCAATAGGCAGATTGCTGTTCATGATACCAGCAGAACGTAATGTAGGTAAACATATGGTACATATAGATAGCATGGATACTCCAGGCAACAAACGCCCGCAATACAAATTAATGGTGGGCGTCCATGGACGTAAAGTGATCCTGAATAGCCATCACCACCCTTCAGGCTGCTTACTCTCATTAATCATCCGGTGAGGCGCGCACCGATGCTGGAGAGTTGGTCTGCGGTAGTGTTGGTGACGCCGCTGCTATCTTAAAATAACGGCGGTAATGGGGTTGAAGCTGAAAAAGCTACCAGGGTTTATGGAACTAAAATGCCCCGAACATTCGGACAGGGGTTAAGGTAGAGGTGAGTTGATAAAACGAGCCGACTCAACGGAGAAAGACCCGTGGCGACGCAGATGGCCCAGCGTAGAACCTACCAGGCAGAGTTCAAGAGCAAAGCAGCCTCTGGTAGCCGTGGGCTTTGAAGCCCACTTGCCTGGGAAGGATGGCCCCACAGTTCCCGTTCCCTATCGAATGGTCTCACCCACAGGTAGGCCTCCGCTACGCTCATACCCGGGATACAAGCCAAGCTCCCGCTCCAGGTAAACCTCGGTCTTGCATGGCTCTTGAGCAGTCGTAACGTCTCAAGCTTGAATTCTCCGTTGACGTCTCGATAGGACTTCTGCGTTTACGCTGCCTCAGTATAAATACTGCGCCCAGCACCGTAGTACGAGTCGTAAACGTGCTGGTATACGGTTGCGCACTTTTGTTGATATAGGTCCGCTGTATAAAGTGCTGGGAGGTCCTGGTCCAGGATCTGCTCGATTGCAGAACGAACCTGGGCGCGGGACTGTTGCCTCTGCCGCCAATCCAGCACCAGCTTTTCGCGCTTCAGCACACCAAGCAGGTCCAAGGTGGTCTGCCTCACCTTCTCCCGCTCCGCACTTGAGAGCTTCAGGTTGGGTCTGGTGAGCAGGTCGTAGAGAGCAAGCTCTTCTTCTGTTAGGTTTTCGGTGATAGTGCGCCGCCCTTCGGCGTCCAACTCTCGCTCGAAGGCCTCGAAGTGAGCGAATACCAGTTCTACAGGGCTGGCCCCACTATTGTATTCATCGATGAGATGTTGAAACTTTTCGAGGTAATCGGTGCGGCTCTTGTTCAGACGCACCATCTTTTCCAACCGCGAAGCGAGTGCGGAGCGTAAAGCCTGGATGGCCGAGTATTTCTGACCCGCCTCGAATTGGGCGCGGAGTTTGCCCATGTCCAGCTTGCTCAGATCTATGCGGCTTATCGCGTCATCTGTGCCGCGCTCACGTATGATGTAACCCCTTGGCGCTATGGACAAATCAAGGAGCGCCTCTACGTCCTCCATGATCTTGCTGATATCGGGTGGATCCTGATCTGTCAACATCTTGGAAGTTATAACAGCGTACAGAGTTACGATGGTAGCGAACTCATTGGCAAGTTGATCAGGGAGAATGGCTTTGTAAAGTCGGGCGACCTTAGCGGCTAACGACATGAAGAGCATGCGGGTCTGGTCATTAACTTGCACGGCTTCCTTGACCCGGTCCATCTCCTTCACCCTCTCGAACCCGTACAGGCCGGGGATGGGATCCGGGTTGATGCCGCGCTCGCCGAGAAGTGCTTTCATTTCCGCGAGTGCATCGCGTAGGGCATCAATCAGTGCGCTCTTGTCCTTGACCGGTGTGTCGCTACCCCCGTCCCTATCTCCCTTTGCCGAACCGTAGATAGCAAGAGCCTTTTGCAGGTCGCGGAACACCCCTACATAATCGACAATCAAGCCGTTGAGTTTGTCGCCATGTACGCGATTGGCCCTGGCGATAGTCTGCATGAGGGTATGGTTGCGCATCGGTTTGTCGAGATAAATGGTGGATACGGAGGGCGCATCGAAACCGGTCATCCACATCGCGCAGACAAACACTATACGGAACGCATCGGCGCTGTCCTTGAACTTGGTATCGAGATCCTCAGTGATCATCCGCTCACGGTGCGGCGCGATCTCTACGCCTTTCTCTCTGAGATCTTCTACTTCGTTTTGCTGGGGCGACACAACCACTGCCATATCAGTTTTGAGCATGAAGTCCATACGATCACGCAAGCTCTCTCGCTCTCGGTCGTCAGTAGAGGCCTCTAACTGCTTTTGGAGGCTTGCCCGGTAGAGCGCCCAGTGCTTCTGTACCTTGTCGTACATCTTGACTGCGGTGGCTTTGTCGATAGTAACCACCATAGCCTTGCCCATGTAGCCGCGCCCCATGAAGTGTTGCACTATATCGGCGGCCACCGTTTCAAGCCGGTCGTCGCGGGTGATCAGGTGATACTGCCGGGCGAATACGCGCTCTAGCTTCTCTTGTTGCGCTTCGTCCAGGTCCGCCTCTTCGATGAGGTCTTCCATGTCGGTGTTGAGATCCGCGTTCGTTAGCTGTAGCTCGGGTATGCGGTTCTCATAGTACAGGGGGACCGTTGCCCCGTCGTCTATCGACTCTTTGAAGTTGTAGACTGAAACGTAATCTCCGAACACATCGCGAGTGCGCTCTTCTGTCGCGATAAGGGGAGTGCCCGTAAACGCGAGGAAGGCAGCTTTGGGGACGGCATTGCGCATATTAAGAGCCAGCGTGTCGTACTGAGAGCGGTGGGCCTCATCCGTAATGACGATTATGTCGGAGCGGTCGGAGAGCATTGGGTAGGTTTCGCCCTTTGCCGTATGAAACTTGTGAATAAGGGTGAAGAGATAGCGGTGATCCTGGCTGAGCAGCAGCTGGAGATGCGAGCCGGACGAGGCGTGGACGTAGCTCTCCCGCTCAGTTACGGTGCCGGTAGCGGCGAATGTTTTGTAGATCTGCGTGTCAAGCTCTTGCCGGTCGGTAACGATGAGGAAAGTCCAGTTGCCGGGCAGCTTGCGAAGGATCTTCTGGGAGAAGAAAACCATCGAGTAGCTCTTGCCGGAACCCTGCGTGTGCCAGAAGACCCCCAGCCGACCCATGTTCTTTTTGATATCACCCACCGCTTCTATCGTATTATTGACGCCCAGGTACTGGTGGTTGCGAGCGACGATCTTGACCAACCCGCCCCCGGCCTCAGCGAAGAGGACGAAGTTCTCCACGAGATCGAGCAAGTGAGCCGGATCGCAAGTGCCGCGGATAACGGTGTCGAGGGAGATGATGCCTTCTTCACCCTCTGCGTTGATCTTCTTCCACTCGGCGAAATGCTCCCAGTCGGCGGTCATTGATCCTATACGCGAGTAGGAGCCGTTCGATAGGATGATGAAGGCGTTGGGAGTGAAGATCTGCGGTACAGTCCGCTTGTAGTCCCGCAGGTTGTTGCTGTAGGCGTCCTTGACGCTTTTATGAGAAGCCTTTAGCTCAATGAAAACGAGCGGTATTCCGTTGACAAACCCAACCAGGTCGGCTCGGCGCTTGTATACATCTCCTGACACCCAGAACTGAGAGGCCAGCAAGTAGTCGTTTGCCTCGGGGTGGTCCCAATCTATCACGGCTACACTCTGCGTTGATTGGTGACCCTGCTGATCACGAACAGGTACCCTGACACCATCCTTGAGGAGTGAGTAGACCTCTCGGTTGGCGTAGGCCGGGCCAAGAGCCGAGCGGTCGCGGATGATCTGCTCTATGGCTCCCTCAATCGAACCGGTGGATATGCCAGGGTTGAGGCGTGTGAGGGCAGCCCGCAAGCGGCGCACCAGCACGACTTCATGCGGTGTCTCGCGGCCCAGAGTTGAGCGCGTAGGGTCGGAGGGATCGCCAAACCGCTCATGGTAGCAGTTCATATACTGCCAGCCGAGTTCCTGGAATAAGGATATAGCGGGCTGTTCGATTAGGGCATCCTCGGTATAACTGTTCATGGCGATTATGAGAATATCGGGCGACGTAGATCGGCAGCTTAATTATTGTGCGGGTGCATATTTGTCATATATTTCGGCCAGCTTCTTTAGCAGCGTTTCCAGCCCTTCGGGCACAGCAGCCCCTGATAATGCACACCAGGCTTCCACGGATGTGCATATCTTCCCCCTGGTTGTTCAGAATGCTGCCTATTTCATGCAGTCGCGGCGGCAATCGCTACCGCACTCATGATAATCGCTCGCAACTCGCTAAGAGATTACGTGTTGGCGCTTATATCGCCAAAATGATCGTTTCTATTATGTACCTTAGGGCATCTTCGTTGTAGATAAACATAATGTCTTTTTCAAGCAGTTTGCCCGCTAGATATCTTTGCTCCTGATTCTTGCTTACAAAAGTTGGAGTGCACAAAGTAAGATTCCTTTTCATACCATGATCTCTTATGAAGTCAAGGAGTTGACGTTCCTTGATGTGGGGATGCACCGCTTTCACACGTTTCTGAATGTCTCGATATGTAAGCGGATATTTATCAATAGGTCGTTGCGTCTGGATGAAGATGGCTGTATCGGAGTTAGCGTTAGGATCAACAAGAGTCACAAAATCAGCGTCCCCAGAATACTTTTTGGCAGATTTGACCTCAGTTGCAATTTCACAGGCAAAGTAGTAACCATTCGATTGATCAACTGCTACCTGGGTGCTTGAAACGGCTCGAATTATGTTTGCTATGGCGTGTGGCTCCTTTCCAACATCTATGTGGGTAAGCGTTTTGAAGTTATAGGCAAATGCGAGAGGAAGAATGTAGAAATTGTAGTCGAGCAAGTTTCGACCAAACCAAAGGCTTATTAGGCTTTGATAATTCTTTAATGCAGCAACGCCCAAGCTAAAAACTATATAAGATAGTGCCTGCGTATGGTAAAAATGTATTGCTGTGTCGCGTATTTCAATCAAAGCTTCTATATTGCTAAGTATTGCTGCATCAAGTTGGAGCTTATGCATTGCTCCGATTATCTCTATAGTCATCGGATTATTTGTGCGATTAACCTTAAAGGCTCCGCCCGCCACTGGAATATAAATTGAAGTGATGCTCTCGTTAGCATCTTTCACAATCTTGGACTTCAACAGTAGCTCCCAAGCATTGATGCACAGTATTGTGAACACTTGCTCACGATACTTGAAATCGGGCTTGTTATACAGTTCGATGGCGGAGAGGGCAGCATGTAAAGATGTCTCAATCAGGTCGTCGCTGAGAGCCATAAGGCGTGCCTCCTATGCATGGCAGTAGCTACCCCAATATAAAGACAAAAACCCATGAATGCCTGACTTTGGGTTATAGTTAGGATATACCAGCCTGAACTGGTCCTCTGCGGCCTCCAACGAAACGATAGGAAGTGTCCTCTTGCGGCTCGCCAAGTAGAGTAGAGCAATGCTGGGGGAACGGGACTCGCCTTGGTTGCAGTGAACGAGTACCTTCAAACCTTGACCTAGCATTTCATCTATAAAGTCGAGAGCTACGTCAATCATCTCTTTGGCGAAAAAAGCTGGGTTGGGCGCATCAACAATATTCATGATCAGCCTGTTGCCTCGGCGCGCGAATAGGTACTCAGGATGCCCTTTGGGAGCTCCAGGCGTTGCATAACCGAGAGTTCTACGGTGGTATGGCTCCTTGCAAGCGTGGACAATAGCCCAGCCGCTCTGTTTTGCTAAGATTAGCTCGCCATCACCCTGGTCTCCAACGTACAGGTGTGAAGAAATTTCTATCATGTATGTTCCTCGTTAACGCTATCGACTACCTTATCAAGATCCACCCCTCCTGCGAGCAGTTTAGGCAACAGCAAGTCGCGGGTGTGCCGGAGGTTTCTTGTTTGGCGAACAAGGTTCTCGACTAGCGACACTTGATCACGCACTAGATCGTTGAATTGCTTCAAAATTGGTAACGTCGCCACAGCTACTGGATACTTGACTAAGATGTCCCAGTTGGCACGGGGCATCTTGGTTCCCTGTGAGGTCTGCGTTGCGTGATTGATGAAATCCTCGCTGGATACGCACCCTAGTACAACACCAAAATACTCGACGGATTTGGGGGAGATCACAATCGTATCTGAAGAGCAAACACCATTTACAGGTGCAACACCGACCTTGTGGAAGTAAGGTCTAATCTTGCCGAATAGAATCTCGCCGCGCCTGAAAGCAAGCTTGGTGCTCTGCACATCTTTGGCTGTTCCCCATTGCGATAAGGCAATAGATTTCCTGGGGAGATGCTCAAGTCCAAAGTATGGAGTCTCAGGATCTATGTCTAATGGGTTGACGCTTCGGCGCACTTCCTGAGCAAGTTGGCCGAGTGGCCGAAGTTCCCACCCCTCCGGCACCAACCCCAGCTCGCTCTCCACCAGCCTCACGCCTTCGTGGCCGGGGTAACGGAAGTGGACGAACCACTCACGGTAGAGGGACTGCGCCATCTCTTCGAGGATCTTGATGCGGCGCGTGTTGTTTTCGATGAGGTCGTCGTAAGCGGAGAGGATCGCGGCGATTTTGCGCTGGGTGGAGAGAGGTGGGTAAGATAATGGTAATGATTTAATCATTTCAAGGCTTAGGTAACCTTGAGCTACACCGCCCTTGATACCATAAATTGCACTTTGCAAGATTGGCCCTTTGATCCAATAGTACAAGTACAGTGGATGGAGTTTGTTGGTGTCAGGGCGGATAATGGCAACACTACTTGAAAGCCCAAAGTGATCACCCGCTTTCACAGAATATGGAGCACCAAGGGAGCCAATAATGCCTAGCAAGATATCTCCAGCAAGTGGCTGCGTCAGGGCTTTTGAATGTGACCTGAAATATTTAGCGAAGTCTGCCTTTGAGATATAGTCCACTTTTGACAGGTCCAACCCTTGATCTTTGAAATTCTTCGAGGTCAAATACATGACCCCCACCTCTTGGCGGGCAATCTTAGCATGTGCTCCATCGCCGACCAAACAGGTCTGTCCAATCTGGGCATCGGTCCACGTAGAAGTTTGTGATAGTTTTCCGCCAATCGGTATCATGCATCCCTGCCATTCAACAATGTATTGAGATTTACTGCGATGCGCTCCTCCAACTCC
>JBDTQH010000022.1:0-83575 GCA_039932335.1 Chloroflexota bacterium
AACGGCAGACGCGCTACGTTCAGGGCGTAGTGTCCGTAGGGACGTGCGGGTTCAAATCCCGCCTTCGGCACAAAAGGGTAGGATAGAGCAATTCTACGCACGAAAAGAGAGCCTACGTGGCTCTCTTTTCTGTTTATGGCACGGTTTTGGCACGAACCTCAACTAACGCTGTATAGACATCAAGACACGCCACCAATTAGATCATCTAACTGGTCAGCAGCATTTCTTTGCATATCCATCGTGACATGGCTGTAGCGGTCGAGTGTCATGCTGATGTTGGAGTGGCCCAGTCGTTCCTGTACTATCTTAGGATGTATATTGTTCGCAAGCATCAGCGTAGCCGAGGTATGGCGTAGGTCGTGAATGCGTAGGGGCGGCACACCAGCTTCTGCCACCAGCTTCTTGAAGCGATAGGAGACCGAGTTTGGGTGCAACGGTTCACCTATCTCATTTGCGAACACGAACCCATGGTCCTGATACCCCTTAGTTGCTAGCCTTCGTTCCGTCTGTTGTACACGAAGCTTACGAAATGCTTCGACCAATGATTTTGGCAGGGCTATGGAGCGTTTGCCATGCGCCGATTTGGGTGTGCCCAGGCTGAACGCGCCCCCTGCATCTCGGCTCAACGTGCGCTGAACTGATAGCGTGCCGCGCTTCATGTCTATATCGTCCCACCTCAAGCCCAACATTTCTCCTCTTCTCATCCCTGTAAGCAAGGCTAGCCGCCAGAAGGCTTCGAGCGGGTCGCCCTGGGCTGTAGAGAGGAAAGTGTTGACCTGCGCCTCATTCCACGTTATGTATTCAGGCGTAGCTTCACGTGGTAGGTCAACCAGTTCCGTCACGTTACGATTGAGCAGCCCCCAGCGCATAGCCTGTGCTAGAGCGCGATGCAGAACTGCGTGTATCATATTCACCGTTGTTGGCGATAAGCCGTCCGCTTGCTTATCGGAGTATAGGCGCTGAACATTTAGTGCGGAGAGTTTCGCTAACTGTGTACGTCCCATGGTTGGCTCGATATGCAGCCGGACTATATCGCCATATCGCTTCTTTGTAATCGGCTTTACACTGCCCTCAATCGAAGCTAGCCAGCGTTCCATGTAGTGCGAGATGGTCAGCTTTGTGACCTCGGCCTCACTGAAACCGCCATTCTCGACAGCAGTAATAAGCGCGGCGACCTGCTTCTCGACTTGCCTCTTCGTCGCTGCAGTAAACCTCTTTTGCCTTCGTTTGCCTGTTACCGGGTCCGGCGACAAGTCCACCCGCCCGTACCATTTATTGCCTTGCTTATAGACAGTACCCTTTGCCATCTTTCTACCCCTCTCACTTGTATACTTTTCTTCACTTATATCTAAGACACGTAAGTCATTGGGTTTTGCTTGTGCATCTTGACAAATATAGGCCTGAGATATAGAGTATATGTTATAACGCCCGTTAGTACAATAGTGGATGGAGGCAATCTTGTGAAGAAAACTGAACACGTGCGTACACATCTCTTACGGGTTGGGAACTCAACCGCGGTAATATTGCCGGCGCGCATACTGGCGCAGGCCGGTCTACCGGCGCGAGTGCTACGTAAAGGCGAGAAGGGACCACAGGTTGAGCTTACCGTTGAGGATGGCGTAATTCGAATAACACCTTATGGAAGTCTCATTTCTTCTTTTGAGGACCTTGCGGCGCCACTACTGGAGCAGGTAGGTGAGGCTCTGCCTGAGGCACAAGATATGGTGCTTCGTTTGCTGGCTGCAGCCGTAGATTGGTTGACCCGTTCGCGGACCGCCTGCGAACGCCTGGTTCCTGTGGTTCGCATGGTGTATCAGCAGAACCAACTCCAGTTGGAAGGCATGAAAGAGCGAGGTCAACGCCTTTTCGAGCGTGATGACATCGTGTGGTCACTCGTTCTGAGTACGGCGGTTTCCTCTCAGTCCGATATTATCGACAGCCCAGCCTTATCGTACGAGGCAGTGCATCTCATTGCTGATGTGTCCTTCGACCCTGTAGAGGAAATAGCTGAATTGGTCGCGGGCCTGGGCGGCATAGATGCACGCAAAAAGGAGGCAGCCGATGTCTTGCTTCGTGCTCATGAGCTGATTGAGGAGGATGGCGGGTTACAGGAAGTAACTAAACGGTTCCATGCGATCGAGAGCCGGCAAGCGGTATACAACTTTCTGCACCGCTTTCGTGCCGGCTCCAGGGGACCATATAGCAGCGCCAACAGCCTGAATAACCCACTCGATGAACTCTACCAACCCGCATTCCGAGACCAGGTCCAGATAACAGGGGAAATGCAGTTCCTTCTCGACAAGTTACAGCTTTCAGGTTTGGCTTTGCCCCGTCAGGATCCCCGTGACGGCAGCCAATCCGCCTACGAGCAGTTTTACCAGCAGGTTGCTGTAGAAGCCGGGCTAGAAGCTTGGCTGCTCGAACAAATGGTTCGGCTCTACTATCGCGAGATCAACAATCTACTCGATAAGCAACAGGAGATGGAGCCTGGCCTCCAGACCTCATTATTCCATAAGTAGGCGCGGTGCCTATCTATATACAATAATCCGTCTGCCCTGTACTGTCAGCATACGTCGAAGGAGAGCAGAGCCATGGCCCTGTCACATGAAGAGATTGAGCGGATACAAGAGACCGAACGTATAAAGCTCCAAGCTAAGGCAAAATTCGAGGAGGAACAGCAGGAGTTGCGAGATGCAAAGGACCTAGAGCGCAGTAAGAAGCGTGCCGGCGAGATAATGGGGAACTACCTCGATGGCGGGCCCGCCGGGGACTGCCCAACGTGTGGTGATGAGTTGCGGGGCAGGTGGCGGTACTGTCCTACCTGTGGCACTCAGGTTCTACAGAACTGCCAGTGGTGCCAGGAGCTGCTCCCCCAGCGCGCTGCACTACACTTCTGCCCACACTGTGGCAAAGCTATATAAGCCCGTATGCTGGTTGCCGGTGGCCGAAACGTGGCCGTCCGGCCCACTGAACTGCTCCGCATTCATCCTGAGAAGCCTGCAGGATGACAAGCAGAAAGGCGTCATGCGGCAACTGACCGATGGCCGAGACCTTTCCGTGTGGGGCATGGCCAATACCTTTGCCGGATTGTAGCAGGACATGGAGAGCTAAGCCTGGTCTACAGAGCATGAGGCCCTCGCAGGCAACATCATTCTTCTTAGCCGCTCTGATTCTGACTACCGGTAACTATCGGCCACCTGGGAACAAGCGGTCAAGGACAACACAAGGACAACCGGACGCAACGAGCCACCTGCAACCAGCCTATTTGTGGCTTACGGGGTACACGTATCGGTCCTTCATGAGACTGTGAGCTTGTGATTTAACCATTGCGAATCTGCACGAGTTTGTTTGGCTCATGCACATACCTTAACAACCAACAGATTTGACACTTGTAATCTGGTTTAGGCAGCCTTCTTGATAGCCGGGTAACGCTTAGCGGGGCCAGAAAGGCGACCATTTGGTCTGCCTGGCGAGCGTCCGCAAGGTTTTGGCGCTTTTGCCGGAGTGCCAAGTTCTTGCAGAAGTGCCCAAAACCTCCTTCGTACTCGGTATGGTGTAAGTTGTCCCGGCTCTAACTTGCGCTCCCAAGGCAGCCGTTGGTCAGTTACATAAGTCCGAGCCAGACGTAACTGAGTGTACGCGATCAGCACAAGCCAACTCCAGCGGTCTGCTTGCTCAGGGTGTCGAACACGTGGTGTCGTCCAGTTCAGTGTTTGCTTGAAAAAGCGGAAAGTGTGCTCCAAGTCGAATCGCCGTACGTAGGAGCGCCACAACAAATCCAGGTCAGGGTTTTCTGCGTCCTGTCCCCAGTGCCATAACCACAGCACTTGTGGTTCCCTTGTTTTTCTGGGCAGGCGTGAGACTTCCACCAACAGGAGAGTGCCTTTTGAAATTGGACGGGCTTGGCGAGTACCAATTGTGGAGTGACTCTGCGTCTTTGAGTGCAGTCCACACCAGGCTCTTACACGCACATGGCCGTACTGAGGGTCTTGACAATTGTGTTCGAAGTTCGAAGGAAGCCAGCTATCCGGGTTGTAGCACTCGAACTTGTGACCGTGACGACGAGGGCGACCACCAGGTGTGCCGAGACCTGTGCCACATTCAGCAGGAGTAGGTGGGTCGCTGTAAAAGCAGCGATTGGAGCGTAATCGGACCAGGATAGACGCACAAGTTGAGCTTTTGGCGAGTTCCTCGGCAAGTTGGGAGGGTTCATAGCCAGCATCGAAGACAAACAGTGGAACGTGACTGAGCACGTTCTCAGAATGAGTACATAGAAGGGAAGAATTCTTGCGATTATCATTACTGAGTCTGAGCAAGGCACGGATTTGCTCAACAGCAACCAGATAGGCCTTTTCGTTGGGGTGGACACGTCGCACGTCGAGGGGAGCAGTCCAGCTATCGCGAGTGAAACCTAGCTGAGCAATCCACTGGTAAGCCCAACCAGCGACAATGGGCTGTCCAGCCGAATGTCGGGAGGGGTGATAGTAGTAGCCTCGTTCAGGACTAGCCTCAGCATCACAGCGCGGCCAGACGCTTACGTCCACAGCATAAACAGGTCTAACATTGGACATTAGAGGATAACCAGAGAGCAGGGTTCTGAGATGCTTGGTATCGAGCTGACCATGACTGAGTGCAGCGTAGAGACTGCCCCAACCCCGTCGGTGCTGCGGCTGCAGGCTCAAGTGAACTGGTGAGGGTTGTGAGCCACCGGTTATGAGGGCATCAGTAAGTTCGAACAGAGCATCGGCTCGCTTGGAGAAGCAGGTGAACAGCGTAGAACGAAAGTCACATAAGGAACTCATAGTGGCTCCAGTATGCCGTTTCATTCTGAAACTGACCACTTTGCTCACCAACTGATGCTCTCATGGTTAAATCACAAGTTTAGCGCCACTGTGCAATCCTGCATGGCCTTCCGAGCGGGAGCCTCGAAGTTGGCCAGCCCCGACACTTCCGTGTCGATGCCTGCCGTTTGTACAGCGATCCAGCGTTCGTAAGCGTCTGCGAGCGGCAAGAGGATGGCGGGCAAGTCGGCGGGCGTGACTTCGCTCAGCACCTTCATATCGAAGGCACTCTCAGGCACTCCGGCTATTGGCGGTGCGGATGTGCGCGGCACTTCGTACTGAGGGACGACGCTGGTGGAGATGCGCACGGCGCATGTGGGGTCGTCGGGCGATTTCTCGGCGTGGGTGCTGACGCCGTGGCCCACCGCGAACTCTACATGGTCGCGATAGATCATGTTCAGGCCCTGGCTTTCCATGTATGTTACTGCGTCATGCTTGCCTGTGTGCGGCGGCTGCATGCGGCGTTGGAAGATGGCCGACCCGTCAGGTGCGGCTACTTCAAGCTCAGGCTGGAAGAGCCATGCCGAGTCGCGGTTCTGCTTTGGCTCTTCTTTGGTGTTGACCAGGAACAGCGTGACTATCCACCCTTCCGGGCGCAGGCGTATACGGCCCTTCACAACTACCTCAGGCTCGGTCGGGTCGGGCGCGACCGGCGCAATCTTGCCGTCAACGAGCGACATGGGCAGGGTGCCGCTGTGGGGCGTGCGCTTCCATACTCGCTTCGGTGCTCCAAGCGTGCCAGTAGTGAGGGTCTCGCTGTCACCTCGCTCGTATTGCCCCCACCTGGCTGTTACGACCAGCCCTGTGGCGGCGGCGTCCACGCAGAAGCTCATGCCGAACGATGATGGGAACATGGTGGGTGCGGCGGGCACTGCATGTTCGGCTGGACCTTCTTCGGCGCTGCTTGCACCGTCGGTGGCAAGGTCGTCCTGTTCTTCGGGCTGCACCTGCTGGCGCCTGGGTGCGAGCATGCCGACCAGATAGCGGTCACGCACGCTACGGTCGCTCACTTCCTCTTCATCACCGTCGGCAGGGCCTATGAGGTCAGCCAGCACGAGCCTTTGTAGCTCGTCACGTAACTCGGCCTGGGTGGGCGGCTTCAAAAGGCGTGCCTTTTCGGCTAGCATTTCCCGGTTAGTCTGGCCAGCTACGATTTCTATATCCTCGAATTGCGTCACTAGAACCTCTTTCTCTGCCTGCTTTGTCCTCTCGATAATTCCACTCTACAGTTCATCCGGCTGGTCAGGTGACACCTCGAACCAATCTACTGATTTGAATACTTCAAGCATGAGGGGCAAATCGTTACCAATAAACTGACGTCACTTTGCTTCGATGAGAACCTTCAACTCCGCGTCAGAGCAAGTTATGTAGTCATTCTTAGTCAGGATTTTGAGTTCATAGATATAGTGCCATTGACCCATCACCACTGGTTTGCAGAATGGTGGGCTGTTCTGTTCTGCCAGGTCGAGCAATGCCTTGCGTACCTCTGCAGAGGCGGATGGTCCAACCCACAAGTACAGGGTTAGCGAGTCGTCAAAATTCTGGCAGGTGAAAAAGAAGGTCGGATAGCTTGTGGTCTTGTCGGTACCCTCCCTCAATCGTTCAACTTTGTCCCACTCACCTACCCGGAAGCGCATATATTCCCGAGTGCCGACTTCCGGTTGAAGTGCGGGCGACTCCTTTATCAAGTGGTCCATGTGCCCCTTTATCCAGCCCTTCCAGATGGCGGGATCCATCAGCCTGATAGCCGAAAGATGCTTGAAATATAGCTCTCGTGCTAGCGCGGCCGCATCTACATTACCCACAACAAACCTCCTGACCATTTCAACATAATGACGAAGCGTCAACTCTACATCTTTTCCTATTTGGTCTATCTTTTCTTCTCGAACCTCGTTCAGAGTTTCGGCGACTGCACTGTACGACAATGCTTTATAGCGTTCGCGATCTACAGTCTCTATTGGAGGCAGGCCGTGCGGGGTCAAGAATATGCCGAGGATTCGCCAATTGGGGCCAGGGTGCTCACCAACTACCGTGTTCCAGTATCGGGCCAGTTGCCCGGGTATTTCCGTGCTCCAAATCTTATTTTCGATAATTACACATAATTGCTGCTGCTCGTCCTCCACCAGGATATCGATATCCTGATGCTCACGGCGTACTGTGATGTCCCCAAACGAGCCAATACCGGATAGCTCCGGGCAAACATGCGTAAGCAGACGTTTAGCGAACTCATCGCCCAGGCTGTGATTTTGCTTCGGATCAAGCAGAAACGCCAGGAAATCCGAATGCCAGAGCTCTCGGTTGGCGGCACCAATCGCTTGAAATATGTTGAATTCCGATTGAGCTTTCTCAAGCTGCGTTAGTGCTTCATCGGCCGCAAAGGCTTGTAAGTACATTACATTAGCTTCGTCACTCATAGATCCCCTCCGTGTGGGGGCCTTGACATGCGGCTAGAGCTGTTATTCATTGTCTCCTCCTGGCTGTTCTGATTGGGAAACCCATCTGGATCATACTCCTCGACCATGCGAGCTATATCCGAAAATGAGAGCGCCCTGTGCTAGTAAGTTGGATCTCGAAGGATACCCTTATGAGCCTGTTGCAGGCTTGAGACGCTACCAGGGAGCCTCATCAATCAAACATCCCCGCCTGTACCCCCGCCTCCGCTCCTGCCTTCTTTCCCCTGCCCTTCCCCTTGCCGCCTCCACCCTTCTTCCCCTTGTCGTGCAGACCCGCCGCTACTTCCTCAGCATAGCGCTGGTGGTTGAGAGCCAGCAGGCGGTCGAGCATTTCGCGGCGGGCTGGCTCGCTGATGGTGTAGCGCACGCCCTGTTTGGTGGTGTGGAAGCCGTGACCCAGGTCGAGGTCGGACCAGCCGTAGGCCGCCGCCACCGCTTCGTCCATCTCCCGGTGCAACTCGCGCAAGCATGCGATGTCGTGCGCGCTCTCCTGGGGGTTGTGGAAGTGGTTGTAGGTGGTAGTTAGCCCATCTTTATGTTCGCGCATAATAGATGTTCTCAATTCATTATACCGATTGCCTATATGTTCTAGAGTGTCCACTTGAGCCGGAAAAGGGAAGTTTTCAAATACATCCGTTGGTGTGTAGCGTACTCTTGTTTCAAGTGTAGAGGCGTACTTTCTAACCCACGCATCGTGAAGGCTCGAATTCAGCAGCGTGAACACGCTTAGGCTATCTAGAGCAATCACAACCGTAGCATGCGAATAAACGATGCCATTAGGTTGAAAGCTGATAGAGATGTACTTAGACGTTAGCGCTGCCACCAATACCCGATTCTTATCATGTATCGCCTTATAAAGCCCTGGACGCTTGTCGCAGTATTGCCAATATCGCTGTGGTAAAGGCTTTCGCAGGGCATACTCACCATTAGGATTCTTTCGCTGTCTCTCCGGCTTTACTAGCGTTTCAATTCGTGTCCAACAATCGGAGTATGTCTGCGCGGTTTCTAAAGGCCAATCATGGAAATTGATAACCCAGCGACTGGGCGACTGATCAGGGCGGGAATTCAAATCTTCTCCATTTAGATAAGGAAATAAAACATCACCATATCTAGAGTCCTTTGCTAATAGACTTGCGGCTTCTGCTTCCTATAGGACGAAGCCCATTCCCAGGACAATAACGCCTTGAAAAGATTTGTCCGAATTGCTGATGAGTCGATAGGGTTTTCCCATTACTTTGCTTGGGACGATAAGCTCTGAGGTGATCCCTATCACGTCCAGATCTTCGAGCCTACGTATCGATGACCATGTTCCATGATGCATCCAAATATGAGCGACAGCCAAGTTCGCACCACCAGGCCATTCCCTACTTGGAATTGCCCGGTAAATTACCCATCGACGGCTTACAAGTTGATCAAGCCCAGCTTCACGAGTATCGCCTTGCGCAATGGTATTTGTTGCAATCAAACCAATGTTGCTACCCTCGTGAGTAATTTCACTACCTCGTAAGAAGAAATAGGAGCACAAATCAGAATTACCCTGCGTGCTATTGCTGACTATACGCACAACATACGCATAGTAAGGATCTCCTAGAGAGCCCGTGATACGGCGCCCCCCCAAGAACGGTGGATTACCTATTATTGCATCAAATCCCGGCTCTACCCGCTCCTGCGAAAAGACCTCCGGGAACTCCAACTGCCAGTGGAACGGTCTGCGCCCTTGCAACAGCGCGTCGGCCTCCGCACGCAGCGCGCTAATGTCGCGTTGCAGGTCGGCGCGGGCGGCTTCGGTGTGGGGCCACTTGCGCTGCTCGTCGGCCACCGTCATCATCACGGAGTAGCTTGTCCCCCAGTTCAGGCGCAAGCGGTCTCGCTCGCGGTCGTCGGGCGCAAGGACCGCCGCGCAAAGCAGGTCGCCGCCCAGCTTCACCAGCGACACGGCATCGTCGGCCTGGGCCAGCAGGGCAGCCTTGTAGTCGGCATCGGCCTTCGTCAGCACAGGGCTGGCCTCGATGCGGCGGCGCAGGCGCGTGCTTTCGTCCAACGCCCAGCGTATCGGCTCGGCCAGCAGCGAGAACTGCGCCTCCCGCTCGCCTTCCTCGCGTTCCAGCGACCACCTGCTCAGTTGCCGCACGTCCGCGCCTAGCAGCGAATCGCCACAGCGCAAAGCATGGTCAAGGAAGGTGAAGGGGCGGTCTCGCTGCATGGTGGTCAGCCAGAGCGACAGCTTCGCCATCTCCACCGCCATCGGGTTGATGTCCACCCCGTAAATGCAGCGGTCGCACACGATGCGCCGTGCCAGCGCGAGGCGTTCATCGGGGTCGCGCGGGATGGGCTGCTCTGCCGGGTCGCCCGTCGCAAGGTCGCCCTCCGGTGTAACCACCAGCCTGCCTGCGCCTGCCTCCTCCGCACGCCGCCACGCCTCCACCAGCTTTTCCGACAGGTAGCGCACAGCCTGCACCAGGAACGCCCCGCTGCCCATCGCCATATCGCACACCTTCAGGTCGAGGATTTCGCGGGCTGAAATGAGCGTGTCGAGCGAAGGCGGCACACCGTCGGCCATGCCCCTGTACACAAGCGGGTCGAGCGCGTGCTGCACAATGGGCTCGGTGAGGCTGCGGGGAGTGTAGTGGGTTCCCGTCTCGCGCCTGTCCGAGCCTTGCGTAACGTACACGCTGCCTGTATTGATAACCACAGGGTAGCCAAAGCTGTCGGAGCGTATTAGCCCCGCGAAGGGACGCACCCGCGCCAGCAAAGCATCGTCGTTGTCGCAGGCGGTCCGAAATAGCTGCAACTCGAACGCGTCAATGGGCCGGGCAAGGTCCTTGCGTATCGCGCTGGCCGAGCGGCCCGTTTCCTTCGCAAGAAATTCCACCAGGGCTGCGTCGCCTTTGTCTCGCAACTCCTCGAGCCGCGCCAGATCGACCTCCGGCTCCTGGAACTTGCGCCCCATCAGGCTAACAACAGGCTCGGTGGCGCGCATGGCCGTATGGTCGAGCAAGCCTTCGTATACGTGACCTATCTGCTCCACATCAAGGGCGCGGAACGACAGGCGGCGCGGCTCGGCAGGCCCGCCACCCGGAACCTTCACCCTCAGCACCTGCAACGCTTCCAGCAGATGCAGCACAGTACGGTTGTCAATGGGCAGCGGGTGGGCTGGTGTATCCTCCCATCGAGTGCCGGGCGCGCGCCCCTCAAGGAAGAGGTAAGCATCGGGGTCGAACAGGCGGCCGCCATAGGCGGGCAGACTCATGCGGTCGTGTGCCGCGCCGCCAAATACAAGGCGGAAAGTAGAGAGCAGGCGCGTCCAGGCGTCACGACGGCGCTCGAGTATCTCTTCGCCGTGACGATCGGCGGTGTCGCGCAATTGGGCACGCAGGGTCGAGACAGCATAATACTGGTCATAGAGCGGGTCGCCAAGCAGGAGCATCTCACGCTCCTCAGCCGAAAAGAGGAACACCAGTCGCATCATCACCGTGAGCGCGCCCTCATACAGCCGCTTCTCGGTAACACCCTCCAGCAACCTGTGTCCCTGCTCACGGTCAATACCATCGAGCCGCTGCACAAGCACCTCCACGGCACGGCGCACCTGGTAGCCAAGCTGGTCGGTAACTTCTTGCTGGTCGGTGGCGCTCTCAATCAGCAATGCTTCCAGCGTATCGGCGGCGGCAACGGAGAAGAAGCGCGATAAGCCGAGCAGGCTCTTGAAGGCCCGCAGCGTGATTGGCTCCTCACCCCAGAGCGCAGCATACCAGGATGCCAGCCCGGTAGTCTCGCCACGCGCCGCGTTCACCAGCATCCACTGCTCGCCGTTAGTAACGAGGCCCAGCCGCACGCCCGTAGAGTGCAGAAGCTCGATCATGCGCGTGGCTGGCGATGCCTTCCAGCGGTGGTCTTTCAGAGGCTTTTCCAGGCCCTGACCGGCAGGCAAGATTTGCACGAGGAGTACCACCCTGCCAGTGTGAGGGTCGCGCAAGGCAATGTCGGGGCGCAAGTTCTCGCCATGCTCTGCAATAGTGGCCTTCAGGTCGGGCGATAGTGCCGGACCCTCCGCGATTGCTTCGGGCAGCCATTCCAGCCCCGCCGAGAGGACGTAGCGCACCCAGGCGTTGTGGATAGAAGGGTCAGGGCGGGCAGCCTCGCGGTTGTCACTCCATTCGTCGTAGGCCAGGCGCACGTTGCGGGCGGCCTCGGTCTCGACCATTTCAAGCCCCTGCGGAAAGACCCGCATGAGCACAGGCATACTGAGGAATGGGCCGGATACTTCAATCAATGAGAGCCACTCGGCATGGTGGCGGGCGTTGGACATCAGCGGTCTCCCATCTCGCGTGCAATCTTTTCGGGCACAAGGTATGTAATAGCCACCGGGAAGAGGCGCGGCTGTGGGTCAGCGAACCGCTCTCTTATGGCTGCGGTCTCCTGCTCGACTTCGCCCGGTATCTGTTCTACTCTGGTTTGCAGGCTACCCCTGTCGCGCTCCCACTGGTCGCGCTCGTTCGTGTTGAACAACTCCAGTTGAATAGCTCCTTCGAGTTAATGCAGCTCAGCCAGGATGCTGCTGCGTAGCTCGGTAAGGATAGCAGTAACGTCTTGCTGTTCCTTCTCGGCGCGGTCAGCCAGCTGCTTTTGCAGGCCGTCGGTGCGATCGCGCATTCTGACATCCAGCGATTGGTGCAGCGATTGATCGTGCGTGGGCCACAACTCTATGAGCCGCCGCTCCAGGGCCTTCGGGATGGTATCTGCACCCACGTGCATGTTTGCGTAGTCATCCGCTGCATGAAGCGCGCGCTGCACCTCGCCCACATTCATACGGTTGAAGCGTCCTTCCCGCAACAGGCCGCCAGCCGTGATGATCTCTTCGTGCAGGCGTTGGTTGTCGCAGCCCGTCAGCATCAGGCGTGCATGAGCGATTACCGCGGGAAGTTCCAGCGCGTCGTTCGGCACAATACGCACAGTAGCGCGGTTCAGCTTGCGCCGCTCCCCCGAAGCCCAGATTTCGGCCCGTAGGAGGCGTAGCGCCATCTGCACCAGCCTGTGGTTGAGGTGCACCAGTACAACATCGTCGCGGCCCCCGGCAATGTCATGGTCGAACACGATGGGGCGCACCTGTCTCGTGTGAGGGTGCTCCAACCCCTCGGAGCAAGCAGCCCAACTGCCGCGCAACGGCGGCATGGTGAACACAGGAGATGCTTTGCGCCGCCCGGTGGGGTCGGGCCATACACCAGGTAGATCGGCAGGGCGGAGGGCCGGTTGCTCTGCCAGTTCCAGCGCGATCTCAACCACCTTCTGTACATTTTCCGGCGAGACACGCAAATCTCGACGGCTCTCCTGCAATTGCTCATGCAGTGCGGCGATTCGCTCGCGCAGATCGCGGTCAAAGCGCAGCATACGCCGTACGCCCTCCGTCTCGCGTTCGGCAGCCGCTGTATCAAGCTGTGTGCGCTGTCCAAGCATCGCCTCTTCCACCTGCTCGGCGATAACGGGGCCGACCTTGCCCAGGTCTTCGCGGATGTTGTTCACTTCAAGGCGGCGCGCATCAAGAATTCCAGGTCGCCCTCAAGATCGCCTGCAGGCGTGCCGTCAAACTGGCTGCGCCGGGAATAGCCCGCCCCAACGAAGTGATAAACTTCGACCAATGGTGCACGCTGCCCATGACGGTCAATGCGCCCGTTACGCTGCTCCATCCTGTTGGGGTTCCAGGGTATCTCGAAGTGTATCAGGCGCGAGCAATGGTTTTGCAGGTCAATGCCCTCAGAGGCGGCATCGGTCGCCAGCAAGATGCCCACCGGCGATATAGCAGGGTCGGCCTGGAACGCCGCCTTCACCCGCTCTCGCCCCTCCTGGTCCATCCCGCCATACAGGGTCAATAGCCGCTCGCTGTCCGCCAGCCCGGCGGTAGTAAGGATGCCTTGGAGCCACTTCTGGGTGTCGCGGTATTCGGTGAAGATGATAACGCGCTCGTTACTCCACTTGCCTCCTGGCTTTATGTTGGCGTGCAGCCAGCGTATCATCTGGTCGGTCTTGTTATCGGCATACTTGCGCGCCCGCTCAGCCCACGTTCGCATCTCGGAGAGCATGGAGGCTTCTTCATAGGTAGGCTCCCTGAAAAGGCGGGTGGCTGTTTCTACAGCGTCAATGGTGGCATCCTCGGCCAGGGTGTCATCACCGAACTCCTCGTCTACCTGCTCGATTTGTCTGCGCAGGATGCCGAAGGTAGGGCGTGCTGTGGCGGCAGCTCTGCGCCGTGCTGTCTGGAGCGATCGCTCGTGCTGGGCCAGCGTGCGGGCAAATGCTTCGGGCGACGAGAAGAGCCGCTTCTTCAGCATCTTCAACACGAACTCGGTAGCGAACTTCTCGGCGGCATCCGAGGTGGAGTGCTGGCGCGCCTTGCTGTAACGCTGCAGCAAGTGGTGAATGTTTCGCTCTTCCTCGGTGTAATCGACTTCGAGCGGAACAAGGCTGCGTTTGGGGAAGCGCGGCGTGCCATCCCAACGAGGGGGCAGTTCCGATTTGAGGCGACGCACCATAACGGCGCCAAGCTGGTCGCGGTCGGGCACTACGCCACGTGCGAAGCGCTGGCTATCCAGCAGTTCGAGCAGAGCGGTGAAGCTCTCAGAGTAGCCGTTGTGCGGGGTAGCCGACAGGAACAGCTTGTGCTCAAAGTGCGGCACAAGCTTGCGCAGAGCCTGGGTGCGCTGTGAGTCGGTGGCGTATTTACCGCGTCCGGACGGTGCTACATTATGCGCTTCGTCTACAATTAGCAGGTCGAAACGGCGTGGGTAGGCCGGCTCACCCTCGGCAGGCAACGCTTCGCTCAACATGCGCAGGGGCCGCTCGCGCTTCAAGAAATCTATAGAGGTTATCAAGCGTGGGAAATGCGTCCAGGGGTTGACGTGAAGGCCGCGCTGGCGACGCAGTTCCTTCATCATGGCAGTGTCCACGATGCGGAACTCCAGGCCGAACTTATCGCGCATCTGGTCGCGCCACTGTATTTGCAGAGCCGCTGGACAAACTACCAACACAGTACGCACACGGTGCCGCAGGATAAGCTCCTGCACCACAAGGCCCGCTTCAATCGTCTTGCCCAGCCCTACATCGTCGGCCACCAGCAGATTAGCGCGCGGCATCTGTATGGCGCGCACCACAGGGTCTAGCTGGTAATCTTCTATCTCGATGCCCGACCTGAAAGGGGACAGCAACGCACGAACATCCGCGCTGGACGATGCACCCCAGCGCACTGAGTCGAGGAAGGCATCAAGGTAGCGCGGCTCGTCGAACGCTGCAGGCGCAGGTAGGGATGCTTTTTCGTCGATTTGCGTTCCGGGCTCTATTTCCCAGATAACCTGTAGCTCTTCTCCAAGCGCATCATCCTCGACGGCGCTAAGTGTGACCATGTGTTGCGCCTGGGCTGATGTCGGGTGTAGCGGGCTGGCAGGTAATGTGCTCTTCGCGACGTCCGATACGATATAGCTGCGTTGGCGCACTTTGACAAGCTGGCCCTGTTCGGGGATGGGGAGGTTTTTAGTCATAGGAGGTTTGCAATATCACTCACACTACCGGTAAAGGAAGCTTAGTTGGAACGATGCCCTCGATAACAGGCCAAACACGGTACCTCATGGTACCCTTTGGTGGAAGGTAATAGGTACTATGCGGATCGCTTAGAGCGAACCGCGAAGTAATAATTCAAGACAATAGGTAATGTCCTATAGACCATAGGGCTTGGAGCACATCCTGCCATTTATTCGTGAACGTGTCAAGGCCTTGCTGCGGCCGGCTCGCGATTTTGCGGCAATTTGACACTTCATGCTGCTAAACTCCCTATTACCAATGCTCTACTAGGGCTACTACTAAATGTTTCCAGGCCGTGTGTGCCGTCCAGGGTGATATTTCGTGCCTGAATGGCCCCTTATTCCTCAAGAATGGTAACACTTTTGGATTTCTCCAATTTCGCTGTGATTCTTACCAAATCCGCCTGGCACCATGCGACGCGCAGTCTACACTCTTCAACACGATTACTTCACGCAACTAGGGAACTGCTGGCGGCGCATGCGGAGCGGTCAGGCGCAGCCCGAACCTTCATTCCGGCGATATAGGGTGTTGTAAGACTCACGCATCGTAACCGCCATACACCAATAAGTACCATGCGAATCCGGCTATCTACCCTTGAAAACGGCCGCTGTTACTGGTACACTCAGCATGGCCTATTCAACAATTAGTATAGCCCCTACCTGTCGATGCGAGAGCGCTATTGCCGAGTGGGGATTGACTGTGCTTTGTTTCGTGTCAGCCTGATCGCAGTTCCATTACCTTCACATAGGAGAAAAACATCGTGCCCTACATTCAACCCCGCCAGCGCGCTCGGCTTCTGATCACGACCGGTATTGCTCTTACCACAATGCTTGCGCTTAGCTTCTGGCTTATCTTCTCCGGCACTGTCTCCTCTACACAGGCGGCAAGCTTGCCTTTGCAGTATGCCGGTGCTGCACCAGCCGCACTCCCGCCCCAATACCAGAACCAGGGGCAGAACCAGGGGCAGAACCAGGGGCAAGTCCAACCGCAAATACCTGTAGCCACCGCTACACCCGCTCCTCCCTGCGGCCTCATGTGGCGTTTTGTCACAAGCCCCGTTCCCCCTCAAGGGAATGGTACGCTGCGCGCGCTCGCCGCTATCGCGCCAAATGATGTCTGGGCTATTGGCAGCACCGGTACCAATATGTTCGACGCTAAACCTTTGGCCATGCACTGGAACGGCACAGCATGGAGCATTGTGCAGACGCCCGACCCGGGCGTTGGAAGCCAGGTACTGTACGCGGTTTCCTCCATCGCTTCCAACGATATCTGGGCGGTCGGCAATAACGGACCGAATACGCTTACTATGCACTGGAACGGGGTGCAGTGGAGCATAGCGCCCAGCCCTAGCCCAAGCGCAGACGGTAGCCTGCTCTTTGCTGTGGACGGCGTGTCATCAAACGATGTGTGGGCAGTCGGCCAGAGCTTTGGAACAAACAGAACCGAAACTCTAATCCTCCATTGGAACGGGGTGCAGTGGAGCCAGCAACCCAGCCCGAACCCTGGAATCCAAGAAAATGCCCTGTACGGGGTGACGGCCATTGCCCATAACGATGTGTGGGCGGTAGGCGGAGAGACGCCTCATGTCAACAAACCAATCACCCTGCACTGGGACGGCATAGCCTGGAACGTTGTACCTAACCCCGTCACGCCAATCGACGATTACGTGCCCTACGCTCTCAACGCGGTTGACGCAATCTCGGCAAACGACGTATGGGCGGTAGGCACATACCGCAACACCAACTGGAGCCGAAGCTTGATTGAGCACTGGGACGGGGTGCAGTGGACCATCATGCCCAGCCCTAATGGTAGCCTTGAAGGGGACAATGAAGTCACGGCTGTTACCGCGCTCTCACTGAACGATGTCTGGGTCGCAGGCTGGTACCTGGACAATGGAGCGAGCGGCAACACCAGACCAATGCTCGCCCACTGGGACGGCGCGGCATGGATCCCGGTGCCCGGTCCGGAACCAGCCAATACCGACTACAAAGTGAACGCCATTGACGCTGTTACACCCAATGACATCTGGTCGGTAGGCTCGCTAGCCATCCCGTCCGGTAACCCACAACCCTACTCTGTCCACTACTCCGATCCCTGCATCACACCCAGCCCAACACCCACAGGAACCTTGCCAACCGCTACGCCTACACTTACTCCCACCGCAACGCCTCTATGCGCAACAGGGTGGAGCGTACAATCCTCGAACAATGTCGGTGCGTTCAGTAACGAGCTAACAAGCGTTATCGCCCTCTCGCCCCAGGATGGCTGGGCTGTGGGCTATTATGTCGACGAAATAGGGGTAGAGCAGACCCTTACACAGCGCTGGGACGGCACGCAATGGCAGACGGTTCCCAGCCCGAACTTCGGCTCCGCGGGCAGCAATAACCGGCTGACAGGCGTTACCGCAAGTTCGGCCAATGAAGCGTGGGCGGTTGGTTACTACATGGTAGGGAATGACCAGCGTGCGCTCATGCTGCGCTGGGATGGCGCTCAGTGGACGCAGGCAACAATTCCAACTCCCGGTACTACAAGCGTCCTCAACGCGATCACGCGCATTGGGCCGAACGATATGTGGGCCGTTGGCAGCTATCATGATTTTAGTGCCGGCGGCACGTTCACGCTGCACTGGCTTGGCGCAAGTTGGGTACAAGTGCCAAGTCCGGACGAAAGCCAGTATGGTATCATCGCCGCTCTCAGTGTGAGCGGAAGCGCTTCCAACAACGTGTGGGTCGTAGGCACGTTCAACAACGGGGCACAGCCGGAAACCATGACGATGCACTGGGACGGTGGGCAGTGGAGCGTGATAGCAAGCCCCAGCCCAGGCCAGCAGTACGCAGACGTGCTCAGCAGCGTTACTACACTCTCCCCTAGTGAAGCATGGGCGGTCGGCTATTACAACTGGAGCGGCCTCCTAAAGCGGACGCTCACCCTGCACTGGGACGGCACGCAGTGGACGCAGGTCGCCAGCCCGAACGTAGGCTCGGCCAGCTTCCTTAGAGGTGTAACCTCCACATCATCGAGCAACATATGGGCTGTTGGCTACTATATCGGTGGCTCCCCGTCGATCACACGCACCCTCGCTATGCGCTGGAACGGTGCTACCTGGGGCGTAGCTCCGAGTATTGACCCGGGCACAAGCTCCAACATTCTCAATGGCGTCTCGTCACTCTCCACGGGGCAGGTACTGGCCGTTGGTGTCCTGAGTAGTGGGGGTCAACCTGCCCGCACTCTTGCTGAGACATACGGGACTACCTGCCCTCCAGTTACCCCTACTCCCACCGGCACCCCGCCGACTGCCACGGCTACGGCGACCTGGACCAGTACGCGCACTCCCACCCCGACTGCCACGGCTACCCCTGTCTGCCCTCCCGTATGGAGCGTGGTCACGACACCGCCTGGTACTGATCATGGCCAGGTGCACGGCGTTTCAGTGGTTTCGCCAACAGATGCCTGGGCCGTCGGAATGAGCTATAACCAGAGTGCGAGTAGGTGGGAGAATCTGTTTTTGCGCTGGCATGGAGTGGGCTGGAGTACGATAACCGGCCCTAACGTCGGCCCCGAAAACAACAGCCTCTATTCCGTGCTTGCCATATCGGCGAACGATGTATGGGCTGTCGGTCAGGCGGGTAACCATACAGGTAACGACGTTGCGATTACACTGCACTGGACAGGCACACAATGGAACGTCATACCCAATCCCGCCCCAGCCGGTCTCGGGCTGTTCGACTTGAGCGGTTCGGGTCCCAACGATGTGTGGGCTGTGGGCCAGCTTGGCATAGAAAAGGTCGTGCTGCACTGGGACGGCGCGCAATGGTTGGCAATTCCAACACCCGCGCTTGGCAATTATAGTGTCCTCGAGTCGATTGCCTCGGTCGCGCCTAACGATGTGTGGGCAGTCGGCCATGTAGTATCAGGTGCCGGTACAGCTTCTCTCATGTTGCACTGGGACGGCTCGCAGTGGACCCGATTTACAGTCCCCAACGAAACCGGAGAACCGTATGTAGCCAGTGTTTCAGCGGTCGCATCTAATGATGTGTGGGCCATCGCTTATACTGCCGGCTCATCGGCCTACCCTGCTGTGGCGCTGCACTGGGATGGCTCCGCCTGGTCACGCACGCCAGTAACGGCCTTTCCGAATACGACATTGCGTATGAGCGATATTGAAGCCATTTCCAACAATGACGTATGGGTGAGCGGCACGTCGACACAATCGAATGAGGGGCTACTTGCCCACTGGAATGGCATAACATGGCAACGGGCAACCAACCCTAATCCCGGCACGATGAGCAACGAGCTGGAGGCTCTCTCTGCCGCTAATTCGAACGACATCCTGGCGGTAGGCACCAGCTATTCAGGCTCGGGCTACGAGACGCTGAGCCTGCACTACTCGATACCTTGTGCCAGCCCCACGCCGAGCGCAACCACCAGCCGAACGGCAACAGCAACTCGAACGGCCGTTGCGACTACCTCTGCGACAAAGTCGGTAACGCGCACCGCAACGGTTGCCGCTACAAGCTCAGCAACCTCTCCCGCCGGCGGGACGCCAACCGTATGCACACTCGAATTCGCAGATGTGCCGACCGGCTCTACCTTCTACCCATTCATCAGGTGTCTTGCTTGCCGAGGCATTATCAACGGATACCCCGACAACACGTTCCGCCCCAACAACAATGTAACGCGGGGCCAGCTATCCAAGATAGTATCCAACGCCGCCGGTTACACAGGGCCTGCCGGCGTGCAGCTGTTCGAGGACGTAGCGCCTGGTTCCACGTTCTACGACTTCGCACAGCGCCTCGCCTCCCGGGGATACATCAACGGCTACCCATGCGGCAGCGTGGGCGAGCCGTGCGGCACGGGCAACCTACCATACTTCCGCCCAAACAACAATGCGACGCGCGGTCAGATTTCGAAGATAGTGTCGAACGCTGCAGGCTATTCAGAGCCTGCGGGTGCTCAGCTCTTTGAGGATGTTGCACAAGGTTCTACGTTCTATGATTTCATACAACGCCTGGCCTCTCGCGCCATAATCAACGGCTATCCTTGCGGTGGAGCGGGTGAGCCGTGCGGCACGGCCAACCTTCCATACTTCCGGCCGAATAATAACGCGACGCGGGGGCAGACCTCAAAAATAGTGTCGAACACCTTCTTTCCCAGCTGCCAGACCGCTGCCATAAAGTAGGCGAGGAATATCAAGTGAAAGGGCCGCACCCAGGCGGTTGTGGCCCTTTCTAGGTCTCCTGTTACCTTTGGTATTCCCCCGTCAATGAGCAAACCGCCTAGGTTTGCTCCTTCGCTCTCCCTCTGTGGGTTAATCCCAAACATAGGTAACGCCGATTTAGATATAATGCACTCAGGAAGTAGCTTGGATCTCAGAAAGGTTGGACGATCTATGAGAAGGCATATGCTTGCTGTAGGGTGTTCGATCAGCTTTTTGCTTGCGTTGGTAAGTTGTGTTTCCAATCCGACCCCGTCTGATGATACAAACAGTGGTTCTGCTCAAAGTGGGCAAGGACAAGCAACATCGCCTACTGTGCCGCCCACTCTTTCCGTGTCTGCTTTACAGTCGGTTACGCCAGGTGCTGAAAGTGCGTTTGCGCCTCCCTATTTCGAGATTAGGGAGAGGGTACGGAAGATCATAAACCCTGAACATCCTGTTGATGGGCCTATAGTGAATGACGATGGTATCGTGGATCCAAATATCAGGGAGGCATATGGAGATTATCAGAAGAGCCTGCTAGGCAAGAGAATAGATCGATGGGAAGGTTGGGTAATCACGTACCAGGCAACCGACGATGGTGATTCTGCCACGACTTATAGCATCGGTATAACGATGCAGGAGCCTGCTGCTGGAAAGCAGCCAACTATCCATGTAACGGCAAATGCTTGTCCAATCGAGAAGATAAGACTGTTGAGGATATGGCAAGAGGTTGTGAAGAACCCGCAAACAAGTTTCGGCTCGTGTAGGCAGAGCCTTGGGAGCTGCCAGCGGATCACCTTTAGCGGCTTCGTAGCAGGCTTGTATCCAGATGGAAGGGTGGACATGACGGACATGATCGTTGAGTCCCTAGGCAAAAGAGAGCCGGTTGGCTCTCTTTTGTTTTGTGTAATGCACGGCAGCGAGCGTGAGCTATTTGGACGAAACGTCTACAGGCGCATCGATCATGAAGTAGCCACGCTGAGCAAGGTGCGAGTTGACGTACATCTCGACGGTGTACTCGCCCGGATCGAATGAGTATGTGCTGCTGAAGGCAAAGTCGTCCGTGAGCGCCCTGGCCGTTTCACCCGAAGCACCCTTATCCCAGGTCGTTACCGTTCTGTACTCGGGGTATTCGACACCGTCCACAAAGACCTTCCAAATTACCTGCTGGCCGTCCTGCATGCCGTCGAACTTGTACAGCGTGTAAATGTCGTTGCTCTCGCTGGGGAACGTTTCCTTCACATCGTAATTGTCGCCGTCGGTAGGCACACCGAACTGGAACGGCTCAATATCGGCCTCAAGCGTCCCTGTAACCGGCTTGCCTGTATATTCAAGGGCAACAGCCAGGTTCTTTAGCTCGTTGAACTGATCTTCCGCTGCCGCAAGTACAGCGTCTGTGCCCTTGATTTTGTCCTTCGGCGGCGCCGATGTCCACGAGCGTGGCTGGTCGTTTATCTGGTAGAAAAGCCCTTCAAGGTCGTCAGCGCCTGCGTCAAGATAGTACCAGAGCGACGGGGGTGGTTCCTTGCCGGCCGCCCTGGCCTCTGCTACCTGCTCGGCAAGTTCGTCCATTGCTTTCTTGTACTCGGCGCGAGCCTCGTCACTCTTGCCTGCGGCGAGGAGAGCTATCGCTGTAGCGAGCTTGACTGTAATCCGCTTGGGATCGCGATCTAGAGCTGTGCGGAATGAAGCTAGCGCTTCATCGAACTGGCCCTGCAAGTAGTATGACAGGCCAAGCTCCCACGCAACAGTAGCATCGTCCTTGCCCGCTGCCTGTGCGGCTTTGTAATCGACGATAGACGCCTCAAGGTCACCGAGAGATGCCTTAGCGCCTGCTCGCCAGTACAGCGCGTTAGCATACTGCGGCGCTTTCGCGATTGCCTCATCGAAGGCTGCCACGGCGCCCTGCTGGTTGTCTTTGTAGACAGCTCCAACCCCGCGCCCGTAAGCCTCAACAGCGGCCTGAGGAATCTCCTGCACCGGCTGTACAAACGTTGCTACCATCCAACCAAGTGTGACTACTGTAATAAGGGAGCTTACCCCCAGAAATAGAGGACGCACCCTGCCGCCGAGTGTAAGCGCAAGACCCAACAAAGCGAGAGCCGTCGCGAGTAGCGTCAGATGTATCACATAGGCGTTAGATTTGGCTTCCCATGCGTTCTCGGTGTTCCCGCCCAGGGCCGACGCTTCGGAGAGAGTTGCCGCTTTAGCCACATACCGGTCGGCCTGGAAAGCCGTAATATCAGGGTCGTTGCCCGTTGCGGGGTCGAAGTAGGGAGCCTTGAGCAAGGTGCTCATGCCGGCCACACCCTGTTGAATGGCCTCATATCGTGCAGCCGCCTTACTGTCCCCGGAGTCTATGGCCGCGTTTGCCCGCACCTTAAGTTCTTCCCACGTTTGTGCCGCTCCTCCATACTGGAAGTTCACCTGCGCCTCGCCGCTGCTTTGCACACCGAGCGACTCTGCGGCCAGCAACTGGGCGCGCCTGATTGCAGTGTCGCCTCTGTTACCTGCGTCTGCCTGCAAGTAAGCTGCGACCGCCCCCAGCAGGGCCAGCGTTGCTATCAGCAGGGTGGCCAGCTGCTTGAACCGTCGTTCGCCGGGTGTTTCGTCATCCTCTCTCTGCTCGCCTTTGGCCCCTGCCTTACCTCGTATTATCAGCATGGCAATCGCGCCGAGAACCAGCAAACCGCCCAGTACGAACGACGCATACAGCATGAACGTCGACACATCAGCAAGCCCCGCAAATCCCGTTTCGATCGCGAGCGCGCTGGCCGCTCCCAGCAGCAGAAAACCAAGGCCGCCAAGCGCCAGCGCGTACTGAACCTTGTGGTCAATCGTTTCGGCGGCGGCGAAGAGCCAGAGCGATATGCCCAGGACAACAAGCGCCGCCACCAACGCCAGCGACCTGTCACGCCACACGTTCGCCGCATCAAAGTGCGCCTGGTCGTTCAGGTCTTTCTTTTCGGCTGCTTCCGCCAGGTTCTCGGCGCTCTCTCGCGTGGCATTGTATGTGTCATCAGGGTTCAGATAGCGCGAAGGAAAGAACTTCTTGTTCGCGGTTGCCAGGTCTGACGCTTCGGTGATCTCGCGCACAACGGTGTCAAGCTTATCAGGCGGAGTGTTATCCAGCGAGCCGTCCGCAGCCATCTGCTCGATAACTTGCCTGTTCGCCCAGTAGCTGAGATGGTTCGTGCGGTTCTGGTTTGAGATTATGTCGCCGATAGTGCCTGTTTCCTGCACATTGAGGGCGGCGATAATACCGGCATCGTCCTCGTTGCCCGCCTCTGTAGCCGCCAGTGCCGATCTCCATGCTACGAGCGCACCCACCACCGTTACAACGGCGATCATGATGCCGAGCAGCGTATTAAATCGCTCGCCCCGGTCGCTTGCCGCTTCCTGCGATTTTACTTCGGTCTCTTGCGTGCCATTTGCCTGTCTACTTTCCATTCTGCATTTCCTCCAGATAGTCGGGGTCGTAAATTTCACACGCAGCGCAGGCAGGTGGCAACCATCGAACCTCGTGTAACCCTACTCTGTGTCTCACAGGCTCAGCCCGAGATCGATGCCTCTATTGAGATCGTGGTAGTCAAAGGTTGTAAAAACACAGCGCCCTGTCAGTTCTTACTCCGGGCGAGTAATCCTGTTTCGCGGGTTAGAGGCTACCTTAATGGCCCGATCCTGTTAAGCACGAGTATCTCCCGGCGCTCTTAAGAAGCAGCCGGTAACGCGCGCTCATACAGCGCTTTCATACTTTATTCAGTAGCTCTAATTATACGCTTCCCGCGCAAGATACTGCTGCTTTGCACACAACAAAAGGTACAGCAATCGAGAGCGACCACCTGGCCTTTGCGGTCATATATGAAGCAGGGTAGGCCGGCATGATTGGTAGCGTCACGATGGATTATGTTACATACTGATGGAGAGCACTCTGTATGGGCCCATGCTACGCGGTCCGCTCGATTTACACATACCCAAGTGGTACAGGAACAGTCCAGTGGAGAATCCACGCAGCGATTTGAATCGATCCGCAGACAGGCCACCCGACTGCCCTTCCTATGAAGTGCTGGTTGCTGATAACTTCCATTACCGGGACGGAAGCCGGCCTTACCGGCTAGGTGCTTTCTCGACGTGCGACGCCGCCACTGCCGCCTGCCGCCAACTTGTGGACGAGTTCCTCAGATCGCAATACAAGCCTGGGACGACCAGCGACGACCTATGGCGAATCTACATCCACTTTGGCGAAGAGCCTTATATCGTATCACCCTCCGACGCAGACTGTGCTTTCTCGTCCTGGGACTATGCCCGTGCACGCTGCGAGGAATTGTGCTCCAACCGCCTGACATGACCGGAGCGCGACAAGTGGCCTATTAGGGCAGGTTCGTGGCACAAGAAAACAATTGAAAATTCGTAGAAAACTCGTCAAAATCACCCCTATCCTTTCGCTGTAATGCGGCGTTATATAATGTGATTGCCGTGAGATCCGAGGGTGCGCCCCCCAGAGATAGTTCACGGCATTCGCATTTCTCCTACCTGCCATTTCTCCAAAGCCCACCTATCACACAAAAAGACCGTCCTATTTGGGACGGTCTCATGATTTAAGCTTCCTGCGCGAGTGACGCTCTGAATGGCAACCCAGGTCAGCCTGACAAACAGAAAACCCAGACAATCCTGACGGACCATCCGGGTTCCTGTTTCTCCAGAAGCTCAGCACTTCCGAAGTGCGATCAGTATAGCTATTCCCTCTTCCCAGGTCAATGCCTCATCCGCCACGTTTTGCACATAGCGTCGTTGGTTGGAAGGAATGGGCGCACGCGCCCGGCGTCTCCTCTATCTCACGCGCTAAATGCTATAATGCAGGCAAGCCAACGCGGGTACACAGGAGACGCTATGCCGGAAGAACCCCATACACCAACTGCGCCAATCTTCCCTCTAAACACCGTTCTCTTCCCGAAAATGCCGCTCGCGCTCCAGATCTTCGAGGAACGCTACAAAGCGATGCTCGCTGATATACGCGACACGGACAGCCGTTTTATCGTGGCGCTCATTCGCGAAGGTCAGGAAGTTGGCGGTCCGGCGGAGCCTTACACTGTGGCTTGTTTGGCTGAGATTACGCACCTCCAGCCCCTGCCTGACGACAAGTTCTTTCTTGTTGCAATCGGTCTGTCGCGTGTGAGGATCTTGAGCATTGATGCCACCGACAAGCCGTATCTCGTGGGCACATATGAACCTCTGCCCGAAGAGATGGGCGACATTAGTCCAACGACCGTCGACCGTGCGTCCAACCTCTTCCTGCAGTATGCGCAATACCTGATGGACGCTACCGGCGAGCATACAGATAACATGATCCTGCCCGCTGATCCCGATCTATTATCCTGCGTGATCGCGACCGCACTTCAAATTGGCTCAGCCGAGCGGCAGCGTTTGCTCGAGAAGTCCAGTACGCAACAGCGCCTTCAGGCCGAGTTGGACTTGCTTCTCTTCGAGCTGCCTCTCATGCGTGCTCTCGTCAATGCCCCGAAGCCGCCTGATATGGGCGACGGACGCTTTTCCAGCAACTGAAAGTTCCACACACTTTCACTGGCACGCCTCTTGTTGTATTATAGGACCGAGTGCTCCGCTTCGCGCAGCGCAAACGCCCAGGAGGATATACATGTCAACCGACAGGATGCCCAAGCCCCCGGACCAGCCAACTAACCAGATTCCATCGGGCAACCCACAAACACAGGACGCCGCCGCACAGGCGCTTCCTGATGCACAAACACAAGCCGTGGTTCCGTTCAGCCTCGCCGATAGCATTGCTGATATCCTCGAGAGCAACGCGGACACCATCGCGCAGCGCCTCTACTATCACAGCCAGATTATGTATGGAGTGGGGGCTTTAGGCATTGATACAGTTAATGCGCGCAATGCAGTTCTTGTGCTGGCCAATGCGATCCGCAATAACGCCACCTCGGTTGCCGAAAATGCTGTTGCCAATGCCGGTACAGCGCAGCTTGCACAGGTTAATGATGCCACTCTCCCCCTGAAGAATAACGCCCAGGTGGCGGGCCTCCTGGAAGGTCTTGTACTTGATACGGTCTCCCGGGCTTACGGCGACGATATTGCACGCACAAACGAGGCGCGCAAGCTCCTCAATTTGATCTTCCAGCCCGTCAATGATGAACTGCAATACCAGTCGCGTGCCATGGTAAACTTCCAGGCCCCCGGCCCATCGCCCAACGCTCGCAAGTAGAAGGTCTGCCTTGTCTACTTCTCGCCATCGTGCACACATATCCGCGATAACAGCTTCGTTCCTGCTAATCCTCTGGCTTCTGGCCTGGGGAAGTGCCGCCGCGCAATCTTTCCCGCCCCTTGATGGTGTCGTCTCGGACAGCACGGGCACTCTCAACGCCTCTGAGGTCAACAGTGCTGCCGCCGCGTTGCAAACACTCAACGTCAAGCCTCTAGCAGTTTTCTCTTCGGGCCTCCAGGGCTCGTCTAACATTGATGATTATGCGCATGCCGTCGCCCGGAATTACGGCCTTGTCAGCGGCGATGTGTCATCTCCGCAGGTTGACGCTAACCTCTTCGCGATTGTCACCACAACCAACCCCCGGCTCGTCACAATAGTCTGGGGCGACCGTCTCAATCCGGTCATGGCAGATGCGCCTAGCGGACAAGGCTGGGGCGCAAGGATACGCACCGAGTACGTACAACCCGCGCTGGCCGAAGGCAACTACACCAAAGCGTATACGGACGGTTTTACGCAGGCCGCGAAGGTTATCGATCTCTATCGCAATCCTCCCACGCCTACTGCTGTGCCTACTCAGGTTCCCTCTGAGATAACAAATATCGACACAAGCGGTCTAGGCAAATCACTTGTCTGGATCGCCGGTGGGGTTGTGCTCTTTATCGCACTTCTGATAATTGTGCCTCTCGTTTACCGCTCATACAGGCGCAACCAGGAAGCAGCAGCACGCCGGCAGGCCCTCCAGGACCAACTGGCGCAGGCCCGCACCGTAGCCGCCGACATGATAACCGACCTCGATTTCCCCGCCGACCCACGTGAGCAACTGCAATACCGCTTCCTTGCTCTTGCCCTGAGCAACGAGCGACCTGACCAGCTTGCGACCATCACGTCCCAGTACAACGAGATGTACCGCCGTGTCAGCGACGCCCTTGCCCGTTACAACGAGCTTAACAAGTCCGCGCCCACAACTGAGCAGGGAATAGCCGACAGCATAGCGCAATACCAGTATGTGCAGGCAGAAATAAATAACGCATCGGCCTTCCTCAAACATATAGCCGATGTGAGTAAACAGGTGGAGGCGCAAACCTCTGCCGCGCCGGGGGAGCTAGACCAGGCAAAAAAATCCCTGGCCGCGGCGACCAGTAGCCTGGAGAGGTTGACCGCGGCAGCCCCCGACCTTTACCACCCTCGTCCCGACGCAGCCCTCAAACTTATAGCCGCGCCAACCTCAGCGGCTCAAGAAGCGCTCCAGGCCGAGCCTCCTCTAAGTCTACGTGCATTTGATGCCGCTAAATATGCGCAGGCACAATCGTCAGCCCTGACCACGGCGATCGAATCGCTCGCAGCAGCGTATGCGCTTCTCCCTGGATTACGTACTCGCCTCGCGACTCTCCGCAAGCAGGGCTACAAGCTGCCGCAAGCAGATGGACAACTGTCCACCTTGCTCGACATTCTTTCCGGCGCTGCACACCAGCTTGAGGCAGGCGACCTTCCCTCCGCAGCAGCCACTATTGCGAAAGCGGCTGCTGCGGTCACCCAGGCCAACGCAGGTCTTGATGCGAGCATCGCCTTGCAGAAGGCCAACGAGAAGGCGCTCGCGGATCTCACAGCGGCGGGCGCGCAGGTAAAGAGCTACATTGATGAGGGCGCGCGTGTCTTCGACCAGGTGGACGACTACGCGGAAAGCTCCTGGCAGGATATACGAGGCAACGGCACTGAGGCCCAGAACGCCGCCAACCACGCAAACGCACTATGGGAGGAAGCCACCAAACTAAACTCTCTTGACGCTGATGCGGAGCAGGATTTCGAGCAAGCCCAGGCGCTCATCGCTGAGGCTAACGAGGCGCTGGCCGATGCGCGCCAGCTTATCGACACCATAGTCCAGCGCCTGGCCAACCTGCAAGAGAGCCAACGCACCGCCCTGGCCGAGATCACAGCCGCTGCCAATGACATAAATATGGGCCAGGATTTTGTGCGCCGCTATGACCGCGACATAACACCGCGCCCTGCTGATCTGCTCAAGGAAGCATCGGATCTGCTCGATCAAGCGAAAGCCGTAGCCGCTCTACCCAAACCCGATTGGATAGCGGTAGTCACGAAGGCCCGCGCCGCCAACGATAACGCCGACCGCGCCCTGGCAGTAGCGCGCAGCCAGCATGAGGCCGTCGAAGCTCGCCGCCTGAAACTGCATACCGTCGCACAGCAGGCCGAGGCCAGTGTAAGCCGCGCTGCTAACTTCGTCTCCGTCCACAGGGCGGACATCGCTCAAAATGTGCTGGATGCTGCCAATGTCGCCGCAGCCCGACTCAAGCAGGCGCAAGCTCTCGCGTCTCGCGCTAACAACATCAAGCTCGAAGATGTGGCGCTCTCAGGCGCGTTGGACGAGGCTATCGCCGCCTTTGTGTCCGCGCAGCAATTGGCCGACCAGACATTTAACGATGCTACAGCGCAGTTCACGAAGATGGACAACCTCCGCACCCAGGTTAGCACCTCTATTCGTAGGGCCACGGACAAAATCCAGGAGGCATCAAACTTCGTTGGCTATCACGGAGAAGCGGTCAGCAAACAAACCGTCAGTTTGCTCCAACGCGCCCGCAAAGCTCTCCCCGATGTCAGCGGCGTCGCCAACGCGGCTGCCCTGAAGGGATACATAGCCTCAGCCAATGAAGCCCAAAGCCTGGCCGAGCAAGCGTACAACAGTGCGCGCAGCGAAAACGACCTGTATGAGCAGCAGAACAGGCAAGTCCAGGACGACTCAGTTGCCGCCGACGTCGCCGCCAATATTGGCCTTGCAATCCTCGGCTCCCTGCTCAGCGGTGCCGTTAGCTCACGCTCGTCCCGTCGTCGTGGCGGTTGGGGCGGGGGAGGCTGGGGCAGCAGCGGTGGTGGGGGCTTCTTTGGTGGAGGTGGCGGCTCCTGGGGCGGTGGAGGTGGTTCGTCGGGCGGCTCATTCGGAGGAGGCGGCTCATCCGGTGGCTCGTTTGGTGGTGGAGGCTCCTCCGGCGGCGGCTGGGGAGGCGGTGGTTCCTCCAGCGGTGGTTGGTAACCGCTTCTCTCCACAACGAAGAAGGCCACCCCTGGTGGGTGGCCTCATCGATTCTACTTCATTGCTTTCGCCTGAGCTATACAAAACCCTCGACCGGCGGCCCTGCCGCCACAGCGACATAATTCTCCGGCGAGAGATGCAACTTTGCCACTTCGCCCACGTATTCCGGTGTCAACGCATTGATGATCTCGGGGTAGCGGCTAATGTAGTCAAATCCCAGGTCGTACAGCTCCATTTCAAGTATCGAGCGCGAGATGCCGTCGCCGGTCTCCAGTCGCAGCGGAAGCACACCGGTCATGAAGCGCTTGCCGCCCTCAAGCTCGGCTGTCGGGATAAGCTCGGTTCTTATACGCTCGATTTCGTGCCTGATACTCGTGATGGCTTTTGTGACATTCGTCGGGTTCACACCTGCGCGCACCGCCCACGGCCCCGCGCCAAGTCCTGCCTCAAATGACGAGCCTGCGTAGTAAGCAAGCCCTTGCTCGTCGCGCACGCTCTTGCCGAGCCTTCCCATCAAACCAATCCGCCCAAGCAGTAGATTCATCAGGTCGAAGGCATAGTAGTCGGGGTCGCTGCGCCGCAGACCGGGGAAGCCAAGCACAAGATCGTTCTGTGTCTTGCCAGGTACAGGCCTGAACACGTTTGTCGCACCTACTGGCTTTGACACATCAGGAACAGCATACGGCTCAGGCTCTTCGCCTGCGGCCCGCCATCCTCCGAGCAGTTCCTGTGCAAGCATAACTATTTCGTCCGGCTCAACATCGCCCACAACCACAAGTATGCCGCGCTCCGGCCTGAAGTATCGCTCGTAGAACGCCACCATGTCTTCGCGTTTGATATTGCCCAGCGTTTCCAGGAAGCCTGATGTCCTATAGTGATAAGGATGCCCTTCGGGATAAAGAGTCTCGCGGAACGCCCGCTCAGCCACTGATCCTGTGTCTGCTTCCATCTCGGCTAGCCCTGTGCGAGTTTGCCGCCTCAGTTTCTCAATTTCCACCTCTGGAAAGGTCGGCCGCAGCACCACCTCGGATATTAGCTCCATCACGAAGCGCGTGTCTTCCTTCAGCGCCCTGCCGCCCGCCTCCATCAACGCCTGTCCGGCGTCAACGCCCACCGACGCGCCTCTGCTGTCGGTCTCTTCGTTCAGGCGGTCGAAAGTGTATTTCTGCGTGCCGCGCCTCATCGCCCTGGTAGCCATTGAAGCAAGCCCGGCTTTCTCCGGTGGGTCGTACATGGCCCCGCCCCTGATCGAAATGCGCGCTGTCAGGGCAGGAATGGTTGGATTGGGATAGACTAGCACTGTCAGCCCGTTGTCGAGCACTCGCCGCGTGATAGTGTCTGGGCCAAGTGCTTTGTTCTCTCTTGTTGGAATGGTTTGCATCTCTACTGCTGCTCCGTTTCAGTCTCGTGTGCGGTCTCGCCGTCGCCTTCCGTTGCTTCCTCTTCAGTCGGCACAAACACGCCCACAGTCCTGTTGTTCCTGGTCAGGTAGGCGCGTGCCACTCGCCTCACATCCTCCGGCGTCACCGCTGCCAGCTTCTCCAGCGCCTCATCATAAAGGTTTGCGCTGTATATACTTTCGAGATACCCAAGCATATAGGCCTGGTTCGATACACTGTCCGACGAATAGACGAACTGCGCCCGCGATTGCCGCACAGCCTTCGCCAGCTCCTCAGCGGGTATCTCGTCTTCCTGCAGCTTGCGTACCTCTTCCAGTAATGCCGCTTCCATCTTCTGCAAGCTTTCTTCGTGCTCGTCGCCCGATTTGGCCGATGCAGCCACAACGAACAGGTATGGGTCCTTGCGCAAGCCGTAATATGACCCGGCGCTGGCTGCGATCTCGGTCGTAACCAGCGCCTTGTAAAGTCGTGCCGACCTGCCCATGCCGCCACCGCCAAAGCCCATCGGCTTCGCACCCGAGAGCAGAGCGTCAACCACCATTAGCGCGTAAATATCAGGGCTTCCCGCGCCAGGCGCGTGGTAAACAATCTCAATCTGTGCGGTCGAGCCGGGGTGCTCCACTCGCACGCGCCTCTCGCCCGTCTGCTCAGGCTCAATCGAGCGAACTTCTGGTATAGTAGAAACGGCATCGTACCCGCCGAACACCTCAGCCACCTTCGCGACAACCTCGTCTGTATCGAAGTCGCCTACCACCACAACGGTGGCATTGTTCGGCGCGTAGTATGTCTTGTAATGGTTATACAGGTCGTCGCGGGTTATTGTGCGTAGATCGCATTTCCACCCGATAACCGTGCTGCCATAGGGGTGCACTTTGAACGCCGCTGCCGAAATCTCTTCGTCCAGCATCCTATCCGGCTCGTTCTCAGAGCCTTCGCGCTCCGAGATAATGACGGTCCGCTCAGAAGCGACTTCGTCGGGATCGAACAGCGAATTCGCCATCCTGTCGCCTTCGATCTGCAAAGCGAGATCAAGCCTGTCGGACGGGAGCGTTTCAAAATATGCCGTCCAGTCGTCCGACGTAAAGGCGTTCAGTGTGCCCCCATTCTCAGCAACCATCTGCATAATCTGCCCTTTGCCGAGTTTGGATGTTCCCTTGAACATCATATGCTCGACCCAGTGCGATATACCCGTGATGCCCGAGTGCTCGTTGCGGGCACCAACCTGGTACCAGACCCAGAACGACACGACCGGGGCAGAGCGTACCTCCCTGGTAATCAAGCTTAATCCGTTTGGAAAGCTATGCCGCTGAAAGCTGTGCTTCTCTCCTTCGCCGGCTTTCGCATCAGTTTCAGCTTCCGACGCTGCAGTTGCGACGCTATTTGTTGCATTCTCTATTGCGCTCATTCTATAAATCTCTCCTGAAGACATGTATATCACGCCTGATTGGTTCTTCATTTCAAGTTGGCGCACTCCACTGCCCAACATGGTGAATAGCTTCACCTTACATACATTCTACCCGATTAGCTAGCACCGAGGTAGAAGGCCATATTCCAGTGTCGGACAGCCAGGCGATGTATAATATTACTCGTGGTCATGCCCTCCGGCAGTGAGCGCATCTGCTAATGCGGTGCAGGAGTAATCTTCTTGGGAGACAGTCAACCGGTTCTAACGGACCTTTCGGCGGCGAGGTTCGCAGAGGCAATCGACGCGAACACGTTTGCCTTATTCAGCAGCTTTGGGCAGCTGGACGGGGCTGAGATCGACGACAGCGCAACCATGCTGCGCTACTATACCGGTATCCCTCACCCATTCTTCAACGGTGTTGCCCGTGCCCGGCTCACTCCCGAAAACGCTGCTTCCGCAATTGATAAGACAGTGCAATACTTCAGGGAGCGAGGCAAGCCCATTGCCTGGTGGATTGGCCCAACGACACAGCCTGACGATATTGGCCGCTACCTAGAGAAGGCCGGGCTACGTCTCTTTATCTCGGATTCGCCAGGCATGGCCCTTGACATGAGCTTATTGCCCGCGGAGCTAGCGCCTTTGCCCGGTGTCGCTATTGAGCGTGTGCTTGACAATGCCTCGGCCGAGACGTGGGGCGATACATTGGTTTCGATATATCAGATGCACGATCCGGCGCGCGACTCATGGGTCGCTGAAGTCAAGGGCCTTGACCGGATCCAGATTCGTCTTTCCGTGCCTATATCGCCCGGCTGGATGGGGAGCCGGTCTCTACGTCGCTGATGTGCCTGGGGGCGGGGGTCGCCGGGATATACGCGGTCGGCACATCGGAGGCAGCACGGGGGAAAGGGATAGGCACCGCGATAACAGCCGTGCCTCTCCTTGATGCTCGCGCTGAGGGGTACCATGTGGCAACCCTGCAATCATCTGAGATGGGGTTCAGCGTTTATGAGCGGATGGGCTTCCGTGAATACTGTAAGCTCAGCAGATACCTCCTGCAGTTCCCTTAGTACTGTACTAACAAAGATGTGGCTGGCAAGCTGACCCCACCAGGCAGTGTCATTCTGAGCGTAGCGAAGAATCCGTTCGGATAGAAATTAGTATGGAGGTTGATTCTTCACTCTGTTCAGAATGACTAGGTAACGAGGGCACGCTTACCTGCCCCTTCTCTGATAGCGATGCACTTAGCCCGTCCAAATCAACCAAGCCGGGCTTGTTCCCAACATGTGGCACAAACTGACGAGAGGAACCTTCTTCAACCCCAGTTTGTGCAAGTTCAGCCGCTCTCACTCCCTGCGAATTGCCTACTTTTCCACAGTTGACAAACTCCCCGGATTCGTGTAAAATTGCTGTGCAAAGTAGAACAAATGAGCGATTTTGGAACGTAGCTCTTGCCTCTAATGGATTGTCCGCTACTGATGTCGCACCACTGTTCGTAAAGCGCGTGAACGGAAGTATTAGAGCATGTTTGAGATTTTATCCAGCACTGAGAACTTGATAAGGAGAAGTGAGATGTCAGAAAAAGATAGGGATAAAGCCCTGGAGAACGCCATTGCCCAGATAGACCGCCAGTTCGGAAAAGGCTCTATCATGAAGATGGTCGACTACGGCAACAAGATGCACGTCGAATCGATTGGTACCGGCTCGATTGCGCTTGACATGGCCCTCGGTGGCGGTGGTGTCCCTCGTGGACGTATGGCCGAAATCTACGGCCCTGAGTCCTCCGGTAAAACCACCCTTTGCTATCACATCATGGCCGAAGCCCAGAAAGCCGGCGGAGTCGCTGCCTACATCGACGCCGAGCATGCCTTCGACCCTGAGTATGCGGCTCGTTGCGGCCTCAATCTCGACAACCTTCTCATCTCCCAGCCGGATAACGGTGAGCAAGCTCTCGAAATTGCTGAAACCCTCGTCCGCTCGAACGCCATCGACGTAATTGTGATCGACTCTGTGGCCGCCCTCGTGCCGCGTGCTGAAATCGAAGGCGAGATGGGCGACAGCCACGTTGGCCTCATGGCCCGCCTCATGTCGCAGGCCCTCCGTAAGCTGGTGGGCGCTGTTAGCAAGAGCAACTGCTGCCTGATCTTTACCAACCAGATACGCCTCAAGATCGGTGTCATGTTCGGCAACCCGGAGACCACCACAGGCGGCCAGGCCCTCAAGTTCTACGCCTCGGTTCGTATGGAAATTCGTCGCGTCGAGTCGATCAAGCAGGGCACAGATGTGTCAGGCAACCGTGTGCGGGTGAAGGTCGTAAAGAACAAGGTCGCCCCACCTTTCCGCACAGCCGAATTCGATATCATGTTCAACGAAGGCATCAGCCGCATCGGCTCCATTGTTGACCTGGGCACCGAGATGAATGTCCTGAAGAAGAGCGGCGCGTTTTACTCCTACGGCGATCAGCGCCTGGGCCAGGGCCGCGAAAACGTCAAAGAGTTCCTCAAGGGTCACCCTGAGATCACTGACGAAATTGAAGCTCAAATCAGATCTGCCATCGCGGAAAAAGGCAACTCTGCTATCACTATCGGCGTAACCTCCAATACCAAGAACGGCAAGGGTGCGGCCGCCGAAGAAGAGGAAGAAGAGGAAGGCGCTTTCTAGCAATTACCTCAACCTGAAGGACGAAAGTGAACGGCATCAGATGCTATCGCTTTCGTCCTTCTTTACTTAATCCAATGCAAGACGTAATCACCGCACTGCACGCAGACCATATGGACCCGGATAAGGTCCACATCTTCGTCGACGGCAAGCACGCACTCGTGGTGTCGCTCGATGTCGCCGCGGCTGAGCGCCTGATTGTCGGCCAGCCGTGTCCACCAGAGCGTCTTGAGAAGATCCTCTCATCTGAGCAACAGCAGCAGATCTATGAGGCCGCGCTGGTCTTTCTTTCCTATCGCCCTCGTTCCGCACGCGAGGTGGAACAGCGCCTGCGCAAGAAGGGCTATCTCCCCAACCAGATTGACGATGCCCTGGCACGTCTGCGCAAGAAGGGCTATGTCAATGACATGGAGTTTGCCCGCTTCTGGGTAAACAACCGCCAGGCATTCAACCCGCGCGGGCCGCGCCTGCTTCGCTCTGAGCTACGTCAGAAGGGTGTGCCGCAAGAGATTGTTGATGCAATCCTCACTGAGCACCGTGAAGAACAAAGTGATCGAGCAGAGGAAGCAGCTGAAATAGCCGCTGAGCACGATATAGAGGGCGATGAGCCGGCCCCCGGCACAGACGAAGCCACGGCGTTATCACTCGCCCGCAAGCGGATGCGCCTCCTATCCAACCTCGACCCTGTAACTCGCAAACGCCGCCTCACAGGCTTCCTGGCCCGCCGAGGTTACGGCTTCGACGTAATATCGGCCGTCATGCAGCGTGTGCTCACACCTGACGAAACCGAAGACGACGGCATGGAAGACGACTGAAACATCCAGGGTCTGCCGTACAGTGATGCAGGTGTGCCATAAAAGACAAACAAGACGCACAGGAGGTTGACATAATGGACGACATGTCGCAAGGTGAAGTTCTTCTCCCCGAGAATACGGCCCTCATAGTAATAGATGTGCAAAAGGGGCTAGATGAGCCGTACTGGGGAGAGCGCAACAATCCTGAGGCTGAAGAGAATATGGCCCGCCTGCTTGATGCGTGGCGCCGACGTGGGCGGGCAATTTATCACGTGCATCACCACTCAAAGAACCCAAAGTCTCCCTTGCGACCCGACTATGTTGGAAACGAAATTAAGGATATTGTGAAGCCGCAACCGGGAGAGCCTGTTCTCAAAAAGAGTGAGAACAGCGCCTTTATCGGGACCGACCTTGAGGAGCGACTGCGTGCCGGGAACCAGAGCGGTGTGGTTCTTGTCGGCCTGACCACCGATCACTGCGTGTCGACTACGGCCCGCATGGCAGCCAACCTCGGCTTTAGCACAATTGTAGTCTCCGATGCGACAGCTACTTTTGATCGCTACAGCCCCATCACCTCACGCCACTACACAGCCGATGAGATGCATGAATCCGAGCTAACCTCGCTCAGCGGCGAGTTCGCCCGAATCGCGCGGACGGAAGCACTCCTGCGCTCGCTTGGTAGCGAGGCGGTAGCCGGAACAAATCCCCAAACCTTGCCTGAGAAGGCCCTGTAGCAACTAATCGTTCGTAGCACCGGAGCGTATATAGGCAGTAGTGTTGCGGGTACTAGTGCCAACGCGGCTGCCTTCATGGACTTTGATCGGGCCAGCGACATGATTTGGACCATCGCGAATCTGTCCTGCATATTGGCCCTCGACTAAACCTTTGCTATACGGCACGGTTGGCGGCGTACACCCGCTATGCTCGTCGACCGTTTGGCGTCTTACGCACAAATACGGCAAAGGTATGATGCGCCTGCCACCTGCTCCTATGTATAATTGGCTCGCACACTTGCCTATATCTCAAGGAGCAAACAGCATGAGTAAATCACACTATCGTTATATTGCAGCGGGCGCGGCGCTATTAACGCTGCTCCCCACGTTCTCGTTCTACGGCTCAACACCGGCGTCGGCAGCAGACTTCGCGGCCTCAGCCTTCAAGAACGTTTGGACTCGCACCGATAAGCCGGTCGCGGACGGCGCGGTCAAGCGCAGCTTCTACTGGGGACCAACCCCCGGTGAATCGCTTATGGAGAAGTACGCGCAGGGCGCTAACGGTATGCGCCGCGTGCAGTACTTCGACAAGAGCCGCATGGAAATAAACAATCCAAAGGCCGACCCGGCAAACCCTTTCTATGTCACTAATGGCCTACTCACCGTCGAGCTAATCACTGGTAAGATGCAGGTTGGCGACAACGAATACGAGGACCGCACACCCGCCAACATTCCACTGGCCTCAGACAACGACGACCCCAACGCCCCCACCTATGCCTCCTTCGGCAAAGTGCTCGATAAGGCAGAGAACCGCGTCGGCGGCGCGCTGGTGCAGACAATCGACCGCGCAGGCACCGTTACCACGGCCGTAGGCGTAGCGGCCACCCGGCAGCAGACAATCGCCTACTATGAGCCATCTACCGGACACAACATTCCGCAGGTGTTCTGGGATTTCCTGAACCAGTCCGGTCCAGTCTCCCAGGGCGGCAAGACCGTCACCGCTCGTTTAAACGACCCCTGGTTCTATGCGGCAGGCCTTCCAATATCAGAACCTTACTGGGCCAAAGTAAAGATCGCCGGGCAGGCCGGTGTTGACGTCTATATTCAGGCCTTCCAGCGCCGTGTGCTGACCTATGTGCCATCTGCCGCCGAGGGCTTCCAGGTGCAGATGGGCAACATCGGTGCTCACTATTATGACTGGCGCTACAAGAGCGATGGGGTAACTGCCCTGAGCTTTGCAAAGTACAATCTGGAGCCGTCTTCGGTCGTTCCTGCCGTCAGGCCTTACCAGGCCGCACGCGGTCTCACTAATGTGGCGAACGCCAAGGACTTCACACTCACGGTCAACGCAAAGGCCCTTATCGAGCAAAACAACTTCGCCGCCACCTTCCCGCAAGGCGACCAGTACAAGCAGTTCTACCAGCTTTATGAAGACGGACGCTATGACCAGAAACCCGTCTTTGTCACCACCGACTCGGTGCTCCACGTCTACCATCTTATCTTCGACAAACTTTTGCGCTCCACTGAGACAAGCTATCTTATCAACGACCTCAAGAGCATGACCACCGCTCTGCAGCAGGCGACTCAGGCCCAGTACGACAGCGTAAAGGGCACAGGCGCTGAGAACGCGGCGCGCCGCAACCTTGCATATCTAACTGTGGCATCCAGGCTGCTAGATCCTAATGCCGCTATTCCCGCTGCTGTGCAGGCCGAAGTAGCCACCGACCTTGCTCAGATTGACGCCCACGCGGGCCTCATGCCAGTCGCTTCGATGGGCATCGGTGGCGAGGAGTACATTGAGGATTTCAGCCAGTATGTGCCTCGCGGCCACTACACTCGCTCCGAAGACCTGAAGAAATACTTCCGCGCCATGATGTGGTACGGCCGCATCACCTTCCGCTTGAAGTCTGCGGACGAGACGCGCTCTGCCATTCTGTTGAGCGAGGCACTGCAAACCGCCACGAACGGCAACCAGGCGGCAAGGCAACTCTGGGGGCGCATCTACGAGCCGACATCCTTCTTCGTCGGTGGCTCTGATGACCTCACATATCTGGACTACGCGCCGCTTATCGACAAAGCTTTTGGTCCGAACACCAATGCCGCCGCGGTGGCTGACGATGCCAGACTAGCCAACTTCCAGGAGCTTGCGAAGTCCCTTGCAGCCCCTCGCATCAACTCTATGTTCGTCTATATTGACGAGGACAAAGAGAAGGTAACCAAGGGTCTGCGCCTGATGGGCCAGCGGTTTACACTGGACGAATATGTTTTTGGCCAGCTAATCTGGCGCAACGTCGGCGTCGAAGGCAACGAGCGATGGTTGCCGAAGGCCCTCGATGTGCCCGCCGCCTTCGGCTCCCAGGAAGCGTACAATATTCTTGCCGCACAGGGCGAAACCAAATACCCCAAGTACGACGCCCAGCTAACCAAGGTACGAGGCGAAATCGGCAGCCTTGCCGACTCGCAGTGGACTGAGAACCTGTACTGGTCGTGGCTCTACACGTTCCGCCCGCTCCTGGCCGAGAAGCCCGCCAACAGCGGCTATCCTAGCTTCATGACCAACCAGGCATGGACCCGCAAGAACCTCAATACAGTGCAGGGTAGCTGGACCGAGCTTAAGCACGACACCCTCCTCTATGCCAAGCAAGTCATGGCCGAGATGGGCGGCGGACCGCCCGAGCAGGTCAAGGGCTATGTTGAGCCGGAGCCGGAGTTCTACGCCCGCATCGCTGCCCTCGTCGGCATGACGCGCGATGGTCTGCTCTCGCGCGGCTTGCTGGAGAAGTCCGACGATCCCACAGTCACAAGCGACTACAACAACCTCAACGACCTGTACAATCTCGCACTCGATCTGAAGCACATCAGCGAGAAAGAGCTTACCAACACCGCTCTCACCAGCGACGAATATGACCTTATTCAGTATTATGGTGGTCGCCTGGAGCACATCACGATGTCTGCCGCCGACCCGCAGGACGCCAACGAGCCGGGCAACACCGACCTCAACGACCAGGATGCAGCTGTGGTTGCCGACGTTGCCACGGGCGGTGCCGGAGGCGACCAGGCCCTCACCGAAGGAACAGGCCGCATCATGGAGCTTTACGTTGTAGTGCCCGTCGACAACAAGCTTGTGCTTGCCCGCGGCGGCATCTACAGCCAGTACGAGTTCATTCAGCCAAGCAACAACCGTCTGACCGACGAGCAGTGGCGAGAACAACTCAACAATAACCAGATTCCTCCGATAGGCGACTGGAAGACCTTCATCGCGAAGTAACCCAGGCCGTCTCAGCAGCAATAAGAAAGGGCGGGCTTGTGTGCCCACCCTTTCTTATTGCCTGTAAGTGTTCCAACAATTCGCAAGAGTGGTGCAGGGCACTCCCGCTGAGGGGGCGTGAGTGAAGCGAGGGGCTGGGGGTGGACCTTCCCGTATCAAGACGTCTGATTGCTCTACCTTTAATCTGTTCATATACCCATCGGGCACAGTGTTGACTCAACTGACTCCGAGTGCTATAATTCCATTGCGCACGGGAGAGACTCCTATGCAGATAGGAGCGCCGAAGGGGAAAGGTTGTGCCGAAACTCTCAGGCAAAGTAGACCGCGCCGCAGGAACCTCTGGAGAGTTCCTTATGGAACGCCGATGGAGCAAGGCCGCAAGGCCCAATCTCGCAGGCCCCAGGACAGAGGAAGCGACCCGCTTCCTACTGTCTGTTTTATTTAAGCAGCAAATTCGCACCACTCAGACCCAGGTTTGGATCAAATTTCCAAGAGGGGGATAATTTGGAAGAAGCATCGATCAAGGAAGATCTAGCCAGCCAGAACACCCACGCAACCTCAGAACCGCTCCGCACGCCACTCTACGATGAGCACGTGGCCCTCGGCGCACGCATGGTCGAGTTTGGCGGCTGGATGATGCCCGTCCAGTACGCAAACGGCATCATCGAAGAGCACAAGGCAGTGCGCTCAGGCGTGGGCATCTTCGACACCTGCCACATGGGCGAGTTCGTTCTCCGCGGCCTGGACGCCGCCTACCTTGCTAACGTCGCTACGACCAATAATGTCGCAGCCCTCGGCGAGGTCCAGGCACAGTATTCGTTCATCACCAACCCCAACGGCGGTGTCGAAGACGACTGCATTGTTTACAACTTCGGCGACCATACCTTTATCTGCGTAAATGCCGCCCCGCTCCGCTCAGATTTCGCCTGGCTGAAGCGTCTCCGCGACGAGCATAACCTGGATGTCGAACTGGTAAACGAGTCGGATGAAACCGGCAAGCTCGATGTGCAGGGTCCCGAAGCCGCTCGCCTCCTTCAGCGTTTCACCGACGTCGATCTTGGACCGCTAAAGTTCTTCTGGGCTACAACGGGCAATGTCGCGGGCGTTCCTGCTCGGATATCGCGCACCGGCTACACAGGCGAAGATGGTTTCGAGCTATTCTTCCCCGCCGGCGAAACCGTGAAGCTCTGGCGGATCTTCGTCGAGAATGGTGCTACTCCCGCTGGCCTCGGAGCGCGCGACACCCTCCGGCTCGAAGCCAGCCTGCCGCTCTCCGGTAGCGACGTGGCCCCTCCCGCCAATCGCAATCCCGTCTGGGGTGGTTTTGGCCGCTTCGTCAAGCTCAACAAAGGCGTTGACTTCGTGGGTCGTGAGGCCCTGCAGGCTGCCGCTGACAGTCCAGACGGTGAGCGCCTCGTCAGCTTCCAGGTGACAGGGCGTGGCGTGCCGCGTGCCCACTGCGCCATCCAGAAGGATGGCGAGCAGGTGGGCGAAGTCACAAGCGGCTCGTTCGGCCCCACACTCGACAAGTTCGTTGGTATGGGCTGGGTAAAAGCCGGACTGCACGAGCCAGGAACCCAGCTCGACGTTATCATCCGCGACAAACCCGTAAGCATCGAAGTGGTGAGCCGCCCGATGTACAAGAAACCGCCGATCAGGCGTGAAGCGTAAAACGTAAAACGTAAAGAAGTGATAATACGGAGTACGTAGTACGTAGTACGAACCACAATCAGCAACAAAAAGAGGAGGCTACAATGGACAACCCCCGCGACTACAAGTACACGAACGAGCATGAATGGGTCCAGATAGAAGGCGACACCGCTGTCACGGGCATTACCAACTATGCTGCCACACAGCTTGGCGACATGGTCTACGTTGATATGCCCTCCGTGGGTGCGGAAGTGGCGCAGGGCGAAGCAATCGGCGCACTTGAATCGGTAAAGGCTGCTGCCGACTTCTATAGTCCAATCAGCGGCGAAGTGGTGGAGCGAAACGAAGCCCTGCTCGACGAGCCTGGCCTCCTGAATTCCGATCCCTTCACCAAGGGCTGGTTTATGAAGGTTCGCCTGTCCGACCCGTCTGAGTTGGATAAGCTGATGGATGCCGAGGCCTACGACGAGTTCGAGAAGGCGCAGGGCTAAACCCATCGGGCCGGGCGTGGTGCTTCACTGCGCCCTGGATGGGAGCGGCCTGTTGTAACGTGTCCACGCCAATTCCATTTGCGGGATTCGTATACAGGTGCGCCGTGAGGTCGTGCGAAAAGTAGAGGGCAAGTAACAAATAGTATCGACTTTAGCGAGTCGACAGTAGAACGTCAAAAGAGCAGCAACCAGCAGCCTGCTCAATAGCTAGAATCGAAGGAACAAAAGATATGGTTTACACCCCTAACACAGAGGCCCAGCGACAGGAAATGCTGGAAGCCATTGGCCTGCAAAGCGTACAGGATCTGTATCGCGAAGTGCCTGCCTCTGTCCTCGACCCGATAATCGAGCTCCCGACACCCCTCTCCGAGCCTGAGCTGATAGCCGAAATGCGCCGCCTCTCCGAGCTGAATGCCGATGCCGCCCACTACGCGACCTTCCTGGGAGCAGGCTCATACAATCACTTCTCGCCCAGTGCTGTCTATCGCATCATGTCGCGCTCCGAGTTCTACACAGCTTATACCCCCTACCAGCCCGAATTGAGCCAGGGTACTCTACAGCAAATTTACGAGTTTCAGACATTGATCTGCCAGCTAACGGGTATGGATGTCGCCAATGCCTCTATGTACGATGCGGCCTCCGCGCTCGGTGAAGCTGCTGTTATGGCAAGCTCGATCACGAAGCGCAAGAAGGTTGCTATCTCACCGAAGGCGCACCCTGAGCACAAGGCGGTCCTCCGCACATATTGCGATAACCACGGCATCGAAGTGGTCGAGCGCGACGTAAACGTGGCCGTTGAGGACATCGGCAGCGATCTGGCCTGCGTAATCATTCAGCAGCCGAACTTCCTTGGCGAAATCCGCGATCTCACCACTCTGGCCGACCGTGTTCACGCGCTGGGCGGCATCCTGATTGAAGTGTTCGATCCGATTTCCCTCGGCCTGCTTAAATCCCCCGGCGAGCTTGATGTTGACATCGCTATCGGTGAGGGACAGAGCCTCGGCATACCAATGTCGTTCGGCGGCCCTTATTGCGGCCTCCTCGCCACGAAAGAGAAGTATGTTCGCCAGATGCCCGGCCGTCTCGCGGGCATGACCAAAGACACCGAGGGGCGGCGCGGCTTCGTGCTCACGCTCCAAACTCGTGAGCAGCACATTCGCCGCGAGAAAGCCACCTCGAACATCTGCACAAATGAAGCTCTCATGGCAGTTGCCGCCACAGCATACATGTGCTGCATGGGTCCACAGGGCGTCAAGCGAGTGGCCGAGTTGTCATACCAGCGCAGCCACTACCTCGCCAACCGCCTGAAAAAGCTTCCCGGCTACAAAATAATCAGCCGTGAGCCGTTCTTCAAAGAGTTCGCAATCCAGACGCCCATCTCGCCAACCGAGCTAAACCACCGCCTGCTTGAGCACAAGATTATTGGTGGTCTCGACATAAGCGGCACGCCGGAAGTGGAAGGCGTAGAGAATGCCTGGCTGCTCTGCGTAACAGAGATGAACTCTAAAGAGCAATTGGACAGGCTAATCGCAGCGTTGACAGAAATAGGAAGTGAGAAATAAGAAATGAGGTTTGCGTGAGATTTGCCACTTCTCACTTCTCATTTCCCAGGAGAATACACCCATGAGCATAGAACCACTTATATTTGATCTCTCCAGCCCCGGCCGCATCGGCTTTTCTTTGCCCGAGGTTGACATGGACGAGGCACCTGTCCTCGACCCCAAACTCACCCGCCAGGAGCTTGATCTGCCTGAGGTATCCGAGATCGACGTGACTCGTCACTTCGTGCGGCTCAGCCAGAAGAACTACTCTATCGACACGAACTTCTACCCCCTCGGCTCCTGCACGATGAAATACAACCCCAAAGTGCACGAGGACGTAGCCATCATGCCCGGCTGGGCGCATATCCACCCCTACCAGGCCGAGGAAACCGTACAGGGTGCGCTGGGAGTCCAGTATGGGCTGCAGCAGATGCTAGCTCAGATTTCCGGCATGGACGCTGTGACCCTACAACCCGCGGCGGGCGCACACGGCGAGTTTACGGGCATACTGATGATTCGCGCTTACCATCGCTCGCGCGGCGACTTCAATCGCGATATCATCCTGGTCCCCGACTCGGCACACGGCACTAATCCAGCCACCGCAGCCGCAGCCGGATTCAAAATGGTGTCGCTCAAGTCGGGCCCCGACGGCAACGTCGACCTGTCAACGCTTGAGGCCAACCTGTCTGATCGCGTTGCAGGCATGATGTTGACCGTGCCAAGCACGCTTGGTCTCTTCGAGCCTAACATCTTGAAGATCAGCGAGATGGTGCACAATGCGGGCGGCCTCATGTATGGCGACGGCGCTAACCTGAACGCGCTCGTGGGCCATATTCGCTCCGGCGATCTCGGCTTTGATGTCATGCACATAAACCTGCACAAGACGTTCACCACCCCGCACGGGGGCGGCGGTCCGGGCAGCGGCCCTGTGGCCTGCAAGTCGCACATGGCTCCCTTCATGCCCGGCCCGGTGGTCGCGAAGGACGGTGACAAATATACCTTCAAGATGCCTGAGAAGAGCGTTGGCCGTGTGAAGAACTTCTGGGGCAACTTCGGTATGCACGTCCGCGCATACACCTATATCTTGCACCTCGGTCTGCGCGGCCTCAAGCGCGTTAGCGAAGATGCCATCATCAACGCCAACTACATCCGCGTCAACCTCAAGGACACCTACTACCTGCCGCACGACCGGGTGTGCATGCACGAAGTTGTGCTCTCCGGCAAGAACATCAAGCAGGAGACAGGCATCCGCACAATGGATATCGCCAAGCGCCTCATCGACTACGGGATGCACCCGCCCACCGTCTACTTCCCTCTCATAGTCGAGGAAGCAATGATGATCGAGCCGACCGAAACGGAGTCCAAAGAGACCCTCGATATCTTCATCGCCAACATGAAGGCCATCGCCGAGGAAGCTCGCACTAACCCGGAGTTGGTCCACACCGCTCCTCATACTACCGAGCTCAGCCGCCTTGACGAAGTCACCGCAGCCCGCGAGCCAAATCTTCGCTGGCGGCGGCCCGCTCCTGAAACCGCAACCACGACAGAAGCTGAAGCCGAACCTGCAATGGCAGGCTAGTTCCTCACTTACGAATACAAGTCAGACGCAACAAATCCCGCAACACACTTATTGCGGGATTTGTTGCTTTCAGGCCACCGAACCAAAATAAGCAAGGTATGACTGCAAAAGACCTTACGCAATCTGAACAGAGGACGGGTCGGCGCTTTACTCGGCGTGTCCGCATCTGGCAGGTATTGTTGGTCATCCTGCTGCTATTTGCCTGTTCCGCCTCTATGCTGCTGCTCGTTCTTCTCGATCAGACTTCGCTCGCGGCGCAGGTCTACATACAATCCATCAACTCAGGCAATGCAGGCATCGCCCGCACATTGGGCGACCGCTTCTCCGACGAGGGCGACCTTCACCGCCGCTTCCTCGACCTGGATATTCGGCGCGACCTCGATTGGCTGAGCGATGCCGACATCACCGGATTAACCACGGCCCGTGAACAAACCCTCAGCGGTCAATGGGCAACCATCTTGCGCTTCAACTACCGCCCGCACAACTCACCAGACCCCGCGCGACCCGCCACCCTGCGCGTCAAGACGGATCGCTGGTTCGTCTTCACTTATATCCGCGCGGTCGAAATAGTGGACTATTGAAATAAAAGAAGGGCAAAGGTCAACGCACCCTTCACCCTTCCAACTATTCTAACCCGGCATTTCTCCGCTTCAGTTATTATCCAGCACCGCCTGCTTTTCGGCGTCGAACATCGCCCCGACCGACGTGCCGGAATGTATGCGCCAGATCGTTTCCGCCAGCATCGGAGCTACGCTCAATATTCGCATGTTGGGAAGCATTTTCTCCGGCGGCACAGGGATTGTATCGGTCATCACAAGCTCTTTGATAGGGGTGTTCCGCAGGCGCTCCACAGCCGGCCCCGACAACACCGCATGAACGCAGGATGCGAACACAGCGGTCGCGCCGTGCTCCACAACCACATTTACAGCCTGGCACATCGACCCTGCCGTATCAATCTCATCGTCCACCAGTATAGCGGTCTTACCTTCTACATCGCCGATCAAGTTCATCACCTCGGTCCTGTCAGCATTCCCGGTTCGCCGCTTCTCCACAATCGCCAGTGGCGCGTCGATAAGCTCGGCGAAGTTGCGCGCTCGCTTCGCATTACCAATATCTGTCGACACAACCACCCTCTCCGGAATCTTCTTTGCTCTGAAATAATCCGCCAGCAAGAACATGGCCGTAAGCTCGTCCACCGGGATATTGAAAAAGCCCTGAATCTGGCCCGCATGCAGATCGATAGTGAGCATACGCTGTGCGCCCGCTACCGTTATCATATCAGCGATCAGCCTTGCGGTGATGGGCACTCGCGGCTGGTCTTTCTTGTCGGTTCGGCCATATGCATAGTAGGGCACGACAGCCGTAATTCGACCCGCCGATGCTCTCTTGGCCGCGTCGATCATAATCAGCAGTTCCATAATAGAGCGGTGCACAGGCGTGGAAAACGGCTGCACGATAAAGACATCGTTCTCGCGGACGCTCTCATCAATCTTCACAAAGATATTCTCGTTAGAGAACTCAAACACCTGTGCATTGCCAAGCCCCACCCTCAACCTCATAGCTATGGCCTCGGCTAGCTCAGGGTTCGCGTTGCCCGTAAATATCGTCATATCCTCAAATTCAGCCATTATTTCTCCGGATACCTGCTATCTCAGGCTGCTAAATCTCGTTACTTTTTGGCCCTGCTGCGTTGTCATCTTGTTCAGCCGTCTTCTGTTCGTCCACCGGCACTTCCGCCCGTAGCACACGAAGCGCAGCCTCTGCGGCTGCCTGCTCTGCCGCCTGCTTATTACTGCCGGTACCGTCCGCCAGCTTTCGCTCGCCCGCCAGTACCTCCACGCGAAACTGCTTTGCGTGGTCCGGCCCCGATGTGTCAACCAATCTGTAAAGTGGAGTAACTCTCAGGTTGGCCTGTGTAAATTGCTGCAATTGCGTCTTGTAGTCGGTGCTCAGCACCTCCTGTATCCGTGCCACGCCACCCTCGCCAAGAATCTTGTGCCACACATCACGCGCAGCCTCATGCCCGCCATCAAGATAGACAGCGCCAAGGAGTGCCTCCACAGCCCGCCCAAGATTTGTGCCGCGCTTCCTGCCGCCTGCATTCTCTTCCCCGCGGCTCATATACATATATTCGCCAAGCTCAAGCGGTTCCGCGATATTAGCCAGCGTGGTCAGTCTTACCAGCGCACCGCGCCATGCTGTAAGCTGTCCTTCCGGTGTATTCGGGTAGGCGAGATAGAGATCGCTGGAAACAACAAACCCCAGGATAGAATCGCCAAGAAACTCCAGCCGTTCGTTAGAACCAAGCGGGAAATCGGGTACTGCGTGCAAGTACGACTTGTGTACCATCGCATTCCGCAGGTAGTCTTCGTCCTGAAATGTATACCCTAGCTTCTCCTCAAGGGAATCGAACGAGCGGCGAGGCACCGCTCCCTCCGCACGAGGTGTAGCCTCCGCCGGGATAGCCTGTGGACCATCCTGGTTCTGGACCGTCAACGGATCTGCGTGTGCCTTGCGCTTAGTAATTGCCGTCACGCTCCCTGAAGAGTTACACCCGCCTGCCTGGCTATCTCGCTCAACTTTGCCAGGTCAACGTTGAAGGTATACTGGTAATGTCCCTCACCAATTTCGTGGCTTTCCGAAGTAGCAAGGTTTGGCGTGACGAGAAAACGTGCGAAGGCATCGGCAATGTTGTTATCGCGAGGGTCGGTATCCTTCACAATCAGTTTGCCGCCGTTCGCCATCGCTTGCCTGAGTCCCTCCGCGAAGTATGGTGCCAGCCTCTCGGCATCGGCTTGCCTGTCCTGCGCCACGCCCTCGATCTCAGCTTCAACGTCCCGCGAAGCGGTCGCTTCTATCTGTGACTCGCGGCTGTCGCTCTGCATCAACTGGTGATCGACTATATACATAAGAACCTTATCCAGATTATCTGCCATCGGACTTTGCTCCCTTTCGCTTACTGCTAAACAATTCACTCAATTATACACTGTAGGCTAGCGGTTGGCATGGGTGGGTATTGCGTAGTTGTCAGTTGTCAGTAATTTACGGACTCACCGCAGAGGCGCAGAGGGCGCTGAGTTTCGCTGAGGTTTTTAGGAGTGGATGGTGCTAAGGGAAGAGAGTATGGAACAACAGACCGTCAACTGACAACTGACAACGTCGTCCGTGACCCCTCGTCGCAGGCGGTCAATCGCCTATCGCACCCCGGGCAATGTGCTATAATCTTTCCATGAGCCGCACCCCGGAAAAGAGCCCGAGTCCGCCGCATAAGGCGCTTCCGGTCGTCTTGAACTTGCGCTTGCCGCTACCTCCAGGCATCAACAGCCAGTATGCGACGGTCAATGGTCGGCGCATACTCAGCGCCGAGGCGCGCCGCTTCAAGCAGGACGTTTCGAGCCGGATGCAAGGCATGAAGTTCTCAGGCCAGCTGCCCGATACGATGATAGATGCTCTGCGCTCCGGTTACCTTTCACTCTTTATCGACTTCTATTTTCCCACACCGATGAAACGCGACCTGGATGGCGGCCTCAAAATAACTCAGGATGCACTCTGCGAAAATCTCGGAATCAACGACAACCGCGTCGTTGACATCCATCTGGTCAAGCGCATCGACCCGCTCCACCCGCGCATCGAAGTACAAATCGAGACCATCCCGGAAGACGAATGGCATTTCGATGAAGAGTTTATATATCAGAACACGGCAAGCGGCGCAGACACGCAGTCGTAGAAAGCGGCCCAACAAAGAGGGCATCACAGGCAAAAGAGGGATCACTAGCTCTTATGGGCGCAGCGACCACAACCGAATCACCACCCGACCGGCAGATCTCGCACGTTGAGCAGAGTATCGAAGTGGACGGCATCCACGTGCGCTACCTGGAGGGCGGCCAGGGTAAACCCGGCTCAACCATTCTGCTCCTCCACGCCTTCCAGGGCGGTGCTGATCTCTGGTTCCCGTATACTTTCCCTGCCCTCGCCCCTGAGCACCATGTTATCGCGCTCGATTTGCCGGGCTTCGGCAATTCCGGCCGTCTACCGGCCTACACGACGAATACATATGCTAACTTCATTCAAGCGTTTCTTGACGCACTCGGCCTTGATAAGGTCGATCTTGTCGGTCACTCGATGGGCGGGCAGATTGCCGTGGCGGTCGCCGCAGCTAGCCCCGAACGGATAAACCGTCTCGTTCTCATCGCGAGTGCAGGTCTGCCGCGCTCAGGCCCGCAATGGCTCGCCAACATGGTTATGATGGCCGACCGCAGCGCCTATCATGCCCGCCTCTACCCGACCGTTATCCGTCTCGCCCTGCGCACGAGAAACCGGCGTCAGGGCCTGGTAATGCTTCGCGAAGACTCCATTCACAGCCTCTTATCAGACATAACCGCGCCAACTCTGGTTATCTGGGGCGCACGTGACCGCGTAGTGCCGCTCGAACACGCGACGCTCTTTGCCCGTGCCATCCCACAGGCACGCCTCTCGATCATGCGCGGCAGCGGCCATATGCCCTTTTACCAGAAGCCGGCACAGTTTAATCGCCTTATTCTGGGTTTCCTCAGAAATAAATAGCTCCGGGTAGTGTATATCTGTAAAGCAGCACCTTTAGCGAAAGTGAACAAAATGACCCAATCCACAACCGAAACACCGGAACCGGAAATCCATGTAACCCAGCCGACTGTCGCTGTGCTCGACTTCGGCTCGCAATACACTCAGCTAATAGCACGCCGCGTGCGCGAGCTAGGCGTCTATTCGGAGCTACTGCCGCATGATGCCACACATGCTGAAATAGAGCGGCTGGACCCCGTTGCATACATCCTCTCCGGTGGCCCGGCAAGCGTCTACGAACCAGGAGCGCCCCAACTGCCCGACTATGTGCTGGCAAGCGGCAAGCCTGTACTTGGCATCTGCTACGGGATGCAGCTAATCACCCATGCTCTCGGCGGCCATGTCGCTCCCTCACAACATCGGGAGTACGGCCCGGCGCAGATCAGACGCACCGGCGACTCTCCCCTGTTTCATAGTCTCGATTCCGATCTTCAGGTTTGGATGAGCCACGGCGACCGCATTGAGTCCATGCCCGAAGGCTTCGAGATCCTCGCTGCCTCAGCGAACGCTCCGTTCGCCGCCATGGGTCGCGGTACAACGCTGGGTATTCAGTTCCATCCCGAAGTAGTTCATACTCCTCAAGGGAAGGAAATCCTTTCCAACTTCCTGTTCAACGTCGCACACCTCTCGCCAACCTGGTCGCCCGCCTCCTTCATCGAGCAGGCCGTCGAGCAGATTCGCGCTACGGTGGGTGATGGGCGCGTGCTCTGCGGCCTCAGTGGCGGCGTCGACTCGGCGGTCGCCGCTGCGCTCGTGCACCGTGCCATTGGCGAACAACTTACCTGCCTCTTCGTTGACAATGGCCTACTGCGCCAGGACGAGGCCGAGCAGGTTATTGAGACGTTTGGGCGGCATATGCACATGAACCTTGTCGCTGTTAACTCTTCCGATCGCTTCCTCACCGCTCTACAGGATGTCTCCGACCCCGAAGAGAAGCGCAAGCGAATAGGCGCGACCTTTATCCGCGTCTTCGAGAGCGAGTCGGCCAAGCTTGGCACGTTCGATTTCCTTGCACAGGGCACCCTCTACCCCGACGTGATCGAGAGCGCTACCCCGGAGCGCCCCAACGCGGCACGCATCAAAACCCACCACAACGTGGGCGGCCTACCCGCTGACCTCAAGTTCAAGCTGGTCGAACCATTGCGCTATCTCTTTAAGGATGAAGTGCGCCGCGTTGGTCTTGAGCTAGGCTTGCCGGAAGAAATAGTCTGGCGGCAGCCCTTCCCCGGTCCCGGCCTGGCCGTTCGCGTGCTCGGTCCGGTGTCACGTCCACGCCTTGAGACGTTGCGCGCCGCCGATGCCATCGTACGCGCCGAGCTGCACGAAGCCGGGCTGGACCGCGAAATCTGGCAGGCTTTTGCCGCCTTACTGCCGATCCAGAGCGTCGGTGTGATGGGCGACTTTCGCACCTATGCCGACGCCGTCGCGGTACGAGCCGTCACGTCGACAGATGGTATGACCGCTGATTGGGCCCAGATACCCTATGATGTGCTTGGCCGCATTTCCAGCCGTATCGTCAACGAAGTGCCGCATGTCAACCGCGTCGTGTACGATATTACATCGAAGCCTCCGGCAACCATAGAATGGGAGTGATCCCGACGCGAAACGTGTAGCGCACTTTATCTGGAATCCTATGCAGCAAGGCCAGGCCACCACCATAGCCGATGACAGCCCGCGCGGAAGCGTGCTCATAGCAGAGCCATCTCCCTCGCTGGTCGCGACAATCGCCCGCTCGGCGGTGACCATTCCACCCTGGGCGGCTGCTCTCCTTATCTTCCTTGTGACGCGGATTATTGCGCTGTTAGGGGCTTACTCCGGTGTCACGGCGGCCATCGCAGCCGAGCCGTCACGCAACAAAGGTTGGCTCGCTGAGCTTGGCCTGATGTGGGACTCGGCATGGTATGCCGGTATCGCGCTCAACGGGTATACATATCAACCCGGCGGCCTGGGCGATACCAATGTTGCTTTCGCGCCTCTCTACCCGTTCCTGGTACGTACACTTGCCGGCATTCTGCGCCTGGTCACCTTCGGCTGGGATTTCGGCAATCCTCAGTTCGGCACTATCGTGACGGCAGGACTCCTTATTAGCAACATCTCGTTTTACTTCGCGCTCCTGCTCTTGATCCGCTTCCTTGCGCCCCGCCTGGGCAATCTGGGCGCAAGCGTAGTTGCTTTCACCCTTGCTGCCTTGCCGACCGCCTTCTTTTTCTCAGCAATGTACACAGAGGGCCTCTTCCTCTTTCTCGTGATCGCCACTTTCACCCTCGCTCGCTCCAACTGGCGCTGGAAATGGCTCTGCGCGGGTCTGATTGGTATGCTCGCCTCGCTCGACCGTTTCGCGGGCTTGCTCTTGTTCCCTGTGCTGCTGGCCGAATATCTCTCCCAGACAGGCTGGAAGCTTCGCAAGATACGACCCGACATACTCTGGACGCTGCTCGTTCCCGCCGGTATCGGCATCTATGCTGCATTCCTGTGGTGGAGGTTCGGTAACCCGTTCATCCTGAACGAGACCATGTTGAAAGGCTGGAACCACAAAGGCTCGTTCTTCCTTGTCACCTACTGGGAAAGTCTCAGCCAGCTATGGCAAAGCGTGACAGGCGGCGTACCCCCAGACGCTGATCCGGTGCTCTATTTCGGGCAGGGCAGCCGCCTCTATCTCATCCTTGACCTCTCACTTCCGGTGCTGCTTGTAATTGGAGGCATAATCGCCCGTAAGAAGCTGCTCGCATCGGAGTGGGCATGGCTTCTGCTGGGCGTTGTATATCCACTCAGCACAAATATTACCTTTTCGCTGGCCCGTTACGTGCTGCCGCTCTGGCCAGGTCTCATCTGGCTCGGCTTGCCCGGTCGCGCCAACCGGGTAGTCGCTGCCATCTGGATTGTAGTATCATTAGCCTTGCTGGCATGGTGCAGCAGAATATACGGCAGCGCCCATTGGATAGGCTGATATCGGCGCGTGTTGAGCATAACTGGAGGCCAAGAAACATGAGAATCCTTGTAGTGGGCGCGGGTGGGCGCGAGCACGCCATCGTCTGGAAGCTAGCCACAAGCCCGGCCGTAACCACAATCTACTGCGCTCCCGGCAATGGCGGAACAGGCCTTCTCGCTCAGAACCTTGCCATGCCCATCGAGACCGAAGCTCAATGCGACCAGCTCGCAGGGTGGGCGTTCAACAATAACATTGATCTTGTGATTGTCGGCCCTGAAGTGCCCCTGCGCCACGGCATAGTTGACACGCTCATGTTGCTTGGTGTGCCCGCATTCGGCCCAACACAGGCCGCCGCAAAACTGGAGTGGAGCAAATGCTGGGCGCGCGATTTCATGAATAGGCACGATATCCCATCTCCCGGCTATCGTATCATTTCAGGCATGGATGCTCTGGTAGAATACATTCGCGACCCACGAACCAAATACCCGCTCGTATTGAAGGCCGATGGGCTTGCTGCCGGCAAAGGAGCATTCGTCGCTGAAGATGTCCTTGATGCCGCCGAAGCTATCACAAGGATGCGTGTGGCCGGAGTGCTTCCCGAATCTGACAGCGAAGTCAAAATGGTAATTGAGGAGTTCGTAGAGGGATTTGAGGTGAGTGCGCTTGCCTTCACCGACGGCACATATGTCTCTATGATGCCGCCATCCTGCGACTACAAGCGACTTCTCGACGGGGATCAAGGCCCCCTAACCGGCGGCATGGGCTCCTATTCGCCCACAAGCCGCGTCACTTCCGAGTTATGGAAGCAGGTGGAACAGGACGTTATTCAGCGGGCTGTGGACGGTATGAGAAGCGAAGGCATAACCTATCGTGGCGTACTTTACGCAGGCCTGATGGTAACACCCTCAGGTCCAAAGGTATTGGAGTTCAACTGCCGCTGTGGAGATCCCGAAGCCCAGGTGCTGCTACCGCGCCTGGAAACTTCTCTCGAGGATATCGCGCTCGCCGTCAGCCGTGGCGACCTTGCCGGTCTTGGCCCTATTGAATGGGCCGACGATGCTGTGGTGGGCGTGGTATTTGCATCCGAAGGCTACCCACTCTCGAAGACGCCGTCTGTCGCCATTTCCGGCCTCGCCGACCTTGACGAAGGTGTGCTGGTGTTTCATGCCGCGACCGAAACCAGCGGCGTGCTCGCCATCCTGCCTGAGGAACTCAGCCCTGTTAAGGAGAAATCGATCTTCCGCACCCTCTTCCCCCGCGAGCCCACACCAACAACCGCAACGTCATTCGACCTCGACATTCGAGCCAACGGCGGGCGCATCCTCACCGTAGTGGGCCGCGCACCAACTCTTGCCGAAGCACGCCAACGGGTGTATGCCAACACCCCCAAAATACATATCCCAGGCTCCCAGTACCGCACCGACATAGCCCAGCGCGAGCTATCGCTCCCGAACGAAGCATAAGCCCACCCTATCCCACCACCCATACTGACAACTCGGTACTCGGTACTCGGTACTCCGTCCACCCGCTACTGCCGATTGGCCCAGAGCAGAATCCCGCAAATACTCTTGGCATCACAGATTTCGCCCCGGCTGATGGCGTCCTTCGCCTCGGCCAGAGTCAGGCGCTCCAGCTCGATGTTCTCATCGTCATCGGCCTGCCCCGGGTCTTCTCGCAGGTCTGTCAGCAAATAGAGGTCGAGGTACTCTGTGCAAAAGCCTGGCGCCGAGAAAAAGCCGCCCAACTTCTCCACTTTGCCGGCCGCATATCCTGTTTCTTCCCGCACCTCACGCCGGGCGCACGTCTCTGAGTCCTCTCCCTTCTCTCTTGTGCCCGCCGGAATCTCCAGCAACACTCTGTCCACTGCCCGCCGGTACTGCTTCACCATGATGAGCCGGTCCTCATTGTCCACAACGACCAGCGCCACGGCTCCGGGGTGCTCCACAATCTCGCGGGCTCGCACGTTCCCGTTCGCGATGCGCACCATCTCTTTGACAACCTTTATCAACTTGCCGTCGTACACCGTTTCTTTCGACAGCCCAACCTCGGGTTCAATAGCCATCTCGTGCCTCTCCTCTGATGTAAAATAGCGGCATAATCTTTGCTTCCCAGGCATTATACACAACCCTACGTGTTCATTCGCCAGCCAAGCAGCACCAACTCAAATACCCAAAGGAGAGTTCTCCATGCCAACTCCCGCACAAGCCCACCCACACGATAGCGCCGAAGAGGTTATCCACCCCCATACGGACATGTTAGCCGACACCCCGGAACAAGCCGCCGGGCCAGCCTACCACTCTGACAAAGCAACAGCCATCCTCGCCCTGCGCGAGCCTGGCGTCCGCTGTTGCCGCTGCGATCTCTGCGCCACGCGAACCCAGGTCGTGTTCGGTGAAGGCTCTCCCACTGCATCGCTGATGATTATCGGTGAAGCGCCAGGTGCGGACGAAGATAAATCGGGCCATCCTTTCTGGGGGCGTGCGGGCCAGGTGCTCAACTCTCTGCTCGAAACGGCGGGCATCACACGCGAACAGGTCTGGATAACAAATACGGTGAAATGCCGCCCAACAAAAGGCGAGGGCCGCCGTATCTCCAACCGCGCCCCGCTTACGCCCGAAATCCGCGCCTGCGCTATCTGGCGCACGGGCGAGCTTGACATAATCAAGCCGAAGCTAGTCTGCTGCCTCGGCTCAGTTGCCGCCAAAGCAGTTATGGGCCGCGATGTGAAGATGACTGTTGAGCGCGGGCAGTGGTTCCCGTTCCCGCAGCCCATTACCGGCATGGAGAAGAGCGAGATTACGGTTTCCTACCACCCGTCATACATAATGCGCCAGCAAGGCGAGGCCTACGACCGCATTCGCGCCCAGTCGGACGCTGATTTCGCGTCCATCGCCGCCAAACTGCGCGGTCTGTAGTCCGCTGTAAGATGGGTCACCCTCTATTTTGTTGCCTGGGGCGAAAGGCAACCATTCGCAGGTTTCTCACCAGAGTATCTCGGCGTGCCGCACCATTCTGATTGGCGTTTCCGGCCCTTGAGTATATCTTCAGCGCGATGCGCTCTTCGATCGGGTGTTTGCGTCGGAACGATCTCCAGACCGTGGCGACTTCTTCAGGGGTGAGAAAGTGCTGTAGCGGCGCGAATTGCTGCCTGCCAACCTGTACACTGACAGCTGGCTGGGTCTGGATATTCCTGTACCAGTCGGGGTTGTCTCCCCAGCCCGACACAACATAGCATGTCCCCGTGGCAGGTCTATAGACAACTATCTCCAGGACCGTTTCGTAAAGCTTCCCCGATTTGCGCCCGCGGTGTGTCAGCAACAAGAAACGATGGTCCAGCAGCCAACCCAGTCCACCATGATACAGGTGGACTGGTAGCTTCAGAGCGAATTTTAGAGCACCACTGGGGCGCGAGATGCGTATTGACATGCTGTCACCTGGCTACCATGAATGCCAATTGGGAGCCGACCTTTCTAAAGTTAACCTGCACATGCATATGGCACTTCCACGCTGCAGCGTTAATCCAGCACGATATCATGCGGGCCACTCTCTCTCAACCCGGCAGGGGTGATGCGTACAAACCGAGCATTCTGCCAGAACTCGGGCAAGGTATGGGCATTGCAATAGCTCATACCGCTGCGCAGCCCTCCCACAAGTTGCAGCAGCACCTCGCGCACAGGCCCACGGTATGGCACCATTGCCTCTACACCCTCAGCGACCACCTGGCTTAGCCATTCGTCATCTTCCTGGTTCGCAATGTCCAGCATTTCGCGCTCGCGCTTCCTGCGGACTGTTGTCGCGCTCAGTGATGCCATGCCGCGATAGGTCTTGTAGCGTTGCCCACGCCGCGTCACCGTCTGGCCCGGACTCTCGTCTGTACCGGCAAGCAAGCTGCCAATCATCACGGTAGAAGCGCCCGCAGCCAGCGCTTTCGCGATATCGCCGGAAGTCTTGATTCCGCCGTCAGCGATAAGGGGCACTCCTGCCTCATGGCAGACAGCCGCGCACTCCATGACAGCGGTCAGTTGCGGCACACCAGCCCCTGTCACGATTCGTGTCGTGCAGGCCGACCCGGGACCGACACCCACTTTCACAGCGTCAACTCCCGCAGCGATCAGGTCCGCCGCACCCTCCGCGGTCGCAACGTTACCTGCCACCACGTCGACGTTGTGCCACTTCTCCTTCAGGGCCTTCACAACCTCAATCACTGTTTCGGCGTGCCCGTGCGCTACGTCCACGACAAGTACATCGGCTCCGGCGTCCAGCAGAGCGGCTGATCGCTCCATAACTTCGCCCATCACCCCGATGGCCGCACCTACCATGAGCCTGCCTCTCCTATCCTTCACAGCCCTCGGATTTTCCCCTGCCTGCGCAAGATCTTTGGCGGTAATAAGCCCCACGACCTGGCCTGTGTTTGCGTCCACCAGCGGCAGCTTCTCGACTTTATGTTCAGCGAATAATTCTCGGGCTTCCTCCGTCGAAACATCGGCGGGTGCTGTGACCAATTTCTGCCGTGGGGTCATTACATCATGCACGAACTTATCCGGGTTGCGTACAAACCGCACGTCGCGCGCCGACACCATGCCCGCCAGCTTGCCTTGTTCATCAATCACCACAAGTCCACTTATGTCGCGCCGCTCCATCAAGAGCCGGGCGCGCTCAATAGTCTCGTCCGGCGCAATCGTGTAGGGTTGCGAGATCACGAACGATTCCGCTCGCTTCACTCTCAGTACCTCAGCGGCCTGCGCCTCTATCGTCAGGAACCGGTGGATAATCCCGATACCGCCCTGCCGCGCAAGCTCTGTTGCCATCGCGCTTTCCGTTACCGTGTCCATGTTCGCGCTCACAGTCGGCATATTGAGGCGGATATTGCGCGAAAGCAGCGTCCCCACATCCACGGTTCGCCGCGAAGTCACCGTGGTCCGGCGAGGCACCAGCAGCACATCGTCATAACTGAAGGCCAGTGGTATTGCTTGCGGCCCAATTTCCCATGACTTTGGCTCGGCTTTATGGTTGCTGCGAATGTTCTTTCCTGATCGCGATGTAGTGACGGCCATCTCGGTACTCTCCTTCTCGATTTCCAATTCGTCGCCTGAATTATATCACCTGTTCCGTCATTTGGCGTATGGCGGCCGCGGATCTGTGCTGGCCAATATTGACATGCGATAGTCTCGTTGACACTACGGCTAACGTATCGAGATTGGGGCACATCTGTCAAGTACCACCTACTGGAGCGCTTGTTCATCAGGCAACTGTAACCGGCTATTTGTTCAAAACCTCTGGACCGCAACCCACCAAATATATAATTACATTGTGAAATCCTCACTGACAGGCACATCACAACCCGCGACCTCTGCCACGGGCAGGGTAGCGCTGTACCTCATCGTTGCTCTCTACCTGGTTACTGCCACAGTCTACAACGTGACCATACCTGTTGGCGAAGCACCGGACGAAGCTGACCACATTCGCTACGTGGAAATAGTGCTCAAAACCGGCCAATTGCCCACGATTCCCAAAGACTCCCCACGCTACTCTTACGAAGCCGAGCAGCCTCCGCTCTACTACCTTATGCAGGCCGCATGGATGCGCTTGTTATGGCCCAATAGCACGCTCCTCCCTGACCTTCAACTTAACCCGGATTTCTCCGCCGACACTAATTTCTCTTTCGAACGAGGCACACCGCTCAATGTCTTCCTGCACAACTATCCCTCGGCCCGCGATACTCCGGTCCACCTCATGCGCCTCTTCTCTACCCTTCTTGGACTACTAACGCTGCTGCTCATCTGGATGGCGGCGCGCCGCGCCTTGCACAACTCCGAAGCGCCCGCTATAATCGCTACCGGGTTTGTTGCCTTCCTTCCCGGCTTCACCTTTACATCCGCCACAGTCAGCAACGATTCGCTGGCCGCTACTGCCGGAGCAGCCATCCTGCTTGCATCTATTTACATGCTTCAGTGTGGTCCCACGGCGCAAGCCGCGTTGCTCAACGGTTTAGCTACTGGTCTCGGTATGCTCTCGAAACGCTCTCTCCTGGTGATGCTTCCTGTAATCGCCCTGGTTCCTTTTCTTACCACCTCCTCGACCCGTCGGCAGCGTATTCAGTCGGCATCACTTTCCGTCGTTGTTGCCCTACTCCTGGGCGTATGGTCTCTCGTGGCGAACGTCATAACCTACGGTGACCCATTCGCTACTGCCGCCACATTGGCCGCCAAAGCCGAAATTGTCTCTCCTCTTCAAGGTCGCCCCGGCTACTGGCTTTCAGTGCCATATCACCTAGCCCTATACAATTCACTCTGGGGCGCGTTCGGCATCCGCAACATAGACCTCCCAAACCTTCTGTATGCTTTCTACTACATTCTCTGTCTGCTGGCGCTGGTCGGGTTCATTCGGCGCCGCAAGGATCTCTTCACCTCCGACCCGCCACTTCTGCTACTTCTTGTTGTCACCTTCCTGCTTGTAAATGCGGGGGTTGCCTACCAGAATACCCAGTTCTGGGCGGTCCAGGGTCGCCTGCTTCTTCCCGCTGTGCCCGCTCTGGCTCTTGGGGTCGCATTCGGATTGTCTCTGGTAGCGCGCGACATACTGCCAACCCGTCGTGTCTCGGCCATATCGCTTGGAGTCTTGCTGATTATCTTCTTGCTACTCGACTGGTATGCCCTTATTCAATTCATTATCTATGTCTATTACGCTTGACATACCTACCTCGACGCGTCTCAAATGCTAATCGAGCGTAAGCAAACAAGCAGGTATGCCGCAGGTCGTCCAATCGCGGTCGGGGTGCAGCGGTATGGTATAATTATGGATGATAGTAAATAGCTAGACGCAACAATTGAGAGTGTTGCCCACGGGAGGAGTTTCTTGCAATGCCGCAAAATTTAGTAGAGAAGATATTCAGCGCGCATCTCGTCTCCGGGGAGATGAAACCCGGCAAAGAGGTTGCACTACACATAGATCAAACTCTCACACAAGACGCCACAGGCACAATGTCATACCTGCAGTTTGAGGCAATGGGTATACCCAGCGTCCGAACCGACGTGTCTGTTTCATATGTAGACCATAATATGCTGCAAACAGGTTTCGAAAACGCGGACGACCACCGGTTCCTGCAATCTATCGCTGCCAAATACGGCATCTACTTCTCACGACCCGGAAACGGCATTTGTCACCAGGTTCACCTCGAGCGTTTTGCTGTGCCGGGCAAGACCCTTCTTGGCTCCGACAGCCACACACCGACCTGCGGTGGCCTCGGCATGATCGCCATCGGCGCGGGCGGCCTTGACGTCGCGGTTGCGATGGGCGGCGGTCCATTCTATACAGCAATGCCGGAAGTGTGGCTCGTCCGCCTTGTCGGCAAGCGCCAGCCCTGGGTAGCTGCAAAAGACATTATTTTCGAGCTTTTGCGCCGCCTCACTGTCAAAGGTGGTGTAGGCAAGATCATCGAGTACGGCGGCCCCGGCGTTGCCGATCTCTCAGTACCTGAGCGTGGAACCATTACCAATATGGGCGCCGAGCTTGGAGCGACCACCTCAATCTTCCCGTCTGACAAGCAGACAAAATCGTATATGGATGCGCAGGGTCGCGGCAAGGATTGGGTTGAGCTTGGCGCGGATCCCGATGCCTCATATGACGGCATTATCGAAATCGTGCTCGATGAGCTAGAGCCGCTTATTTCGCGCCCGCACAGCCCCGACAGCGTAGTGCCCGTCCGCGAGGTCGCAGGCACACCCGTTACACAGGTGCTGGTTGGTTCCTGCACCAACTCCTCTTTTGTAGACCTCCAGACCGTTGCCGGTGTTCTTAAAGGCAAGACCGTTCACCCGGATCTCTCCTTTGGCGTAACGCCCGGCTCGCGACAGGTTTACACCATGATAGCCCGCTCCGGTGCGCTCGGAGACCTGATTGAATCGGGAGCGCGTATCCTCGAGTCCGCTTGCGGTCCTTGCATCGGTATGGGTCAGGCCCCCTCGTCAGGCGCGGTATCAGTGCGCTCTTTCAATCGCAACTTTGAGGGGCGTTCCGGCACTCCCAACGCGCAGGTCTATCTTGCGTCGCCGGAGACGTGTGCCGCTTCCGCGCTTACGGGCGTTATTACCGACCCTCGAACTCTTGGCGATCGTCTTAAAGTCGCGGTACCTCCCAAGTTCCTTGTCGAAGATAACATGATCGTGCCGCCCGCCAAAGACCCCGAGTCGGTAGAGGTGGTGCGCGGGCCGAACATTCGCCCCCTTCCGATCAACAAGCCGATGGGTAAAGACCTTGCAGGCACGGTGCTGCTCAAGGTCGGCGACAATATTACTACCGACCATATCATGCCTGCGGGCGCGAAAGTCCTCCCACTTCGCTCTAACATCCCCGCCATCTCTGAATATGTCTTCGAGAAGGTTGACCCCAACTTCGCTGTCCGCGCCAAGCAACAGGGTGGCGGCCTTGTGGTCGGCGGCAGCAACTATGGTCAAGGCTCCAGCCGCGAACATGCCGCGCTCGCACCGATGTACCTCGGTGTACGTGGGGTCATCACTAAGAGCTTTGCTCGTATCCATCGCGACAACCTCATCAACTTCGGTATCGTGCCGATGATATTCGTCAATCCTGAAGACTATGATGATATCTCTGAGAAGGACGAGTTGCTTGTTGAGAATGTGCAGGATGTTTTGAAGTCGGGCGCGGAAACACTGGAGTTGCAAAACCTTACCAAAGGCCGCACCTACACCGTGAAGCACAACCTCAGCCCCAGGCAGGTGAACATACTTCTGGAAGGCGGTCTGCTGAACTACATCCGCGAGCGTGGTAGCGCCACCAATGTGGAACGCGAAGCCACAGCCGCGGCCGTTGGTTCTACAACCGCCATGCCAACAAGCACAACCAAGACAACCGACTCCCCCGGTGCAACCCCTCGCCCGCTCTCACGTGCCGAGCTCTTCGACCAGATGGTGGTTGAGCGTGCGAACCGCGCCGTTGAGGAACATGACCTGCTGGGCCACGGCCTCCCTGAGAAGTCCGACCGCAGGCTTGCAGACGTGTTAGCGCCGGCACCTGGCTCACTCTGCCTCGATGTAGCCACCGCAAGCGGCACGCTCGCCCTTGCTCTAGCCGAAAAAGTGGGCAACGAGGGTAAAGTGGTTGCTATCGACCTTGCCCAGGGCGCGCTCGACTTTGCTGAGCGGAAAGCACGCGCCCACAAGGTTCGTAACATCGAGTTCAAGCGCATGGACGCCCAGCACCTCGAGTTCGAAGATAACACTTTCGACTATGTTGCTTGCGGCCTCGCGATCTTCTACTTCCCTAACATCCAGGGCGCGCTCACTGAAATGCTGCGTGTGTTGAAGCCGGGCGGACGCCTCGCTATCTCCACGGCAGACCCTGAGACAATCTTCTCGCCCCTGAGCCATCCCTACATGGATCACTTGCGCAAAGCTGCCAACGATCTCAAAATGGACCTACCGGCCTACCATGAGATCTCTACCCAGACCCGTCGCAAGGACGGCCTGGAGAGGTTGATAAAGGAAGCAGGCTTCAAGCACGTTGAGGTGCATGAAGACACTATTCCAGTGAGGTTCACTACCTTCGAGGATTGGTGGAAGCATGGCCGCGGCAGCACCTGGGGCGACCTGTTGCTAGACGAGATGCCCGCAGAACAGCGCACAGCCTTCAAAGAGGCTCATCACAAGGCCATCAAGCCGTTGTTTGGCGATGAAGGGGTGAAAGCCTCCGCGCCGGTGCTTCTGGCTGTAGGTACAAAGCCCGAGTAAGAAAAACAGGACAATATGAAATGGTGGGCCACTGTGGCCCACCATTCTGTTTTCCCCACATATCTTCCGAATACTCGGCGCGATCTTACAGGTTCAGCTTGCCTTTGAAGCGGTTTGGATCCTCGTTTTGTGTTTCGTCCTGGCCTCCCATCAGGCCGCCAAGCAGACCACCGAGGTCCATCCCACCGCCTTGTGATTGACCTGACTGGCCTTGATCCTGTCCGCCCATGAAGCCACCGAGCAAGTTGCCCAGGTCGCTGCCGTCACCTGGTTGATTTGCTTGACCCTGATTCTGGCCGCCCATGAACCCGCCTAGCAGGCCACCCAGGTCCATGCCGCCGGCTCCCGCATTTCCACCGCCCTGTGAAGCCGTCCCGCCCATCAGGCCGCCGAGCAACCCGGTCAGCCAGCCCATATTGCCGCCCGACTGCGGTTGTGCGGCTTGAGCGCCCGCGTTTCCGCCCATCAAGCCGCCCAGCAGGCCGCCCAGGTCAAAACCACCACCTGTCTGGCCCTGGCCGCTAGCCCGACCGCGCCCGCTCAGCAGCATGCCGAGCAATTGCGGCGCTACCGCACTGAATATGCCGCCAAGCACGTTTGTAACCGAGGCTGCACCGGGGTCGACTGCGCCGTTAGTTCCCGTGCGCGCTGTGCCTTGCATGGCCGCTCCAAGCGACTGCGCGATTGCCTGTTGTGGATTGCCGCTACTTTGTCCCTGCACGAAGGCGGTCACTGCCGGGCCGAGGGCGTCCAGCATGGTTCCCTGGCCGGGTTTGGCGGGGTTATTCTTCTCCACGCCGCCAAGAAACGATTGCAAGAAGGGCGCGAGATCATTCAGGCCGATACCTGATTTCCCGCTAAAGTTTCCGGCTGCCGCCTCAAGGCCCTGCGCATAAAAGGCAGTTGCTTTGCCCTTGCCTTGCCGGCGCATGGCCTGTGCAGCCACTTCCAACTGCTGGCCTGCATCGTCGCTGCCTGCCTGACTTGCCGCCTGAGCTGCGATGTTAAAAGCCTGTGCGATACGTTCTCCGTGCGTTCCAGCACCATCAACCTGGTTCAACTGGCTGCGGTTCTGCTGCAGTTGCCCGGCAATTGTGTTTAGAATCGTCGCCACGTCTACCTGTGTGTTATTGTCCAATTCATTTACCTCCTGGCCAATTAGAGCACACGCGCCCCTGGGAGTGCTCTGCAATACATAAGCTATTTGTGCAGTATCTGCTCGAATTACTTACGCATTAATCGTGCCGTGGTACTGCCTTCAACGTGCCAATAGAACGACTTCAATAGGCTTTACGTCCTATCGACCTTGATGTGCAGGTCTCTCAGCGCATTGTCGGGCACCGGCGACGGAGCATCCATCATCAGGTCTCTGGCCTGGGCGGTCTTCGGGAATGCAATTACCTCGCGAATATTGCTTTCGCCCGCCAGCAGCATGACAATCCGGTCGATGCCCGGCGCGATGCCCCCATGTGGCGGCGCGCCATACTCAAAGGCATCCAGCAGGTGGCCGAAGCGAGCGTTCGCCTCCTCCTTGCTGTAGCCCATAAGCTCAAACACACGTGCCTGCGTGTCGCGGTCGTGAATACGTATTGAGCCTGTGCTAAGCTCGAACCCGTTGCAGACTACATCATAAGCGGCTGCACGGACAGCACCAGGGTCGGTATCCATCAGGTGAGCATCTTCGGGCATCGGTGCTGTGAAGGGGTGATGCACAGCGTCCCAACGGTTCTCTTCTGTGTTCCATTCGACCATAGGTGGATCGATTACCCATGCGAATGCCATCACATTATCGTCCAGGAGGCCGAGCTTGCGCCCCATGTCCGAGCGAAGCCTGCCCAGCACATCGCGTACTACGGTCGTCTTATCAGCAACGATAAGCAGCAAATCTCCTGCCTGGGCGCCCAGCGCGGATACTATGGCGTCTGTCTCGGCCCCGCTAAGGAATTTTGCCGCAGGAGAACGCACTTGCCACTTTGATCCCCCTTCTGTTTGCTCGGTAGCTGGGCCTTCCACCGCCATCCATACGAGTCCCTTCGCTCCATATCGCTTGGCGGTCTCTGTGAGGTCGTCCAGTTCTCGGCGCGTGTACCCGGCGGCTCCGGGCACCTTGATGCCCGCCACGGTTCCACCCGAGTCCAGCGCTCCCGCGAAGACGGCAAAGCTGCTCCCGCCTACGCTCGCGGCGAGGTCGTTGATCTCCATCCCAAATCGTATGTCGGGCTTGTCGTTGCCATATTTCGCCAGCGACTCGGCATAGGTGAGCCTGGGGAAAGGCACGGTCATTATCTGCTTGTCGCTCACAGCGGGCACAAGCTCAATCAGCAGTCCTTCGATCAATTGCAGGATGTCTTCCCGCTCCACGAAGCTCATTTCAATGTCGAGTTGGGTGAACTCGGGCTGGCGATCTGCCCGCAAGTCTTCGTCGCGGAAGCAGCGTGCTATCTGGAAATATCGCCCGAACCCTGCCACCATCAAAAGCTGCTTCAACTGCTGGGGCGATTGCGGCAAAGCGTAAAACTCGCCTTCGTGTACACGGCTTGGCACCAGGTAGTCACGCGCGCCCTCAGGGGTGCTCTTCATGAGGATTGGCGTTTCGATCTCCAGAAAATTTCGTGCGTCCAGGTAATCGCGTATGAACTTGATGACCCTGTGTCTCAGCGTCAGGTTGCGCTGCATCTTGGTACGGCGCAGGTCCAGGTAGCGGTACTTGAGGCGCAGCATTTCGTCCGCCTCTGTGTTCCCCGCAATCTCGAACGGCATCGGCTTGGCACGGTTCAGTATCTTCACGTTGTCTGCCGCGACCTCGATTTCGCCCGTATCGAGGTTTGGATTGACCCTGTCGTCTCCGCGGGCTTCAACAACACCCTCTACTTGAAGCACATATTCGGACCGCGCTTCCTCGGCAATCTTGTGTGCTCCAGGGTTGCTCTCGCGATTGAACACAATCTGAGTCAGCCCGTCGCGGTCGCGCAGGTCAATAAAAATGAGCGCCCCCTGGTCACGCCGCCTGTGAACCCAACCGCTCAACCTAACTTTCCGTCCCTTGTCTGCCGGTCGCAATTGTCCGCAGCTTACTTTGGTATATTGTGCGACCTCGATTTCCTGTCCAGGCTCCATAAATGGCTATTCCTCTCCCCGTAATAAGTTCAGGTATACTCGTGCATCTTACCATAGGGCCGTTGCCCTGTCCAGAAGCTCATGCTACAGTCAATGCCCTGTGGTCACCAGGCTTGACTTATCAGAACATATGACCTATGATGTGGGCACGCCTGCTGAGATAAAGGCGGACCAAGTGGAAATCACTGAAGAACTCCAACCGCCGTTGTGGAGCACGCGAGCGTGGTTAACGACCGGGTCGTCAACACGGAAGTGGTTGTGGGCGACTAGCATCAATCCGTAAATCGGCACCATTGTCACGCACAGTACTTCCTATTGGCACTACAAACACGTCGCGTGAAACAGTGCCTCTCTGTGATCGCTGCCCGCGAGGCGAGGTCATTCTGAACGCATTGAGGAATGACCCCGGAGAATGGTTACTCGTCATCATCCATGGCCCACTCTGAGCCTGAGAATTATGGCAGGCTAAGACGCACAGATGCTGACTGCATCGAAAAGGAGTAAACATGAGCACTCAGAGTTCAACCCAAACCGGCTATGCGCCAGTTGAGAACGGCAGTTTGTACTATGAGGTAACGGGTGAGGGTCCCGCTCTCCTCTTCATTCATGCGGGCGTTGCCGACCACACTATGTGGGAACCGCAGGTAGACTTCTTTTCTCCCACTCACAAAGTCATAACGTATGACACGCGGGGCTTCGGCATCTCGCGGACCGAAAACACGCCCTTCTCAAATCGCCAGGACATATTTGATTTGCTCAACCATATCGGCGTAGATCGAGCCACCTTGATCGGCAATTCTCGCGGCGGCCAGATCGCTCTCGACACTGCGCTTGAGTTTCCAGTCATTTCCTCAGGCCTGGTCTGGATTTGTGGAGGCGTGAGCGGCGCTGACTTCCCGCCCACTGAAGCTGAGATGGCATGGTTCGGGCGCATGGAGGCCCTCTGGGAGGCAAAGGATTGGGACGCTCTCTCCGATTACGAGACATTGACCTGGGCGAACGGCATCGGACAGCCCGAAGACCGAGCGCCCGCCGCTCTCCGCACGAAGCTCCGTGAGATGATCTACAGCAACAACACCCGCGTTGATGGCGAAGCGGAAGCCCGAGTGCTCGATCCGCCGGCCGCTGCACGCATCAAAGAGCTTACCATTCCAACGCTAGTCGTTGTGGGCGACCGTGATGCCTCAAGCACTATTGCCTCTGCCGATTATCTTGCCGCCGAAGTGCCGCAGGCCAGGAAAGTGGTCTTCGAAAACGTAGCACACATGGTGAGCATGGAGAAGCCCGAAGACTTCAACGCCCTCCTGCAGGACTTCCTCACCAATTCCGGCCTCTAGCTGTACTCTCTCAACCCCAAACTTGCTGCCTCCTCTTCCCCTTACGTTTCACGTTTTACGTTTTACGTTTTACCTCCCCCTACCACTAATCCACACCAAAAGCATACTTTTCCACATCGCTTCCGCACCCAGCCCACATCCAACGCACAAGTGCCTACCTCCATGATATGATGTGGAAAAGTACACAGGATGGCTATACCAAACACGGTTGGAAGCAGACGATAGCTCCAGGAGCAGCACCATGTTACAGGCCTCAACTCTCCCCTCTATATCGGACCTCCTTACCCGCGGCAAGCAGGCCGCGATGGGGGGACAGCGCGACCTCGCACGCGAAATGCTCGCCTATGTCGTTTACCTTGACCCCGCCAACCCTGACGGCTGGCTCTGGCTGTCGGGCGTGGTCGACTCACCAGAGCAGGTTCGCTATTGCCTGGAGCGCACGCTTCGTATAGACCCCGAAAACGCTCGTGCCCGTCGAGGCATGGAATGGTTGGATGCACGGCAGGCTGAGATAGACGAAGCCCGAGCCGCTGCCGAGCGTGTCAAGCCGTACTGGCAGACATCCAAGCCCAAGCCGCTGCTGAACCTGGTGAAGAAGCAGCACAGCGCCGCCGCTTCCGCGAACGCTGTATCCAGCACAACAGCGAGCGGCGAGAGCCATGCATCGCGCCCTATTGCGTCCTGGACCGCCATCGCTGCCTCGATGCCCAGCACCCGCTCTGCCCGCTCCAATCTGCCCACCATGCCCGTATCTCCCGCCACATTGGAGCGGATCGCCGCGGCCTCCAACCCGATGAAGGATCCCACCTATCGGGAGGAGGTTCTGGCCGCCGACGATGACCTTGCACCTCGCTTCGTTACAAACGTGGCGCTGCACAATCTCTGGAAATCCATCCAGAAGGTGACGGGAGAAGCAGGACTTGACATCATGCTCGAAACGGCCGGGCTTGCGGAGCTTTCCGGTTATATGCCGGAACCCGACGAGACCCCTGCCATAAACTTCACCCGCTTCAGCGCCTTTGTGGAAGCAATGGAGGAGTTCTACGGATCAGCAGTCGAGCCTATGGAGCAGCGGGTCGGGCGCGAGATGCTTCGACTTGAGCTTGCGACTAAAGGTAAGCTGGCATCCGCCAAAGGCATCTCATTCAAGTTGATGAGCGCCGAGAAGCGTCTGCAAACCATTCTCATGGAATTGGCCGATGCCCACGCACGCATGGGAATGGAGGCCTACTTCGAGGAGCAAAAGGGCGGCTACATGTTCGTTATCGAGACCTGCCCCTACTGCTATGGCCGCCTCACGAACGCCCGGTGCAACATTACCACTGCGTTTCTTGCAGCCGGAATCGAATGGGCGACGGGCCTCAACCTCCAGATCGAGGAGGTTACCTGCCGCGGCCTTGATGAAGCGCATTGCGGCTACTGGATCGCTTACTAATTAGCGTTCCAACAAATCTTAGCTGAAAAAGAGCCAATCGAGCCTGAACCGCTCGATTGGCTTCCGTCTATTCTTAGCAACCTGACACACCTGCTGCTCGTTACACAATCAACAGGCCACGGCCGCTGATAAAGTAACACTCGCAGGTGACATACCGGAACATTTCCCGCTCCTCCACCGGGAAGCCCCAGAAAACGAGGCTGCACCCATGACCACACATACGCTCCATAGATCACGCACCGTTGCCGTGCTTCTCGCACTGCTCATACTTCTGCCCCTGATTCCGGGGCACACAGCCGTTGCGCAGAATAAACCCGCCAACCAGCAATCGGGTTGGATAACACCTCGCGGCGGTCAACCCTTCTTTGTCGTGGGTGCCAATTACGAAGGCGCGACCGACCGCGCATGGATGATGTGGGAGTCGGATAAGTTCGACCCGAGTCTCATCGCGGCTGACTTTGCCCGCGCCCGCTCAATCGGCATCAATACCGTTCGAATTTTCGTCCAGCGTCCCCTCCGTGACGATGCGAACCGCAACGACTTCTCGAAGTTAGACGCGGTCACAGAGCTTGCACGGCGCAATAACCTGTGGCTAATACTGACCTTCACCGATTGGCCCGAGCCTGACCTCACCAAATCCGCCGACCTCAATTTGCGTATCGCCGCCCACCTTGCGGGTGAGCCTTCAATCCTCGCCTATGATGTGAAGAATGAGCCTCAGTTTACCGATGTCGCGGGGGCGATCTTTCCGGCGAATACAGCCGCCGTACCCCTTCAGGATCCCGCCACTCTGGCAACCTATGGCGAGAAGGTAAAGCGCTCGGACATCGCAACATACCGCCGCAACCAGGGCAACTACATCCCCGCTCGTATGAATGACGATCAAGCCTACCTGATGGCAAACTACTATGAGCTTTACCGGGATTTTCTTGATGCGGGCGCTGCCTGGGTTGGTAGTCACCCTAATTCCACTACCCTGGACTACATGGACTCGCCGGATTCGGCATCGTGGCAGCCCTTTCTCTCGGCCATAGATGCTACACTTCTCGCATGGGTCAATACTCAGGTGGATCCTGTGCGCGCCGCCGATCCTGGACGCCCCATTACGGTCGGATACAGCAATATCGTCTTTGCTAAGCTGCCGTCGAATCGCGCCCTCGATTTCCAGTCAATTCACCGCTTCACCTCTCACGGCTACTCCGGTCTCAACGCAACGTTCCTTGTGCTCAACAATTTACAGCGTACTTTCGCGGGCGAGCCTGTGTTGCTTGAAGAGTTTGGATATCCGGGGCAGGTAAAGGGCTCGGGCGACACTGTTGTCGGTTTCGACCCGCGCACAACAGCGAACCTGGAAGCAGCAGCCTGGGCCTTCCTCTATGCGAACGGTTTTGCGGGCGGTGCCAAGTGGATGCTTAACAACTTCCCGCAAGGCTACGATCCCGCACAGAACAGCTTTGGTCTGTTCGACAACAGCGGACAGCCTAAGATCGCCGCGCGCACGCTCGGTCAAATCTCATCGCTTTTTAGCCATACATCGGCGGGCACATTCTCCGGCATCCGAGCGGCAGATGCCTCGGCTGTCAGCTATTCCTACAACGCCGCGGATGCTCTCATCGCCGGCGGCAAAGAGTATGCAGGCCCCGGTGTTACATACAACTCAACTTTTCCGTCAACTTTCGTCATGTCGTCGGCCCGGGGAGCAATCTCGCTCTTTGCAACCGACACGTCTACCGCCACCCTTGATATACCTGCACTGCTTGGCGTGCCGACGGCGAGCATTGGCCGAATTAGCCTCTCTGCGGTCGATCCGCAGGGTCAGGGCGTGACACCATCGCTACCAACCCTTGCGGGCGACCTGCTCACCGTATCGCTGAAAGGCCTCTATTCATACAGGCTGGTGGCGATACCGGGCGCTATCGATCCTGCGCCGCCCACGCCGGGCATCGACGCGGTCTTTTTCCCTCAGACCTCACACAATCTTACGGGCGACTTCCTGACCTACTGGCAGCAGAACGGCGGGCTGCGCGTATTCGGCTACCCTGTCTCGGAGCCTTTTGTTGAGCGCGGCAACCTCGTGCAATATTTTGAGCGCAATCGCTTCGAGCTTCACCCCGAGAACCAACCACCGTACAATGTATTGCTGGGGCGGCTTGGCGCGGACGCAGTGGCTCCTCGCGTCTTCCCAACTATAGCGCCATTCGATTCGGCTCCCGATCACCTTTACTTTCCTGAGACCGGCCATTCTCTCAACTTCGCGTTCCTGGGCTACTGGAATCGCAACGGTGGGCTGGCACAGTTCGGCTTCCCTATCTCTGAAGAGTTGCACGAACGAAGCGCCACGGACGGCAAAGAATACATAGTCCAGTACTTCGAGCGCGCCCGCTTCGAGTACCATCCGGAATATAAAGGCACCGACGCGGAAGTTCTCCTCGGCCTCCTGGGCATCAACATACTCAGGACGAAAGGCTGGCTGCCATAAGCGGGCAATATGGCACACCACGACGACGAAGAAGCCCCCGGCAAATCGGGGGCTTCGTTATCAGAGTTTGTTGGCAGTGCTCGCTACCCTACCAGTAGAGCTATGTCAGTGCCTCTCCCTCCCCTCCCGCATTGTCATTCTGAACAGAGTGAAGAATCTCGTCCCCTTCTTTTCTCTTGGGATTGGACATAAAGAGAGCATCATCCTGCTTTGCGAGATTCTTCGCTTCGCTCAGAATGACACTGCAACGAGGGTGAGCTTACCTCCCACATCTTTGTTAGTGTGGTAGTTATAATTACAAAGGGGGAGGGCGCTTGTACCCTCCTACTGCTCCAGACTGCGTTCAGAATGACATCGCGCTGGGCGTGCGCCTAACCGACACATCTGTGTTGGCTCTGTACTTGGCCAGACGCTTGCTGGTTACCCCGGCTTGTTCGTGTACTCGGCGGGAGCAAAGAACACAAGCAACCTGAGTTCTTCCGTTATCGAGTGGAACCTGTGCTCAACGTTGGCGGCCACGTATACTATGCTGCCCGCGCTCACTGCTCTTTCCTCGCCGACCACTGTTACTGTGGCCGCGCCGCTCTCTACATAATAGACTTCGTCCTCAGTATGCGGCTGCTGTGGATCCGTGCCTCCGGCCTCGATCACATAAAGGCCCACGCTGAGCGCAGGCACCCGCAAGAACTCCAGATAGAGCTTACCCAGTTTGGCTCGCTCGGCCTCTAGCGTATCTATCTCAAAGGCTTCCATTCTGCTCCTTGCCTACCTCACCAGTTGCAATATCCCCTGCAACGGAATATGTACCCAGTCGGGCCGGTTGTTTAGCTCGTAAATCAACTCATAGACAGCCTTCTCCAACAGATGGGCATCGAGCACAACTTGCAGGTCATCCCGTGACTCCGGCACTATGCCAGCGTCTTGCACAGTCGCCAGGTATTCGCCCAGGTATGCCGCGCTAACACCTAACTGCCACACGCGTGCCCAGGCCTCAAGCCTCGCGGTTTCCTCTACAGGCATCTCCCCATGACCTGACATGTATTCCAGCAGGCCGAAGTAGGCCGCATAATGATAAGAGCGGAGCATACCCGCCACATCCTTGAGCGGCGAGTGCATGCGGCGTCGCTCGGCAAGCGACCGCACAGGCTCTCCCTCGAAGTCGATGATCATGAAGTCATCGCCCGTAAACAGCACCTGTCCAAGATGGTAGTCACCGTGGCAGCGCGTTCTCAAGGCCGCGATAGGCCGCTCCTTCAGCGGCTCGAATCTCGCCGCGACCTCACCTTCCTTCTCCATCAGTGCTACGGCTTCGGCGCGGGCTTCCGCCGGCAGCGTGCCCAGTTTGTAGCGCAGCATACCGAATGCCTGCTTGGTCAGATCCTGCATGGCCGTGTACAGTGAATCCTGATAATCTCGCGTAAAAGGTTTGGGCTCGAACGCATCATCTTCGGTGGCGGAGCCGAGGGCGACATGTAGCTCGCCGGTCCTGCGTCCCAGCAGGCGTGCCCAATCGACGTAATCGCCAATTGCGCTCGGCATGCCTTCTGCTATCTCCCCTCCTGCCGCATCCAGAAGTTGTGTGCCTTCCTTCATTTGATCGGAGCCGTCCACCTGGTGCTGGGCAACACGCTCATAATAGCCCTCTAACGCCCGCAGCGTAAAACTCCATGCGTCGCCCTCGTTGCGCACGAACCGCTGTAGTATGGCGAGTGTTAGCGCCTCTTCGCTGTCAACCTGATATTCGATTGCCCCAACGAGTGGTGGCGTATTAGCGAATCCTCTTCGGCCCAGGTAACGGCCAAACTCAAGCTCCGGGCTGGTGCCCTCCTCAAGCCTCCTGAACAGCTTCAGAATGTAGCGATCTCCGTACTTGATAGAGGTGTTGCTCTGTTCGGCTCCCATCACGGACGCCTTCAATTCGCCTTCGCTCGTATCACTTGCCTGTACCGGTAACCTATGCCACGCCCTGATTTCGCCCGATCCAGTCTTTAGTTGCAAGCTGCTTCGCACAGAATCCAGCAAGCCGAGCGTGAAATCGGTGTCAAATGTGGCGTCTACCAGGTTCGTCTGCTCTACTTCTCCATGTTCGTCTGCAAGCTCCACACGCGTCACAACTGACCCAGGCTGTCGCACACCGTCACTATCCCTATCAACAGCCAGCGGCAGGACGTAACGCTGCGGCTCGCCATCCCTGTAGTTCACCTGAATGATAACGATGTACGCACCGTCCGCTTCATAGCGCAGCGGCATTGCCTCAACAATCTCGACCGACGCAATCTGCTTTGCCTTTCCGCCAAACCAGCGCCGACCTAAGAGATAGCCGGGCAGCGCCGCTTCAAGGGCCATTTTCGCTTCGCCATTCAGAAACATCTGGGCTCCCTTACTTTCCATGATCTCGCAGGTGCATGTTCATGGGCGATATTGGGGAGTGAGAGAGAGTTGTGGGGACACCCCACGCCCCGGCAGGGGAGTTCCCTGCACCCCCTTCTTTCATGACTATGCACTAAGCCACCTGCTAGCCGTAATAATCGAAATCCTGCTCACTGCGGACGCGCTTTCGCACTCTGAACACATGCGCCGGCAGCGGGTTAGGATTTAGCTCCACGTAATTGTGCGACCCCGACCAGATGTACCTGTTGTCCGTCAGGAGATCGTGCACCTGGTAGGGCTGCACCGGGTCGATGCCAAGCTCTTCCAGCGGCAACTCAAGCACACCGGATTGCATATGATCCGGATCGAGGTTAACCACGGTCAGGATAACATTGCTCAGGTCTTCGGTCGTCTTGCTGTACGCGATTATTGCGTCGTTGCCCGTCTGATAGAAGCGCACGCTCTCGTTGCTGTGCAGCGCCATGTTTTCGCGCCTGATGCTATTTAGCCTGCTGACCAACCACGCAAGGCTGTCAGGTCTCGTAACGTCCCAGTGCTTGATCTCGTATTTCTCTGAGTTGAGATACTCCTCTTTGCCCGGGGCCATTGGCTCGTTCACGCATTGCTCATAAGCTGGACCGTAGATACCATAGCTGGCACCCAGCGTTGCCGCCAATACTAGCCGCGTCGTGAATGCAGGCCGCCCGCCGACCTGTAGCAACTCGGTCAGGATATCAGGGGTGTTCGGCCAGAGATTTGGCCGGAAAAACTCCCTCACTTCTGTCTTTGTCAGTTCCGTGAAGTATTCCATTAGCTCGTATCTCGTGTTGCGCCACGCAAAGTAGTTGTAAGACTGTGTAAACCCAATCTTTGCAAGGAAGTACATTACTTTGGGGCGTGTGAAAGCCTCAGCAAGAAAGATGGTCTCCGGGTACTTCTCTTTGATGTTTGAGATGGCCCACTCCCAGAATCGCAACGACTTCGTATGGGGATTGTCGACCCGGAAGATCTTTACACCCTGCTCAACCCAGTACTCAATCACGCTGCGTAGCTCGTCCCACAATTCGCGCCAGTGGGGAGTGTCGAAATCGAACGGGTAGATGTCCTCGTACTTCTTTGGAGGATTCTCTGCGTACTGGATAGTGCCGTCTGGGCGGCTGCGGAACCACTCAGGGTGTTCTTTTACATAAGGGTGATCCGGCGAACACTGGAAGGCGATGTCAAGCGCGATTTCGATGTCAAACTCTGCTGCCTGACGCATGAAACGTTTGAAATCGTCCAACGTACCGAGATCAGGGCTGATTGATTTGTGCCCGCCCAGTTCTGAGCCAATTGCCCAGGGGCTTCCCACATCACCCTCTCGGGCCACTGTGCTGTTGTTCTTTCCTTTACGGTGGTTGTGTCCGATGGGGTGTATCGGCGGCAGGTAGAGCACATTGAATCCCAAACCCGCGACATAGGGAAGTCGCGCCTCGCAGTCAGCGAACGTCCCATGTGTGCAATCCTGCGTCCAGCAAGAGCGGGGGAAGAATTCGTACCATGCGCCATAGCGCGCACGCTCGCGATCCACTGTAATCCCAAGATCTTTATCGTAAATGGTACCGCTATCCTTGTCGGAGTAGCGGTACATAAGCAGAGCCAATTCTTCGGACAGCGCCGCCTGGATGCTCTCGGCAGTGCCTCCTTCCATAACTCGCCTGTAAAGGGCCAGGCGCTCGGCGTCGCTACCTTCGGCGCGTGCGGCTGCTTCTCCAACCAGGTTGGCGCCAATCACAAGCTCGATGCCCACGTCTTGCGCGGCATCCAACCGCTTCACCAGGCTTTGTGCCCAGAACTTGAAGTGGTCCAGCCAGGCATGAATGGTATACCTGTATTGCCCCATCTCTGTGACCGTAAACTCGGCCGTCCAGCGGTCGTTCACAAGTGCCTGCATTGGGACTGCTGTCCAGGTTTGGCTCTCTTTTTGACGGAATCGAAGCTCGCAACTTACAGCCTCGTGCCCGTCGGTGAACACGTCAGCCTCGACAACCACTTTCTCACCGACCACGCGCTTGATTGGATAGCGCCCACTGTCAATCTCGGGCGTCACGCCTTCGATAACCACTCGCTTGTTGATCTTCCCGGTCTGTTCCGCCATGCTTGTCCTCTCTGGCAATTGTCTGCAATCGGTTTTGAGACTCAAGGATAAAGTATGTAGGAACCCAAGTCAACCGCGCATGTAATGGCTGATGCAAAGTTGAAAATGCTGGTGAACCGACCAGCACCCAGACTTTGCCATTCTGAGCCGTAGCGAAGAATCACTAACCATGGCAGATTGCTATGGAGATTGATTCTTCACTCTGTTCAGAATGACACCGCAGAGAGGGCACGCCAGACACCGACTTTGCATCAGCCGTGCTGCGCATGCGAACGTAAATGTTCAGACTTATCGTGGAGCGGGGGTGCAGGGGCGAAGCCCATGACGGGGGATGAGCGAAGCGGGGGCGGAGGGTCTCCCCATAGCGAGATGAGGGGTTGCTCCACCCTAAATCTGAACATTTACCCATCAAGCGGCTAATTGACAGCGACCGAGATTAAGTGCTAGAATCCTCACGCTGAAGGTATTCCAGACATTCATGCTATTCTGTAGTTTGATCTGCCTGTGCTCATGTCGGGCAGATCTCTTTGTGTGGAGACCGTCCGCAGGTTGATCTTCGCCATCTGTCCCAGGCACTGTGTCTGTGACAGGCTACGATACTCGGCTACCCGCAATCTTCATTTCTACACTTTGGAGGAGATAATTCCATGCGGCGTGTTTACGGTTCAACATTCACCTTTGTAGTCGCATTTCTGTTTGTCTTGATGGCTGCTGGAAGTGCGCTCGGTTCGGGCCTACAGTCAGGGACGGCCACCCCCGCTACCCAGGATCGACAGGTGCCCGATGGCACGCTCAAAGTGCCGCCGCCCCAGAGCAGCGGCAACCACGTGCCTGCCGACCCAAACTTTCGGCCGTTTGCCTGCGTTGAGTCCGTTGTTAACGTCAGCCAGAGATCAGGCAATGAGTCTGAAAGCTCCGTGGTCATCAACCCGACCAATCCCAACAATATCGTGGCCTTCTCAAATCTTGCATCCGAGAACAGTATCTTCCGAGGCTACACGATGGATGGCGGTACAACCTGGACACGAGGCACCGTAGCCACAAATGCTGCCTGCTGCGACGGCCAGGCCGCCTTCGACAGCTTCGGCAATCTCTTCATGGTCTACATCAACGGCTCTGTGAACCAGATATTTGTCATACTGAGCACCGACGGTGGGGCGACCTTCTCCTCACCCGTGGCTGCGGGCGCAGGCAGCGTTGATCAGCCCTCAATCGCGGTCGGTAACGGCAGCGTCTGGGTAGATTGGAATCAGAGCGGCAGCATGATGGCACGTGGAGCGCCGGTGACGGGCCTCGGCACGTGGGGGCCGTTTGGTGCGGTTCAGACTATTCCCTCCGGCACAGGTAGCTTCGGTGGCATCGCGGTTGGACCCGGCCCGAACGGCGGCAAGGTCATGGTGACCTACCAGAGTCCGACCGGCGGCCAGGGCCCCGCGACGATCTATGTCAACGTGGACTCTGACGGCCTGGGCGCAGGAAACTTTGGGCCGCGCATTACCGCCACGACCACCAATGTTGGCGGCTTCGACTATATTCCTGCACAGAATGGCCGCTCAGTAGACGCTGAGTCCGGACTTGTGTGGGATGCGACAGGCGGCCCCTTCAACAACACCGCATACCTCGTCTACACAGAAGAGCCCGTTAACGAGAATAATGATACAGAGATTTATGTCCGCCGCTCGACAAATGATGGGGCGACCTGGTCGGCTCCTGTCAGGGTAAACGACGACCCGCTCGGCCCCATCCGCAGCCAGTTCCTTCCATACATTACTCTGGATCGCACCAGCGGTACGGTGGCGCTAGGTTGGCACGACGCTCGTAACGACAACGGTGTGCCGGGGTCCGGAGGCACGAACGGCGTTGTCAACGACGATTCCGAGTATTACGGCGCTTACAGCACGGATGGCGGCGTCAACTTTTCGACCAACAAACGCCTGAGCGGTGGTTTCTCTAATTCTGCCGCCTCCGGTAACGGCATCGACTTCGGCGACTATGTGGCTGCGGACTCTTATGGCGGCAAATTTGTGGGTGTCTGGGCGGATAACTCGAACTGTGACGGCACCAATGCCAACGGCACGCTGCATGCGTTAGACCTTTACATGGGCGTGATGACCCTTTCAGGGGGCGCGACACCAACACCATCGCCAACCGGCACGGTGCCTACCAACACGCCAACCCACACCTCCACCCTCACAGTCACAAGCACTGCTACAGCCACCGGTACCAGCACGTCCACACCATCGCCAACACGCACGGGCACCGCTACCAATACCGCTGTAGGAACATCCACAAATACACCAATCAGCACAGCGACCTCTGCTGCCACTTCGTCAGCAACCACCGCGCCCACCGACACCACCGTCGTCACCGCGACCGCCACAACTGTCGGCACATCGACAGCGACGCCTACTGTTTGCACACTCACCTTCATAGACGTGCCGGAGGGCAGCACGTTCTACCCGTTCGTCCGCTGTATGGCTTGCCGGGGCATTGTCAACGGTTACCCCGATGGCACATTCCGCCCTAACAACAACGTGAGCCGAGGCCAGCTAGCAAAGATCGTTTCCAATTCGGCAGGCTTCACTGATCCGGCAGGTGCACAGCTTTTCGAGGACGTGCTGCCTGGCTCTACTTTCTACGACTTCATCGGACGCCTTGCATCACGCAGCTATATGTCAGGCTACCCATGCGGTGGCCCGGGCGAACCGTGTGGTGCCGGCAACCTGCCCTACTTCCGCCCGGCCAGCAACGCCACTCGCGGCCAGATCTCCAAGATTGTCGCCAACGCTGCAGGCTTTACCGATCCGGCAGGTGCACAGCTTTTCGAGGACGTGCTGCCCGGCTCTACTTTCTACGACTTTATCCAGCGGCTTGCCTCTCGCAATGTAATGAGCGGCTATCCGTGCGGTGGCCCGGGCGAACCTTGCGGCAACGGCAGTCTGCCTTACTTCAGGCCGAGCGCCACCGCAACACGAGGGCAGACATCGAAGATCGTGGCTAACACATTCTTCCCCGCTTGCCAGCCCGCGGCCCGTTAAGTAGCTCAATCCGGATCTAGCCGGTTTAGGAACAAATAAGATAGAGGACGGCTCAACACCGTCCTCTATCTTATTTGTTGTGTGACATCCGGCAAGCCCTTTCGCATCTGGCGACATGACAGCATCTGCGCGGCTATGGTGGTACAAATTGTGCAGCGTTGCGTTCTGCTGCTGAATGCCCACAGCGTATACAGGAGGTAACCCATGATAAACAACATCAAAGGCGAACTTGAGCGGCGAACAGGACTTCCAGCCAACGTCGTTGATCAAGTGATCACCGCGATAGGTCAAATTGTTCAGGAGAAATATCCTCAGTATGCCGGCGTAGTCGGCCCTATGCTTGGACTCCCTGCGACCCAGGGTGGCACATCCGGTTCGGCAGGAGCAGCAGGCGGTTCGGGTATGCCCGATCTGGGCGGCATGGTCAACGGGCTGTTTGGAGGCCAGAGCCAGGGCGATCAAAATACAGGCACGACAGGAACCACAGGTAGCACCGGAGGCACTACAGGCACGACCGGCGGCCCAACAGGTGGGAACACCGGCGGCACTTCGAATACTGTCTAACCAATATCCGAACGTGTAGCCCGTATATCGCCATCAGACGGGCATACTGGCGGCTACACTAACTCACAGGAGGCGAAACATGAGCGTTGTCAAAGTCATTGAGCTAATTGCGGAATCAGAGCAAAGTTGGGAAGCGGCTGCTCAAGCTGCTGTTGAACACGCCGGTAGAACTATTCGCAACATCAGGAGCGTGTACGTTGAGGATTTCCAGGCGAAAGTTGAGAACAACAATATCACCCTGTTCAGGGTGACCGCGAAAATCACCTTCGTTATAGACGACGCCAAAGCCGGCGACTAACCCCTATGCCGAAGGCTGCGCCTGGCAGCACCAGCCCAGCGCGAGACACAGCAAGAAAGAGAACACAACGAGCGCTCGTTGTGTTCTCTTTCTTACGGTTGAGATTCGTATTGCGGAAGGGCACAGGCGGCCTGTCGTAGACTGACGCGGACCGTCAATTCATCGGCATCGTCGCCAGGGGATGCGTTTCCATATTGCTTTTCGCTAAATCATGGGGTATAAGATGTGTGAATCGCAACCGGAGCGTTGACATTGTTTCGGCGTGATTATTCTCGGCGTCTTTCTCCTCTCATTGTTAGCCGGAACCATTCTCCATATCCGGGCCGTGTCCGCCTGTGTGGAACTTTACCTTGCGCTCTTTATTGCACGGGCGAAGTGTGTAGTTGTGACAAACCAGTATTAAGTGGAAGGAGCAACAGCCATGAGATCGAGCGCAAAACTCTCAGGTGTCCGTAAGCACATTACCTTATTCCTCCTAGTGGCGGCTTTGCCCGCGCTGGCAGCGAGCCTGTTCTTCACAGCCGTGTCAGCATATGGCAGCGCTCCTGTTGTTGCCCGATCTGTCCCGGCCGCCAATGCTATTAACTCGGTGAATACTCGCCGCCCCAACCTGACTCCCACTGTGACGGCGCAAGCGACCGCGACATGCTCTCCTGGAGGCGGGCCATACAACATTGCCATCGTCTTCTCCGATGATGCTGCACCGGCAAAGCTTATGAGCTACATTCTGGCAGAGCCTGACGTTGCCTCTCTGGTACCTATAGATGCACGGCTTGGCACGCCAAATCTAGCTTCGTTGCTGCCCTATGACGAAGTGATCGTATATTCCAATACCGAATATCACGACCCGGTGGCTCTGGGCGACGTGATTGCTGATTACCAGGACGCGGGCGGTGTGGTCGTAGCCACTAACGCCAACTGGTGGGGGCCTCCATATGGCATGGCAGGGCGCTGGATGACAGGCGGATATACGATGTACACCTATCCGGCTGTTGCCAACAACTCCACCAGCACACTGGGCACATACGACCCTAACCACCCGCTGATGCAAGGCGTAACTGCGCTAACCGCGTTCTTCCGCAACCAGGTCACTCTCACAGCAGGCGCAACACAGGTGGCTGCCTGGGCAGACGGGCTTCCGCTGGTTGCTTACAAAGCTACTAACGGCCATACCGCTGTGGGCATCAACGCCTATCTTGGCTTTCCTGAAGAGGGCTGGGATGGCGACTTCGGCACACTAATGGTGAACGCTGCTCGCTGGCTCCTGCCGGCCGTGCCCTGCTCGTCACCGACACCCCAGCCCACCGATACCGCCACTGCCACCATGACAGTTCCCGTTCCGACCGATACTGCCACGTTCACTGCCACAGCCGCAGCCACAACCACAGCGACCCAGGTCGCCACCACCCCAACAGCCACATCTTGCGCGCTTACCTTCACAGATGTGCCGCAAGACTCGACATTCTACCCATTCATCCGCTGCCTTGCCTGCCGGGGAATAGTGAACGGCTACGATGACAACACCTTCCGTCCCGGCAACGATGTGACCAGGGGACAGCTTGCCAAGATTGTGTCGAACGCCGCAGGCTTCTCTGATCCTCAACCCAATCAGTTATTCGAGGATGTGCCGCTTAGCTCAACGTTCCAGGTGTATGTCGGACGCCTTGCCGTGCGCTCACTTGTCGGTGGCTATCCATGCGGCGGGCCGGGCGAGCCATGCGGCAACGGCAACCTGCCCTACTTCCGCCCTAACGCTCACGCCACAAGGGCACAGACAGCCATCGTGGTCGCAAACACGGCAGGCTTCACCGATCCTGCGGGCGCTCAGATCTTTGAGGACGTGCTGCCTGGCTCTACCTTCTACGACAGCATTCAGCGGCTTGCCTCTCGCGGCATCGTCAGCGGCCACCCGTGCGGCCGCGTAGGTGAACCGTGCATAGCCCCTGGTAACCGTCCCTACTTCCTGCCCAACAACAATGCTACGCGTGGGCAGACCTCGAAGATCGTAGCCAACACATTCTATCCTAACTGCCAAAGCCCCGGTGCTGCCATGCGCTGATCGGCGGGCAACCCAGTCAGCAAAGAGAATGGCTTATCGCTGTTCTCTTTGCTGACTGGGGATGGGAAAAGGTCTTTCCGTGCTTGGAAAGACCTTTTTACTCTTACGTGGGGTGGCTGATGGGACTCGAACCCACAACATCTCAGTCTACACGAATATGGACCGCCTAAAGTGAAGCTACGCTCGCTTGTCGTTCAAGAATTGGACCGGGCATGCCTTATGGGGTATTACCGATGGCAATCTTAGTGTTGCGCTCGATGACAAGCGTCAGGTTCTTTGAGTGGGGCGCGACGTCAAAGATGCCTAGCAGCTTGGTTGCAGTACGCGGGGGCACCTGAGTGTTAAAGCTATCACGATCCAGCTTATTGGGATAGCCAAAGCAGCCTAACTCGTTGCAACTATCAAAGGTTGCGCCGGTGCCATCTACGATCTTGTAGTCAAATGAGTTTACCGAATCGGTTTTTGTTGAGTTGTTAGTGGCGGTCGCATAAACAAACACATAGATCCCCTTCGGCTCTTGCATGTTCTTAAAGCCGGACCAATCGAAGCCGGTGCTGGTCTCTATTTTCTCAACAGTCACGTTCCAGCTGCCCACCGTGACTGCGTCTCCAATCTTTGCCACAGGGTTAGCCACTGTGCCCCCTGTGCCGCTGCTTCCGTTCGTGCCCGTCGTGCCCCGGTTGGTCTTAGGCGCGGCCATCGCGCCGATTACTGCTAGCGCGACGAACAGGATAACGGCCAGCATTATTCCCTTCATGCAGCCCATCCCTTTCTTCTGCGGCGGGGGCACAGGTGCCGACTGCTGTGGGGGTGCTGGTAATGGTTGCTGATACTGGGGAGGCTGCGGGGCCTGATAGTTAGGAGGCGCTTGGTACTGAGGTGGGGCTGGCTGGTATACGGGCTGTGGATGTTCACCAGGTGAATTATTTTGCGCCATTGGTGTAAGGCTCCTTCTCTATTCAGAATTGACTAACTGTGCAGAAAAAGCACCGAGACCAAGCTTGGTGATTGTGCCTGGGATGCGGTAAGCGCGTCGGGTGACGGTGGTGGGTTCCGGTGATGGTTGGGGTGGAGGTAGACCGATGTCGCTGAGTTCCATGTCGATTATTTCCATTAGTTTGGGTGACGCTTGCGCTCTGCTTGCCAGGTAGTGCTCTATTTGCTTTTCAACCTCCTTGCTAGGGACCATCTCTCCAAACCTCATTGTTTGCCGGCCTTTCTCAATACACTGGTGTGGGTACGGGGCCACCTCCCGCCATAGAGGATATGGGACAAGCGGTTGTGGTATAGATTATACAGAGATTCCCGTCCGATTGCGATTAGCCATTGTGATGAATGGAGTTAGGTTGACATGAGCAAATGGTACTAGCTCCATGTGGTTAGTACCGGGCTTCCCAGCTAGACCGACCGCTCCATGCGTTCGAGCAGCTGGGCCGAGTCCCAGTCCTTCAGATCAGACTTGAGCGGCGGCTTCTCGGCTTTCTCCTTGTCCTGATCGCCTTCGCCGCCGCGGCCTCGCTCCGCTCTGAGCAGCCTGTCAAACATGTCGTTGAAGGCGCTCATCTCCTCCAGCGAGCGCACCCCTCGGAACAAGAGTGGGCGAGTGAACCTGTTGTGGGTCGGTTACAACTTTTCCGACAAGCAAACTATATAGCAACTATGTTCTAATCGGCTACAAAAAATGAGGCCTTTCCGTGCCTGGAAAGACCTTTTTACTCTTACGTGGGGTGGCTGATGGGACTCGAACCCACAACATCTTCATCCACAGTGAAGCGCTCTGCCATTGAACTACAGCCACCATATTTCTTGCCATGAACCCGTATCGAAAACCTGAAATAGCGTGTAAATCAGGCTTTGCGACAAGGAATTCATAGCTCCCCGTGAAGGGAGGGATTGGTAGGGATTGACCGGCGCGAGTAAGCCGAGTTCTGTTCTAGATGGTCATCTATCTCGGCGCGGCATATGCCACACCGGCTACCTCGTCACCTCGGTAACGGCTCTCGTCTTCCGACCGGCTCGGCGAGTCACCTATCGCGCATGGTTGCCCATACGCCGCGGTCGATTCGGAGATTGCTGCAGGGAGGATTGCCCTTTTCACTCCGCCTATGCCTGCGCACTAGCGGCATTTGTCTCTGTTGCTCTCGCCTTCCGAAGAAGGCGCCAATCTGGACTGTCAGGACCAACGACCGGCCCTTCCCACGCTTTCACGTGGCACCCTGCTCTATGCAGCTCGGACTTTCCTCTGTCTTGCGACAGCGACCATCCTGCGCAGCCAACCTTGCCCAACCCATTGTCGTTTTTGTATTGCCGTTTGCACGGCTTTTGTTAAGTTCGCCAGTTCCGGGGCAGGGATTCGAACCCCAACTCTCAGCTCCAAAGGCTGCTGTCCTACCGTTAGACGACCCCGGATCGCCCCGGCGCGAATCCCATTATACCCTATACAGGCGTGGAAGTCAAAGCTGTCTTTGTCCGTAAATGTTCAGATTTGGGGTGGAGGTATCTAACATCCGGGTAAGGGAAGACCCTCCCCCAGCCCCTCCTGTATAGCACATAGAGATGGGTAACAGATGTACGGGGACATAGGTAACACTTTTACGGTATTGTGCAGTCACCATCAGGAGGTGAGCAAGATGCCG
>JBDTQH010000023.1:0-82046 GCA_039932335.1 Chloroflexota bacterium
ATTTCCCGCTGCTCATGACGGTCAGAGATTACACGGAGGAACTATGCGCCCATTCCGATATGTCCCAGGGAGCAGCTTTCTCCACCGCCTGAACCCCAGCATAAAGCTGCTCGCCGTGGCGTTAGTTACGATCGCCATCACGTTCGTGTTCGATATAGCCACACCGCTGGTATTCCTGGCTGCATGCCTGCTGCTCATCATAGTGGTGGGGCGCCTCTCACCGGGATATGTCCTCGTGAGCATGGCACCTTTTATTCTCATCGGGTTGAGCTTTGTCTTCCTCTATTCGATATTTGGCCCGGGCACAGGCACCAACACGATTGTGGCGATCGGCCCCGTAAAGGTGAGTCGTGAGGGGATTGAGCTAGGCATATCGGTTGGTCTGCGCGTGCTCTTTCTCGTATCAACGTCGCTGCTCTTCGTGGCAACCACCGATCCGTCAGACTTTGTATTAAGCCTGATTCAGCAAGCCAGGATAAACTACAAGCTTGCTTTTGCTTTGCTGGCGGCCTTCCGCTTCATCCCGATCTTCGCCGAAGAATATGCAAACATAAGGGCGGCCGCACGCGTGCGAGGCGTGGGAACAGGAGGAAATCCGCTGGCTGCCATAAAAGCGCTCCGCACGAACGCTGTACCGCTTCTAGCGGGGGCAATACGGCGAGCAGAGCGGCTTGCACTCGCTATGGACAGCCGTGCCTTCGGCGCATATCCCGACCGCACCTATCACAAGAGGCTTACAGTGACCGGGGCAGATTGGTTCTTCCTGGGAAGCGTTGTGGTCGCTTCAGCAGCGATCTTCGCCGTGCTGGCTTACACGGGATTATTGCGGGGCGCAGGCAACCAGTTCTAGCAGCGTAACACGTTGAGTAACCAACGGAAGCTCTAGGCTCGCCGCCCGAACTCGCGCTCAAGTTGCATCTGGGAGAGATGCAGCATAGTGGGACGCCCGTGCGCGCACGCCCTGGGGTATTCGCAACGCTCAAGCTGTTGGATAAGGGCGCGCATTTCGTCCAGGGTCAATGTCTGCCCGGCTCGAATGGCGCTGTGACAGGCTACAGTGATAGCCATTTCTTCCCGCCATCTCGCTTCGTGGCTGCCGCGCATGACGGTATCAAGTATCTCCAGCAGATCATGCCCGACATCCTTCCGCGAGTCGGAGTAAATGGCAGGCACAGCGCGCACGAGCATGGCATGGTCGCCAAACGACTCAAGCTCGAAGCCAAGCTCGGCCATCAGCGGTAAGACCTGGTCAACTTCAGCCCTCTGTGCCGCCGAAAACTCAAGAGGAACGGGCTGCAGCAACGGCTGCACAAGCAGTTCCCCACGCTGCAAAGCGGTCCCCATCTTCTCATACAGGACGCGCTCGTGGGCTGCATGCTGGTCCACCAGGAACAACCCGTCTGGCCCTTCCGCGATTATATAGGTATTGCCCACCTGCCCGACCACCCGAAGAGGTGGCAGATTGCGCGGCGGGGCGGGCGGCAGCGGCTCAATGCGCTGCTCGTCACCCGTCCGCTGGGGCGTCCTCTCGGCCCACAGATCTTGCTGAAGAGCGGGAGCGTCGGGTGCCGCAGGTGTGGGCTGGGCCATTGGCTGCGGCACATAAGACGGTGCAAACTCTAGCTCGATGCCGCCATTCGCGCCGCCCGGCAGCGACCACCCTTCCGCGCCTCGCGAGCCATAGATCGGCGCGGGAACATGAGCCGTCAATGACGACCTGACAGCCCTCTGCACGGCGCTGAAAACGGCCCGCTCATCCCTGAACTTCACCTCGGACTTGGCAGGATGCACGTTCACATCCAGCAAAGATGGGTCGATCACAACATTCGTGATGGATATAGGGTGCCTGCCCACCATCAAGAGCGTGTGGTAGGCCTCGGCTACCGCGTACTGGAGCATCCGACTCTGCACTGCGCGCTTATTGATGAAGAAATGCATCGCCTGGCGGTTCGACCGCGAGTGTGCGGGCGGCGACACATACCCATAGACCTGCACACCAGCGCTCGGCAGCAGCTCGTCAAAGTCATCGTCCTCGGCCATCTCTTCGTCAGGCTCCAACCCTACTGGCAAGAGTGAGCGTGCAACATCGGGGCCGTATACGCTCATCGCCGCCGAGCGCAAATCACCGTCGCCCGGCGACTGAAACGATTGGCGTCCTTCGTTGGTCAGGCTGAACTTGATGCCGGGATGTGCCAGCGCGTACTGCTGCACCATCGCCGTTATGTGGGCAGCCTCGGCTTGCGGGCTTTTCAGGAACTTTAGCCGGGCGGGCAAATTATAGAATAAGTCGCGTACCGTGACAATCGTGCCAAGTGGCGCACCGCGCTGGCCATCGGCAACTATCCGACCGCCTTCCAATTCCATTTCATACCCGCTCACCGATGCTTGCGGCCTGCTCAGGAAGTTCACCCTGCTCACGGCAGCGATGGAGTAGAGGGCTTCGCCGCGAAAACCCAGAGTGCGCACACTCCATAGGTCTTCCGCTGTGCGAATCTTGCTCGTTGCGTGGCGCAAGAACGCGCGAGGCATATCATCCGCTGCCACGCCGCCGCCATCGTCTATTATTCGTATGAGGTCGCGCCCGCCGCCTTTGATCTCGATGCGTATCTGCCGCGCCCCGGAATCGATAGCATTATCCAGCACCTCACGCACAACGGAGGCAGGCCGCTCCACGACCTCACCGGCTGCGATCTTGGACGCAACCTCATCGGGCAACACTTGTATCTTCTTTGGCTCGGTCTGGCTTATCGGCATATAGTGATTCTACTATCTGGAGACTGCAACGGCAATGTGGAAAGAAAAGGGAAGCGCAGTCGCTAGCGCAACCTCGCCGGACAATGTAACGGGGATGCCGGAGTGCTCAAACGAAGAGCGGGCAGAGCTCAAACTTAGTTACATCGACCAGCCCAAGATCGGTCAACTTTAGCTCAGGGATGACCGGAAGCGCCAGGAAGGCCATCTGCATATAGGGATTGGCAAGCGGACACCCAAGCTCTTTCGCGGCAGCCAGGAGGCCACGCAGCGCGTCGCGCACAACGGGCAGCGGTTGGTCCGACATCAAGCCGGCCACCGTAAGCGGAAGCCTTCCCATCACTTCGCCGCCCCGCACCGCCGCTATGCCGCCGCCCATCTGGAAGACGGTTTGGGCAGCCAGCAGCATTTCGCTATCGGAGGCGCCCACAACAACGACGTTATGAGAATCGTGGGCTATGCTCGATGCAAGCGCGCCCGCCTTCAGACCCAGTCCCTTGACCAATCCAAGACCAACATTCGCGGAGTTCCGGTGCCGCTCGATTACTGCCATCTTCAGAACGTCATGGGTTGTGTCGGCCACTACCGCGCCATCCTCTATCTTGCAGTCAACGACACTCGCTTTTGTAACGATCTGGTCGGGCAGCACGCCAATAACTCGCGCCCGCCTTCCAAGCGCCTCGATTCTAAACGAGTCTATGCTAAGGAAATCGCCGCCAAGCATATTATTCTTCGGCGGCTGCACGCGATTTACCACGCGCTCCAGCATCTTGCCGTCCACCGCGACCAACTTCCCGCTCGCATACGTTCGGGTGATGCGGATGTCGTTCAGGTCGCGGAAGGTAACGAGATCGGCCTGGTAGCCCGGAGCAATCGCGCCCATATCATTGAGGCCGTAGTGACGCGCCGTGTTGATGCTCGCCATCTGAATAGCCAGGATGGGGTCCAGTCCCTGGGCGACTGCCCGACGGATGTTGTGGTCGATATGGCCCTGCGCTTCGAGGTCATCAGGCTGCTTGTCATCGGTTGCCCAGGAGCAAAACCGCGCTGTCGTCTGGGTCACCATAGGCAGAATCGCGTCGAGATTACGTGCCGTGGAGCCTTCTCGGATCAACACCTGGATGCCGGCGCGCAGCTTCTCCAGCGCCTCAGCCGCCGATACACTCTCGTGGTCCGAGGAGATGCCCGCTGTGGCATACGCCTGCAAGGTAATTCCACCCACAAGGGGTGCATGACCGTCCACGCGAATACCCGCGGCGTGTCCCAGCCGCGCCTTGTCAACCATATCGTCGGTGCCGCCCACCACGCCGGGATAGTTCATCATCTCAGCGATGCCGAGCACTCGCGGCTCATCAATCAGGGTCGCCAGGTCGTCAACACCGAGCCGTGCACCAGAAGTCTCCATGTGAGTGGCGGGGACGCACGATGACAGCATCACGTACACATGTAGCGGCAAACCTTCACTGGCCGCGAGCATGAAACGGATGCCGTCAAGCCCATGCACGTTCGCTATCTCATGCGGGTCGCTCACAACGGCGGTAGTACCGTGCGGCATAACGGCGTTCGCGTACTCAGCCGGAAGCATGAGGCTGCTTTCTATATGTACATGCGCGTCAATAAAGCCGGGAGCAACGTATTCGCCGTCCAGTTCCACTAGATCACGTGTATTATATGTGCCCGAATCGCGTGATACGCCTGCGATACGGCCGCGAAAAATCGCGATCTCGACAGGGTAAACTTCGCCGGAAAAGACGTTCACCAGCCGCCCGCCTCGTAACACAAGGTCGGCTTCCGCTTCACCCCGCGCCACGGCGAGCAAAGCTTGCATCTCTTCCCTGTCCAGGCAAAAGCTCTTCACGCTCATAATGCATCCTTATGGTTGGCGACGAACGACCGCGTTGTCCGTTGTCAGTATGTTGACCGCCGACCGCCGGGTATGGACAACGGACAACGGACAACGCGGCCCTAACGACAAGACCATGAACAGTTCGTGATGCGCGCTTAGTGCGCGCTGCTTATTGCCAGCAGTGCTTCCAGCTTGTCTACGTCCTTGGGCGTTGGGCCGACTATCGCGAGCCGCATCTTGTCGCCCACGAACAGCTCTGCGGCAAGCTCGCGAACCTGGTCGACCGTTACTGCTTCTATCTTCGCCAGCGACTCTTCGAGCGTCTCTATTCGGCCAAGCATCAACTCCTGCCAGCCGCCCCAATGCGCGACGTATCCGCTGCGCTCCAGGCTCAGGACAGTGTTGCCCTTGATATATTCTTTGACCTTTCGCAACTCGGACTCCGGGATATTCTCCTCACGGATGCGCGCCAGCTCGCCCATGATAGCTTCAAGGGCAGCCGCCACCCGGTCGTTGTCCACGGCGGCATGAACGCCGAACGCTCCGGTGTCGTAGTAATTCTTGACGAAACTGGAGACCGAATAGGCAAGGCCCTTGTTCTCGCGCACTTCAACAAAGAGCCGCGAGGACATCCCACAGCCGAGCACCGTATCCAGCACATCCTGTGTGAAGCGGCGCGAATGGGTGTAAGGCAGCGCAGGCACACCGACCATAATATTGGTCTGCTCGGTGCGCTTCTTGTAGCTCCTCACTCTGGCTCCGGCCGCGTCCACGGGCGGTGGGCTTTCCTCGTGGCGGCCGTTGCTTGACCGCGCCAGGTCGCCCCACAGTCGCGTGGCTTCCTCGACAACATTCTCATGAGCTACGTTGCCCGCAACGCTGATTACCATGGCATCGGGGCGGTAGTGCTCGGAGATATGCGCTACAAGGTCAGCACGCTTGATGCGCTTGACGCTTGCTTTGCTTCCGGCGACGTCATGCCCGAGCGGGTGATCTCCCCACAGCATTTCGTCGAACACCATATCAGCAATATCGGGCGGCGAATCAAAAGTGGAGTTAATCTCCTCAATAATAACCTCGCGCTCCCGGGCGATTTCTTCCGGTACAAACTGCGACCCGCGCAGCATGTCCGTTATTACCTCCATGGCCGTATCCATGTAGTTGTACGGCACCAGTGAACGGTAATTCGTATGCTCATGGTCGGTGGCAGCGTTCATGTTTCCGCCCACACCCTCGATGGCCTCCGAGATCTGGACAGGGTTGGGACGACGCTCGGTGCCTTTGAAAACCATGTGCTCAACAAAGTGACTGATGCCGCTCACACGAGGGTCTTCATGCCGAGCGCCCACGCCCAGGTAAAACTGCACCGCAGCCGAACGAGTGTGCGGCATGGCTGCTGTTATTATCCGCAGGCCGTTGGGCAATGTGGTCTTTTCGTATACTGTTTCGCTATTATATTCGGGTAGTATCTTCATCTGTTTTGAATTCATCCAGTTGTATTATATATCTTGGTTAATGTATCAATCCTCTAGGCCCGACAGGTGCTCCACCACCATCGCAAGCGCAAGCCGGGCCGACTCTCTGCGATTACTATTCCGATCGCCTTCCCAGTTCCGCTTTACTGCGTGCTCGACACCCGAACCGACTAGTGCCACGAAGGTGGTGCCAACCGGCTTGGCTTCGGTTCCGCCGCCCGGCCCGGCCACGCCCGTTATCGCAAGGGCAATGTCCGCGCCGGTAAGGGAGAGAACACCATGCGCCATCGAAAGAGCGCACTCGGCGCTAACCGCGCCATGCTCCACAATCAGATCGGGCGGCACTCCCAGGAGCGATATCTTCACGCTGTCTGCGTAGGAGATTACCCCACCCAGGAAGAATGCAGACGACCCCGGTATCCCCGTCAGCCAACCGCCAAGCATCCCCCCTGTACAGGACTCGGCGACGGCCAGCGTCAACTGTCCATGCCTCAGCAGTTCGCTTGCGCGCTCAAGAAGAGCATTTTCTTCATTCATATCCGGTTCAAGTCAGCCAATTCACCTGTAATAGGATTCAAGGTAGTTCAGTAATTATACCACACGCGGCGGCGTGCTCTTCTGTGTGCGTGTGCAGCCGACGCTCACACCTATGGAAAAACAAAAGCCTCCATGCCATCAGCGGTGGAGGCTTGCATACTTTTCGCTTTGCAATCATTTCTATGGCGTGGCGTATGTGCCTACAACCACAGCCGGCCCGGTTGCCACGTCCACACCCGGCGACGGCTCAATCGTGACTGCGAAGCCCGTGTACTGAGCGAGCGTCTGTGGTGAGGTGGTTGGGTGTGTGGCGCTGCCTGTCGGATCTGCTGTGAAAACGCCGCCCTTATCCGGGTTTCCTTGCGCCTTCAGCAGCCATAACTCATAAACCTGATTCGCCGGAAGCTGCGGCAGGCCGTTGGCAAAAAAGACGGCGTCGGTCGTGCCTGGATTGTACAGAACGAGTGCGTTGACGCCCGAATAGTTCGGCTGGGGTGGCAAGCTCAGCGCCTTGTAACCGGGCGGCACATTGGGACGGCTTGCCAGTGTGTTCAGTTGACTTTGCAGTTGGGCGACCTGCTGCTCGGCGCGCTGCTTGTCATTTTGCGCATTCCAGCCCCAGAATCCAACCAGCAAGATGACCGCCGCAGCGACAGCACCAAGTGCGGCTAGCAAGCCGGTATTTGTTCTTTTCTCGCGATACGCCTCGATATCGGTCATCGTCGCAGGCTGTGCGGTGCGCTCGGCAGTTGCGCCTGCATACGGCTCCTGGGCAGGCAACGAGGGTAATACACGAAGAGTAGGCTGGCTAGCCGGGGTCTCGGCCCGCATGGAAGATGCCGTCAACTCCGTCTGTGGCGTGGATGCCAGACGAGACATCAGGCGGTTCTTGTGCCCCGACGGGGGTTCCTGGGGAGGAACGACCGCCCCCAGCCAGCCTACAACTTCGCTGTACTGGCGGGCGAATTGCACATGCTTGCGGCATTCTTCCAGGCTTGCCTCAAATGATGCCGCGTCACCGGGCTCCATCACACCAAGCGTGTAGTCTATTAATTTTGCTTCCCATTCCTCGGGAACTGCGTTCGAATTATCCATACCAGCCTAGCTCTTCTTCAATAAATGTATTAGTGTTACGGCACTTGAAGGTCCTGTGGATTAAAATGTCGTCTGCTAGTCCGTTAGAAGTCCCTGCGGTTCCAGCAGTTGTCTCAGGCTTTGCATCCCCAGCCTGATGCGCGTTTTCACGGTTCCGAGCGGCTGTCCCAGGTTTGCCGCGATCTCGCTGTGTGACAGACCACGATAATATGCCAGCTCCAGCACCTGGCGCTGGTTTGGAGGTATCTTCTCCAGTGCGGCTCTGACAGCCCGCTGCTGCTCCATAACCCACACCTGGTCGGCGGGCTCAGGGTCGGGGTCGTGCGCTGTATCGAGTACACTTCCCGTGTCCGGATCCTCCAATGCAACCTCGGTACGAGAGCGACGCCGCAACTCGTCAATGCACCTGTGATGTATCAAGCTAAGCAGCCAGCTAACAAACTTGCCTTTTGTGTTTGAATAACTGCCAGGTCTGGTCCAAACCTTTAAGAATACCTCTTGAACTACTTCTTCTGATAGCGCGGGATCGCCAACCATGCGGAGGGCGAGGCCAAAGCACTGCCGCACGTAGCGGTCATACAATGCTTCGAGAGCCGAAGCATCGCCCTCCGCGACATGCGCCACTAATTGGTCGTCTGCTGTAAGCGAGTGGTCCAAAATCACATCCACATTGAGCCAGGCGGTACGATGATTGAATGGGCTGCAACTCAACCGGCTGGGTACAATTGCGAAACCCAACCAGCCATCAGAAAACAACACACATGTTGACTGCCAGACCCGTCAGCAGAGCGATTAGCCTGACCCAACCGATCATACACCAGGCAAGGGTAAGTGTGATTCGTATATGGGACCGCGAAGTTTAGCGCGGTTTCAACGTAGTGAAGGTAGTCCTGATGCTGCTTAGTTGTCATGCCGCGACAATTATCGGTAGGGCAAGGCAAGCATGCCACGTTGCCGTACAATCAACATACGCGATTATATCCCAATCGGATTTCCACCGCAATTCCTCCCGGGCAAATTGACCCGACCAATCTTAGGTCGATCTTAGGTTGCCAGTCCTGCGCGTGCGCCATCCTTGAAAGCGGCTCGCCCCTATTACGTGCAACACCTTCGGTTCCCGCAAGGTCTGTCTCTGTCTGAAATAAGGAGAAGAAGCGGCTGAAGATACTACTCACTTCGGGCAAGAATCGGGACTATTGTGGCGTGCGCGTCGATCGTGCATAGTCAGCATGTGCCTCAACATACGCAAAAGTACCAGATTCGTGACCTATGGTAGTAGCCATACCTGTTTTCTCCGATTAGGAAACTTGTACCCCTTTTGGGTGCTTGACCTGCCTGCCTTCGCTCCTGTACTATTAGGGTGTTAAGCGCATGATTGCGACTCTGTCGTTAATAGCACCCGAGTGGAAGGTTTTGGTTGACCCCAACCAGTAACAAAACCAGGTTCAACCCTGCCATCGTATTGAAGACAGCCGAGCTTGTAGAGCGGTTGCGCTGGGTTATTGGCATTCGCTGGACTGTCGTTGTCGCGCTCCTAGTTGTGGGCCTTGTTGGCCCCAACCTCCCATCTATTCTCAATCTGCGCCCCTATTCTTTCAACAGCAGCATGGTCCATGTTGGACTTGCCGTGGTTGTCGCCGCATACAATCTCTTCTATTTGCTTGCATCCCGCAGGCCGGATTTCGGCAAGACGCGCGGCTCTTACTACGCGATTCTGGCTGAAGTACCGATCGACCTGTGTATCTTCACGATCATCGTTCACTTCTCAGGTGGGGTAACAGGCCCTGTCTTCGTGCTTTACTTCCTGTACATCTTCGTCGGCCTGGCGATTTTGCCACCATCGGGCGCATATGTAGTGGCGGCGATCGCTGCTGTGTGCTACGGTGAGCTTGCTTATTACGAGGCCATGTCCGGCCCAACATCGGGCGCTGCCGCTATTCCCGATAGCAAGTACTGGGGCTACTTTCTCACAGTCGCAGCTACCCTCATGATTACCGCGTACATAGCCAACTACTTCGCGGGGTTGCTTACTCGCGACGAGCGCACAATTCGGCAGCAGCTTAACGAGATAAATACGCTCTATACCGTCACACGAAGCATCTCAGGCACCCTCAGCGGCGACGATGTTGCACGCACGCTTGTCACACGCGCAATGGAGCTTGAGGATTCCAGCGCCTGCGCACTCTTGCTGTTCAACGATCGCGGCGAGGGAATCTTTGTCGCTTCCAGGGGCTATTCTGCGGACGAAACGCGCTTATATCACAGTAGCCCTCTGCCCCCTGACCACATTGTGGTGCGAACAATTACGGCCGACCGCAAGGGCATTTACGCGCCAAATGCCGACCGCGAGCCTGGCCTGCGCGCTGTTCTGGCGCGCGCCGCCACACGCTCGTTCTATGCCATACCAATGTACAACGAGGATCGGCTAATCGGCACACTCAATCTTAGCTTTGACCGGCAGTACACGATGCCCATGAACCGATGGCATCTTTTGAGCGCCATGACCCAGCAGGGCGCGCTCGCAATCGAGCGTTCGCGCCTCTTCGCTGATGCCCAACGCGCCGCACGCGAAATGACAGGTCTTTATCATATTGGCCTCGCGACCACTTCGTCCCTGAACATCGACGAAGTGGTGCATCTCATTTACGAGCAGGTCAACCGCGTGCTGCACCCAGATACGTTCTACATTGCCCTCTACGACGAAGACGCCGCCGAACTACGCTATGATATCTTTATAGAAGGTACTGAGGCACTGCCACCCTTCAAGACGCGCATCGACAGCGCGGGTATATCAGGCTGGGTGGTTCGCAACCGCAAGCCCATATTTGTGCGGCACTGGGATGCCGAGATAGAGCAACTGCCTTTTGAAGCAAATGTCGTGGGCGCTCCAACCCAGTCGCTTATCAGCGTACCCCTCATCGCGAAGAACAAGATTGTCGGCGTCATGTCTGTGCAGGCTGTTCAGGCAGGCGCATTCGACCAGAACCACCTGCGCCTGTTGACATCAATCGCGGGTCAGGCAGCCCTCGCGCTTGAGAACGCACGCCTCCACGCCACCGTGAACGAGCAGGCCCAGCGCGACCCGCTCACAGGCGTCTTCCATCACGGCAGTTTCCTCTCGAAGCTTCAATCGGCAATCAAGCAAGCGCATGCCGACAAGCAGACCGTCGCCCTCATAATGCTCGATATCGACAAGTTCAAGCAGTATAACGACACCTACGGACACCTCGTGGGCGACGACGTGTTGCGCTCGACTGTTGCCACAATCCAGAACCATCTAAAGGGTACTGATGCTGTGGGACGGTGGGGCGGAGAGGAGTTCGGCATCGCCCTTCCCGGCGTGAACCGCACAACAGCACGCATTGTGGCCGAGCGCATACGCCAGACCGTTGCCCACAACATTATGAAGGACTTGCATGGGCGCTCGATACCATCGCCAACCGTTAGCCAGGGCATCGCCATGTACCCGGAAGACGCGGTTCATATCGAAGAGTTGATAGATAAAGCAGATAATGCCCTCTTCCACGCCAAGGACCTGGGCCGCAACCAGATCGCCGAATGGATAGACATGGAGCATGAATTACCTAAACCCGTGGCCCTTCGCACCAGCGGCTGAGGCGGGCGGGCGAAGAGTAAAACGTAAAGAGTAAAACGTAGGTACGGGGCTGAAACGTCAAGCTTATTATGGCTTTACGTTTTACTCTTTACGTTTTACTCTTTACGTTTTACTCTTTACGTTTTACTCTTTACGTTTTCCGTCCCCATCGCTTGCGCTTTCGTCTTGGGATTACTTATAATGGCCAGGTAGACACTAACCCCTTTCGCGCAAGAATTCCCAATGCTTGCCTGCTCGATAAAGAGCGGCAAGGAGTAAGCAGCACAAACAATGTCAAATAACAACAACGGCCATACCCCTGATCAGCCGGCAACCGTCAACGGACTAGCGGGCATCAAGATGGGTAAGGCCGATCTTCATATGCACACATCGCTGGGTGATGGCCTGGCAAGCGTGCAGCAGATTTTCGACTATGTCGAGAATTACACCGACCTTGATGTAATCGCTATCACCGACCACGACGATATACGCGGCGCGATGCAGGCTCTCGAGCTTATCGAGAAGCGCAAATACAGGTTCAAGGTAATCCCCGGTAACGAGATTACCACGCGGCAGGGTCACTTGCTCGCACTCTTTGTCACCTGCGAGTTTCCCATGCTCAAATCTCTGGAAGCAAGCATGAACGCGGTGTATGAGGCGGGCGGCATGGCGATTGCGCCCCACCCACTATCGTGGCTCACCACATCAATTCGCGAGAAGGCGCTTCTGCTCCAGCACTCTTCAAAGCTTCCCTTTCACGGCATCGAGACGTTCAACCCATCCTATGCCGGCCGGGTCTCGCATAAGCGCGTGAAGGAATTGAACGAGACAATCTTGCACCTGCCCGAGTTTGGCGGTTCCGACGCTCACGCCAACTCCATGATCGGCAAGGGCTATACATTCTTCCCGGGCACAAGCGTTGAGGACCTTCTGGAGGCGATAAAGAACAAGACCACCGTCGCGGGCGGCACCTTTATGAACCTTCCCGATCATGCTGCCATCGCCGCGCCCAACCTGTGGAAGAGCATGATAGTCCACCCGACCTATAAGGTAAAGCGTTCCCTGACACGGCGCTTCACCGGCGGACGATAAGCGTCCGAAACGGCAACTTCTCCCGTTACGTCCATAATCAAGAGCTATAGCTGCCCATGCTGAACATCGGCCTTGTTTCCCCATACGACTACGCCACCCAGGGCGGGGTCAACGAGCATATCAAGAGCCTGTCCAAGGAACTCAGGGCCTATGGCCATACAACCAAAATTCTTGCCCCCTACTCCACCGACAAGGGCGATATACCTGAGGATGTGTATGCCCTCGGCTCGGTAACGCCTATCCCGGCCAATGGCGCAGTGGCGCGCATATCGCTTTCTCCTGACCTCGGTCGCACAGTCAAGGCGATATTGCGTACAGAGCGTTTCGACGTTATCCATCTCCACGAGCCGCTAATGCCCGCTGTGCCCTGGCTGGTGCTGCGCTCGTCAACGGTGCCCAATATCGGCACCTTCCACGCATTCGGCGACTACTCGACCATCTACGCTATGGGCAGACCCCTGCTGCGCTCGTTCTTCAACAGACTAACGGGCCGGATCGCGGTTTCTCCGTCAGCCTTCGATTTCGTGTCGCAATATTTCGACGGCGACTACGAGATAATTCCCAACGGTGTTGAAGTGGCGCGCTTCGGTAGGCCCCAAGAGCCTATCGCCTGGATGCGCGATGGGCGGCCGACCGTACTATTTGTGGGACGCTTCGAGGAGCATCGTAAGGGTCTCCGCTGGATACTTCAGTCACTTCCCCTGGTCGAACCATACTTCCCCGACCTGCGCCTCGTGGTAGCGGGCAGGGGCGACCCGGAGGCGGTCGCTGAGTGGCTACCCTTGCGCGACTACACCCGCCCCGAGCGCACGATATACAGGTCGGCCGGCTCGGCCCTTGAAGTGGAGTTCACGGGGTTTGTGTCGCCGGAGGATTTGCCGCGCATGTACCAGTCATGCGATGTCTATTGCGCACCCTCCACGGGCGGCGAAAGCTTCGGCATAGTTTTGCTGGAAGCGATGGCGGCGGGCACTCCTGTTCTCGCCAGCCGCATCCCCGGCTACGCGGCTGTGCTCACCCACGGCAGAGAAGGGTTCCTTACCGAACCAAAAAGCCCGGCTGCAATCGCGGCGGGCCTTATTCGCCTGTTGAGCGATCCTAACTTGCGCGCCCAGATGTCGGAAGCGGGCAAGCGCACTTCGCGCCAGTATGACTGGCCGATTATCGCCGGGCGCCTCCTCGCGTACTACGAGCGTATCATGGCTCTCAATCCGCCCGTACCAAAGACTCGCCGCTGGACCACCCGCGCCCGCGCCTCAAACGGCCTATAAACACCACGTTCTATGGTATAATACACGCCTGTGGAGCGTCCTCCAATGGAGGCTCAATCTGTCCACAGGGGCAACCAACAGCATGGCCTCTAGAGAGATCAGGCAAACTACATATACCTGGCAAGGTAATACCGCTACCTGCCGTGATCACGCGCAGCGGAACATCTGCCGTCAGCAAAGCCATGGAGACCGGCTTTGCTAACACAACTATTGCAGGGCTGGGCACGCAGCATCGCACGCAGGGTGGCCCAGGTCTTCGTCCGAACGCCTATTACACCCAATATGCTGACGGTGTTCGGCTTCTTTTTGAACGCGGCTGTCGCTGCCCTCCTCGCCTCCGGCCATCTCATCTCAGGCGGCATAATGCTTATCTTCGCCGCCCTGTTCGATATGCTTGACGGCGCGCTGGCAAAGATTACCAACCGCGTTAGCGACTTCGGCGCTTTCCTAGATTCGGTGGTGGACCGCTATTCGGAGGCGGTGGTACTTCTCGGCCTGCTGCTCTTTTACTATCTCCGCGCCGGCAACAACGCCACCGATGTTGTGCTTATCTACGTGACCCTGGTTGGCTCGGTCATGATCAGCTATGCGAGGGCGCGCGCCGGCAGCTTGCACATATCGAACGAAGTCGGCCTGATGGCTCGCCCTGAGCGAATCGTGATCCTGGCGATCGGCCTACTGCTGCACAACTGGCTGCTGGAACCTGTGCTCTGGATCCTCGCCATAGGCACGCAGGTTACAGCATTGCAGCGCATCATCCACGTCTGGCTTGTCACAACAGGCAAAAGAGAAAACAAATAAGGACAGCCTGGAGCCGTCCCTATTTCGTGCGCGCGATAAGCATCTTACTCGCCGCTGAAGAACCTTTTCAACCGCGACCAGAACGAAGGCTTCTCGGTCGCTTCTTCTTCAACACCCACTGCCGGCTCTTCCTCTGAAGGCTGGTGGCTTTCCAGTTCCTTTACACGCAGCGAGGCGAACACACCCGGCGGTAAAGGCGGCGCGCCCGAATCATCCCAATCGAGCTTGAACTCGGCGAGCAGAGAACGCAGCCTTAGCAGCTCGGCGTTTAGATCGCTGCGTTCGTTGCGCATACGCTCGGCCCACTCTTGCCACATATCTTCCTGGGCACGCAACCCGGCGTTGTTGAACTCCAACGATTGGTTCACTTTATAGAGCTTGAACGCCTTGAACTTCATCACCGAATACATTGAGTGATAGGCGGCCAACTCCTGCACTATCTCATCGACCCGCTGGCTGGCATGAGCATCACCGCGCGCTACCATGCCGTTCACCGTGTCCAGGTGCACAAGCCCCTTCTGGAGGCCCAGGCCCGCTAACAAAATGGTGGTCAGGCCCTCTTCGTTCTCCCACTCGTTGGCCTCAATAACCCGCAGGATTTCGTCGTAGCTCTCCTGCAGGATCTCAACTTCGACAGTCACCGTTGATGTGGCATCAAAGACGGGAATAGGCTCAAGACCAGGCCTGATTCTCGGGCGGCGAGCACCGAGGTCACTATGTCGAACGGGTTTGGCGGCATCACCATTGTCGGGCACAGGCATCGTGTTCCTTTCGCGTGGGTCGCTCGTTGACCCTATCTTTATATACAGGACGAACTACCCACTTGGTTTAATATAGTTGTGCTTGAGGGCAAAACTCATATTCAGCGCAGCCTGCCGAATAGTATTGGTCATTATTGGTCTTCCGCGTGACTTGCCAGGTCCGCTTGCACATGGGCCTGCACAAGATCGCGGTTCAAGGAACGCCGCTTCGACCCGGGCTCTTCTTCTACTTTGAGCTGGCCGCAGGCGGCGGCGATATCCACGCCTCTCTCGATGCGCACTGTCGTATGTATTCCCGCGTCCTCCAGTGTCTTCTGGAAGGCAAATGCCTGCTCGCGGGGCGTTGCGTTCATACCGGTGCCAGGCACAGGGTTCAGGGGGATGAGGTTCACATGACAGAGCAGGCCGCGTAACTTGTCCCGCAACTGTCGTGCCATCTCAAGGCTATCATTCACCCCGCTTATCAGGACATACTCGAACGTGATGCGTCTGTGTGTCACATCAACGTAATCGCGGCAGGCAGCCATCAGATCGTCCACAGAGTAGCGGTGGTTGATCGGCATAAATGAGCCGCGCAGCTCATCATTGGGTGCGTGCAGAGACACCGCCAGGTTGACCGCCAGCTCTTCACGAGCAAACTTGCTGATCTGAGGTGCGATTCCAACCGTGGACACCGTCAAGCGCCGAGCACCTATTCCCAGGCCCTGTGGAGAGTTCAACATGCGTATGGCGGCCCAGAGCTGGTTGTAGTTCACAAGAGGCTCACCCATGCCCATGAACACGATGTTGGTGACAGCGGTAATGGGCGGATGTTGCGTATCGCGCCGCTCTCCGTATTGCCCGAACCAGGCATCGGGATCGGCGTTGCCCGCCGCCTTCGCGGTAGACGTAGGCTTGCCGACGTACGCCGCACCAGGCGATTTTACCGGCTGGTGCGGGTGCTCGCGCAGCCACCTGTTGAACCAGATAACCTGCTCAACGATTTCGCCCGATGAAAGGTTGCGGGTGAAGCCCATCTGCCCTGTCGCACAGAACGTGCAGCCCATCGCGCAACCCACCTGCGACGAAATGCAAACGGTGGCGCGGTCGTAATAAAGCATGAGCACAGCCTCGACCGTGTTACCGTCGCGCATCTTGAGGAGGACCTTTCGCGTCCAACCATCCGATGAGATCTGCTGTGCCATCAATTCAGCCGACCCAACACGCAGGTTCTCGTCAAGCTTCCTGCGCAGCCCCAGTGGCAAGTTGCTCATCTGAGAGAAATCGGTCACAAGCTCTTTATAGAGCCAGTGAAGCACCTGCCTGGCGCGGTATGCGGGTTCGCCCCACTCCTCTATTAACGCCGTCAACTGCTCAGGCGAAAGATCGTAGACGTTCCTGCGCCCGCCTACCGCTCCCTGTAACATAATTGTCGCTGGACTGATTCCAATCTGTGTCATAGCTTAATTATACCAAAGCGCGCGGCGAGGGGTCAGGTATCAGATGTCAGGGGTCAGGGGATTTACGGAACTCACCGCAGAGGCGCAGAGGGCGCGGAGTTTCGCTGAGGTTCTTAGGAGTGGATCGTGCTAAGGGAAGGGAGGATGCGGCACAAGAGCGATACTTGAGGACTGACGACGCGGTCGGCGGTCTGCCGTCGGCGGTCGCGGACAACTGATAACTGATAACTATGCCCTAAGCCGCCTCCACCTTGAGCGACAGCATTTGCGATGTGCCGTCGCCTGCCATTGAGATGCCGTAGAGTGTGTCTGCGGCCTCTATCGTGCCTCGGTTGTGGGTGATGACCACAAACTGGGTTTTCTGGCCGAGTTCTTGCAGGGCGGCACGGAAGCGGGTCACGTTGCTTTCATCGAGGGCGGCGTCAACCTCATCTAGCACACAGAACGGCACAGGCCGCACCCGCAGCAAGGCAAACAGCAAGGCCGCCGAAGTGAGCGCCCGCTCGCCACCAGATAGTGCCGCCAGCGGTTGCATTCTCTTGCCGGGCGGCTGGGCAAGGATCTCCACGCCCGAAGCCGACACGTCCTGCGGGTTGGTCAGTTCAAGGCGAGCGGTGCCGCCACCAAACAGCGTGCTAAAGAAGTGCTGGAACGCCTCATTCACAAGCTCGAATGTAGCCGCGAACTGGTCACGCATGGTACGGTCAAGCTCGGCGATCACCCGCCTCAGCGACTCCGCGGCAGTCAGCAGGTCGGCCAGTTGCTCTTGCAGGTAAGTGTGACGTTCGGAAAGGGCCGCGTGCTCCTCCATCGCCAGTGGGTTGATGGGGCCAAGGCGCGACAGCCGCGCCTTCATAGCGAAGATGCGCCTTTCGCACTCGCTATTATCTCCGGCATCCTCATCACTTTCACCACCCATAACACCGTGAGCGTTTATGCTGCCTTCGCGCTCCGGAAGCGGCCAACGAAGCCAGGCGGCGCTACCGACAGGCGCTGTGCTTTCGTGGCTGAGTGTCTCGGACACGTTATCCTCTCGCGACCTACCCACTTCTTCAATTATCTCAACACGCAGGCTGTCCAGCGCCCCGATGCATCTCTGCCTTTCCACGGCGGCACGGCTGTGCAGCGTCTCGGCTTCCAGCAGTGCTGCCTGCACGCCGGATTGCTCGCCCTCAATGCGGCTGACATCTCCCTCGTAGACGCGCACCTGCTTCTCCAGTTGCCCGACCTCTACTTCGGTCGCGGCCAGCTGTTCGGCTAGCTGCTTGACTTCGATGGCCTGCTGTTCCACCCGGAGGGCAAGCGACCTCTCGTCCGCTTCTGCGGTGCTGAGCCTCTGATCGATTTCGCGCAGGCGGGCCTCAATACGCTGCGCCTCACGACGAACCTCGTTCTCTCGCGCACGCACGTTGCGCAGAGCTTCGGCAAGCACAGCAAGCCGGGTCTGTCCCTCTCCTGTAGATTGTGCCGCCAACGTACGTTCGGCCCGCAAATTCTCCAGCCGCTGCAAGGCTTCCTCAACCACCTTCTGCTGAGGCGTGACCAACCCTGCTACTTGATCCCGCTGTACGGCCAGTTGCTGTAGTTGTACGGCCAGTTGTTCGATGTTCTTGTGTGTCTCGGCCTGCAATCCGGTTCGCCATGACAATTCCTGGTTAAGCCGGGCCAGGGCGTTTTTCTGCTCAAGGTATGCCATCTGTGCGCCGCTCTGCTGCTTGCGCGACTCCTCGGTGCCGCTCGAAGCAAGCGCCAATGCAGCCTCACAATCACGTACCACGGCGATAGCCCTCTCCACGGCATGATCAGATTCGGCTGCTGTACTCCGAGCAGCTTCCTGCGCGGCGGTCAGCTCACGGCGTCTGCGCTCTCGTGCGAGAATGGTCTTCCCCTTCGCCCGGCTGTCGTCTGCTCGCGCATTCGACCCGCCAGTAACCGAGCCGCCCGGGCGAACAACCTCGCCGCCTATCGTGGCAAGCGTCCAGGGCGAGTTTGTCTGGATGCCGGACAACGTGCGGCGAGCCGACGCCAGGTCTTCCACAATCAGCAGCCTGCCAAGCAGCGAGTCGGCAAGCGTGCCCAGATAAGGCTCGAACTCAACAAGATCGCGTGCCACGCCCACGATGCCGGGGCCTCGCGGAGCGGCGGGCGAAGACGACGACCTGAGCGTATCGAGCGGCAAGAACGTCGCTCTGCCTGAGCCTGCCGCCTTCAGCATGGCGATAGCACGCTCCGCGTCAGACCACGTCTGAACCACCACATCTTGCAACCGACCACCAAGCGCGCCCTCAATCGCCGCTTCAAGGTCAGAGGGCACCTGTATGAGTTCAGCAACGGTGCCGACATACCCGGTCAGCTTCCCACTGTTCGCCGCCGCCACAACAGCACGCACCCCACCAAACAGGCTAGCCTGCTGCTCGCCCGCCAGAGCCGCCAGTTGAGAGCCCAGTACATCGGACCGGCGAATGCTCTCGCGCCGCTCTGTCTCGGCGTTCACCTGGGCCGACCGCGCAGCGGCTAACGACTGCTGGGAAGCGGCCTGCTGTCGTTCGGCCTCCACAACTTTTCGCTGAGCGGCAGACAGGGCGGCCTGGCGTTCTTCCAGGGCCCGTTCTTCAGCGCGTACCCTTGCACCAAGCGACTCCAGGGCTGTCTCCGCATCTACTGCGGCGCGCTCTTTCTCGGCGCGTTGGTTTTCGGCCTCGGTAAGGCGGTTCTGCAAATCGCCCGCTCGCCTCGTTAAGGCGTCAAGCTGTCCGGCATCGCGATTATGCAGATGTTGTGCTTCCTGCAGACGAGTGTCAATTTCCGCCAGCTTGCGTGCAACTTCTCGGCTTGTTTCCTGTAGCGTTTCAATTTCAGCTGTGTGGCGCACGGCCTCCACATCAAGCTGTGCGAGTTGCGCGGTGACATTCTTCGCGCCGGCCTGGAGGGTCTCGCGTTCCTTCTGCAAGGCCTGGCGCTGCGACCCTGCCGAGGACAATCGCTCGGACATTACAGCCTGCGATTGAGAACCTGCCGCGTGCCTAGATTGCACCTGCGCGCGCTGCTCGTGCAGGGCAGACACAGCGTCTACCAGCTTCCAGACCCGCGCTCGTGCTTCGGTAAGCTCAGTGGTCTTGGCGGACATCGCGCTCTTACGCTCTTCAACCGCCACCAGGGCTGCCGCTTCGTTATTATGGGCCGCCTGAAAGCTCTCAACACCAATGCGCCAGCGCGCTTTATACCAGAGCCCCAGCAATTCGCGCAACTCGCTGTCCAGCTTCTTGTATTCCTGGGCCTGGCGTGCCTGGCGTTCCATTCTACGCACCTGCGGCTCAAGCTCGGACGCAAGGTCGTTCACCCTCGCGATATTCTCTTCGGTCTTGCCGAGCCGTTTCAGGGCGTCCTCTCGCTGCACAAAATAGCCCCGGATGGCAGCAGCTTCTTCAAAAAGCTCGCGGCGCTCCTCCGGTCGGAGCGACAGGGCCGCATCTACAAGCCCCTGCCCGACCACGGTGTATGCCTGGCCCAGCGTTGAGGCCACTTCCAGCACATCACGCAGGCGCACACGGCTCTTGTTCACATAGTATTCATTCTCGCCCGACCGAAACGCCCGGCGGGTCAGAGTCACTTCGCCAAACTCAAGCGGGATGAGCCGGTCGGTATTGTCGATTGTGATAGAAACCTCGGCCATACCGAGGGGAGCGCGGTTCGATGATCCGGCGAAAATCAGGTCTTCCGTACGCTTGGCACGCAGGTTTGACAATGATTGCTCGCCAAGCACCCAACGCACGGCATCGGCCACGTTGCTTTTCCCTGAGCCGTTAGGGCCAACGATGGCGGTCAGCCCTTCACCGAAAACCAGTTCAGTCTTTGGGGCAAAGGTCTTGAATCCGTGTAGATAGAGGTGTTTGAGACGCATACCGAAATTGTAACATACCACCGGCTTGTTGTGGGAATCGTGGAGGCACGATTGGCGGCAACAGAGGCTTCTCTAAACCGGTCATGTCGCCTATAATTGCATCCGGGGAGAGCCGCGAAAGGGTCTTTATTGAAGGAGGATACCCCGTATGAAAATAGCCGTCTTCTCCGATATGCACGGCAACTGCACTGCTTTAGATGCAATGTTGGACCACCTGAGCGCCAACCCGGCGGATAAGCTGGTCTGCCTGGGTGACACCGTGCAGGGCGGCCCGCAGCCGCACGAGACCCTTCAGCGCCTGCGCGAACTGGGCTGCCCTGTCATAATGGGCAACGCGGACGCATGGATGCTATCGGGCGTAGAAACAAGCGCGACCGAAGCGCCGCCGACCCAGCAGATGCAGCGCATCCGCGAGTGGTCGCTAAAGAAGCTAAACCCTGAGGATGTCGACTTTATCAATACTTTCCTGCCCACGGTAGAGATTTCCCTTGAGGGCAGGCACCGGCTGTTGTGCTTCCATGGCTCGCCGCGCTCGTTCGATGATGTTTTCTTGCCGGAGACACCACAGGAAGAGTTTGAGGGATTCCTGGGAGAATACACCCCGGCCATCATGACGGGCGGCCACACCCATCTGCAGTACGTCCGCCGCCTGGGCAGCACCTTCTACTTCAACCCAGGCAGCGTAGGCCGCCCGTTCGACAGGCATCAGAGCGGCGAGCCTTATCGCGCCGACCCGTGGGTAGAGTATGCTGTGCTAACAAGTACGGCAGATGGCGTGCTCGGCCTTGAGTTTCGGCGTGTGCTATACGACACACGCATCATATACAACTACATCTTGAACAGCGACATGCCCGACGCAGCGCTCGTGGCTGAGAAGCATCGTCCGCTAACATAGGAAACCATCTATGACCATACCAACCGACCCTGAGGCAGAATTCAATATTATTGCCGACAATCTCGCAACGCGAGCCGACACGGTCAGGAAGAAGGTGTTCGGCTTGCCGAATATTGCCGTCAACGGGAAAGCATTTGCCGCCTTTCAGAATGGGGATATGGCGTTCAAGCTAGCCGGCGATGCCCACGCACAGGCCCTTGAAATCACCGACAGCAGCCTGTGGGACCCTTCGGGCCAGGGCCGCCCGATGAAAGAGTGGGTACGTGTTCCAGCATCCGAGTCGGCCCATTGGCCCACATTCGCCGAGCACGCATACACATATGTCGCTGAAGTCTCCAGCCGCTAGCGAACGAATTCCATTTTCCCAATAACCAAAGAGCCACCCTTCATAAGACGGGTGGCTCTTCTTGTTGCTAAGTTAGTTTGTTTACAAGCCTTTGTCGGCGTCCGGCTCCTGAGTAAAGGCCATTCCGGGCGCTCCCTGCAGACCAGGGACGGTGCGCGGCTGCTCAACGTTGGGCTTGGCTTCCGGTCGCTGCGGCCGCTCGGGCTGTGTCAACTGAGGAAGAGGCCTCGGCATTCCTTCGAAGAGCGCCTCGAAGTCCACAGCGTCCAGCGTTTCCTTTTCAATGAGGAGCTCGCTGATCTCGATCAGCTTGTCCTTGTACATCGTCAGGATTTCCTTGGCCTTGTCGTAAGCTTCGTCTACCAGCGCCCGCACTTCCTTGTCGATCTCGTAAGCAATCTCGTCCGAGTAGTTGCGCTGCTCAGAAATCTCACGGCCCAGGAACACAAGCTCTTCCTTGCGGCCGAGGGCTACAAGACCAAGCTTCTGGCTCATACCGTAGCGAGTAACCATCATGCGGGCCATTTCGGTGACGCGCTCGATGTCGTTGCTGGCACCTGTTGTGATCTCGTGGAACACGATCTCCTCAGACGCTCGACCGCCCAGCGCGAACGCCAGGTTGTCCTTGAACTGAGCCTTCGACCACATGTAGCGGTCTTCGCCCGGCAGCACACGGGTGTATCCACCCATCATGCCTCGTGCGATGATACTGATCTTGTGGACGGGGTCCACATTAGCCAGCATACGCGCCACCAGTGCATGCCCAACCTCATGGTAAGCTGTGATAGCCTTCTCACGGTCGGAGATGATTCGGCTTCTGCGCTCCGGTCCGGCAATCACGCGGTCGATGGCTTCTTCAAGCTCCGACATAGTGATGGTCTTGCGGTTACGCCTTGCCGCCAGGATAGCGGCCTCGTTCACAAGGTTCTCAAGATCAGCACCGGAGAAGCCGGGTGTCTGCTTGGCAAGTGTCTCCAACAGCACGCCCTTATCCAGTGGCTTGCCGCGGCTGTGAACCTGGAGGATAGCCATGCGGCCCTTAATGTCAGGCCTATCGAGTACAACCTGCCTGTCGAAGCGACCAGGGCGCAGGAGCGCGGGGTCAAGCACGTCAGGCCTGTTGGTGGCCGCGATCACTATAATATTGGTCTGGCTGTCGAAGCCGTCCATTTCAACCAGTATCTGGTTGAGGGTCTGCTCACGCTCGTCGTGAGAGCCACCAAGGCCAGCGCCACGCTGGCGTCCAACAGCGTCGATTTCGTCGACGAAGATTATGCAGGGGCTGTTGCGCTTGGCCTGGTCGAACAGGTCGCGCACGCGGCTCGCGCCAACGCCGACAAACATTTCAACAAACTCGGAGCCGGAGATGGAGAAGAAGGGTACTCCCGCCTCGCCTGCGACGGCTCGCGATAGCATGGTCTTGCCCGTGCCTGGAGGGCCAACGAGCAGCACACCACGCGGGATGCGTGCGCCCAGAGCGTTGAACTTGTCCGGGTACTTCAGGAACTCAACAACCTCAGCCAGCTCCTGTTTTGCTTCGTCCACACCTGCTACGTCTGCGAATGTGATGGAAGGCTTGTTGCCGGTGAAGAGACGAGCGCGAGACTTACCGAAGGACATAGCCTGGCTATTTGTGCCCTGTGCCTGCCTCATCATGAAGACAAACGCGCCGACCAGAATGAGCGTCGGAAGCAAGAAGCCGAGGATGCTCAGGTAGTTGCCCCATGTAGGAGCCTGGTCTACTTCAATCTGCACACGCTGGATTTCTTCAGGTGTAGCGCCGGCAGCCTGCAAGACAGTATAGATACCGCCAAGAGAAGGCTGCATGGTCGAGGTCTTAACCTGGCCAGTGCACTGAACATTGTCGTAGCAGATGCGGATCTTGTTGCTCTCTTCCTGTGCAACAATCTTTGCTACCTTGCCCGCTTGAACATCCTTGACAACATCAGAGATAGCGATCTCGGGAGTTGTAGGTGCGCGCTGCATAAAAACGAAAAATAGCAACAGCATGGCGGCCATTATTATGATCCACACAAAGCTGTTTCTTAGCCACTTATTATCTGACATCTTCATGTAATTCCTCCCGAAAAACGGGCCTCTTGCCACCTTCGTTTCACTGACGACGGGGCTAATAAAAGGGCTGATACCTGGTTGAGCCTACTCCTGAAGACTTGCGCGGGTTTCCGGTGCCGTCTTACATGCCGTGCTACTATACTAACGGCTCGGTTACCGCACAATGAGGGGAAAGGAGGATCTTCTCAACAGGCCTCTCATACTAATTAACGACGCCGGAACCGAATAGGTTCTATACGTCGTCATACAAGCACACTTTATGCCTCAATTATACTCGCACGCGTAGGCAAAGTCAAAACACTCACGTGAATCACTCACCCGTTTCGCGCTTCTACTGCTTAAGCTTCAGTGCCTCCATTTCTATCGTGTTGCTTCATATTTGTTGCCCGGTATTCCTATAATACACCGACATGATGGCAAACGGGTCACTAACTGCCGGTGAATGTGCCAATATACGCGGCTCTTCCACTTTCCACAGCGATACAGGGTGGTCAATATAATAGAAGGAAATAGCGCGGCAGGGGATTTCAACACATATCAAAGATACGTTGCAACCACGCAGAAAGTTGTGCGTTATAGATACTGAACCTCCACACAATCTACGCGCGCGTCTTACCTGTGGAAAACCGATTGCCCTGGTACCATACAAGATACGATAGCCGTAACATACGTTTTCTATCTCACTACGTTACTACGTTCAATAATCAAGCAGCCGTATGACACTACTGTATTTGCAGTATTGGGACCAATAGGCTAATGATTTTGGTTGACACCGTAATAAACTATTCACTATACTTCTTCTGCTGGAAAGCGCATGTATGATGGCAAAGGTCCACTATCGCCTTGTATACGTTGTAGTTCCACAGGTCCGAGCGGGCAGAAATGTCAACCGACCACGCCTACTCAAATACCCGGCCCAATGCTCTGACATTCACATGCACGGGCAACGTCTGGCCAGGCCGAGGCAATGATGCCTCTTCCGAGTTTCCCCTCAAGGCCCAAGAGAATAAGGCAGCGCCCCATTAGCATACTTGTAGAACGCGCATTGATAGCCAAAAGTTACCCTGCAAAACTCTCGACGGATATGCTCGGAACGGAGAAGAGTTTTCGCAGCGCAGCTTCCACCGGAGGGAGCATGATAGTATCACCACGATAGTGCCCGACAGGTAGGGCACGCACGAGCAGCGTGGTGAGCAGAATTGAATGCCGGGCCAGCAGCGGCCCCGGCACATACCGAAAGGAGACCTTGGATTGATGCTTAACAAGAAACTGATACCGGTAGCAGTCCCGTTAGTGGCGCTTATTCTACTGGTAGCGGCAATCATGTCGGTCGGCGCACAACCCAAACAGGCCGTCAACGTTCCTGCGGGCGCCATTGTCGACTCACCCAATGCGGTGATGGCAAACGACACCCCGAAGAAGGCTGTTCCGGATGCACCGGCCCTTCCCACCGCAGCCCAACCCGGCGCAGTAACAGAGTCGTTTGACTCGGCGTCGCTGGACAATTGGCGCGGCACCAGCGAGTCCACGGTGCAGTGGGTCGCGAAGGATGGCCGCCTACAGAAAGAACTTCCGGCGAGCGACGGCCCCTCCAGCGCACCTGCTCTCTTCGTGAGCAAGGACACTGGCTTCAGCGACGGCACCATCGAGACATTCTACTATGCCACGAGCGGCGAGCCTGTCGGCATCGTCTTGCGCGGTTCTGATGCGGGTTACTACCGCGTCGTCCTGTATATGAACGTATCGACCAACACGGCCTCTAAGGCCCGTATTGAGCGCATTACTCCGGCAGGCACAGAAGTGGTTGCGACAGCTCCCTTCTCGGCGTTTGCGGGCTACAAGCTAGAGCAGTGGCAGCATCTGCTGGTTTCCGCCCAGGGCAACACCATCAGCGTTTCGGTGGATGGCAATCAGATCATGTCCGCCACCGATAGCAGTTTCGCAAGCGGCTGGGCCGGTGTTTGGGCAGTATCCGACCGCGGCGCATCGTTCGACAACCTTCGTATTCAGCGCAACGCTGGACGCTAGACTAGGCAGGAGTAAGAAGTTTCATGAAAATCAAGAAGAGCTTTAATTCGGCGCTACTACTGTTACTCGGGGCATTAGTAGTCGCGGTTACCCTGTTGGGGGCAGGCCAGAACGCATCGGGCACGAATGTCGCGTCGGCTGCTGCACCCCACAACTTAAATGCAATACAGGCAGCCGCACCCAACGTGGGGGCATGGACCGTTCCGGTTCCGGTCACCAACGGCAGCGGCTACGACAACAGGCCGTTGATTGCTGCATCGCTCGTTTCGGGCGCTGTGTCCGTCTTCTGGGCGCAGGTTCCCGGTCAAGGCGACGGCTGGGTCACACAATCAAGCAACACCGTGCTCGGTGGCCCGTTCCTACCCCAGGTCATGGATACATATAATACCGGCCAGAATGAAGTGATGGACGCCACGAACGACATTCTTGGCCGCCGCCACGTTATCTACTGGACGTATGGCCCCAGTGGTGGATTCTGCGATAAGTACGCAGTCGTAGAGACGACCGGCTTTCTTTCAACAAATGAAGTTATCCCTGGCTCCTGCGGCAATAACACTCCCCGCAAAATCGGTGGCCTCTGGGTGGATAACAACCTCACCACTCACATCGCCGTTGGTAGGAACCTTCAGACCGGCAGCCTGATCTACTGGCAGCGCCAGAACAGTGGTGTCTACAACATCGTCGGTGAGAATATTACCGGCAACTGCTGCCCAAGCGACGTCGCCCTCACAGTAACAACTCAGGGCGTTATAATGGTGGTGTTCAAGTCCTCGGGTATCTCCGGCACCGGCAGTGATATTTACACGGCTACACGTCTCGGAGATAGCAACTGGCAGATCGACGATATTTCTGCTGAGTGCTGCGACTATTGCCCGGCACGATCAAATGCATATCTGCCTGAGTTGGCCGCCTCGCCAGATGGTGGAGTGCGTGCAGTTTGGGCCGATGGCCGTTGCGATGGCATCGAGCAGACCGACATCTATTATAGAGAGTGGTTCCCCGCTACGGGGTGGAATAACCAACCTATCGTCAGAGTGGTCTACAACTCCGGGGCCTCTTACTGGCCCAGCATTGCAGTGGACAGCTCTGGCGAATCCCACCTCACCTGGTCGGACGATACAAGCAGTCCTTTTGACTACTACCGCATGTTCTACTCTCACGGGCGCGGCGGACTCTTTACCCCTGTAGAAATTCCGTTCCAGCCCTGGGCGGGCAGCGCATATCAGAAGGAAAATGACAGCAGCTATGGCGCTGGCTACCTGCATGTCTCGTTCTCGTCACCAAGGAACGACCCACAGAAGGACGGCTTCTACTCTTATCTGGAGGTTGCAGCTCCTGCGACACCCACTCCTGTTCCAACCGCAACAGCACCACCGCCGCCCTGCCCCGCTAACGGGACTTTCCGCGACGTTTGCCCCGGCTACACCGTCTTTGCACAGTACATCGAAAGCCTGGCTGCGGACCAGATCGTAAGTGGGTACAACACTTCGCCTCCGTGCCCTAGCGCATCGTGGGTGCCGTGCTTCCTGCCGAACAACACAGCTACACGCGCACAGATGAGCAAGATCGTCGTCGCCGCAGCTAACCTGCCTATCGATACCACCGGCGGACCTCACTTCCAGGACGTGATATCGGGCAGCACTTTCTACAACTTCATCGAAACCGCATACAATGCTGCAATCGTGAACGGTTACCCATGCGGTGGCCCAGGCGAGCCGTGCGTCACGCCTGGCAACAAGCCCTACTTCAGGGCTAATAACAGCATAACCAGAGGCCAGGTCGCCAAGATGGCAAGTCTCGCCTTTGGCCTGAGCGGCGCACCATCCGGCCAGACGTTCCAGGACGTTCCTCCGGGATCGACCTTCTACAGCTACGTTGAGAGCATAGCAAACCTCGGCATCATCAATGGTTACCCATGTGGTGGCCCTGGCGAGCCATGCGTCGCGCCCGGTAACAGGCCCTACTACAGGCCTGGTAACAACGTGACTAGAGGCCAGGCAGCGAAAATCCTCGACCTCTTCCGCCAGATACCGACACCGACACCCGTAGCTTCGCCTACCGCAACCCAGACGGGCGCGGAAGGCACAGCGACACCTAGCGTTACCTCGACAGTTGCGCTTACCCAAACAGTTGCTGAAACGGCTACTGAAACTGCAACTGCCGTTTCTACAGCCACATACACGCCACAGCCTACATCTACTGAAACAGCTACAGCTACCCAAACACCGGGGCTGCGTGCCAACCGCTAAACCCAATCTTTAGTTACATAGAAGCCCTTGCCGACAACAGAAAGCAAGGGCTTCTATGCAATTCACAGCACGAATCAGCACAACGCAACAGTGGAATCAGCCGGATAGACAAAGGGCAACTGTCACTAGGAGGAACCACGGTATGAAAGCGAGATTCAGTTCTGTACTATTGTTGCTAATTGCGGTTATCTTCTCCCTGATTTTCGTTGTAGGAGATGGGGAGAGCAATCTGCGCATAGCCGCTGCCACTGCTCCTGGCGCAACCCCTGACGGCTCATCTACCGCTAACGCCACCGCACCCAATGCTGCCTGGAGCGCGCCCATCGCGGTCTCATCCTTAACTGACTATGATAACCTGGCCGCAATCGCTGTATCACCTTTGAACGGTAGCGCTTCTGTCCAGTGGGGAAGCTCTGATGGCACCACCGGGAGCGTCAGAATGGCGGCAAATCAATCCCTCGGCGGGCCGTTTGGCGACGCGATTACCCTCAACTCCGCAGGGCCGAGCGAAGTCGAACGAATGGGCATCGCACATGACAGCGCTGGGCGGCGGCATGGACTTTACTGGAAATATACGGGCACAACTTTGTGCGACTACTACGTGCTAACCGACCCGGCTGGCAATGTCATTGTGAACGAGGCTATTCCGGGCACATGCAATGTAAACACGCCCCGCAAGCTCGGTGATATAGCGGTGGACGCGGGATTGACCGCGCACATTCTTCTTTCCAGAAACAACGAGGCAGGCAGCACACTTTACTACGAACGCAACAACGCCGGGCAATGGATAGTCATTGCGGAACCCGTGCCTACATCGTGCGCCCCCGGTGATATCGCGCTCACGGTTAGTACACAGGGCGTTGTGATGGCTGCCTGGAAGGGATGCCCGCTGTCGGGCACAGGCACCGATATCTACGCCAACGTAAGAGTGGCCCCGAACAACTGGACCATCGAGGATATGTCGGCTACATGCTGTACTAGCTGTCCCAATGTATCGAACGCCTACCTGCCCGATCTGGCCGCCGATCCAAGCGGTGGTATTCGTATGGTGTGGGCCGACGGTCGCTGCGGCCCCAACGACACGGACATTTACTACAGAGAGTGGGTACCCGGAACGGGTTGGAACAACCAACCCATCGTAAGGGTGGTGGCTGATTCCGGACTGTCGTACAACCCGACTATTTCCGTGGACGGTGCCGGCGAAGCGCACCTCTTCTGGCACGACGATACCAGCAGCCCGGTCAGCCGCATCTTTTATACGCACGGGCGCGGCACAGTTTTCACGGCGCCGGAATTGCCGTTCGAGCCGTGGTTCGCAGGCTCACTCTCCAAGGAACCCGACTCCGATTACGCAGCGAACGCTGTGCATGTGGTCTTTGGCAGCAACAGGGACGACCCCCAGAAGAATAACTACTACACATACTCGGTGGCAGGACCACCGCCACCGCCCAGCCCATGCCCCGGAGTTCGCTTCAAAGACGTTTGCGCAGGCAGCACATTCTATGCGTATGTAGAGCACCTGGCAGCAGCAAACATTGTAAGCGGATATAACACAGCACCACCTTGTAACAGCGCTGCATGGGTGCCGTGCTACCTGCCGAACAATACAATTAAGCGCGGCCAGGTCTCCAAGCTTATTGCCCTTGGCGCGAACCTGCCGAACAATGTGGCAGGCGGACCGCACTTTACAGACGTGCCCGTCGGCTCTACCTTCTACAATTACGTTGAGACACTTTACAATTCGGGCATAGTCGGCGGCTATACTTCGGGATGCGCCACAGGCAATCCCTGCTTCAAGCCGAACAACAACGTAACCCGTGGGCAGGTAAGCAAGATGGCTTCCCTGGCATTCGGCTTCACCGAGTCCGTAGCAGGTCAACTCTTCCAGGACGTCGCACCCGGTAACACCTATTATGCCTTCGTCCAGAGGCTCAACAATCGCGGCATAATCGGCGGGTACGCATGCGGTGGCCCAGGTGAGCCTTGTGTCGCGCCCACCAACCGTCCCTACTTCCGTCCCAACAGCAACGTCACGCGAGGGCAGATTGCCAAGATCGTGGACCTCTGCCGGGTCCAGTAATAGCAGAGACAGCAACTCGGCCGTACAACCAACAGCATTGATAAAAAAGGCCCTCCCGAAAAAGGAGGTAAGTGTCCAGAATAGGGGTTGCGGGGTGCAGGGGCGCAGCCCATGACGGGGGTGTGGGGGTGTCCCCCATTCTCCTCTTCTACTTAATTACTCCCCTCCCACGCGTGGGAGGGGTTGGGGGAGGGTCTTCCCTGACCGAGATGCCGGGTTGCTCAACCCTAAATGTGAACAATTACAAAATGAGGGCCTTTTCACTTCTCCACGACAGCGTGTTACAATGGCCACAATGGACAAGCAGAGCCAATCTCCCGCCAAAGACGCCGTAAATAATGGGGCCGCAGCCGGACTACGCGCCCTGCCGCCGGTCGATCGCGTTCTGGCACACCCTCGCGTTGCCGAGTTGCTCGCTACTCTCCCCCGCAATATCGTCACAGCGGGCGTGCGCGAGCAGCTGGATGCCACTCGCCGCTCCCTGCTGGCGGGTGACACCACACCGCCCGATATTGATAGCATAGCAGAACGGGCGGTTGCCCGCGCACTCGCAATGCTGGCACCGGGCCTGAAGCCGGTCATCAATGCCACAGGCGTAGTCATCCACACCAATCTCGGACGCGCTCCCTGGAGCCGAGACGCTCTAAAGGCGATAACTAGCGTGGGAGACTACAGCAACCTTGAATACAACCTAAAGGCAGGCGAACGAGGCTCCCGCTATGTGCACGCTGTCGAGATTCTCCGCAGAGTAACGGGCTGCGAGGATGCTCTTGTTGTAAACAACAACGCGGCGGCGCTCGTCCTCGTGTTAAGTGCGCTTGCATCTGGTCGGGAAGCAACCTTGTCTAGAGGGCAATCGGTCGAAATTGGTGGGGGTTTCCGGATACCGGAGATCATGCGCACAAGCGGCGTAACTCTGGTGGAGGTGGGCACCACTAACCGCACGTACACCCGCGACTACGCCGATGCCATTACCGCTGACACCGCGATCATTTTGCGGGTTCACGCCAGCAACTTCCGCGTAATTGGCTTCACAACGTCACCCGCTGTGGAAGAGTTGGCTGCGCTCGCCCACGAACACGGCCTGATCATGCTAGATGACATTGGCAGTGGCGCGCTGCTGGATACAACCCGCTATGGTCTCTCTCCGGAACCAACAGTACAGGCCAGCCTGCAAGCCGGTGCTGATCTGGTGCTCTTCAGCGGCGACAAATTGCTGGGCGGCCCGCAGTGCGGCATCATAGTGGGCCGTTCAGAGCTAATCTCCCGCCTCAAGAAGCACCCGCTAACCCGCGCGCTGCGCGTTGACAAGATTACGCTGGCGGCCCTCGAAGCGACCCTGCTGCACTATCTGAGGGGCGATGCCGAAAGCGAAATACCCGTGTGGCGGATGATCTCGCTGCCTGAACAAGAGCTACACCAAACGGCCCAACGCTGGGCTACCCACCTGCAAGAGCATGGAGTCAACGCTTCCGTCGAGGCGGGCGAGTCGACTATCGGTGGCGGCTCGCTCCCCGGCGAAACTCTCCCGACATGGCTGGTCAGCATTCAACCGCCATCAGGCACGAAAAGCGCCGAACAGGCCGCAGGCGACCTTGCAGAGCGTCTTCGCCATGCCGGCACGCCTGTTATCGCACGAGTAGATCGCGGCGCGCTCCTTCTCGATCCACGCACCGTGTTATCAGGGCAAGAAGATATACTTCTACAGGCTGTGGTAGCCGCTGCCGCCGGCTAAGGATTGCCACCGGGCCACTGCCCTGCCCACCTCACTGAGCCTCCGCAAAGCAAACACCAATGCGCGTCAGCTAGATGCGTGATCGCGCGCGAATTGGCACTTGTCACCAGCAGGAAGGTACTAATAGGGACCATCGGCACGACTTCTAAGGACTTTCTCCCCTGATAGGCCCGCCTGCTGCCTGATATAGTGAGTGAGACGGTGGCCATGCATCTGTGTCTGAATAAAGACAGATACCACCGGAGAGAGCCGACCGGCATATATCCCCTGTAGCAAGCGGCGAGACGCACCGCAATCAGCAGCAAGTAATACCCTCCGGCCGGCAGTTGGAGTGAGGAGACATGGAATTAGAATTGATAGTTGGTGGGGCATTAATCCTGGCAACATGGATCGGAGCGCTGCTGTTGGCAGCCAGGTACGGTAACAAAGCACACTAAGTAAGAGATCTGGATTGGTGGCAGGCGGGCATAGCAATAGACCTTAAGATAATGTTGCAGGCATTTCCTTGCCATCGCTCGTTCATTGTAATAAAGCACCGCTTTGTAAGAATCATATTCTTAACCGCTATATCCTGTTAGGCGGCTTGTAAACGATCCTCAGGAGCAAGAAAGAGTGGCAACTCTTCATCTGATGGTTGGGCTTCCCTGTTCAGGGAAGACAACACTCGCAAAGAAGCTTGAGCATGAACGGTCGGCACTCAGGTTGACACCCGATGAGTGGCAGATTGGTCTCTTTGGTCAAGATGCGAACGAGACGGAACACGACGCCCGCCACAGCTTCATCGAGGCTATGCTTTGGAATATTGCAGGCAGAGCGTTGGAATTGGGAACAGACGTCATCCTGGATTATGGCTTTTGGGCACAAGAAGAACGCGAAGATTACCGGCTGCGGGCGAAACGCCTTGGAGCCGGCAGTGAAGTACATTTTCTTGATGTGCCGGAAGACGAGCTACTGAGGAGGCTTGCGGCCAGGAATTCGCAGCCTTCACAAGGAGAGCTTCCACATTTCCGAAGAAAGTATGAAGCCCTGGATAGAATTCTTCCAGAAACCGACACCTGAAGAACTTGAACGTAGAGAATGAGTATGTCTGACAGCGCCGCCAAACGCTGGATCCAAGCGACAGCAAACCAGCGGGTCGCCCAGCGCAGCTGACTTAGAGCCAGAGACAGCAATTGTACGAAGCCGTGAAAGCTGGCCTCGAAGCGGCGGAATCTACACGTGGTTGAGATTATGGCCCAAGCCCGTGAGCGCGCATTGCCCGTTTTCATCATGGATGAAGTGAGTTTCGCCCAATGTGGATCGCTGGGCTATACCTGGATCCCAAAAGGACAACAGCCACAAGTGAAGACCAGCCGCATCTGCTAAACCTGCTTTATCAAGGCAGGCCGATAATTCGGACACAACAGCCAAACGACCGGCCGCCGTTGACTTCCAATGGGCCATCTTGAAGCCACTCCCTTGCACGAGTGGCTTTTTCCATTCCGTGTTCCCCGACATAAAACTCTTTCTGCTGCACGGTTTCTATAGACCTCAATAAGTGGATTTGCCTTTTTCCTGTCAATTGCTATTGCTTCTTGATGTTTGCATCATTATAATTTGGATACTACCTTCATCATTACCTCAATGTCTACCACACCTGTCGCAGGCACTGTCCAGGCTGCTAACCAAAGGACAATCGCCTCTCTGTAGCCTCATTGCGTATTCACTCTTGAGAGCGATAGTCTCTACCATGCGACAGCCAAACCGTCTCTGGCGGACAACGGAAGTCCGTCAGGGTATTCTTCCTCATCGACCCATAGTTATAGGTCCAGGGGAAGAGAGGGTATCCGATGAAACACATCGTCGCCTCATTCTGCCTGGCATTGTTTCTCGGAATGAGTCTCTGGATAGTTGCGGGCCGAGCGGATGCTCAAGCCACGGCAACTGATCAACTATCTCCACGCAGTGCCGCGTCGCCGGACTGCAATTCCGGTTGGACAGTTACAGCCAGCCCCAACCAGGGCACAAGCTACTACAATTCGCTCAAGGGAGTGGCGGCGGTATCAGCCAACGATGTGTGGGCTGTCGGCTCCTACCAGAGCGATCTCGCAAGCCCGTCCCAAACCCTAATAGAGCGCTGGGATGGCTCGTCATGGAACATCATACCTAGCCCCAACCACGCGGCAAACAGCAACTTCCTGAACGCAGTAGCGGCTGCCTCTGCTAGCGACGTGTGGGCTGTGGGGTTCTACTATGATAGCAGCCTCGCCGCTAACCGAGCACTGATTGAGCATTGGAACGGCTCGACGTGGAGCATTATCCCCGGCCCTAACCAGGGTCAATATGACAACGCACTCAACGCAGTTACGACTGTTTCCGCTAACGATGTGTGGGCTGTCGGCTACTTCCTTACGGATAATACCATCACCAGTTCATACCAGACACTGGTACAGCACTGGAACGGCTCGTTATGGAGCATTGTACAAAGCCCACAGCAGGGTCAATTTGACAACTTCCTGAACGGGGTAGCGGCGGTATCAGCCAACGATGTATGGGCTGTAGGCGATTACTATGAAGAAATCAGCGGTTACTATCAGACGCTGATCGAACGATGGAACGGCTCGTCATGGAGCATCGTGCCGAGTCCCAACCACGCGATAAGCAGTAACTTTCTGAACGCAATAGCAGCAATATCAGCCAACAATGTGTGGGCTGCCGGATCCTACTACGACTCCAGCGCCCAGTCGAGTAGAACGCTGATAGAGCACTGGAATGGCTCGACATGGACCACCATACAAAGCCCCAATCCTAGTACAGGTGACAACTCTTTCAGCGGAATTGCGGCAGTAGCAGCCAACAATGTGTGGGCGGTGGGTTTCAGCTCCAATGACAGCAATGGTCATTTCCAGACCCTGATAGAGCACTGGGGCGGCTCGACCTGGACCACCATACAAAGCCCCAACCCCGGCCCGCAGGACAACTTCCTTGACGAAGTAGCGGTGGTATCAGCCGGCGATATGTGGGCCGCCGGATATACTCGCGTCAACACAGACACCGGTAGCCCAAGCCAAACGCTTGTAGAGCGATACAACCCCTGCCAACCTACCGCTACCGCCACCAGGACACCTTCGTCTACCCCTACGCGCCCGGCTACAACAACAGCTACCTCCACGCCCATCGCTACATCGACGGCTACCTCCACTAGTACACCTCCGGCCACTAACACGCCTGACCCGACAGGCACAGCAGTACCGCCTACATCAACGAATACCCCTGTTGCCACATCTTCCGCTACCCTTACCAGCACACCCGATCCCGTAACGAGCACCCCAACGCCATGCTTGATAAGTTTCACGGACGTACTGCTGACAGACTACTTCTATGAGGCCGCCATGTACCTGGCCTGCCACGGCGTTATTTCCGGCTATCCAGATGGCAGCTTCCACGCCTACAGCAACACCACGAGGGGACAGGTGACCAAGATTGTCGTGCTGGGCTTCGGCATAGCTGTCGATACGTCGGATGGGCCTCACTTCACTGATGTGCCCGTTGACCACACCTTCTATTCATACGTGGAAACCGCCTATCACAACGGCATTGTCTCGGGCTATGGAGATGACACATTCCGTCCGGGCGACAACGTAACCAGGGGGCAGATCGCCAAGATAGTGGTGCTCGCCGCCATAAAGGCAAAGGCATGGACGCTATTCAACCCGCCCACCGCCACATTCATCGACGTGCCGTATGGCTCGACGTTCTACGAGTATATCGAGACAGCGAGGAGCGAGGGATTGATAGCAGGCTATCCCGACGGCACGTTCCGTCCCGGCAACTATGCGACCAGGGGACAGATAGCCAAGATTGCGTATCGTGCCGTTACCGCATTGCCCCATGCAGTAGAAAATGCACGTGTCGCCCATTAGCTGACGGATAGCAAAAGGCCACTCGTCTTGACAGCGAGTGGCCTTTTCCATGCCTATTTTGTGGTGGAGATGTGGGGACTCGAACCCCAGACCCTCACACTGCCAGTGTGATGCTCTCCCAACTGAGCTACATCCCCGTAGTTGGCTGCCATGACACAAAATCATGTCGCGCAGCCTATTATAAGATATTGGACGTCGAGCGTCAAGCCGATATTTGGCGCAACACGCCCCAGCCTGTATAATGCCCCCTATGCGCATAGGAATCAACGCTCATCTACTCGCCTTTACTTCCAATTACAGGCAGGCAGGCTTGAGCCGGTATATATACGAGCTGGTACAGCAGTTGCCTGTGGTCGATCCACAGAACCACTACACCGCCTTCGTCGGCAATGGCGATATACCGGCAGGCTTTCTTGCTGCAACCCCTTCCAACCTCAGCTACTCACGCAGCCGCTTGCCCACCGTGAAGGCTCCTGTTCGCATAGCCTGGGAGCAGACAATCCTGCCACTAGCCACCGCAAGAGAGCGGATAGACCTGTTGTTCTGCCCGGTCAACGTGCGCCCGGTGGTCTCAACCGCACCTGTGATCATCACAATCCATGATGTTATCTTCCTGCATTATCCCGCCGCTTTCCACCCGCTGAAAAGGCTCTACCTCAAGGCGATGACAGGGTGGTCGGCGCGCCATTCGGCACATGTGATCACGGTCTCAGAGGCCACCCGGAGGGACGTTATCTCCATGCTCGGCGTTCCGCCCCACCGCGTCACGACCGTCCACAACGGCGTCGGCTCGCAGTTCTGCCCAATTCCCATAGAGGAGCAGGAAGTGTTCAAGCGGCAAAAAGGGATCGACGGCCGCACTATCCTGTATGTCGGCACTCTCGAACCGCGTAAGAACGTGTCAACACTTATAGAGGCGTTCGCAGCCATCGCCGCCGACCCTGAGCTGAACGATGTTAAGCTGATCATTGGCGGCAGCAAGGGGTGGTACTATGATGAGATATTCGCGACAGCCGAGCGCCTCGGTCTGACTGCCTCAGGACGCGTACAATTCCTCGGCCGCGTGCCTGACGAAGAGTTACCCCTGTGGTATAATATCGCAACCCTGTGTGCCTACCCGTCGCTCTACGAGGGCTTCGGACTGCCGCCGCTGGAGGCCATGGCCTGTGGAACGCCTGCCATAGTTTCAGACAGATCGGCTCTCCCTGAAGTAGTGGGTGCGGCAGGGCTGCTGGTCGATCCTGAAGATACAAAAGGTTGGTCGGAGGCGCTCAGCAGGGTGCTAAAGAACGAGAGCCTGGCTGCAGAGCTTGGACGCAAGGCGCTTGAACAGGCCGCTCGATTTAGCTGGGAACGCACAGCACGGGAAACCGCTGCCGTCTTCCGCAAAGTGATGTCGGCCAGGCATCGTCGCAGGCGTAGGAAATCTCGCCCTTGAAAAGGCTAGAAGGAACGTAACGAGTACCGTGACAGCACTAGCTGATCTGGATATAGTTAGCCACGGCGCTGAACAAACTAGGCGGCTGGGAACCCATCTCGGCAAGCTTCTGCAGCCGGGCGACCTGATTTTGCTGGAGGGTGAATTCGGCACAGGCAAGACTACCCTCACCCAGGGTATTGCAAAGGGTCTCGGCATAAACAGCCGTTATGTCAACTCGCCCACCTTCACCTTGATCAATGAGTATAAGAGCGGCAAGATTCGGTTGGCGCATATAGATATTTACCGCCTCGAAAACCACGAACAGATCGCCACGCTCGGCCTGGACGATTATCTTGATGGGCACTTTATCACAGTGATCGAATGGCCTGAAGGCGCGACTGCATGGCTGCCGCCCGAACGCTTGCTCGTAAAGTTGCAACATTTGAACGACACCAAGCGCACAATGCGCTTCTTCGCAACAGGAGAGCGTTATCGTCAACTGATGGAACAGTTTAAGCGCGAGGCATACGGGCTATGAGCTTCCGGCCTGTCAGACATTCCTACAAACCAAAACCATGATACTAGCGATAGATAGTTCAACTGATATGGCAAGCATTGCCATCTACAAACCCGCACAGGGCGTGCTGGTCGAGCAATCGTGGCGCTCAGGGCGAGAGCAGACCACACAGCTTCTGCCAAATACTCAGAGGGCAATGGCACTCGTGGGGGTAACGGTGCGCGACCTGACGGGCATCGCGGTTGCCACGGGCCCCGGCTCGTTCAGCGGAGTGCGCATTGGCCTGAGCGCGGCGAAAACGATGGCCTACGCCTTGCAAATACCCTTATGGGGCGTTCCGTCACTGGACGCACTTGCATACAGCCAGGTGGCCGTCACAGCCGCGCAGGTGTGCGCCGTACTTAGCATGGGTAGGAGCAGGCTTGCATGGGCGCTATACCGCACAAAGGGCACGCGATGGCAGCGGCTCACGCCCTATTCCAACAGTTCAGCCCAGGAAATGGCAGCAGACATAAAGAAGTTTGAGACGAACGTCGCAACCCTCTTCCTTGGGGAAATCACACCGGAGACCGCCGCCATCCTCACAGAGGTACTGGGGAGCGAAGCGGCGATTGCCCCGGCAGCGGCAGGCGTAAGGCGGGCCTCATATCTGGCAGAACTGGCGCTGCAGCGTGCCAATAAAGGCGAATCCGACGACCCTGCAACCCTCCAGGCTATTTATTTGCAGCCCGCAGTGCCGGTAACAGCGTAAAATATCAGGCAAGATACTACTATCAGCAGGCAGTTGACCCTATGCCATACATACTAGAAAACATGCTGTCCGACGACATTCCCCAGGTGGCCAGGATCGAGCGCCTCTGCTTTAGCCTGCCGTGGCCTACGTCTGCTTACCGCAGAGAGCTAAAGACCCCGGAAACCAACCGCTATATCATAGAGCGATTTATCCCGCCCGGAGATGTAGAGACTCTCGGATTGCCGGAGCCAACTGAGGCGAACCTCACCAGCCTTTATCACCCGCAGCTTCATCTGATGAACGGCCGGGAACCGGGCGATAAGACCGACCCAGGCGTGCTCTCGCGGTGGGCGACCATGCTGCCCTGGATGCGCAACGGCAGTGAGAACGGCGCGGCGAAAGCGGGCACTGAGACCGACTATCCTCTCAGCGGCTACGCCGGGCTATGGCTGATGGTAGACGAGGCACACGTCACAACTATTGGCGTCCACCCTGACCATCGCGGGCAGGGCGCGGGTGAGCTACTCTTCCTGGGGCTTGCCGATATCTCCCGCGAGATGAAGGCCACACGCATGACTCTTGAGGTGCGCGTGTCCAACCTGTCTGCGCAAGCCCTCTACCGCAAGTATGGTCTCGAAATCGCGGGCGTGCGGCGGCGTTACTACAGCGATAATGGCGAAGACGCATACATAATGTGGAGCGAGCCAGTCGCCTCGCCCGAGTTTCAGAACCGCATAGCCACGCTGAGGGCAGAATTGACGGCTCGCCTGAAGGCAAGCTTTCACAACCAGACACCGCCGGCACATGTTGTCGATGCCACTAGATTGCAGTAAATATGAACATCCTAGCTATTGAAACTTCCTGTGATGAAACCTCGGTCGCCATCGTCCGCGACGGGCGGCACATTACATCCAACGTGATTGCCTCGCAAATCGCCCTGCACCAGAAGTTCGGCGGCGTTGTGCCGGAGCTTGCATCGCGCCAGCATATCGTGACCATAATTCCTGTGCTGGAAGAGGCGCTCGCCAGGGCCAACGCCTCCTGGGTGAATATAGATGCAGTAAGCGTGACACGCGGGCCGGGGCTATCGCCTGCGCTCCTGGTAGGCGTCAATGCGGCCAAGGCGATTGCTTTCGCACGCACCAAGCCATTGGTAGCTGTGAATCACATCGAGGGGCACATCTACTCGAATTGGCTTATTTCAGAGGCCGACGCTGCCGAGGGCAAGAGCCCATCCGAGCCGCGCTTCCCGGCTCTCTGCCTTGTCGTGTCGGGCGGCCATACCGAGCTTGTGCTCATGACCGGGCACGGCCAGTACAAGCTGCTTGGCAAGACGGTTGACGATGCAGCGGGCGAAGCATTCGACAAAGCGGCGCGCATTCTTGGTCTGGGCTATCCGGGCGGGCCCGCTATTCAGAAGGCAGCCGAGGGTGGCGACCCTACCCGCTTCCAGTTCCCCAGGGCATGGCTCAAAGGTACACACGATTTCTCGTTCAGCGGTGTGAAGACAGCTCTGCTCCGAAAAGTGCAGGAATACGGCGTGAGCGCGGCGCGTCCCTCGCCCTGGCAGCAAGACCCCGGCGCGGCACAGCAGGTGATCGACAGGAAGGCCACCATACTTGAGCGCGAGATTCCCTCGGCTGCACACGATGGAGCCAGGCACCAGATGGTATCGCTAAACACGACGAAGCTGCCCGACCTGAGTAGCTTTGTAGCAGAAGAAAGCGAGCAACCCTTTGTCACTCAAGCCGAGCCTGTATCTCTAGTCCAGCGGCCAGCTAACTCAAGCGCCGGGAGCGATCAAGCTCAGGAACCTGTCCGCAATGATGTTATGCCGGTTGCCGACCTTGCGGCGTCCTTCCAGGCAGCTATCGTAGATGCCCTTGTCGAGAAGACGATAGCCGCTGCCGTGGAATTTGGCGCTCGTGAAGTGTTGGTGGCAGGCGGCGTAGCAGCCAACTCCCTCTTGCGCCGTAGCCTGGACGAACGGCTGCGTATACCGTTCCGTTATCCCCCGCTCTCACTCTGCACCGACAACGCAGCCATGATCGCTGCGGCCGCCTATTATCGCTACGCGGATTCAGTGCAGCACGACCTTACCCTGGATATTGAGCCTAACGCGCGATATATCTAGCCTCCCCACCTTGCGAGTGATATAATCCCGCCATGCTCAGACTGATACCCTATGGCGTTGTCATGATGCCGGGCACCCGCGCATGACGACGCTTGCGCTTGGGCTTGTTCTCCTGTCCGCGATATTCCACGCCACGTGGAACCTGTTTGCAAAGCGAGCGGGGGGCGCTGCGGTCTTCGTGTGGCTCGCTGACGCTATTTCATGCGTGGTCTATTTGCCGCTGGCGGTTGGCGTCCTCGTGCTGGAAAAGCCCGATCTCGGCCCTGTTGAGATCGGCTTTATGTTTGGCAGTGCCCTGCTCCACCTTGGGTACTTCCTGGCGCTCCTGCGCGGTTACCGGGTTGGAGATTTGTCGCTGGTATACCCACTTGCCAGGGGAACAGGGCCTGTCATCTCCACACTGGGCGCAATACTTCTGTTCAGCGAGCGCCCGGCACCGCTGGCACTGCTCGGCGCGCTTATGATTGCGGGCGGCGCATTCTTGCTTACAGGTGGGCCGCGCGTGCTGGGAAAAGGCGGCAGCGGCTGGGCAATCGGCTATGGACTTATAACGGGCGTACTGATCGGCGCTTATACGCTCTGGGATAAGTTTGCGGTAGCCACACTGCTGATACCACCGCTGCTGCAATACTACGGCTCGAGCCTGGGCCGGGTGGTTCTGCTTGCGCCCTATATCTCAAACCGCAGGGAAGAAATCGCCCGCGAGTGGCGCACGCACAGGCTAGAGTTGTTCGCGGTTGGCCTATTAAGCCCCGTCTCCTACATCCTGGTCCTCGTGGCGCTCACCTTCACGCTCGTTAGCTACGTGGCTCCCGCCCGCGAAATAAGCATACTTCTCGGTGCGATTATGGGGGCACGCCTGCTCTCCGAAGGCGACGCCACCAGGCGCCTAATCGCCAGCAGCGCAATGGTGGCGGGTGTCGTCGCGCTGGCGCTGTCGTGAGGGAGGGGTCAGGTGTTAGGGATCAGGGATCAGGAGTCGGGTGTCAGTTATTGCCGTCGGAGAGGCTATAGTAGCGCCAAAGCCAACCTAGAAGAAAGCCCCTTGCCACGTACAAGCGTAACAAGAGGCCAAGATTTGACTAACCACCCTAGGTTTTACGTTTTACGTTTATGTCCTCACGTTTCATGCTTCACGCCTCGCCTCAGGTCCCGCGCACCAACAGCGTCTGACATGTCATGTCGGGCACGGAATCGATTTGCATGATGTCGAGCACCGTCAGGCTGATATCGCAGAGCCTACCGCCGCTGCGTAGCTTGGCGCGGCGCAGAGGGCTGGTTTCCGGTGCGACCAGTATGAACGGAACCGGGTTCAGCGTGTGATAGGTGTGCGGCCCGCCTGTCTCAGGGTCGACCATCAGGTCGGCGTTGCCGTGATCGGCCGTGATAATCAGTGCGCCGCCTACCTTACTGACCGCCTCATACACTTTGCCCACGCAGGCATCGACCACCTCGCACGCCTTTATCGTAGCATCCAGTTTGCCGCTATGGGCGACCATATCGCCGTTCGCGAAGTTTGCCACGATGAAATCGTATTCCTCTGCCGCGATGCGCTTGGTCAATTCTTCCACGATGCCCTGTGCGCTCATCTCCGGCATCAAGTCATAGGTCGCCACTTTGGGCGAGGGCACAAGGACGCGATCTTCGCCCGGGAAAGGCTGCTCGGCCCTGCCGTTGAAGAAGAATGTGACATGGGCATACTTCTCCGTCTCCGCGATATGGAATTGCCTCAGCCTGCGGTCGCTTAGCACGCGAGCAAGCGGCACGCGCACTTCCATCGCCTGATAGGCCACATGCACGTTCAAGTCTTCAGCATAGCGGGTCATCGTCACAAAGAAGAGATCCTCCAGCTTCTTACCACGTTCAAACTTGTCGAAAGGCTCGTCGGTGATTGCCCTCGTCATCTCACGCCCGCGGTCGCTGCGGAAGTTGAAGTAGATAACCCCATCGCCGTCTTTGATCGTGTTAGGCTCTTCCCCTTCAGGGGCAACTATGGCAGGCACAATAAACTCGTCTGTGACACCAGCCGCATAGGAAGCCCGGAAGATTGACTGTGCGTCCGGGTAGCGTTCACCCTCGCCGTGTACAAGCGCATCGTACGCCTTCTCAATGCGATCCCACCTGTTGTCCCGGTCCATCGCATAATAGCGCCCTGACACGCTGCCGACATGGCCCACGCCGATTTCGGCCATCTTCTCGAGAACCGTCTGCATGAAGCCGAGGCCGCTCTGTGGAGGGGTATCACGCCCGTCTGTAAAGGCGTGATAGACTACCTTCTCAACACCCTTGCGCTTTGCAAGCTCCAGCAGGGCGAAAAGGTGCGCCCAGTGGCTGTGAACGCCGCCTGGCCCCAGCAACCCAAGCAAGTGCAGTGTCGAGCCGCGCTCCAACACATGGTCGCACGCGCCGACAAGCTCGGGGTTCTCATAGAAACTCCCGTCCTCAATGGCCTTGTCGAGGCGGGTTAGCTCCTGGTAGACAACAAACCCCGCGCCCATATTCTGATGTCCAACTTCCGAGTTACCCATCTGGCCACTGGGTAACCCAACAGCGTGCTCCGAAGCGTTAAGCTCCGTGTGCGGGTATGCGGCCCAGAGCCGATCCATATTGGGTGTGTTCGCGAGCGCGATAGCATTATTTTCCCGGTTGGGGTTTATGCCCCAGCCGTCAAGAATAAGCAGTACAACAGGTCGAGGCCTCTCGTCCTCGTGAGCAGTAGGAGTCATGGATGTTGCATCCCCTTTGCGTAGTGGATTGTTGCTGCGCTGCGATTGGCGAGTAGACGGGCTGTCAGTCCCGCCAGGTTTTCTCGCCTTTATACTCGGCTATATAGTGTTTACAGGCGTCACACAGCGTCACCTCAGCCTGGCGTTTGTAGACGCCGCGGCGGGTCCTGTACCTGAAGTTATAGCGGTGGCGGCTGACATGCTTGGGACAATAAGAAAGGCCGCATCGCTCGCACCGGGCGTACATTTCGTTCGGACAATCATACCAGCCGCAAAGGTTTTCTTCGCGGTTTCGCCTCTCGGCCTCTTCACGCCGCTCGACCTCGGCGGCCTGCGACGCCTCGGCCTGCAACTTATCCTGATACTCAGAGCGGCACAACCTGCAGACCGATGCCTCAATATCGCCGTGTGCGCGGCAGAAGTGACGGCCGCAGATTATGCACTGGGCCGCGGGGGTTCTGAGACATATCGCGATTGGGCTTTCACATCGTAATGCCATAGGTCTGTATTCGCTTCACCTTCGAGATTGGGATGATTGTAGACACGCCGCTTTTATTGTACATGCAACAGCGCAAAACGCAAAATCAACCTACTTACCCGGGCGTCGGAGGCGGTGCAACAAGCGGCCGGAAACGCGCTTCTTGCCAGGGTACTGTGGGCAGGACGGCCAGTGGATGCTTGCAGCGTCTCGCAAAGCCGCTCTCCTCACTACCGTAAGGAGAGCGGTTCTTGAATGCCCCGGTTGAGTATTTACCCCGTAGCTACCTGCTCAGCGCTTCAAAGCCGTTCCTGCGTGGAACGCGATTGCCGCCCACTTGCGGTATGTCGTAATCACGGTACAGCTTGGGCAGCATATCCTTGGGCGACCAATCCTTCCAGGAGCCATACTTGCCCTGGTATTCGCGGAGTGTCTCGCCGACCTCATAGAAGAGTATCTGGGCAACCCGCAGACCCACTGGCAAGATCGCCATCGCGTGGCTGTGGTTGGTTATCTCCATGGTCCACTTGGAGATATACCCAACATCGCCGACCCCAGCGCACTTGCACACAGAAAGACAGGAGCGGCCAATACTGGAGCGAGAACGCATGGATGTCGTGAAGCCGTTTGTGCCGCCAACCACTTCCTCAGTGTGTGCGAGGATAGTATCGCCGGGCCTGATGCGAATCATGCCATCCTCGGCGTAGTATGGCCCAAGCCAGAAGGCGCTGGCGTCCTCTTCGTCGGTGAAGTTCACCGTCACCATATTGTGGTTCGGAATAAAGTAGTAAGGCCCGAGCCGCACATCATACGAGTTCGTGCCCAGTTGCCGAGGCTCGAACGGTTCAATGATGATGTTCTCTTTTTCCATTTCCTCAAGTATTTTCTTATCCGACAGCAGCATCCCCCGCTCCTTTCAATTGAATGCGGAACTCCGGATGTCGAATGCGGTCCTACTCGTTGCTGCAATCAGAAAGGCTAGTCATGCAGCATGCCGCAACCCGTTTTCCTCATTCCGTGTATGCCCAATTACCGGCCTTCGCCTCGGCGACCGTTCTCTCGTACGTCATGCGGGTCATATCGGCGATGCGATGCCAATTATACTGGGTGCGCGCCACGTACTCTGCGTTTTGCACTCTCTGTGCAGACCAATCAGGATGCTGCAAAGTATGAAGTATTCCCCAGGCCAGCGAGCCGGGGTCGCCGGGATGGACCTTGACGCCTGTCCTGTGTAGCTCAACCACCTCGGATAGGCCGCCAACATCGCTCACCACTACCGGTGTCCCTGCCGCCATCGCTTCAAGGGCAACAATACCAAACGGCTCATACAGGCTAGGGAACACCGCACAGTTAGACACCAAGAAAAGGCCGTCGCGCACTTCGTCTGATATGCGGCCTGGGAAAATAACACTGTCAGCCACGCCCAGGCTAAGTGCCTGGTTCTTGAGATCATTGGAATAACCGCCCCCGCCCGCCAGCACGAACTTCACGCCCGACCATTCGCGCAGCACAAGAGGCATCGCATCAATCAGCACCGACAGACCCTTCTCCGGCACCATGCGCCCGACATAATAGACAATCGGTTGGTCGGGGGCGGCAAACCCCAACCGGAACGCCGACAGATCGACACCTCTCAGTGCGTCGAATGGCCGTGGATCAACCCCGTTCGGTATAATGTCGATTTTGCCCGGCGGCGTCTCAAAGTAGGTTTCCACTTCCCATGCCATATAGTGGCTGCAAGCTATGACACGCCAGGCCTCGTAGTTAAGCCACCATTCCGATTGGTGGATTGCACGCTGCATGTCGCCGTGGAGGTGTCCTCTGTTGCGGCCCATCTCAGTAGCATGGATAGTAGCGATCATCGGCAGGTGGAAGTCGTGCTTCACGGCTATGGCAGCAAAACCGCTCAGCCAGTCGTGGTTGTGAATGAGGTCAAATCCGCCTTCATGCTTGATCAGGTACTTGCAGAACTCCCCGATCAGGATGTTGTCATGCCAGGCGTTACTGAAGAAATCGCCTGGGATTCCTGAGGCATCCACGCGATAGACCTGGCTTCCGTTGGTTGCGGGCGACCCATCGGGCATCAGCAGAGCCTCATTGAACGCACCTCCACCCAGGTTCGGCACGACCAGGTGTACCTCCACGCCATCCTCAATGAGCGGGGGCACAATCTCAACAACGTGCTTCCCAAGCCCGCCAACGATATGCGGCGTATACTCCCAGGACAACATCAAGACCTTCATTCAGATCCTCTCCTTGCAACTTGAACGACCAAGAGTAAGCAGTGCGTGATACCGCCTACGGCTCTCGCAATGACAACCCATAGATCTTCATCGAGTCGCGCGTCTGCTTGAAACCAAAACCGTTGTAGAGCCTGTGCGATTGGAAGTTGTTTTCCTGGGTCGAAAGCCCAACATAGTCAGCACCATGCGAGACCATAATGCCCATAACGTGACTTAGCTGGGCTGCGCCGTATTTGCGCCCCTGTGCAGATTCCACGACCGCCAGGCGATCCAGGTGCGCCCAGCCATTATACATAGTGAACGACGCATAACCCACTGGCTTATCGTCCTTGCGCGCAAGGTAGGCCGACACGCCATCCATGCGGAGATAATTCGCCATATCTTCGGGGCTGTTCCACCAGAGCCAGGGGAAAGAATTGTGGTCAACATTGAGCAAAGTTTCGAGGTCATGGGGCGTCGCGAGCGAATAGTCAAGCTGCGGCAAAGGCCCCGCAGTTTCCAGTGCGCCGGTGCTCTTGAGGTCTTTATGGAAGAAGACTATTTTCTCGACAGGACCGAAACCCATCTCGCCGTACAACCTGGCACGGTCACTCCAAACCTCGTCCGGCATGAGGACAAGCCGGTTGCCTGTCGCTCTCAATGTGTCGAGGAGAGTGCGAACAAGGGCGGCCCGACCCTTTCGTGCCGTGACTTCGACAATGTTGCCGATGTCATCGCGCCTTCTCCACATCTCAGCGATGATATACTCACCCGTCCTCGGAACCCAGAACGACAGGCCGGGATTGGCGTGCAGATGTGCTGTCAGCGAATCAACATTGAAGCGGCTCAGCCAGGGCAGCCTTAGCTCACGTATATCTTCCGTAGTGAGCGCGGCAATCGCCGGCTGTTCGTCACTCAACGGCGCACTCCAGGGCAGTCTGGTGCGCAAGGGATCGAAACTCCCCATCTGCGCTAGTGCTCCGCCACGCTCACGTTCTTGAGGCTCAAGATGCCCAGCGGGGTAACCTTCAAGCCGCGCACATACGGCTTTACCAGCGTATAGCTGACAGAGTGGTAAAGCGGAACGGCGGGGTTGTCAAGAAGCACCCTCGACTCTACCTGCGTGTAGGTCGCCATGCGCGTCTCCGTGTTCTTCTCGCTTGCCGCGCTGCTGAGCGCCGCGTCTACATCTGCATTGTTGTAGCCCGTTTCGTTCGCGGGCGAACCGCTGCGGAATAGACTGCCAAGAATGGCGTCGGGGTCGGGGTAATCGGCACCCCAGGTAAGAGTAAACATCGGGTAGTCGCCGCGATCCAGGCCCGCCAGGTAGTCATTCCACTCCACTTCGTGCACTTCGACGTCCAGCCCGAGCGTCTGGCTGTAGACCTCGCGGAGCATCGGCCCCAGCGCGTCACCGCTCGTGTAAATGCGCAGGCGCGGCAGGTTCTGCACGGATTTGTACGTGGATTCCGTGATCAACTCGCGTGCCCGTGTAACGTTATAGGTTTCCTCAACCTTTGGCGGTGTGTATCCGGCCATTTCAGGTGGCACGAAGCCGCTCGCCTGCCTGACACGCGCCTGGAACATCACTCTGGCTATCTTTTGCCTGTCGATTGCCAACGCCAATGCCTCGCGTATTTTCGGGTCGTCAAAAGGTTTCTGGCGCAAATTAAACCCCAGATAAGTCACTGATAGGTCAGAGACAGACTGCAACTCTTTCGATATGATGTTATTGCGGTCGGATACACGCTCTATATCGTCGGTGCCCACATTGGCAACGTCGAGACCGCCCATCTCGTACTGCTGTAGCTCGCCGGTTGCGTTCGCCCCCATCCAGACGTTCACAATGTTTATCTTAGGACGCCCTGCGTAATATTTCTCGTTTGCGGCCAGCACAATCTGCTGCCTGTGTACCCACTTCTCCAGCGTGAACGGTCCTGTGCCCTTGGGGTTCTCTGTCCAGTTCGCACCTGACTCGACATTGCTTTTCTGCACGACGAACGCAGGCCCTGCCGTCAGCTTGGATAGGAAGTATGATTTCGGTTGATCAATGGTCAGTATAAGGGTATAGGGGTCCGGCGCTTGCACTCCGGCTATCTCGGTCGCCTTGCCGGCAAGTTTGTCCTTCACCCCAACAATGTCGTCAAGATAAAGCCCCGCAGGCAAAGAACCGGGCGATTGGGCGCCAGCCAGCCTGGGGTCGGCGGCTCTCTCCAGGGAATATTTGAAGTCACGCGATGTTACTTCCTGCCCATCAGGGAAGGTAACGCCGCGGCGCAGCGCGAAGGTGTAGGTCTTGCCATCGGGAGATATCGAGGGAAGGGTCGCCGCGATGTCCGGCACAACGGTCAGGTTATCATCGAACGTCACAAGACCGCTGAAAATCTGGCGGATTAGGAAGAGAGAATAGTTGTCCCCGGCCAGCGCCGGATCGAGCGATGCGGGATCATCTACCTGCCCGGCAATATTCAGCTCACCGGGTGTATTCGGTAGAGGCGTAAGGTCTGAGCCGCTTTCCAAGCCGCCCGGCCCAGGGGTAGTAAACACCGTCGGTTGTGCTGTCGGGCGCGGTGTGCTGCCTTCTTCCTGAGGTAGAGGCCAGCAGCCGGTAAGCACAAGAACGACCGCCACGGCTGCAAGAAGCAGACGTGTTCGTCTGAATGAATGTCTGTTGGGGTCTGTACCGAGCTCCGTCAAATGGACGCTCCTCGCTGAATGGATAGCATGGTCTAGGGCTGAAGCCATTGTAGCACTCACCGTTCCGCAGGGTCAAGGCGATGGGTGTAGGTGTCCAGAGGTCGGGTGTCGGGGGTCAGGGTTTACGGAAGTCACTACAGAGGCGCAGAGAGCGCACAGGTTCATAAGGTCTGCATTGTACAGGGGCTGCGACACATGCCGTCAACTGACAACGCAGTCAGCCGTCTGCCGTCGGCGGTCACACACAACCGACAACTACGCCATCTGATATACTATCCCTATGTGCGGTATCGCAGGCATATATAACAGAGACGGGCGTGCGCCTGATCGCTGGGTTATTGAGCGAATGGCGCGAGCGATAGCCCACCGCGGGCCGGACGGCGAGCGGTTCCACTTCGACGGTGGTGTTGCGCTCGCCCACCGCCACCTTCGCATAATCGACCTCTCCGACGCTGCCCTCCAGCCGATGACCAACGAAGACGGCTCCGTCTGGCTGATTTTCAACGGCGAGGTATACAACTATGTGGAGTTGCGCCCGCAGCTTGAGGCGCTCGGACATGTCTTCGCGTCACATTCCGACAGCGAAGTGATCATTCATGCTTACGAGCAATGGGGCAGCGACTGCCTGCGCAGGTTCAACGGCATGTTTGCCCTTGCCGTGTGGGATGCGCCCAAAAGAAGCCTTTTCATCGCACGCGACCGCGTGGGGGTCAAGCCGCTCTACTATTGGTGGGACAGCAACTCAATGGTGTTTGCATCCGAGATAAAAGCATTATTGCAACACCCCGACATCGACGTTACGCCTAACCTTTCCGCTATCACCGAGTACATGAACGCCATGCACACAACCGGCGAGCATACGTGGTTTGGCAGCATAAATCGCCTCCTGCCCGGCCACTTTATTGAGGTCAAGCCCGACGGCCTGACCATGCAAAGTTGGTGGGATTTGCCCTCGGATGAGCAGCCATTGGGCAGGCACTCTGAGCAATATTATGTCAAGAACACACGCGCCCTGCTTGAAGATTCGGTTAGGCTGCGTTTGCGCTCTGATGTTCCCTTAGGATCCCACCTTAGCGGAGGCGTGGATAGCAGCGCGGTTGTCGCCCTCCTGAGCAAACAACTCACCAGTCACGGTGAGAGGTTGCGCACATTCTCCGGGGCGTTTGCTGAGGGGGAAGCCTATGACGAGCGACCATACATAGAGAACGTAGTCTCGCGCTATCATACCCAGCACAGCGAAACCATACCTACAGCCGCCGATGTGCCCGCTCTCATGGAGAAGATTGTCTGGCACATGGACGAGCCGGCGGCGGGTCCCGGCATATTCCTGCAATGGGCCGTTTGCGAGCTTACAAAGCGGTCCGGGGTGATCGTCGTCAACGGCGGCCAGGGTGGCGACGAGGCCTGGGGCGGGTACTTCGGCTACGTGCCAGCCTACTTCAAAACGCTGGCCGCTCAGGCGCGGCGGCAACCAAAACTATACGTCAAGCTAGCAAGAGAACTTGTAACATTGCTGTCGCGCAAGGAAACGCGCAACTCCGCTATGCGTGCCTTCTTGAACGGCCGGCGCGGACGCTTGCAAGCGGGCGCAACGGTAGGCGATTGGGCAGGGGACGTCTTTTCCGGCTTGCAACCCGCACCACCTCCTGCTCCAGCGTCAAGCAACAGCACGCGCAACCCGCTTGCCCGCGCCATGTATTACGACCTGAAGTGGTACTTGCCCGCGCTATTGCAGGTAGAAGACCGCATAAGCATGGCTTTCGGGCTGGAATCGCGAGCGCCTCTGTTGGATTATCGCCTGCTTGAGCACGCTGCTACAGTTCCTGCCGCCCTCAAGCTGAAGGGGCTTGTAATGAAGCACGTACTGAAGGAGGCCGTAAAAGATCTGCTCCCGGCTGCCGTATACCGCCGCACCGACAAGAAGGGGATGCCCACGCCTATCGCCCCGTGGTTCAGGGGCGAGCTTTACAACTGGGTGGAGCAACAGTTATCCACTGCAAGTGCGCGCACTCTTTTCTCTCGAGATTACGTCGAGACCGCGCTAAAAGAGCATCTATCGGGCAAGCGCGACCGCAGCATCGACCTCTGGAAGATGCTAAACGTTGCAGTTTGGTGGCGGTTGTTTGTCGAGAGACAAGCTCCTGAGTTGCGGGACTCCTCTGTAGTCGAACCCGTTGCCGTATCGCACTAACCTATTCTGAGTATGCGTATTCTCTATTTCAGCCAGTACTTCCCGCCGGAAGTAGGCGCTACACAGACCAGAGCACACGAAATGAGCCGCTTTCTTGCGGCGCAGGGCCACCACGTTACAATCGTTACGGAAGTGCCCAATCATCCGTCGGGAATAATCCCGCCCGGTTACAAAGGCAAGATTTTCGAGCGCCGGCAGGAGAATGGCGTTGATGTGCTCCGCCTCTGGGTGTGGGCTTCTCCGGAGAAGAACTTCAAGTCGAGGATGCGTTTCTATCTCAGCTATGCGGGCATGGCAGGATTAGCAGGGTCGCTTCTGCCGGGGCGGTATGACCTCGTCTACGCAACTTCACCCCCTCTTTTTGTAGGTGCAGCCGGTTTGCTTGCCGCAGCCGTCCGGCGCATTCCATTTGTCTTCGAGGTTCGCGACCTGTGGCCGGATTCCGCTGTCGCGCTGGGCGAACTAAACAGCAGCAGGGCAATTGCCGCCGCCGAAAAGCTGGAGGCGTTGCTATACAGTCGGGCCACACGTGTGGTTGCGGTCACCCGTGGTATTGAGTCTCAGCTGGTAGAGCGAGGACTCCCCTCCTCAAAAGTAAAGTTCATCCCGAACGGAGCGAACACCGATTTATTCACGTTCAGCGAAGCAGGACGGCGCGAAGTGCGGCACACGCTGGGCATCGACGACAAATTTATCGTGATGTATGCCGGAATACACGGCATTGCCCAGGGACTGGAAACAGTGCTTGAGGCCGCAGACAGAATGCGCGATCAGCCGGATATCGCCTTCGTCTTCATTGGAGAGGGACCGAAAAAAGCAGATCTGTTAGTGATGAAGGAAGAATTGAGGTTGGGCAACGTAACGATGCTGCCGGAGGTTGCCGCGCGCTCCATGCCTGCGTATCTGTCGGCGGCCGACTGCACTATTGTGCCTTTGCGCAATGAACCACTCTTCCGAGGGGCGCTGCCTTCCAAGATGTTTGAGGCATGGGCTTGCTCACGCCCAGTGATACTGAGCGTCGCGGGCGAAGCAGCCGGGGTACTGCAGGCAGCCGGAGGCGGGCTGGCGATCGACCCTGAAGATGCTGTGCAAATGGCCGATGCAATCCTGCACCTGGCAGACAACCGGGCTGCAGCCGACGAGATGGGCAGGCGAGCGCGCGCCTTTGTAGTAGACTATTATTCCCGGCAAGAGCAGGCGCGAACGCTCGAAGCGACCCTGGATAGCATGGTGCGTGGCGCGCAGCCTGGATAGCATAGTGCGTGGCGCGCAGCAGTGAACCGCACTCGCCACGCACGAGCTAAAGACCTGTTACTTCAGACCATTCTTCTGCACTAGTTGCTCAACTTGCGAGCGCAGCATTTCAGCATGGCGCTCGTCATCGCGGCGAATCTGCTCGATGATCTGACTACCTTCGCTGTCCATATCCTCAAGGTAAGTGTCGTATGCCTCAAGACCCTCTAGCTTGGTCAGGAGAATTGCGAGCAGGTTATAGGTCGAATCACTGATAATTTTGTTCTCGGCCATTGTGTTGACTCCTCATGGTTAGTTATGTGGGCGCAGTAACCCAAAGTCTTATACGGCAAGTTATGTGCCCGCTTGTTACTTCTGCTTGTTCAAAAGCAAATATGCTCAAAATTGGTGGTACGCTGCATGCATTCACTTACTTCAGACCCTCAGCAAGAGGCACATGCCGCAAGGAGGCAATGATTGGAACTTAGCCCAAAAATGGAAGAACATACGCTCGACCTGGACGGCAGGCACGTATTTTATACGGCTCGCGGGCCGGTCAATGCGCAATATCTGTACGTGGGCCTCAACGGTCTCATGGGAGGCGGTGACTCGTTCTGGCCGGTAATTCAGGGAGTGCCGGACGACTGGCGTGTAATTCTCCCCGATCTGCCCGGCTGCGGCGAGTCCGAGGCAATGCCGCTCCCATACAAGCACACCGTCAACGGTTATACCGGCTGGCTGGACCGATTCCTTGCCGAAATAGGAGCCGCTGGCAAAAAGATCGTGCTAACCAGCGTGGCGACAGGAGCGCCCATATCAGTACGTTACGCGCTCAGGCATCGGGAGAGCGTGGTGGGCCAGGTGCTGCACCTACCCTTCCTAGGCAAGCTGGCGATTTCCAACAAGTGGCTGCGGCCTGTTGTCGCATACGGTCTGCAAGTACCGCCGCTTAGAGATCTTGTGGATACACTTCGTCAGAGCGATGCCCTCATGCACCGAATTATCCTGCATAAGCCACCCGAAGCCATCCCGACCCTCGCCGAGCGAGACATAGATCACAAGCAGCAGGCAGACCTCACGGCAGCAGGCGAGCTACTGCACGATCTTATGCTCACCGACGCACGTCCGGAGTTGGCCCTGCTCAAGTCTCCTCTGCTTATCCTTGCTTCAGAGCACGACTTCTCAGCGCCTCTTCCTGTGCTGGAAGAAATCGTGCGGGGCCGCCCGGAGCGCCGCCTCTACGTTTATCATGGCGGATTGCACTCGTGGAACGAAGAGTTCATTGACGAAATGAACCGTGAAATCAGCAGCTTCCTTGGGGATATTCACGACTGACAGGCCTAGTAGCAGTCGGTGCAGTACCAGCTAAGCAATGCCATTTATGCGCTCCGTAGCTGAGGGTGTCATCTCGAAGGGAGGCGAAAACACGAGCGTTATCGTGTTTGTAGAGTGCTTCGCAATATCAGATGCTAGTTTATAAATAGCGCTCGGCTGTCTGCAAGATCGGATTACAAAGCGACGTTTTCCTGAACAGTTGGGCGGTAGCCAGGAAAAGCAGTGAGGGCAATCCACCGAGCATCCTTACCTGGATTTCAGGAAGCATATCCGATGAATTGCCCACAAACCAACCCGAGATCTAAGTCCTCATACTTCCTGGCGAGTGGTCCAACTTTTGGCTTCCTTTCTCAACCTGCAGGAGCTACCCAACCGGCTCCCGTTTTAGCTCTTCTGGGGTGGCGGTCCAACGGCCTCGATATGATACTTGGCCATAAGAGACAGCATTCTCTCGATATTTGGTGGCTCCGGTGCGGGAAGAGTGAGTTCCTTGGCCGGTTCGCCCATCTCCTCGAAGTAGTGCTCTACGCCGGTAGGGGTAGTGATTTGAAGCAACCTGGCCGGCTGATCCCCTTCAACCTGAAACCCATGAGCGATTCCGCGTGGCTGGTAGACAAACGAACCGGGAGCTGCAGTGAACGTCTGGTCGCCGCAAGTCACCCTGAGAGTCCCCTCAAGGATGTAGAATGCTTCATCTTCCTTGTGATGAATATGGGGTGGCGGTGCGAACCCTGCCGGTAAAACGAATTCGAGAAGTCCAAAGCCGTTGGCGGTGTTTTCCGCTTCTGCCTTGAATGTTATCAGTGTTCCCAGGAACCAGACTGACTTGCCTTCCCCCTGGGAGAGGAAATAGGGCACATTAGCTTGCGACATGGTGTTTGACTCCTTTATCTGTCTTTGTCTATGAAAACGTAGGGCAAGCGTGTCATATATGTCTGAACGAGACGCTCCTTTCAACTCCCCGACCGCTGCAGCAACTCCCACCCTTTGCAGCGCCGCTGCGTAGCGCGACTCACTGAACTGATGTGCTAGCGTATTGCTCCGCTCGTTACCGCCGCCGGTGCGGCCACGACCTCGAAAACGATTAGCGCGCGCAACCAGTCTGACACCCCATAATGCTCCACGACCTTGCCATCTTCCACCTCGTCGAGTGAGATATTCATGATTTCAATCGTTTTGCCTGTGGGTGCCACTCCCATGAACTCTGCCATGTGTGTGCCGCGTAGCGTGGTGCGGGTCGTCACCCATGTTCCATCGACGATTTGCTGCTCGATTGTGGAAGACACGTCAGGGAACGCGATGAATAACATGGGAAAGACCTGTCGGGTTTGCCAGTATCCAGGATGCTCCTCCAGCAGCAGCAGGTTCCTCTGGTTGAGCGCCTCGTGCGCCAGCCTTGCGACGGCTTTGCGTTCTTCAGGAAGCATGGCCTCATCTCCTTTCTTATGCTTGCGGTGGATCATCGTTGCTCCAAGAGTATCTACTCATGCTGCGAAGCACCATGAAGAGAGCCCACACTTTCCTCACAGTTTTCTCTTCGCATCCTGTGGTATGATGGCGCCAGAGTATGTTTCGCTCATAACGGCATATCAGTAAGGAGAGCGGAGGAGATGGAACATACAACTTTCGGGGCGCTACTCAAGCGCTATCGCATGGCAGCACGGTTGACACAGGAGGCGCTAGCGGAACGTGCGGGCCTCAGTGCTCGCGCAGTTAGCGACCTGGAACGAGGTCTCAGTCGTACGCCCCGCTATGACACGCTCGACCTGCTGACGAAGGCCATGAACCTGGAGGCTTCGCAGCGAGCTACGCTGTTTGCCGTAGCTCGGCCCGCTTTACCGGGAGAGAACGCGAAAGCCCCTCCTTTGCAAGTGCTTCCTTTTCCTCCTACGGCTCTGCTCGGGCGGGAGCAGGAGCTTGCCGAGGTGCTTGGCCTCTTGCGAGGGCGCGGTGTGCGTCTCCTAACAGTGACTGGGCCCGGAGGGGTCGGCAAGACACGGCTTGCACTCGAGATTGCCCATAACCTCCACACAGATTTTGCCGATGGCCTCGCCTGGATCGACCTGACGGTTCTCCGTGATCCATCACTCATCCCACAGATGGTGGCGCAAGCACTGGGACTACATGAACAGGCTGATCGCAATTTCTCCGAGCAGGTGCGCGCTTTCCTCCAGGACAAACAATTCTTGCTGCTCCTGGATAATTTTGAGCAAGTCCTCTCCGCAGCAGACTTCGTGGCCGACCTGCTGGTGAGCTGTGCGCGCTTGCAAGTGCTCGTCACGAGCCGTGCGCCATTGCACCTGCGTGCTGAGCAGCAACTTGTTTTGACCCCATTAGCTCAAGCCGACGCCGTGACCCTCTTTCGCGAGCGGGCGCACAGGTTGCGGCCTAATCTAGACGCCACAGAGGACTCGGTGGCGGCCATTTGCGAACAGGTGGACCGACTCCCGCTGGCCATCGAACTGGCGGCAGCGCATGTCAAGATGCTTTCCCTCCCCTTATTGCTCGAGCGTCTCTCAGACCGGCTCCGTTTCCTGCGTGGGGGTGCACGGGATTTGCCTGAGCGCCAGCGAACCATGCAGGAAGCGATTGCCTGGAGCTATAACCTCTTACCTCCCACACAACAGCGATGGTTCCGCTCCCTGAGCGTCTTTATGGGAGGATTCACGCTGATAGCAGCAGAGTGCACTTGCTGGGGACATGAAGCCATCACGTCCGATGAAGGTCTCTCGGCCCTTGAGGCGCTTGTCGATGCCAGTCTTGTCCAGGTGGAAACCACGGGAGAGGGTTTTCCTCGCTACAGTATGCTCGAGGTGATCCGCGAATATGCTTGGGAACAACTGCGGGCAGAAGCGGAGAGTGAATACTATCAGCGGCGCCATGCTGCATACTACGCGGATATGGCCGAGGAAGCGGAGCGCCTTGGATCAGGCCAGGGGAGCCGTGAAGCACACCTCGAACGTGAATCTGCCAATGGACGTGCTGCTCTGCAGTGGACCTATGAGCGTGGCGAGTTGACACTCGGCTTGCGACTGGCCACATGGTTTGGATTTTTCTGGATAACGCGAGGCCAGATGAGCGAGGCAACTTTGTGGCTTGAGAGGATGCTAGCACTGGACCAAACTCTTGGAGCGCAAGCTGTCTCTCCTGCTGCACGTAGCAGGGCGCTTTATTATGCGTCGCGTCTGATTATGCACCTTGGCAAGAGACAGCGCGCCCTCGCCTTAGCTGAAGAGGCACTGGCACTAGCTGAGCAGGCGGGAGACCAGGGCGAAATCAGCTACGTGCTGGCTCTGCTCGGGTCCATCGTGCTGGGTTCCGGGAAGGAAGATGAGGCGGCCGCATATTTCACAGAGAGTTACACGGCGGCCAAACGCGCACGGGATACAGGTGATACTCGTCATTTCGCACATGCTTTGCTCAACCTCGGTGAGTTGGCGCGCAAGCAAGGGGATGTGGCGCAGGCCCGTGAGTATCTGGAAGAAGCCCTCGCCGATGTGCGAGCTATCGACATGACCTGGGGCATTGCTAACGTTCTTACTCTCCTGGGGCACCTGGCCCGCCAGCAGAGGGACTACGAGCATGCGAAGGTCTGCTACCAGGAAAGCCTGGCGCTCTACCAGAGGCTGGGCAACGCTACCTATATTGCCTGGTGCCTAGAGGGCATCGCTGCGGTCGCCTGTGCGGAAGGGCGATACGAACGTGCAACCAGGTTGTGTTCCGCCGCTGCCGCGCTGCGTGTCACGGCCCAGACCCCACTGCCCCCGGCAGAACAGGATGACTTTGACAGGATTGCCATGGCCGCACGGGTTGAACTTGATGAGAGAACCTTCACAGAGCAGTGGAGGATCGGATCAACCCTGGCACAAGATGATGCCATCTCATACGCTCTAATGGAACTTGCAACGTAAACGGTCCGGCATCACCGAAGCTATCATTTGCTCTGTTGGCTCCGGTACCAGCTCCGGCCCCACAGACCACCGATGAATCGAGGATGTCTTCACTGTACTATTCTTGAGGTCACTTCCAGACAAAGCCCCGAAATTGGCCCCAAATTGATCAAAATTCGGGCTTGACAGGTGGTATGTCCTATGATATAATGTCCTGTCCAGGGCCAATACCCCCATATTTATGATAAGTCAACAGACGCAAGCATAACCGTTCACCCTTCCAGCAAATGCCCACAAAGCAACGATGCGACGGGTAGGTTCGCTTGCGCCTCTTTTGCGTCTTTGGGGGCAGGCTGGCTATATAGATGGTAGACGGCAGACCGATAACGTTTTTCACGCACCGGTCGACCGTCGTAGAGTGTAATAGGAGCAAGTTATATGACAACAGCCCTCCGCCCGCAGAACCCAATCTCCCCCCCACAGACCGATGAGGATCAGCTTGCCGCTATTGGAAGGCGCAATTTCGGTAAGATCCATTCGGTCATGTCTATGCCCAACCTTATTCGAATTCAGACCGACTCGTTCGACTGGTTTAAGAATCAAGGTTTGCAGGAGCTGTTCGAGGAGATCTCCCCGATCACAGACTTCACGGGCAAGAACATGGAATTGCGGTTCCTTGATTATCACTTCGGTGAGCCGCGATACTCCGTTCTCGAGTGCCGTCAGCGGGATATGACGTATGCAGCGCCACTTCGTGTGCGCGTTCAATTACTCATTAAAGAAACAGGCGAAATTAAAGAGTCCGAAATATTCATGGGTGACTTCCCCCTGATGACCGAGAACGGTACGTTCGTCATCAACGGGGCAGAGCGCGTCGTAGTGTCCCAACTTGTCCGCTCGCCGGGCGTCTACTTCACCGCGACAGAAGATCCCAATACAGGCCGCCAGCTATTTGGTGCCAAACTTATTCCCAACCGGGGTGCATGGCTTGAGTTCGAGACATCGAACCGAGATGTCCTCTCCGTTAAGGTCGACCGCAAGCGCAAGATTCCTGTTAGCATACTGCTCCGCTCTATCGGTCTCTCCGACGACGATCAGATCCGTGACGCTTTCAAGAACGCCAACATCAACCCGGATCACGACTATGTCAAGTCCACCATTGATAAGGACGGCACACACGCGCAGGAAGACGCGATTATCGAGTTCTATCGCAGGCTTCGACCTGGCGACCCTCCTACCAAGGACAACGCCGAGAGCTTGCTGAATTCCCTCTTGTTCAACCCGCGCCGCTATGACCTCGCGAAGGTCGGACGCTACAAGCTGAACAAAAGATTGAGTCTCGATGTTGCGCTGGACAATCGTGTCCTCACAAATGAAGACCTTATCCGCATAGTCGAGCATATGATCGAGCTTAACAATATGGAGCTTGATCCTACCAAAATTGCCCGCCCCGATGATATCGACCATCTTGGCAACCGCCGCGTGCGCGCCGTGGGCGAGCTTATCCAGGCTCAGTTCCGTGTTGGCTTGCTTCGTATGGAGCGGGTCATCAAGGAGCGCATGTCGATCCAGGACCCCGAAACCGCTTCTCCCGGCGCACTCATCAACATCCGTCCGGTAGTGGCCGCGATGCGTGAGTTCTTCGGCGGGTCGCAGCTTTCGCAGTTCATGGACCAGACCAACCCTCTTTCTGAGCTGAACCACAAGCGCCGCCTCTCGGCCCTCGGCCCCGGCGGTCTCAGCCGCGATCGTGCAGGCTTCGATGTGCGCGACGTACACGAGAGCCACTACGGCCGCATCTGCCCGGTAGAGACCCCTGAAGGACCGAACATCGGTCTGATTGGCTCCCTCGCCACCTATGCCAAGATAAACCCGTATGGTTTCATCGAAACACCCTACCGCAAGGTAGTAAATACGATAAACAATAACGCCGATGATCTTGTCGGCCATGTCCTCCGCGAGAATGTCGAAGACGCCAAGGGCAAAGTAATGGCCGAGGCCGGCACTACTGTGGATAGGAAACTGGCCGACAAAATCGCCGGCACCGAGCTTGCCCGTGTGAAGGTTCGCCCTCGCATCACGGACGAGATCGTATATCTGTCTGCCGACGTCGAAGACAACTTCGTAATCGCGCAGGCAAACGTCCGCCTGACCGAAACCGGCCACTTTGTTGACCGCAACGTAACAGCGCGCCACCAGCAGCACTTCTTGCAGGAGCCTGCCGACCGTGTGGACTACATGGACGTGTCGCCCAAGCAGGTGGTATCGGTCGCGACTGCGCTGATCCCCTTCCTGGAGCACGACGATGCAAACCGCGCACTCATGGGCGCGAACATGCAGCGCCAGGCTGTACCTCTACTCTTGCCTCGCTCGCCTATTGTGGGCACAGGCATTGAGTGGCAGGCCGCACGCGACTCCGGCCAGGTGGTACTCTCTCGCCAGTACGGCGTGGTAGTATCTTCTGAGGCGTCCAAAGTTGTCGTGATGGACGACGAGGGCATCGAGCACGAATATCTCATGCAGAAGTTCGTTCGCTCGAACCAGGACACCTGCATCAACCAGCGGCCTATAGTGAAGGCAGGCGACCGCCTCTATCCCGGCTCGGTAATAGCCGACTCGTCTTCGACTGAGAACGGCGAGCTTGCCCTGGGCCAGAACATCATCGTGGCCTTCATGAGCTTCGAGGGAGGCAACTTCGAGGACGCAATCATTATCTCCCAGAGGCTTGTGCAGGACGATGTCTTTACCTCAATACATATTGAGAAGTATGAAGTCGAGGCCCGCGAGACCAAGCTAGGTCCTGAAGAAATAACCCGCGACATCCCGAACGTCGGCGAGGAATCGCTAAAGAACCTGGACGAGCGCGGCATCATCTACGTTGGCGCAGAAGTAACGGCCAACGACATCCTTGTGGGCAAGATCACCCCCAAGGGCGAAACTGAATTGACACCTGAAGAGCGCCTCCTGAGGGCCATCTTCGGCGAGAAGGCCCGTGAAGTCAAAGACACTTCGCTGCGTGTGCCCCACGGTGTGCGCGGTAAGGTGATTGACGTAAAGGTCTTCTCTCGCACAAACAACGACGAGCTTCCCGCAGGTGTAAGCCAGATGGTGCGCGTCTCTATCGCTCAGAAGCGCAAGATCAGCGTGGGCGACAAGATGGCAGGACGTCACGGCAACAAGGGCGTGATTTCGCGTGTCCTCCCTCCAGAGGATATGCCGTTCCTCCCCGACGGCACGCCTGTCGATATTATCTTGAACCCGCTGGGTGTGCCTCACCGCATGAACATCGGGCAGATTCTGGAGACCCACCTCGGCTGGGCCGCCGAAAAACTCGGATACAAAGTGGCGACACCCGTGTTCGACGGCGCGACCGAAGAATCGATCCACAACGAGCTTGAGCGGGCAGGATTGCCTCGTGACGGCAAGGTGGAGCTCTATGATGGCAAAACAGGCGAGAAATTCGACAACCCGGTAACGGTCGGCCAGGTATACATGCTGAAGCTAGCCCACCTGGTTGAGGACAAGATTCACGCACGGTCCACCGGCCCGTACAGCCTCGTTACCCAGCAGCCGCTGGGAGGTAAGGCACAGTTCGGCGGCCAGAGGTTCGGCGAAATGGAAGTGTGGGCGCTCGAAGCCTATGGCGCAGCGCACACTCTACAGGAAATGCTCACCGTCAAGTCGGACGATGTCATGGGTCGCGTAAAGACCTACGAGTCGATCGTCAAGGGCGAAAACATTATGGAAGCGGGCGTGCCTGAGTCGTTCAAGGTGCTGGTGAAGGAGTTGCAGTCTCTCGGCCTAAACGTCGAAGTGCTGACAACAGACGATGTGCCGGTGGCCCTGGCAGACGACGCCTCTTCCGACATACTGAGCGAGCTTGAAGGTATCAACCTGAGCGGCTTCGAAGCAGACGAGCGAGAACGAGTATAAGGAGTTGTCCGTTATCGATTGTCGGTACGGTAACCCGGCTGATAATTGATAACGGACAACTCCCCCAACGGGGGATAATATGCTAGAAGTAAACAACTTTAGCGCGATACGAATCAGTCTGGCTTCTCCTGAGAAAATCAAGGAGTGGTCGCACGGAGAGGTCACCAAGCCGGAGACCATTAACTATCGCACGCTCAAGCCCGAGCGCGACGGCCTCTTCTGCGAGCGCATCTTCGGTCCCCAGAAGGACTGGGAATGCTATTGCGGCAAATACAAGAGGGTCAGATATAAGGGTACAATCTGCGACAAGTGCGGTGTGGAAGTCACCCGTTCTCGCGTACGCCGCGAGCGGATGGGCCATATCGCCCTGGCTTCGCCTGTGTCGCATATCTGGTATGTAAAAGGTACGCCGTCTCGCCTCGGCCTGCTGCTCGACATCTCGCCTCGAAACCTTGAGCGCGTGCTCTACTTCGCTACCTATATCGTAACAGAAGTAAACGAGGACGAGCGACAGCGCCAGATCGAGAACGTACAGGTGCAGAGCGAGAAGCGCGTTGCCGAAATTATTGAGCGCACACAAACACGCATCACCGAGCTCCAGGAAGGTCGCTCTGACGAGATCGAGCAGATCAAGGCGAGCGCGATCGAAAGCAAAACCGAGCTTGATACCGGCCTGAAGGCCGCGAAGCGAGAAATCGGCTCGCAGACCCGCGCGATCGAGCGGCAGCTCAAGAAGCAGATGGGCCAGACCGCCGAGGCAGATATCTATCTCGCCGGCTCAAACCAGCCCGTTGTCAGCGCCGGGGAAGACATCACTGAGGCAAGCATCGCTCGCCTCAAGACCATCTCCGAAGGTTATCTTGCAGATGTGCAAGACGACCTGCGCCGCCAAAGCCAGCATTCTGCTGACGTTCTTGGTGCAACCCGCGACCAGGCTTCCTATGTTGCCATACAGGAGAGCGAGCAGATTCAGGGACGCTCTAACCGCGAAATCGAAGAAGTAAAGAAGCAAACCGAAGACAAGATCGACCAGCTTGAGTCGATTCAGCTTCACCAGCTCTTGACTGAGCAAACATACCGCGAAATCACAGATGCCTTCCCTGGCGTCTTCAAGGCCGGTATGGGCGCTGAGGCAGTGCTGGAGATCGTATCCAGGGTAGATCTGGACAGCCTGGCCCAGGAAATGCGCCACGAAATCCAGACTGTCGGCGGGCAGCGTCGCAAGAAGGCAACAAAGCGCCTTCGCGTTATCGAGGCTTTCCGCAAGTCGGGCAACCACCCGGCCTGGATGATGTTCACCGTTCTGCCGGTCATCCCTCCCGATCTGCGCCCGATGGTGCAGCTGGACGGTGGCCGCTTCGCGACATCCGACCTCAACGACCTGTACCGCCGCGTAATCAACCGCAACAACCGTCTCAAGAGGCTGTTGGAGCTTGGCGCGCCTGAGATCATCATCCGCAATGAGAAGCGTATGCTTCAAGAGTCTGTGGACGCTCTGATCGACAACGGCCGCCGTGGTCGCGTGGTATCCGGCTCCGGCAAGCACCGCCTTAAGTCACTCAGCGACATGCTGAAGGGCAAGCAGGGACGCTTCCGCCAGAACCTGCTCGGCAAGCGCGTCGACTACTCGGGCCGCTCCGTTATCGTGGTTGGGCCCGAATTGAAGTTGCACCAGTGCGGTCTTCCCAAGAAGATGGCCCTGGAACTCTTCAAGCCGTTCGTTATGCGCCGCCTTGTTTCGCAAGGGCAGGCACACAACATCAAGAGCGCCAAGCGTATCGTTGAGCGCGTTCGCCCTGAAGTCTGGGACGTGCTGGAAGAGGTCATCAAGGACTACCTTGTACTTCTCAACCGCGCACCGTCACTGCACAGGCTCTCGATCCAGGCTTTTGAGGCCGTGCTGATCGAAGGCTCGGCAATCCAGCTTCACCCGCTCGTCTGCTCGGCCTTCAACGCCGACTTCGACGGCGACCAGATGGCCGTGCACGTACCTCTTTCGGCGGCAGCGCAGAAAGAGGCCCGCGAGCGCATGCTCTCAATCTACAATATGCTCTCGCCCGCCAACGGCGAGCCAATCGTCTCTCCTTCGCAGGACATCGTTCTCGGCTGCTACTACATGACCGTGAGCAGGCCCGGCGCTGAAGGCGAAGGCAAGATCTTCTCGAATCCTGAAGAAGCCATACTGGCCTACCAGAGCAACGCCATCAACCTGCAAGCGCCTATCCTTGTGCGCATGAAGGAAGCGAAGCGCGGTGACCCGCTATTCGAGACCACAGTCGGACGCCTCATCTTCAACGAAGTGATCGATCGCTTCCGGAACGAGATACCCGAGGAAGAGACTACAATCGTATATCGCAACCAGGCGATGGACAAGGGTAGCCTCCGCTCTCTCATGGGCGAGGTTCACCGCAAGCTGGGCGCACGCCGCGCAGCCGAAGTCGCTGATAACTTCAAGAGGTTGGGCTTCACCTTCGCTACCAAGTCAGGCATGTCCGTGGCCGTGGCCGATATTGAAATCCCGCAGGTAAAGGCCGCCATGCTTGAGAAGGCGGACGCTGAAGTCGAAGACGTCGAGCGCGACCACAGGCGCGGTCTTATCACCGAGCAGGAGCGCTACGACACAGTTGTGCGTATCTGGAACGAGACCACAGACGCGATGACCAATGAGCTAGAGAAAGTAATGGACCCCTACGGCCTCATCTACACTCTGGCGAACTCGGGCGCGACCAAGGCCAAGTTCAAGCAGATCCGCCAGCTTGCGGCTATGCGTGGTCTTATCGCTGACCCGTCGGGACGTATCATCGACCTGCCAATCCGCTCGAACTTCCGAGAAGGGCTGACAGTGCTCGAATACTTCGTGTCGACACACGGTGGACGAAAGGGTCTGGCCGACACTGCTCTCCGTACAGCGGACGCAGGTTATCTGACTCGCCGTCTTGTTGACGTGTCGCAGGATGTTATCATCAACACCGACGATTGCGGCATCACAGGCGGTCTCTGGATCTCCTGGCCTACCAACAAGGATGTCGCCGACTCGATGGCGTCGCGTGTAACCGGCCGCTTCAGCGGTCAGCCTATCGCGCACCCCGTGACAGGCGAGATTATGCTTGAGGCCAACGAGGAAATCACCGAAGATGTGATGAAGGAAGTAAACGCTGCTGTCGTTGAGTGGCTAAAGCCATTCCGCGAGCGCCTGGAAGGCGAAAAGCGTGCTCCAGACGAGATCGAGCGCCTCTACAACGAGGAGCGAGCCAAGTTCCAGATCAACGTTCGCTCGCCACTCGTTTGCGACCTGGAGCACGGCATCTGCAAGAAGTGCTACGGCAGGGCTCTCTGGAGTGCACGTATCGTTGAGGAAGGGGAAGCGGTAGGCATTATCGCGGCCCAGTCAATCGGCGAGCCTGGCACACAGCTTACTCTGCGAACCTTCCACACAGGCGGTGTGGCTTCGAGTGAAGACATCACACAGGGTCTCCCACGTGTTGAAGAACTCTTCGAAGCACGCGTGCCAAAGGGCTTCGCGATCCTGGCCGAAATAGAGGGTGAAGTTGAGATAATTCGCGAGGACGAGGCCCGTAAGATCAGGCTGACTCACAGCGAGCTTTACGAGGACGAATATCCTCTACCAAAGAACCATGAGCTACTCGTTGCTGAAGGCGACATAGTAGAAGAGGGCAGCCCTCTCTTCCGCTCTGCGCTGAAGGGTGCCGAGGACGACGTGACCGCTGCTCGCATGAGCGGACGGGTGATCCACGATCCGGCCAAGAAGCGCCTGGTTGTTCGCTCGGAAGAGACCGAACAGCGCGAGTATAATATACCGCACGCCGCGCAGCTCGAGGTACAGGACGGCCAGCACGTTACCGCAGGCCAGCCTCTTACCAGGGGCGCGCAGAACCCGCAGGAAGTCCTGCATATCCTGGGCCGCGAGGCCGTGCAACGCTACCTCGTTGACGAGGTGCAGCGCGTGTACCGCTCCCAGGGCGTGAACGTACACGACAAGCATATCGAGGTTATCGTGCGACAGATGCTCCGCAGGGTCCGCATCGAGTCGACAGGTGACACCGAAATGCTGCCAGGCGAGATGGTAGAGCGCTTTACCTTCGCCGAAGTGAACGCCAGGACACTGGCTGCAGGCGGCGAAGCCTCCACAGCTACTCCTGTCCTCCTAGGTATCACGAAGGCATCGCTCTCAACCGACTCGTTCCTGTCGGCTGCGTCCTTCCAGGAGACCACACGCGTGCTGACTGAAGCCGCCATAAACGGCCAGGTCGACAGGCTTCGCGGCCTCAAGGAGAACGTTATCATCGGCAAGTTGATCCCCGCGGGATCGGGCACGCGCACCGTTGCGCAGCCCGACTTCGCGATGGTCGCCCAGGGCCAGAACATCGATGAGTACCTCAACGCGGCAGACTCGCTCAGCCTCTACGAGGGACTCGATACGCCCGATCTGGGTGGTGGACTGGAAGTTGCGCTAGGCTACACCTCTCCTGAGATCCAGCTTGGCGGAGATGGCAACGGGCATTTCTCGATGCCTGACTTCGCCCCGCTCCAGGACGATGACCTGTCCTCTGCCGAACTAACCGATATGCTGCTGGAGCCTGAACAGGCCGAAGTTGACTCGATGGACGCAGAAGAGCTTGCTGAAGAAGATGCTCGCGAGATAGTCACCGGCGATGTCTCCGAGGATGTCGCGGATTTCGTCGCCGAGAACGGTACAACCGCCGAACCCGGTGATGGAGAGGACAGCGAAAGCTAAAATCTCCCGCACAAGCGAGGAACATAAAACAAAGAGGACCGTCTCAGTGACGGTCCTCTTTGTTTAACCCACGCCTGCTATTTGTCTTTCTTGCTCGTATCGGTCATATCCAACCGCACAACCCATCGCAAGAAAAGTGTGCTCAACCCGACAATGATGGCGAGAGCGAGTCCTATCACAACCATGAGTTGCAGGCCAGGTGTGCCGCCCTCAGCATACAGCATCGAAACGAGCCATGCAATGATTATGTCAAGCGCAAGTACCGCGCTGTAGATAAATGCGGCCCATTGGTTAAAGAATAGCGGGTAGATTTGAGCCGCAAGCCACCACTTCAGCGCGATGGCCTCAACAACAATCAGCAGCAATAGAATAATCCAGGCGAGCAAGCTAAGTTCTCCTACAGAAGGTTGTGTCAGTTAACACACTGAAGCGGGGCGTATGGTTCAGACGGGGGACGTAGTTGTCAGTTGTCAGTTGTCAGTATTACGGCGATTGGCGGTCGGCCGCCTGTGGTCAAAGTACTGACCCCCGACCCCTATGGGCTACGGCACGCGCCACACTGTAAGCCCCTCGTAGTGGGTTGTGTTGCCGTCCGGGGAGTCTTCTTCGCGCATGGCTGTGCAGATGAGCACACCATGAGGGCCGCCAACATCCTGCCCGAAATGCAGGTCGGCAAGGTCGCGGGTCGCCTCGAACCGCCCGTTGATGTAGAGATGGACCACATTCCCGGCCACATACGCCTTCAATGTATTTGTGCCGTTGTTGGAGAGGTCGAGTTGGCGGGCGTCGTCCCGGTACTGGATAGTGTAGCCGGGAGCTTGCAGGGTAAAGAACCTGCCGCCATCCGAGTCCACCGCCACAAAGTATTGTGCGTCGTCGCCTGCGTTGGTGAAGGCGAAACCATAGTCCCACCTGTTCTGTTCATCACTATAGGGGTTAGTGAAGCGCGCCTCCACAATGAAGTCTGTCATGCCGTCGACAGTGGCATCGCATTTGGCATTCCCACCGGCCGCTTGCTCAAGTTCGCCGTCCGACGGCCCGAACACCTTCTCAGCAGTCTTCTCCATCACGCCGACAGTTGCCTCTGCCTGCGCCTGCATTTCGAGGAAGTCGCGTGCCTGCACAGTAAGGGTCGCGGGAGCCTCCAGAGTTGCCTTAGCCGCTGCTGTGGAGGTCGCCACCATATAAGCCTGCGTGGTCGCCCCTGCGTGTGCGTCGGCTGTCGTGCTGGCGATGGCAAGTGCGGTGCCGGTGGCATTGGCCGCTGTCCTGGTGGATTGGCGTGCGGTCTGGGCTGTAGCGAACTGGAGCGACTCAGCCGTCGCGTTGGCGTCCGCCTTAGACAATGTGTGTGTCAGGTTCGATGTGAGCAAGCCGACCGAGGCCAAGCCAACTATGGCAAGCAGTAGAGCCGTAATAATGAGCGCACGCGGCGACCGCGCTTTTTCAGGCATGTTTGCCCTGTTGGGGATAGAAGTTGTCTGTATTAGTACACACAGTCGCCCGAGGTCAGTTTGATGTTACAAGAAAGCCCCCACACATTGTCTGCATGGGGGCTTTCTTGTTATCTAGCTACAACCGCTGGTTGCGCCGCAGCTGTCGCACTTCATACAGGTGCCGTTACGCACCAGCGTGAAGTTGCCGCACTCCCGGCAGCCTTCGCCTTCGTAGCCTTTCAGCTTCGCTTCGGCGATCTGCTCGTTCTTGGTCGTGCCCAGGGTTGCTTTCGCTATCACGGTCGTGCTGCTCAAGACAGCTGTAGGTGCTTCAGCTTTCGCGTGGCCGTTCCCGTTGCCATTGCCGTTCGTGTGGCCGTTGCCATTGCTGTGTCCATTGCCGTTGCCGTTCGTGTGCGCGGGCGACTGGAAGTGTGCCGATGGGCTGGCTACTACAGCGGGGCCGATGGTCACGCCGGGCTTCTTTTGCCCTTCAAGGCTGGATACCGAGTCGCCCCTGCCCGATTCACCCTCAGGTAGATGCGCCAGGTCGAGCCTGTCGAGGTAGCAGATAGCAAGCTCGCGGAAGATATAGTCGATCACCGATGTCACCATCTTGATGTGGTCGTTACCCAGCACGCGGCCCGATGGCTCGAAGCGCGTGTAGATGAACGCATCGACGTACTCTTCCAGCGGCACTCCATATTGCAAGCCAAGCGATACAGCGATAGCAAAGCAGTTCATCACCGACCGGAAGGCCGCGCCCTCTTTGTGCATATCGATGAAGATCTCGCCCAGGCGGCCGTCGTCATATTCGCCCGTTCGCACATACACGTTGTGGCTGGCGATAGTGGCCTTTTGCGTATATCCGGCTCGCCTGTTCGGCAACTTGCGCCGTCGAGCAACCTGCACGGATTCGGCACCCGCCGCTGCCAGTTCCATAACACGCTTCTGCATCGGGATGCCGACCGCCTCTTCTTCCTCTTCCTCTTCGTCCTCAGCGCCCATCGAACTGAGCGGCTGCGACAGCTTGGAGGCATCTCGGTAGACCGCGACCGCCTTTAGCATGAGCCGCCACGCCTTCATGTAGACGTCCTCTACCTCTGAAATCGTGGTGCTCTGCGGCATGTTGATGGTCTTGGAGATAGCGCCTGAGATGAACGGCTGTGCCGCCGCCATCATGTGCAGGTGCGATGCAGGAGCGAGATAGCGTGTGCCCTTGCGCCCGCAGCGGTTCGCGCAATCGAACACCGGATAGTGCTCAACGCTCAGGTAGGGTGCGCCCTCGATGGTCATCGTCCCGCAGACATAGTCGTTCGCAAGAGCGATGTCGGCCTTCGAGAAGCCCAGGTACTGCAAGATACCCGCGCGGTCGTTGATCTGCTCGTCACTCAAGCCAAGTACCTCGCGGCAGAACTCTTCGCCCAGCGTAAACGTGCTGAACGCGAAGCCAAGCTCAAACGCGCTCGGCAGAGCAGCTTCTACCCGCGCAATCGCCTCATCATCAAACCCGACCTTGCGGAGATCATCATGCCCGATAACAGGCGACCCCGCGAGCGTGCCGTGTCCAACACAGTAAGCGATAATCTCATCGATTTGCTCAGGCGCATAGCCGAGGAAGCGCAGAGCAGAAGGCACCGACTGGTTGATGATCTTGAAGTAGCCGCCGCCGGCCAGCTTCTTGAACTTCACCAGCGAGAAGTCAGGCTCGATGCCCGTTGTGTCGCAGTCCATCACCAGGCCGATTGTGCCTGTTGGCGCGATAACAGTAACCTGTGCGTTGCGGTATCCGAACTTCTCCCCTCGCTCCAACGCTTCATCCCAGGCAAGCTTGGCCGCAGAGTGCAACTCAACAGGGCAATTGGCAGGAGAGATGCCGGAAGGTGTCACGGTCAAGCCTTCGTACTCGGAGTCGTTCGCGTAGTATGCAGCTCGCCTGTGGTTGCGAATAACCCGCAGCATCGGCTCACTGTTGGCATCATATCGCTTGAACGCGCCTAGCTCGGAAGCCACCTCAGCCGACGTCGCATAGGCCACACCCGTCATGATTGCTGTGAAAGCGCCGCACAAGGCGTAGCCCCTAGGAGAGTCATACGGAATGCCGAGCCGCATCAAGAGCGCGCCCAGGTTCGCATAGCCCAGCCCAAGCGTTCGGTACAGATAGGAGCGCATAGCGATTTCTTCGCTCGGATACTGCGCCATCGCCACCGAAATCTCCAGGGTCAATGTCCATAGCCTGCACGCATGGCGGTATGCCGGGATGTCGAGCACGGTTTCAGGGTCGTTGCTCATGAAGTGCATGAGGTTCAGCGACGCCAGGTTGCATGCCGTGTCATCCAGGAACATATACTCTGAGCATGGGTTCGAGCCGTTAATTCGACCGTCGTTCGGGCAGGTATGCCACTCGTTGATTGTGGTGTCATACTGCACGCCCGGATCGGCGCTCGCCCAGGCAGCACGCCCTATGCGCGACCAGAGATCGCGGGCGGCGATTGTCTTGGCGGGCTTGCGGTCCACGCGGCGAATGAGGTCCCAGTTCTTGCCCTTTTGTACAGCTTCGATAAAGCCGTTCGACATACGCACCGAGTTATTGGCATTCTGGCCCGATACCGTCAGGTAGGCGTCGCTCTCCCAGTCGGTATCATACACAGGTAGGTCAAACGTCTTGTCGCCCTGCTCAGCGAGGCCAAGCGCCCGTGCGATCAAACCATCCGGCACGCCTGCTGCCCGCGCTTCCTTGATCGACTTCTTGAATGCCTTCACCAGTGCGGGCTTCTCTGCCTCCGGCGCATCTTTCTGGGCGTGCCAGGCGGCCATGACAAGGTTGATGTGCTTGCGGCACATAATAGATCCCGCGACCAGCGCGGCCACCTTCTGCTCCTCGACCACTTTCCAGTCGATGAACTTCTCGATGTCAGGGTGGTCGATGTCAACAATGACCATCTTGGCGGCCCGGCGTGTTGTGCCGCCCGATTTGATAGCGCCTGCCGCCCGATCACCGATCTTCAGGAAGGAGAGCAGTCCAGACGACCGCCCGCCGCCCGACAGCTTCTCGTTCTCCCCACGCAGCGCGGAGAAGTTGGAGCCCGTGCCCGAACCGTACTTGAAGATACGCGCCTCGCGCACCCACAGGTCCATAATGCCGCCTGGATTCACAAGGTCGTCATCGACAGACTGGATAAAACAAGCATGCGGCTGCGGCCGCTCGTAAGCCGAGGTGGACTTCATTAGCTCGCCGGTGGCCTCATCAACATAGTGGTGGCCCTGCGCCGGGCCTGCAATCCCGTAAGCCCAGTGGAGGCCGGTGTTGAACCATTGCGGCGAGTTGGGCGCGGCCTTCTGCGTGGCGAGCATATAGCACATCTCTGTGTAATAGCTCTGGGCATCTTCCTCGGACGAGAAATAGCGACCCTTCCAGCCCCAGTATGTCCAGCAGCCCGCCATGCGGTGAAACACTTGCCGTGAGTCCGTCTCGCCGCCATACCGCTCCTCTTCGGGTAGCTCGGCTAGCGCCTTCTCGTCGGGCACCGACCGCCAGAGCCATTCCGGCACGCCCTTTTCCTTCACCTTCTTGAGCGCTCTCGCAACCCCCGCCCTGCGGAAGTATTTCTGCGCCAGAATATCAAGTGCGACCTGCGACCAGGTGTCGGGCGTCAATACATCCTCTGCCTTGAACACAACCGTGCCATCCGGATTGCTGATCTTTGACGTCCGCGGCACAAAGTTCAAGCCTGTATATGGGTCAGCACTCTCTGTATAGTGACGTGGTATATGCACCTTTGCCTCCTCTCTAGACTCGTTTTGACCGAAGACAGTAGACGGTAGACCGAGGTATGCCCATGGTCTACCGTCTGCTGTCTAGGTGCTATTGTTTGCCGTTTGTCTTTCGCTTCTTCGCCGATGGGTTCTCTTCCAGGTCATCGTGCCCTATGCCGGTTACGCCCTCCATCGCCTCTCGCATCTCCTCGAGATCTGCGAAATTGCGATAGACCGACGCGAACCGGATATAAGCCACTTCGTCAAGCTCGCGCAGCCTCTGCATTACAAGCTCGCCAATGACGATAGAAGGCACCTCGGAAACGCCCATGCTAAATAGCTGCGCCTCTATATCGTTGACCGCCTGCTCGAGTTGAACGGCCCCAATCGGCCGCTTCGTACAGGCAATCGCAATGCTTCTCGCCAGCTTGTCGCGGCTGTACTCCACGCGCGTATTGTCCTTCTTCACAACGGTCAGCCCGATCCGCTCGATGCGCTCATACGTGGTGAATCGGCGGTCGCAGTTCTTACACTTCCGACGGCGCTTTACAGCCTCGCCACCCTCTGTGAGGCGGCTGTCGGTGACCTGAGTATCTTCGTTGTGGCAATAGGGACATTTCATAGTTTTCCATCCTGGGAAACAATTGGCATACTATATATTGTGTTGAGCAGTCCTCGTACCCAAGATGTTGTATATGCTCATATTATGCCAGATATAGTAGGGAGTCAAGAGGGTTTTGCACAAGATTTAGTCGAGATGTGGGAAACCGGAGAAGTTTTCCACAATATGTTGTATGAGAGAAGGTATCAACCTTATTATATAGCACGTCCGTTCTAGAGTCAATCGGTCCCAGGTACCATCCAGGGACGATGCAAAATCGGTTACTAGCGTGTCCTCCCAGCGGTGTCATTCTGAACGCAGTGAAGAATCAACCTCCATAGCAATCTGCCCGGGTTAGTGATTCTTCACTGCGTTCAGAATGACAAAGTCCAGGTGCTGGTCGGTTCACCTGCATTTCCGACTTTGCACCCGCCTTGGGAACCATCCAAAAAGGCAAGCTGTCAAACCCTAACAGCGGGTAAACGTCCCAAGTAGCGGCATCAGGTAAGCAGGGCGGGATGCGTGGTAAACAATGTTTGGTTTCAGCCACCCACCGGCAATATCGCGTACAATATAGTGTTGCGAACAGAAATATCTACTGGAAGGTAAGCTCCTGAATGAAAAGGAACGTATTCGGCGCGGGCATACTGCTTGCGGTTGCCTTGGTGGCAATCGCGGGCCTACTGGCATGGCGCGTTCTCGGCAAAGAGGCCGAGCCTGGCCTTACCCGTCCCGCCGATGTTGCGGAGTGCGGGGTCGCGTGGCGTGCAGTCGAAGCCGCCAAGCCGAGCCCTATCTACAATGAGCTTCACGGCATCTCCGCTCTCTCCCCCAACGATGTTTGGGCTGCGGGCACATTCGGCACAGAAGACGCCGCCCTGAGCCTTATCGAGCACTGGGACGGCAAGCAATGGCATCATGTCGAAAGCCCAAGCGTGCAGGGCTTCAGCAACCATCTCTACGCCATCGACGCCCTGACCTCCACCGACGCATGGGCGGTCGGTGCCCACCACAACGGCACCGATATCTGGCGCACCACCGCAATGCACTGGGATGGCTCGGCATGGAAGATCCTGCCAACTCCCAGCATCGGCCCAATCAGCAGCCTGAACGCGGTCGCCGCCATCTCCACCAACGATGTTTGGGCAGTCGGAGAGTCGTCCACAGGTGGCAAAGGACAGGGCACACAGCCCCTCCTGCTCCACTGGGACGGCACAGCATGGAGCATAGTAAAGAGCGCCGCAGTGCGCCAGAACGCTACACTGAGCGCTATCACGGCAGTCGGTAACGAAGTATGGGCAGCAGGCTCTTACACCGACAAGTCGGGCACAGTGGCCGTGCCGTTATTCTTGCATTGGGGCGGCACAAGTTGGAAGGAAGTCGAGACCCAGGGCAACGGCGAAATCTGGGGACTCTCGGCGGTCTCTCCAACGGACGTCTGGGCGGTAGGCAGCTTTGGCCCACAGTCGGTGGCAATGCACTGGGATGGCGCTGCCTTGACACGCATACCAACACCCAACATCGGCACTGGCAACAATACGCTCAACAGCGTGGCAGCAGTCTCGTCGAACGATGTGTGGGCGGTAGGTTCGGGCCATCATGAGAACGCAGATGTCGCGATGGCCATGCATTGGGACGGCACAGCGTGGAAGCTAAGCCGTGCCGTCACCCTAGGCAAATACTCCGATGTCCTCTGGTCGGTTGCTGCACTATCCACAAACGAAGCATGGGCAGTAGGGGCATCCATAGCCGATGAGTTCGGCAACAACGCGCCCATAGCGGAGCACTTTGCAGAAGGGTGCAAGCAGTGACACCTGGAGTAGCAAAGACACACGCACGAACCTACAGGGCTGATGCAAAGTCGGAATTGCCGGTGAGCTGGCCACCACCTGGACTTTGTCATTCTGAACGGAGTGAAGAATCACTACCCCTGGCAGATTGCTATGGAGATTGATTCTTCACTCCGTTCAGAATGACACCGCCGAGAGGGCACGCTAGTAACCGACTTTCCATCGGCGCTGCACAAACGTAACTGGAGACTGTACAATCGGGCTGCCTATCGGGGCCACCACTCTTCCACTTCCTCCAATACCTGCCTGAGGCTCGCTGCCGCATCAGCATCCTGCTCTACTGCCTCAAATCCTGATGACCCGGCTTTCGCGTGTTGTGCAATCTGCCGCCGCGCCTCTTCTCGGGTGCGGTATTCTGATGCCGGGTGGCTGGCTACCAGGGAGAGAATTCTCCTCGCCAGGGTTCCATCGTTATTCTTTGTTAGGGCCGGTACCATGCTCACGAGAATGTCGAGGACCAGCGGCCAGGCTTCTATTTCTGCGGCAATTGCCAGAGCCTCATGCAGGTACGACATGGACGCCCGCTCGTCGCCCGCTGACAGGGCCACCCTACCTAGAATGTTTAGCGCTGCCGCACTGCCTCGGCGGAAACTGGTTTCGCGACAGAGGGCGAGAGCCTCCTGCAACAGGCGCTCTGCCAGAGGGTAATCCCCCTCTAGCCACGCGAGATAACCCAGCTGCTGGAGAGACATCGAAGCAAGCTGCCTGTCTCCCATAGCATCGAACACAGCGAGGCTCTCTTGTAACAGTGAGCGTGCCTCTGTGTAATCACCTCTATGAACGGCTATGGTTCCCATCCGGTGAAGTGCGTTCGCGTGCCCCCAGCGGTGAGCAATCTCCTGCGAAAGCGTGAGCACTTCCTCGCAAAGTAGTTTGGCTTCGCTGTACTGACCTAGCGCGATGGCAACGCTGGACATATCGTTCAGGCAGAATATCATTGCTCGGCGGTCGCCCGCCTTTCTCGAAATAGTCAGGCTCTCTTCGTGCAAACGTTTGGCGTCGCTATAATCCCCCATCAAATAAGCTACATTGCCCAGGTCGCTCAGCGAGTATGTCGTCCCCCACCTATCACCGGCCTCTCTGAACAGCAGCAGACTTTCCTGAAGATATGCCTTCGCCTGGGCATAATGGCTTTGCATCCGGGCGACCACCCCAAGCATGTTCAGTGAAAATGCGACGTCCCTGGACGCGCCAAAGTGTGAAAGAAGCGTTATGCTACGATAAAGTAGATCACGCGCCGCTGTAGCGCGGCCCATTCGCGCCGCCATACCGCCACGCGCCCCTAACACTCTACCGAGCAGGATAGATTGTTCTTTGCTCATGGGCTCTTCTTCATTTACACCGAGTTCCAGCGCGGAAGCTGCCTGCGCAAAGATTTCCTCAGCTTCCTGAGAAATGCCGCGAATTTCGGTGAAGAACCATAGACCACTCAGGAGCTTACTCAGTTCCTGCAGATTCTTCCGCTCGACACTCCAGCGCCACGCCTCCCGGACATTGTCAATCTCGTCGCTGATTCCCTCTATCGCGGAGTCCTGTCCTTCTCCGCGCAACTGCTCCTCTCGCTGCTGAACGAAGCGCGCATAGTAGACGGCGTGACCATCCTGCGTCTCGATGTTTGCGCCGGGCACATCCTGTAGCTTGCCCTGTGCGTACTGGCGAAGAAGCTCGTGAACTTCGTATCGCCCCATCGGATTACGCCTCAGAAACGACTTGGCAACCAGCGCAGAAAGCAGCGGAAGTGTGGCCGACGCCACCTGCTCGGCTGCCTCTCGACGGAACCCGCCCCGAAAGACAGATAGCCTCATGAAAAGCTCGCGCTCCTCTTCCGACAGGAGGCTCCATGAGTGGTCGAATGCTGCTCGCATACTGTGGTGCCGCCGGGGCACGTCACGTCGATGGGCCGCAAGAAAATCGAGGTTCTTTCCGATCTCATGCGCGATCTCGCCGCTTGAAAGTACAGGCGCCCAGGCAGCGGCCAGCTCGATTGCCAGCGGCAGCCCACCTACCAGCTTGCAGATACTCGACATCGCGGGCCAATCCTGAATAGTAGGCACAAAAGCTGAATCGGTTCGGCGGGCGCTTTGCAAAAATAATTGTATTGAAGCATAGTTCTCTATCTCAGCAGCGTCTACCGTTTCTACATCCGGGTATGGTAGGCCTGCGATCGCGACCACCCACTCTCCTCGCAGGTTCAACCGCTCCTGAGAAGTCGTTAGCACCTTCAAGCCCGGTGCGCTCTGAAGAAGGACGGCAAGCAGATCGCCCGCGTTGAGAAGATGCTCGAAATTATCCAGCACGAGGAGCATCTCCTTGTCGCGCAGTTCATCCAGCAACTGTGCCTGCTCGTCCTTGTGGCCTGAGAAAGTGAACCCCAGGGCCGCTCCGATTGTCGAGACGACCAGCTCGCTCGATTGCACCGCTGCTAGAGAAACAAAGAATACCCCATCCGAGAACGCTTCGATCTGCTCCGCTGCCGCCTGAAGAGCTATACGGGTCTTGCCGCTGCCGCCAGGCCCAACCAGATTGATCAGATGGCACTCAGGCCGCTCTATCAGGCGGGCCACCTCCAGCAACTCGGCTTCTCTTCCGATGAATGGCGTTGATTGTGGCGGCAGATTGTGCGGGTGCGCCGAAGGTAGGGCCAACTGCTCTCGCGCTATTGGACCATCGCCCTGTGCAAGCCGGATGCGCTCGTACAGGGCTGTTGTCGCTTCTGAAGGCTCAACCGCCAGCCCTTCATGGAGAAGTCGCTTACACGTCTCATACTGGGCCAGCGCGGCTGGACGCTCCCCACGCAATACAAGCACACGCATAACCTGGCAGTGGGCTTCCTCGCGCCAGGGATCGATTTCGATTTGCCGCCAGGCATAGCGATACGCATCGTCGTATGCCCCGCGCCGCTCATGATATGCCGCCAACTGGTACAGAGCCTGTAGCACACGCTGTTGCAGCACCTCACGCTGCAGAAGCACCCATTCCTCAAATGCCACGCTATCCTGCACGAACAACCCATCCAGAAAAGGGCCCCGGTAGAGCTTGACGGCATCGGTCAGCCGTTGCGCGCAGGGAGTACACAGCTCAGGGCGGCGGTGAGGGTGCCGGCTGCACTCGTTAAGGAGGGCGGTGAAGTGGACTACATCAACCGCGTAATTAGCGTGCGGATTGAACTGAATCGTATCGCGGGAAACTAGCAGGAAAGGCGGGTCTGCTTCCGGGTCGTTGATAGTGCGCCTCAGGTTAGATAGAGCCTGCCGCAGATTCGTCCGGGCCGTCGCCTCGTCATGCTCAGGCCACAATAACCCCGTGAGCGCATCCCGGTTGTGCGCGCGCTCGGCATTGCTGGCAAGGTAGGAGAGCAACGCTCGCACCTTAGCCGACTCAAACCCCCGCACGAGCTGCTCGTCGAGTGCGACCTGTAGTGTGCCCAGCAGCGATAGGTTCAGACGCGCCATTCTTTAGTCACCCGGATTACCCACGGTCACTTGCTTAAAGCCACTCATTCCAAAGTATACCCCATGTTCCTTGCACAGCCCTTACGTTCTCCTTACGCATGCCCTGTATGCTCTGTCCAACGGTTTGCGAAAGTGAGTGGGAGTGGCCGATATGGTCGGAAAAGTTGATCACATCGGTACCAGCCATGCGGGAGCCATATGATTGAAGAGCAACGCCAGTACCGATCATATTTACTTCGCCTGTGGCAGGAGCGAGTTTCATCACCGGTGGTGTGGCGCGCTTCCCTTGAAGACTCGCATACCGGAGAGCGGGTAGGCTTCGCGGATATGATACAGCTTTTTGCCTTTCTAAGGGAGCAAATAGCCGCAGAATCCGAGCCTTCATCACAATTGTCTGACATTCTTAGTAAAGCCAACAACCAAAAAGGAGATAGGAAAATGACCGCAATCGCACAAGAACCAAAGATCGACGAAGCCAGACTAAATGCCGTTATAGGCCAGGTGGTCAGCGACTTTGGGGCGACCGCAAGCTCAGCCCTCATGGTGCTGGGAGACAAACTCGGCCTTTACAGGGCTATGGACGGGTCGGGGCCGATAACCTCTGCTGAACTGGCGCAGCGCACCGGCACGACCGAGCGTTATGTCCGCGACTGGTTGGTGAATCAGGCGGCCGCAGGCTATGTTGACTACGATCCGCAAACCCAGCGCTACAATCTCCCTCATGAGAGCGCATTAGCCCTTGCCAGAGAGAACAATCCCTACTTTGTGGTTGGCGGCTTCGAGCTGTTTCTCTCCATGATAAGGGCAGAACCGGAAATACTGGAAGCTTTCAAATCGGGTGGCGGTCTCACCTGGGGCGAGCATGTGCACGGACTATTCGTCGGCACCGAGCGTTTCTTCAAGCCCGGCTATCTTGGCAACCTGGTTGCCAACTGGCTTCCCGCTATGGAAGGTGTTGTGCCCAAGCTGCAAGCGGGCGCGAACGTCGCTGACGTGGGCTGCGGGCATGGCGCTTCCACGATTATCATGGCGCAAGCCTTCCCCGCTTCCCGCTTCTGGGGCTTCGATGACCACGCCCCATCCATCGAAAGGGCGAAAGAAGAAGCCATAGAAGCGGGCGTGGCTGACAGGGTCACCTTTGCGGTGGCCGAGGCACAGGACTATCCCAAACCGGAAGGCGGATACGACCTGGTAACCTTCTTCGACTGCGTGCACGACATGGGAGATCCAATTGGCGCGATAAAGCATACGTCCGAGGTGCTGGCTCCCGGTGGGACCGCCATGATCGTTGAACCGATGGCAGGCGAGCGGGTCGAGGAGAACCTGAACCCTGTGGGCAGGATTTACTCGGCGGCATCGGTGATGCTCTGCACGCCGAACGCCGTAGCCACCGGCAACACCCACCTCGGCACGATCGCCACGGACACCGCGTTGCGGAACGTGGTTCAGAAGGGTGGCTTATCACGCTTCCGGCGCGCTACCGAAACGCCATTCAACCGCATCTTCGAGGCACGACTCTAGCTGGCAGGCGGTCACGTGACTGCGGACATGCTGTGCTACAGACCAGAGACGATAGACGCTTGGTTCGTCTATCGTCTCTGGTCTACCTCCCAGAGTCAGGGCTGATGCAAAGTCGGTTTGGGGCGTGTCCTCTCGGCGGTGTCATTCTGAACAGAGTGAAGAATCAACATCCATAGCAATCTGCCAGGGTTAGTGATTCTTCGCTGCCGCTCAGAATGACATGGTTCAGGTGGTGGTCGGTTCACCGGCATTGCCGTCTTTGCATCAGCCCTGCTTTCAGGGCTAACAGAGTATGATTGCTTACTGGCGAAGTGTTATTATGAAGCGAGAGTGAGCTGGCCCGGTAGCGACAAAAGGGGAAAGCAATGGCAATTGACATGAAGCAACCAGAACGGATAGGGCGCGTTATGGGCGAACTGCCTGAGGCCGGTCGCGTGCTTGACCCCGCCGCGTATCCTTTTGAGACAGTCAGGCCAACCAGTGATGGTTTCGTCGAGCGAGATGGAGTTCGCACCTATTATGCCGTCTGGGGAGATGCAGGTCCGGCGCTTGTCTTTGCGCCGATCTACCAGGTGGTGGATATGCGCTTCCTCAAAGCGACCGTGCCCTACCTGTTGCGCTACTTCAGGGTGGTTACGATCGACTTACGAGGGAGCGGCCGCTCAGATCGCCCCACTGAGCCTGCCGACTACAGCTTCGATCACTATTACGCCGATATGCTCGCCGTGCTCGATCACCTGCAACTTGAGCGGCTCGCCATAGTCGGCATTTCCGCGTGCGCGATGCTTGCCATACGCCTGGCAGCAGAACAGCCTGATAGGGTCTCGCACCTTATACCCGTCGGAGGGGAATTTGAGTGGCGCCCGTTCGATACGCCCGAAACGAATCCATACCTTGTGCGCATGCGCGAGGACTATAGCGACCACCTCGACGAATTTTTCAACCGGCTATTCAAGGAAGCACACTCGACCAAACAGTACGAAGATGCTATGCTTTACGGGTGGTCCACTACTGGCGATATAGTGGCGATGGCGTCCCTCGGCTGGTCCGGTAGCAACCTTGCAGAGCAAGCCGCCCGCGTGACCTCTCCAACCCTCATCATTCACGGTACGCTGGACAAGCACATATCGTACGAAGCCGGGCGTGAATTGCATAAGCTGATACCACACTCCCGGTTCCTTACAATCGAGGATGGCGCTCACGGCCCTTACGCCCGCGATCCAGTGATCTTCAATCACGCAATCCGCGATTTCGTAGGAGCGCCTCCCAGGGAACGCACCTGGCGGCGAGCAATGAGCCGTCCGCGCCGCGCCCTCTTCCTGTCAAGTCCGATAGGCCTGGGGCATGTGCAACGCGATGTCGCAATAGCCCGCGAGCTTCGCAAGCTGGAGCCTGATCTCGCGATTGACTGGTTCACAGTCAACCCCGCGACCGCCTACCTTGAACGAGAAGGCGAGAAGGTCCACCCTATTACCCGGTACCTGGCAAACGAGAGCCACCACTTTGAGGACATTGCCGGAGAACATGACCTATCGGCTTTCTACGGCCTCCGCACCATGGACGAGATCATGATCAACAACTTCATGACCTTTTCCGACCTGATGGAGGCCGAGCACTTTGACCTGATAATCGGGGACGAGGCTTGGGATGTCGATTATTACTACCATGAGAACCCGGAGCTCAAGCGACAGCCTTTCGTCTTTCTTACCGATTTCGTCGGCCTGCTTCCGGTGGAGGGAAACGATCGCGAGGCATTCCTGTGTGCCGACCGCAACGCCGACGACATTGAGCACGTGGGCCGCTTCCCTTACATCCGCGATGCCGCCATCTTTATCGGTAACCCCGACGATGTAGTCGAAGATCGCTTCGGTCCAGACTTGCCTTTCATCCGCGAGTGGACCGACCAGAACTTCCGCTACAGCGGGTACACTCTCCCCTTTAACCCGGCTGATCTCGGCGATCAGGGAGCCTTGCGCGCCAAGCTCGGTTACAAGCAGGACGAAACCCTGATTATCGCGGCCGTAGGAGGCACGTCAGTGGGCAGCCACCTGTTGCACAAGATCGCGTCGGCCTTCCCATACATGAAGCGGCAGGTGCCTAACTTGCATCTGGTACTCGTGACCGGGCCGCGACTGGCAAACGAGCCGTTCCCAGACCTCCCCGGCCTGGAAGTGAAAGCGTACGTCCACAACCTCTATGAGCACCTGGCCGCTTGTGACCTCGCGCTCGTGCAGGGCGGCCTTAGCACTTGCATGGAGCTTGTAGCCAACCGCAAGCCATTCCTCAACTTCCCCTTGCAAAGGCATTTCGAGCAGCTTATTCACGTGCAGCGGCGCTTGCGCAACTATGGCGCGGATTGCGCTCTGACTTACGGCGAGGTGACGGCGGAAAGCATAGCCGAGAGGGCCCTTACTACCTTGCACACTCCGGTAAACTACCGCCCGGTAGAGACCGATGGTGCGGCGCGAGCAGCACGTATAATAGCCCGCGTACTAAGTGACCGTGCGGCGGTAAGGTGAGCAACACAGCATTGTGGCCTGCTACGCGGGTTTAGCGAGTCGCACCTGGAGCGACCCGGTGCCGTCCTCGCCGCCAATAGCTTTGACTGCCTTCTACTTGTCAGGTGGGGTCGGGGTGACGCATGTCCCAAAGGGCATTGACGATCAACCAGCGTTCGTCGAACCTCGCGATGTCCAGGTAATCCACATAGTCATGCGAGACCACCTTGACGCAAGCGATATTTCGGAACGCATCCAGTATGGTCACCTCGTGCGTCTTGCTGGCCTCGGGTAGGTTTGTACCCTCGCCCTGCCCGGTTAGCTCGTACATCCTCTGGGCGGTGGTGGTGCGGAGTAGTGTCGCGCCGCTATCCGGGTCTTTCATGACAAAGCGTTTGGCCAGTTCGGGGTGCAGGCAGCCTTTCATCCGCTCGGCATCGCCTGTATACCACGACTCGATGTAGTCCACCCCGGTACGGACGATTTCTTGCACGTCCTGTGTTGACGGTGAGAAGTCTTGTGCCGCAGTTGTAGCATCCATTGGTGCGTGCCTCCTTGGGTAGCGGTTTCACAGATCACTCTATATGCGGTCTGATGAAAGACCTGCCATATGATTGACACCATGCCAACCAACAGGTTATACGATACAGCGGCCAACTAATCAATCCCTTTAATCGGATTTTGTCATGCCGGCCAAATGTTGATAGGCAAAAGGCATACCTTTAATGGTACTATTTTATCTAGGTCTTATCTGCAAACTCTGTAAAGTTGGTAAACTATGCTCATGACACCTCA
>JBDTQH010000024.1:0-80921 GCA_039932335.1 Chloroflexota bacterium
GAGGTGTCATGAGCATAGTTTACCAACTTTACAGAGTTTGCAGATAAGACCTAGGTACCATCGTGGGCGTGTTCGATGATCAAGCGTCGGCTGAACAGGCTGTTAGAGACCTGGAGAGCCATGGCTTTACGCAGGATCAGATCGGTTATGCTGTTCGCCATCTTGACTCGACAGCCGATGTCAGCCGCACAGCAGATGGAACGTTGACAACCACAGATGCGCCCATCACTGACACCATAACGCCCCGTGAGACTGATGAACACCGCGGCGGAACGCGCGAAGGTTTGGTGATGGGAGGCATAACGGGCGTGGCTTTCGGCAGTATAGTTGGCGCAGCCGCGGCGCTTCTGCTCCCAGGTATTGGCCCTATTGTAGCAGGTGGTATCCTGGGTGCGGCCTTAACAGGTGCCATAGCTGGAGCTGCCACGGGCGGTATCGCGGGCTCGCTATTGCACTGGGGCTTCAGCCAGGAAGAAGCTGACTACTACCACAGCCAATTCGAGAGTGGTCGGACTATTGTTACTGTGCACGCCGGCGCACGCGGGCAAGAGGCCCAGGAGATATTGAGCCACAACGGTGGCTACAATCTCAACAATCGGTCGGCGCAAATGGCTACTGATAGTGACTCGCAGATTAGTACAAACTCTACTACCGTGATCACCCCAACCGACAACACAAACAACCAAACATAGATGAGTTAATCTCTTCAGTTAGCAAGACTGTAGCGCAGGTAGGCAATGCTGTATCGGTCCTAACCACCTCTCTCTGTTATACCTGCGCCAGCCACTGTGAAAAAGCTACCCAATCGTCGGGTAGCTTCTTCTTTTGCCCTGGAAAGCTACAGCCGCTTATAGAGGAAGACTCAAGTACTCTGCTAAAGCGCTCCATACTCTAGTAATGCTGTGGGTAGGACCAATGGCCTATTGTGACCTGGATGCGCTCGACATAAGATGATTTTGTACCTTTCCTATGACCGAGGCGCAGAGAACATGTTTGCTCGCGCCGATCACGAACTGCTGGCGCAAGCAGTCGATGATCTGGTCTGTAGGATCCCCATCAGTTGTGCCGGACGTTCCCTTTTACAACATCTTCCTCACGTTCGCCGGTAGTAACCATACACGGCTACACCAGAAGCGCGCAGTCTGCCCGCTAAGGTCTGACCATACCCAAAATCAGTTGAGGAAGGTAAGTAATATGCAACGAAACAAGGAAAAACGGCCAAACCATTCCGTATTGCTGCGAGTGGGCGGACTGGCCCTCGGTGTTATTGTTCTACTGCTGCTAGTGACGTTATCAAGCACGGCCGGAAAAGCCAGGTCTGTGGATGTTCCCAGGGCAGCGGCACTCAACGCGCCCGCCGCTGCGGGTTGTTCTGCCGGCGCGAGCAAAACCATTGACGGCCCCGACTATGACTCCGGCACAATAACATGGTGTCCGCCTTCCACCGTGACCACCACCGTGATAATGTGCGACTATTTCACGTCTGCGGCTGTGGGTTGTCCTGGCGGCCAGCGCCTCGACGACACTACAATCCAGTTTACCTGTGTGCAGGGCTGTACGGGCACCTATCTATTTGACACGAGCACATGCCCGACCCTCCTCGGGGTAGCGGCGGGCGTGGAAGTTGTAATAACGTACGATGTTGTAGGCGGGACACCGCCAAACCCATCGGGCAACAACAGGGCTAAGAACAACGTGCTGTTTAAGGAGATGAACGGTCACACTCTGGATCAGGCCTGCAGCAACTCCTTCCCGGCACCGCCACCGCCCACCGTTACATCGACACGAACCAGCACAGCGACGAGCACATCCACGAGAACCGGCACTCCAACCAACACGCCCACCCGGACAAGCACATACACGATTACGCCAACCAGCACAGCCACAAACACGGCTACGAAGACCCCGACCAACACACCGACCAACACACCAACCTACACACCGACAAATACGCCTACCGACACGTCCACGCCCACAGATACGCCGACAGAAACCGTGACAAGCACGCCAACCGATACAGCCACTAACACTCCAACAGACACACCGACGAATACGCCGACAGACACCCCCACAGACACGCCTACAAGCACGCCTACCGACACCGCAACCAGTACACCAACTGAGACATCGACAAGCACGCCGACCGATACCGCCACGAATACCCCAACGGATACGCCTACCAACACGGCGACGAGCACATCTACAGACACGCCCACCAACACACCTACCGATACCGCGACCTCAACTCACACACCCACCAGCACACCTACCGATACTGCTACATCTACTAGCACATCTACCAATACCCCTACGCGAACGTCAACAGCCACACCCACGTCGACTAGCACGCCAACAGTCACGCCCACAAATACCGCTACCAACACATCCACCAACACAGCAACTGTGACACCTACTAACACAGGCACCAGTACCGCTACGGGTACATCAACTCACACTGCCACGTCCACCGTCACGAGCACGGAGACATCAACTGAAACGCCAACCAGTACCGCCACAGGCACATCCACAGTGACAGTGACGCCGACTAATACCTCGACCGGCACATCGACGGTAACTGTAACATCCACCAACACCGCGAGCAGGACACCAACGAACACCGCAACGCTGACGCGCACAGCTACATCTACTCTTGTCCCATCCGCCACACAAACGGCGCAAGTTACTTCGACAACCGTTCCAGGTACATCAACACCGGCATCTACCGCAACCACAACGATTATCCCCAGCGCCACCCCGACGATGTGTCCGTTGCAATTTACTGACGTGCCTGAAGGCTCGACCTTCTACGTCTACATTCGCTGCCTTGCTTGCCGAGATATCGTTCACGGCTATTCTGATGGCACCTTCAGGCCGGGCAACAATGTTACACGCGGCCAGTTGTCGAAGATGATCGCGGGTGCTGCCGGCTTCCACGAGACTGCAAGCGGCCAGACATTCACAGATGTACCCCCTGGCTCGACTTTCTACCAGTATGTTCAGCGCCTGGCGACCCGCAACATGATAGAGGGCTACCCCTGTGGTTCTGTCCCATCTGAGCCATGCGACGGGCAATCACGGCCATACTTCAGGGTTAGCAACAACGCCAGTCGAGGGCAGATCGCCAAGATTGTGTCTAATGCGGCGGGCTTTAGCGAACCTGGCAGCACTCAGACATTCGCTGATGTACTTCCCGGCTCCACATTCTACGATTACATCGAGCGGCTGGCGTCGAGGGATGTGATGCAAGGTTATCCATGCGGTAGCCCAGGTGAACCATGCGACGGCCAGAGCCGCCCATACTTCCGCACAAGCATAAGCACAACCAGGGGTCAAGCCTCGAAGCTGGTGGCCAACACCTTTCTTCCTGCCTGCCAGACACCCTGACAAGACACCCGCCTAACAAGCAACAGAAACAGCAATGCCGCTCAACTGCGCGCATTGCTGTTTTTTCTTGACCCTTGCTCCTGCTGGTTCTCTTTCACCGACCGCAAGGGTTGGGGAGGAACCGTGCAATCGGTTTCTCCCCTGCGGTCTCAGGGAGGCAGGTCAGATTGGGCTTATCGCTCATGCAAAGGCTCCCGTATCATCACCATGTGGTAAAATGGCCCTGTAGGCAGCCCATCACTCCCATAAATCACTCTCGAATTTGCTAAGATTATGACCTTCGACCAACTAGGCAAACTTCTAATCATGCTCGGCATCATAATTGTGCTGCTTGGCGGCTTATTCCTGCTCTTCGGGCGGTCGTTTCTTGGCAAGCTGCCCGGCGACATCAACGTCAGTAACGGCAACTTCACCTGCATTGTGCCCATTGCATCTATGATTGTCTTGAGCTTGCTGCTCACGATTGTCGTGAATATCGTGCTCCGCATACTGAATCGCTAGTACACCCTTCTTCATTAGACCCCGCTATTTTACTTCTGTCCGGCGCTTGCCCCGTTGCGCTCTTTTTGATCCTGTTGCTGGCTCACACGGTGTAATTTGCCTACAAGCAAGGCAAGCTACTTGATATGCGTCCTTTCGCCTATCGCGTTACTGTATAGAGCGTGCTGCATTACTCTGACATTCTGCACGACCTGCGCCGGCGTACTCCCCTGTTATTCAGCAATAGTTTACAAAAAGATCGCCACTATTTGTCCGTCGTCTTAGAGCCTATCCGAAAAGTTCACTAGCGCGAAAACAAATGAAAGCACAGGCGAGATGCATCATAGCTTGGTAGTTCTCAACCTTCTTCTCCCATCGGATGAGTAGTCTCCTGAAGCGGTTTAGCCATGAGTGAGTACGCTCTACCACCCACCGCCTGGCTCGATAGCCTGGCATTTGCACCAACTCTGTTTTCTCTTCATAGCGAGACTTGATATGTGCAGTGTATCCCCATTCAGCAAGCAATTGATAGACCGGATCTCCATCGTAACCAGCGTCCATACACATATTCTGCGGACATTCCTGTGTTGGATTGGGCCGCTCTACCATTATGTTGTTGAGGGTCTGTTCCACCAGTTTGCAATCATTGCGGTTGGCTCCGGCTATTGCTACCGCCAACGGTATGCCTTTACCATCTGTAAGCAGGCTCCTTTTCGTACCACTCTTGCCTCTGTCAGTCGGGTTGGAGCCTGTTCCCTCCTCGATTGCCTCTTTGCTGCCATCTTTTTTTCCCCAACGGAGCTTTGGTCATTGCTCCGTCCATTGCTTGCCATTCCCACTCAATCCCTTTCTGCTCGTTGTACTGTAGCAGCCCTTCCTGCCACAGAGCTTCAAACACTCCGGCTTCGCGCCACTGCTGGAAGCGGTCATGTACGGTTGAGTAGGCGCCAAGCGAGCGCGGTAAGGCATTCCACTGGCAGCCGGTTCTCAACAGGTAGAATATGGCGTTCATCGCCTGGTGATCACTCATCCGAGGCCGACCTGGCTTCTTCTTAGGCTTGGGCTGTGGCAGGAAAGGCTCAATCTCCGTCCACATCTCGTCTGGTATCTGGTATTCTGGAGCAATTCCGTAGTCGAAGTCTTGTTCGTGCATTGCTTGCATTACTTGCATTACTTGCATTGTACAAAAGCTTTCTAGCTGATAATTCTGGCACAGGATTTGGTTGTCTCTCTAAGTTTACCAAATCAACCTATCTGTTTTTCGGATAGGCTCTTAATCTTCGCCAAAGGTTAACATGCTTCTCTCTTCGTCATATACCCCTTGCGTGGCCCTCATCCTGCTGATATAATCTGCATAACTCTTGCGCCGCAATGACGCAGTGCGAGATCGGCCAATTGGTCGGCTGCGATGATGCAGCCGTTAGCTTACAAGGAGGTAAGCAAATGGAAATGGACGAACTGACCCCGGCAGGCACCTTTGTGGAGTTCTCATGGCACAGCTACGATGTGGACGGACCGCTTGACCTGACCCCGCCGCAGCTTGATGTCACTGACTACTTTGTAGCGCACGGAGCTTCGCGGGCGGCCAATGGAGACGATATTCTACCAGCCTGGTATGCGAATGCAACCGACGACTGAGCATCACACTCGCAAACCCGGCTAATTAGCAGGCGGCCCCGTAAATGGGCCGCCTCTTTATTGTTGGAGGGGGCGTTTTCTCCTTGCTCTGTTCGCGGCAACCGTTTTCACGCCCTATAATTGCCGCGTGAGGTTATACTTGTAGGGAGAGCGAAGGAGCATACGAAAATGGGTCATCGAGTAGAGTGTGTCGTAAATATAGCAGCCCCTGTGGAATTGGTCTGGAATACCATCCAGGACCCAACCCGCCGCACGGAATGGGACGAGCGCGTGGTGTCGGAAAGGCTGTTGAAGCCGGGCGGCCCCGGCAAAGGCAACAGCTTCCGCATAACCTATAGCGTATTCGGCTTCCGCTTCTGGGGCGAGATGGAATACATCGTCTGGAATCCTCCGCGACGCAGCGCGATCCGTGCCCTTCGCTTTAGCAGGCTCAGCATGATGCAGTCGGCGGGCGGAAGCTGGCACCTCGAAACCCAGCCCGACGGCTCCACCACCTACAGCACGACGGTGAACATATCCCTACAGGGCGGCCCGCTCGCTCCGCTGCTTGAGCGCATATTCGTTGGAGGCTACTTCCGCCTCATAACAGAACGCAGCCTGCACAACGTAAAGCGGCTCATCGAAGCGGATTACGCACGGCAATCAGGGCTAGCAGAACAGGGTATCGCGGGCTGATCCCCGTCCGCATATGGTTGAACCAATACTATGAAGCTGGAGAATAATATGACCTCAGGCGATATAACGATAATGGCCGTACATGCTCACCCCGACGATGAAGTGGTTTTCACGGGCGGCACCCTTCTACGCTATCATAGGCATGGCGTTCGCACTGTGCTGGTGACAGCTACAGGCGGTGAAGAGGGCGAGATACACGATCCCGATCTTGACCCGGAAGAGGCACGCCCACGTCTGCGCGAGATTCGCCTTGAGGAATTACGCCGCGGCACGGCTCTGCTTGAAATTGACGATCTTGAACTGTTGGGATATCGCGACTCGGGCATGGTAGGCACCGAGGCCAACGCCGACCCTTCCAACTTCCATAATGCCGACCTTGAAGAAGCCACCAATAAGCTCGTTATGCTGGTGCGCCGCTACAGGCCGCAAATCATGATCACCTACGACGAGTTCGGCGCATATGGACACCCCGACCACATCAAGGCCAACGTAATCACCCGCGCCGCCTTCGACAAAGCGGGCGACCCAACCTATGCCCTCGATCTAGGCGAGCCGTGGACCCCACTCAAGCTCTATTACACACACTGGAACGATGAAGGTTGGGAGAAGGCCAAGGCGGTCTTTGAAGAGCGCGGCCTCAAATGGCCGTTCGACCGCGAAGAAGAGCAGCCAGACACCGACCCTGAGCACCAGAGCATAGAGGAAGCCGTGGTTGAGCATGAGCAGGCGGTTGAGGCGGCCAAAGAAGAAGACAAGCCTCCTGCATACGTGCCGCCGCCCACCACCACGCGCATAGACGTTCACGACTTTGCTGCCCTGAAGATGGAATCGGCCCGCCAGCACCGCACACAGTTCGACCCCAACGGTGTCTTCATGAGCGTACCGGAAGATATTGTGCCGCTCATATTCGGTGACGAGCACTACACTCTGGTTGAGAGCCGCGTGCCCGCGCCTGAGCAGGAAGATGACATGCTAGCGGGCCTGGTTTGATATTGTTGCGCGGCTATCAGGTTTTGCGAAGCAGGAAGTAGGGTCCAGTTACCGGGGAAGTGAGTTAGTGAGAGCACCGCGCGTCCTTAGGAAGTCCTATAGCATGATACTACCATAGACCTATTGCGAGGCATGAGTGCCTATGCTATACTCCTAGCAGGTGGTTGAGATAATCATCTAACAAAATATTACTGCGGCTTATACAATAGCCTTGGCAACTTCTTACCAGGCAACGCGCGAAGATCAGGGCTTCTACCGGCGTCTAGCAGAGGGTAGCTAAAGGTTATCTCACACGGAGCGAAAGGCGGCCCCAAAGGCCGCTTTTTGCTGTCTATGACGCACGCCACTTTCGCCTCCCCACGCAAAAATGTATAATGTGCACAGCTAGCCCGGTATTCCGGACTCCTAGCAATACAGCTTACTAGAAGAGGTTCATGCAGATGAGGATTGCTCTCGACGCGATGGGGGGAGATAACGCTCCGGTTGAAACGGTGCTTGGCGCGGTGCAGGCCGCACGCGAGTACGGCATAGAAATCGTGCTGGTCGGCAACCCCGAAGTCTTGCGTGCCGAGCTTGCAAAGTCTGATACTGCCGGTCTCAAGCTGCCAATTGAGCCTGCCGCCTCCGTCATACCTATGGACGAGCACGCTCCTTCTACTGCATGGCGTCGTCAGCGCGACTCTTCGCTTTCAATCTCGCTGCAGATGCTCGCTGACGGTAAAGTCGATGCTGTGGTCTCCGCAGGCAACACGGGCGCGGTGGTCTCAGGCGGTACATTTATCCTTCGCCGCATCGAAGGCATCGACCGTCCAGCCCTTGGTGTGCCATTCCCCACTATGGGCAATATCGGCAAGGTCTTTATCGTCGATGTTGGCGCTACACCTGATGCAAAGCCGCATTTTCTCCTGCAATGGGCGCGCATGGCCTCGATCTATACCGAGCGCGTGATGGGCGTGCCCCGGCCCCGTGTTGGCATCGTCTCCAATGGCGAGGAGGAGATAAAAGGCTCTGAGCTTGTGCGCGAGACATTTCCTCTGCTGCAGGAGAGCGGGCTGAACTTCATCGGCAATGTCGAGGGCAAGGACATCCCGTTTGGCGTGGCTGATGTGGTGGTCACCGACGGCTTTACAGGTAACGTTATAATCAAGACGGTGGAGGGCACCGCCAAGATGATCTTCGACCTGCTGAAGGCAGAGCTTACCTCATCGCTGCCCACAAAGCTGCTGGCTGCGGGTCTTCGCTCTAACTTCCGACGCATAGGCGACCGCCTGGACTATGCCGAGTATGGCGGCTCAATCGTGATGGGCGTCAACGGCATTCTTATCAAGCCGCACGGCCGCTCAAATGCCAAGGCGATCAAGAACGCCATCCGGGTCGGCAAAACCGCAGCCGAGCAGGATATTATGGCGGTCTTTCGAGAGCTTGGTGAGCAGGAAAGCCAGGTCCAGCGCCCGGCAGGCTGATCTTGTCGCCGCTGACCCGACACAGGCACGACGAACAATCCGACTACGATACTGTAACCGGGTGGCGGCCCCTTATGAGCCTGAATACCCTACTGCCGGTGCTAGTCGGAGTCTGCACCGGCGGAACTCTGGGACGCCGCGCTCCAGCGTACCGGCCCATCATCCGTGTCGTGCCCAACCACACCCACAAGCTGAGCGCTATCCGTGGGATCCGGATAGTCGTCCCACAGGTCGTCCTGCCTGAGGCTGTGCCAGGTGAACTCTACAAACGTGCCTAAGGGGATTGCTGCGTTATCTTCCAACTGCCTTTCTCCTTTGATACTACCGGCTGCGACATTGCAACCGCCGAAAATGCCGACCTCGCAACGCTGAGAGGCAGAGCGAGCAGTCCCACTGATCGAATAAGCAAGTTTCGTACCTTACTGACGCTTTGCGCCCCGGCTCTGCACGTTGCGCGGGCGGCAGGGGCGCGTTATAATTAGTGTTGGCCCTTATGCGGGCGTAATGTTTATGAAGATACTTTCTGTAGTCGGCGCTCGTCCCCAATTTGTAAAAGCAGCACCGGTTGGCCGCGCTCTTCAGCAAGCGGGCATCACCGAGGTTTTGCTGCATACCGGCCAGCATTATGACCGCGAAATGTCAGGCGTTTTCTTCGATGAGCTAGGCATAGCAGAACCTCAGTACAACCTCGGCGCAGGCTCAGGCTCCCATGCTGCCCAGACTGCGGCCATGCTCACAGGCATCGAGGAAGTGCTGCTGGCTGAGCAGCCCGATATCCTCCTTATCTACGGCGACACCAATTCAACGCTGGCTGGAGCGCTGGCCGCCGCCAAGCTGGGTGTGCCCGTCGCGCATGTCGAAGCGGGCCTTCGCTCCTACAACAGTGCTATGCCTGAGGAGATCAACCGGGTAGTGGCGGACACGCTGTCCACCCTCCTTTTCTGTCCAACAGGTGTGTCGGCCTCCAACCTCCGGCAGGAAGGTATTACTGAGGGTGTTCACATAGTGGGTGATGTCATGTACGATGCCGTCCTCTGGGCTGTTGAACATACAGGAAGTGAGGCGGCAGCGATACTCTCTCGGCTCAGACTAACGAGCGGAAACTACCTCTTAGCCACGGTACACCGCGCCTCTAACACCGACAACCCCGCCAACCTCGCCTCGATTGTGTCCGCGCTCAACGCTACGGATGAGCAGATAGTTTTCCCCGTCCACCCTCGCACGCGAAAGGCTCTGGACGCCGCCGGTGTCACGCTTGGCCCGAATATATTGCCAATCGACCCTGTTTCATATCTCGAAATGCTCGCGCTCGAAGGTCATGCCCGAGCAGTCCTCACCGACTCCGGCGGCGTGCAGAAAGAGGCATTCTGGCTGGCCGTTCCATGCATAACCATGCGCGACGAAACGGAATGGGTGGAAACAGTTGAGTGCGGTTGGAACACCCTGGCAGGGACCGACCCCGCCAAGATTCTGGCTGCTCTTCAGAACCCACGTCCGGCAACCCAGCCTGCCCAGGTGTACGGCGACGGCCATGCAGCCGAGCGAATAGCCGCATTATTACAGGAGAGCGCAATGCGACAGGCAGCGCAGGAGCCTCGAAAGCTCCTGTCCTGACTGCCGCGGACTACCATCAATGAGCGACGAAATATATGTCCATCCAACCGCCGATGTATCTCCGAAAGCCACTCTTGGTGCGGGCACAAAGGTCTGGCACCAGGCGCAGGTTCGCGAAGGCGCTGTGTTGGGGCGCAATTGCATCCTCGGCAAGTCCGCCTATGTAGACTTCGGTGTGCAGATTGGCGACAACGTCAAGATACAGAACCGTGCAAGCGTCTACCACGGCGTAACGCTGGAGAACGGCGTCTTCGTTGGCCCGCATGTCATCTTCACCAACGACAAGATGCCCCGCGCTATCAACCCTGACGGCTCGCTGAAAAGCGAAGATGATTGGGAGCTTGGCCTCATACTGGTCAAAGAGGGTGCTTCACTCGGTGCGGGGGCAATTGTTGTGACAGGCGTCACGATAGGCCGCTTCGCCATGGTTGGGGCAGGTGCTGTCGTCACAAGGGATGTGCCGGATTACGGCCTGGTCTACGGCAACCCCGCCCGCCTGCACGGCTACGTCTGCCCTTGCGGCAACAAGCTCGGCAGCACACTCCGCGAAACCCCACACGGTAGCATCTTGCTTTGCGGTAACTGCAGTCGCGAAATCGTTATCGAGCAAACAACGCAGGAAGACCCCACGGAGTTGGAGCTATAGTTTTAGCACCTATCAACCGTTTCATATCCGAACCTAACTTGCACAACCCGGTAACCACGAAAAAAGAGGAACACCAGATGATAAATATGGCCCGGCCCCAGATCGGGGACGAAGAAAAGGCAGCGGTAATGGCCGTGCTCGACAGTGGACAGCTTGCCCAGGGCAGCGTGGTCGCCGACTTCGAGAAGGCTTTCGCCGAGTATTGCGGAGTGAAGCATGCCGTAGCCACCAGCAACGGCACGACAGCCCTGCACGTCGCTTTACTTGCCCACGAGATTGGCCCCGGCGATGAGGTTATAACCGTTCCTTTCACCTTTATTGCCTCGGCCAACTCGGTGCTCTATGTGGGTGCGCGGCCTGTATTCGTTGATATAGACCCTGTTAGCTACAACATCAATGTTGACCAGATCGAGGCCGCCATTACCCCGCGCACAAAGGCCATTATGCCTGTTCATCTCTTTGGCAATCCCGCCGAAATGTCGCGCATCCAGGAGATTGCCGATCGCCACGGGCTGGCCATAATCGAAGACGCCGCGCAGGCCCACGGTGCCGAGGAGAACGGCAAACGCGCAGGAAGCTGGGGCACAGGCTGCTTCTCTTTCTACCCTACCAAGAACATCACCACGGGCGAAGGCGGCATTGTCACCACCAATGACGATGCGGTTGCCGACCGTGCGGCCCTGGTTCGTTCTCACGGTATGCGCGTGCGCTACTATCATGAGATGCTTGGCTACAATTTTCGCATGACCAACATCCACGCCGCTATCGGTTGCGCCCAACTCCCCAAGCTGGAAGGCTTCAACGAGCGCCGCATCGCTAATGCCGCCTACTTGAGCGAGCATCTTCCCGCCGACAAAGTGCGTGTGCCCTCTGTGCGCCCCGGCACGCGCCACGTCTTCCACCAGTACACCGTGCGCGTGCTCCCACCGCTCGACCGCGACGAAGTGCGCCGGCGTCTAGCCGAGAAGGGCGTCGGCAGCGAAGTCTATTACCCGGTGCCGGTTCATCACCAGCAAGTGTACCTCGACCTGGGCTATGGCGGCGAGAGCTATCCTGAGTCGGAGCGCGCCGCCCGTGAGGTGCTGTCGCTGCCGATCCACCCTGGCCTGTCGCAGCAGGACCTCGACACAATAGTAGCCGCCGTAGAGTCCATTTAGCCGACACCAGAGAACACCAGCCCTATGACAGACACATCCACAGCGAACCCCAACCAGCCACCAGCATCGCGCGTTGCCGTAATCGGCGCGGGCGCGATGGGCCGCAACCACCTGCGCGTGCTGAACGACCTGCCAACAGCCCGGCTCGTGGGCGTGGCCGATGCCGACCTGGCGACGGCAGAGCGCGCCGCCCGGCTCTACGGCATTCAGGCGTACACTGATTACCGGCAAATGCTCGACCGCGAGAAGCCTGAGGCTGTTGTGATAGCCGTGCCCACTATAATGCACCGTGAAGTGGCCCTCGAAGTGATCTCTCGCGGCATTCATCTGCTCGTGGAGAAGCCGATCGCCTTTACGGTGGCCGAAGGTGAAGAAATCCTGGCGGCGGCGCACGACGCGGGTGTGCTGCTCACGGTTGGCCACATCGAGCGGTACAATCCCGCCATTGTTGAGCTTCACCGGCGGCTGCAAGAGGCAGAGCTTGGGCGCGTCTTCAAGATGCACGCTCGCAGGCTTGGACCCTTCCCTCCGCGTGTTCGCGATGTGGGTGTGGTAATCGACCTCGCGACACATGATGTTGACATAATGAGGTTTCTTAGTGGCTCTGAGGTAGTACGTGTGTACGCCGAAACTGCTCGCCGCATCCACACCGAGCACGAGGACTTGCTGTCGGGCCTGCTCAGGTTCCAGGATAACAGCATCGGTGTGCTTGATATAAACTGGCTCACTCCAACCAAGATTCGCGAGCTTATGATCACGGGCGAGAAGGGCATGTTCCATGTCAACTATCTCACTCAGGACCTCTATTTCTATGAAAACAACTACATCAAGACCGAATGGGACGCCATGTCGAACATCACGGGAGTCAGCGAAGGCGACATGATACGCCCCCGCATCGACAAGAATGAGCCGCTCAGGATCGAGCTTGACCGCTTCCTGCGAGCAGCCTGCGGAGAGGACGTCCAGGTTACATCGGGGGAGGACGCACTCGCGACCCTGCGTATCGTGCACAAGATAGTGGAATCGGGCATAGAAGGCAGAGCGATTTATCTGGATGCCGGAGGAGAGAACGTTGGCTCAGTATAATGTGGCGGTGGTTGGCCTGGGCAAGATCGGCTTGCCGCTGGCGGCGCAATTTGCCCATAGTGGCCTCAAAGTCATTGGCTGCGACATCAACCCCGAAGTGGTCTCGATGGTCAACGCGGGGTACTCCCACGTAAAAGAAGAGCCGGGTCTCGAAGAGTGGGTGCGTGAGGGCGTCGAATCGGGCAACCTCACCGCCACAACCGATACCACAGCCGCCGTTCGGCAAAGCAACGTTGTAATGGTAATCGTGCCCGTCATCGTGGACGATGAGCGCCAGGTTGACTACCGCAGCATTGACGCTGCCACTCGCGCTATAGGAGCAGGACTGCAACCGGACACGCTTGTTATCTACGAAACTACTCTCCCGGTCGGCACCACGCGCACCCGCTTCGCGCCTGCCCTGGAGCAAGACTCGGGCCTTACAGTCGGACGCGATTTCTGGCTTGCCTTCAGCCCTGAACGCGTCTACAGCGGCCGCATCTTCCGCGACCTTGTAAAGTATCCCAAGGTCGTGGGTGGCGTCACGCCGGAGTGTACCGCTCGTGCCGCTGCTTTCTACAATATCGCTCTCGGGGGCACAGAATCGCTCGCCATGCACAACACCGACACAGCAGAGCTTGTGAAGTTGATGGAGACGACATATCGCGACGTAAACATCGCCCTTGCCAACGAGTTCGCACGCTTCGCCGACGCACGTGATCTACCTGTTGACCAGGCTATAGCTGCCGCCAACACTCAGCCTTTTTCACACATTCACCGTCCGGGTATCGCGGTGGGCGGGCACTGCATACCCGTCTACCCCTACTTTCTTATTAACCACGCTGATGAAGGCGAGATGGAAATTCCCCGCATTTCCCGGCGGGTGAACGACAATATGGCCGCGTGGTCGCTGGACAAGCTATCGAAGGCGCTTGGCGGTCTTGAGGGCAAGCGCGTGCTGATACTCGGCTTCTCCTACAGGGAGAACGTAAAGGAACCTGTCTTCTCAGGCGCTCTCCGCTTGATCACTCAACTACGCGAGGCAGGCGCAACGCCGACCGTCAACGACCCCCTCTTTACCGACGAAGAGATCGCCCGCCACGGAGCGGCCCCCGCCCCCCTCACCGATCTTCCATCCGCCGACGCCATCATCCTGCAAGCCTACCACGACGATTACCGCACCCTCGACTGGTCCGCTCTCGCAAGCAAAGGCTATCGAGTTGTCCTAGACGGCCGCAACAGCCTTGACCGCGCTGCCATAGAAAGCACCGGAATGCGGTACATAGGTATGGGCCGGTAGGTTTAAGTCCCTTTACATCAATGTGTGAGGCCTCGTAACTCATTGGCAACCAAAACACTCGGGGGACGTCTCCCGAGTGTTTTACTTTACTCAGATAAGCTATGTCGCTTATACTGAATCGTGATTATTACGAGCCGGAGCAACGTGTGACATCCAGCAGGCGCTCGCGAAAGCAAGTGCTATTTCTACTTCCCTGGGCTGCATCGCCCTTCATGACCACCGATATTGATTTGCTGAGCAAGCACTACCCGGTTGACGTCCTGACCTACAGAGGTAAGAGAATAAAGATGACCTTGCAGGTGCTCAAGCGTATTCTGCAGGGGCGTGTTGGGGTCATTGTTTTCTGGTTCGCTGTGCCTAGCTTTGGCTTCGGTATCTCCATTCTTGCCCGGCTCATGCGCCGTCCCATTTTACTGATAACGGGCGGTTACGATGTGGCGAATATGCCGGAGATCGAGTTTGGTTCCATGATACGGCCCAGATTGAGGCGGTTGGTGATTGGGATGTTGAAGATGGCCGATACCATCCTTACTTTCTCCGACTACGCTCAGACCGAGGTACGCCGCTATGTTCAGCCGAGGCGCATGCGGACCGCTTATATGGGCATCGATGTCGAGCGTTTGCGTCCGAGTCCTGCCGTTGCCCGCGAGAATATGGTAATAACCGCAAGCTCTGTTGGGCATGCTTTCATAAAACAAAAAGGACTGGACACTTTCGTGCGCGCTGCTGCCTGTGTGCCGGACGCTCAATTTGTGCTGATTGGCAAATTTGTTGACGAATCGATAGATGAGTTGAGGCGAATCGCGCCGCCTAATGTTACTTTCACGGGGCGGTTTGTCACGGATGAAGAATTGGCAGATTACTACAAGCGCGCAAAAGTGTATGTACAGGCATCGGCCCACGAAGGGTTCGGTGTGGCACTGGCTGAAGCTATGTCGGCAGGTTGCGTGCCCGTCGCCGTGCGGGGTACCGCCATGCCAGAGGTAGTGGGCGACACAGGCTTCTATGCACCATATGGTGATGCGCAGGCTCTGGGAGCGGCAATTCAGCAGGCTCTTGCAGATGACGGTACGTGCGCCGCTGCTGCGCGAGAACGGATTGTTGCCCGCTTCACTGTCGCCAGGCGAGAGCGTGTGCTGGTAGGCGAGGTGGGGAGACTGATGCGAGCGCGTAGGCGGCCGAAAAGTCCGGGGATGAAGTGATGCGCGGTCTAGCTGATGTTCGAGTGCTGGTGCTAGCAGGTATGCCGAGCGATTCGGCTTCGCAAGTGGACCTGGATTCGCTTGATAGGCGCACAACAGCACACAGGTTGGCATTATACGGCAAGTCCATTCCGATTAATCTGCTGCGATTGCTGAAGCGTTTGGCTTTTGGGCAAGACAATGTTGTCTTGCTGTACAAGACCGGACTCCTCCCGGCTATGCTGGCTGCAATCGTGGTCAGATTGTTTGGACGGCGTACCCTTTACATCCCTGCGCAAGGACGGTCGAAGGGTGGCAGCGGGCTACGCAGGCTGATAGGTACGGCTCCAACAGGCCGTCGCAAGGGCACTTCCGGCCGGAATAGCGAGGTAATGCTCAGGGGTATTGCTCGGTTGGTTGGCCGCAAGTGGGAGATCGCACAGTCTACGCCTTTCCGGATAGATCTGGGATGTGGCAGCCAGGTGCGGCAAGGTTTCACCGGAATAGACGCCAGGGTGACCCCGGCTACAGCTATCGTTTCAGACGCCCGTGCGGTCGCGGTAGCCAGCCACACAGCGGACGAAGTATATGCAAGCTGCTTGCTGGAGCACTTCGAGAACCCGCACGAAGTCTTGCGTGAAATCCATCGTATCTTAGTAAAGGATGGACAAGCTGTACTAAGGTTGCCGAACCTGGGCACATACTCATCACATCTGGATCTTACACACCGCTTTCTGGCCGATCTGGCGCTCTGGAGACGCATACTGAGCGGCTATTTTGAAGAGGTCGATGTATTGCCTGTTGGCACTAAATACAGAGATAGCCCATCGCTGGTCAAGATTAACTGGGTGCTTGTGAACCTTTTCAAGTGGTACGAACTGGCACAGGGCTGGGATTTCGTTTGTCGGGGTCCCAGGGCTACCCCAAGCATCGAATACGTTGCCTGGTGGGACGAGTAGGCTGCTGATTGGCTCGCCAGCTTTTTGCTCAACTATCCAAAGAGTCGTTCGTCTATGGCTTTACTGCAGCCGCAGCAAAGCTCGTGGGCTTTATTCTGGTGCCTCTTTACGCACGTATGCTCACGCAATCCGGCTTTGGAATCCTCGACCTTGTGACCACGGGCACCGCAATCCTTAGCTCCGTCCTCATCCTGGGCATGGACTCGTCTATAGCGATCATATTTTACAAAACTGAGGATCCAACCGAGCGCCGTACCATTGCCTCTACCTTCCTCGTATTTGAGATTGTCTTCACGCTGATTGTTTGTGCCCTTCTTTTGCCGGCCGCAGAACCTATAGCCCTGCTAGCCTTTGGCGATGCTTCGCTAACACCCTATGTCCAGATTGCGCTGGCGACTGTGCCTTTCGCTATCTACATAACCATGTTCCTTGACATAGCAAGGCTCATCAGGATTCCGACCCGATACATGGTAATCTCTCTCGGCAACCTCATCTTTACTTCTGTGCTGATTGTGCTGGCTGTGGTTGTCTATGGTTTGGGAGTGTGGGGCGTTCTGACTGCCACGCTGATAGGCAGCGTGGTCTTTAGCCTTGTGGGTTTCTACACGACACGCTCCCAGTATGGACCGTTCTTTTCGCGCACCGTGTTGAGGCGTATGATCTTGCTCGGTCTTCCTCTTGTGCCTGCCGCTCTCTCGCTCTGGATAATCGGCTCCTCTAACCGCTGGTTTGTCTTACACATCACGTCATCCGCAGAGCAAGTGGCCATCCTGGCTCTCGCCACCAGATTGGCCGCACCGGTAGTGCTGGTTGTCACGGCCTTCCAGATTGCCTGGGTGCCGTTTTCACTCTCCATAGCACGCCAGGATGCCGCCGAGCGGGTATATACGCGGACATTGCTCTATTTCCTCGCTGTGACCTTCGCGATCTTGCTGCCGCTGACCCTGTGGGCCGGGCCAATCATACAGTTGTTCTCCACAGATGCCTACTTGCCGGCCGCCAACCTGATCGCACTCACAGGTATGATCAGCATCAGTTCGGGCGCGTACTACATAGTAGCAACGGGCATCAATCTTTCGGGCAAAACCATCCATATCGGCTGGACGACCCTCGTCGCAGCGGGAGTGAGCATATTGCTGAACCTTGCGCTCATACCAGTGCTGGGCGTGCTTGGGGCGGCTTTCGCGGGGCTTGTCGCGAGCCTCACCCCAGTTGTGCTGCTTTACATAATGTCGCAGCGCATACACCCTCTGCCCTACGATTTGCCCGCTGTTCTTACCCTGTCCGGTCTCGGGGCGCTTCTGCTGCTCGCGGCTACGCTGTTGCATCTGTCCGATCCGCTGTTTGACTTTGCTGCTCGCGTGGTTATTCTTGCTATCTTCCCGGCTGCACTTCTGGCTCTGGGCGTAATCAGGCCGCGTGATCTGCGCGAAATGATGCATATGCTGAGCGGTCGTATGCGAAGAGGAGCAGACGTATGAAGCGACGAGTCTGCATTCTCTCTTTCTCGCCAATCTACCGCGACGCGCGTGTGCTGCGCCAAATAGAATACCTGTCGCCCCACTATGATCTGACCGTTATAGGCTACGGCCCGCCCCTGCAAGAATGGCCCGACGTACAATGGCTGCCTGTCACAGTCAAATCGAGCCTGATTACTCGCGTGATGGGTTTCCTGCTGATGGTGCTGGGCCGCGTAATCCCGCCGCTTTACACTTTCTGGTACTGGAGCAAAGCACACCACCGCGAGGCTCTCGAAAACGCTGTGACTAGCCGCGCCGATGTCTACCATGCCAACGACTGGAATGCCCTGCCCGTCGCGGCGGAGGCTGCCCGACGCTACGGCTCCAAATTGGTGCTTGACGCTCACGAATACGCGCCTCTTGAGTTCGAGGAGCGGCGCTGGTGGCGCTGGTTCTACAGGCCGCTCGTGCTCTATTTCCTCAGAAGGTATAGAGGGCAGCTTAATGCATCTATGACTGTCGCCCCTGCTATTGCCGAGCGATATGCGGCCGAGCTTGGCTTCTCGCCCATTACCGTCCTGAACGCGCCTGTGCTGGTGCCCGTTGAGCAACATGATATTGACCCCAACAACATTCGCCTGGTTTATCATGGAGGAGCCAGCCCCGACCGGCGCCTTGAACGCATGATAGAAACGCTCGAGAAGACCGAGCGTCGTTTCACCTTACACTTTATAATGGTAGACGAGACCTCTCCATACGTGCAAAGTCTCAAGCAGCTTGCGAGGAGACTTGAACCGGAACGTATACAGTTCCACCCGCCCGTGCCGCCCTCGAAGATCGTGGACCGCATCGCTGAGTACGACATCGGTTTCTACCTTCTTGAGCCGTCCAACTACAATAACAGCGTTGCGCTGCCTAACAAGTTCTTTGATTTCCTGGCTGCGGGTCTCGCGGTCTGTGTAGGCCCGTCTCCCGGCATGGCACGTATGGTAAAGGAATACGGCTTTGGCTGCGTAACTCCCTCCTTTGATTCGGGCGCGGCCTCTCAAACGCTCAACAGTCTGACGGCCGAAGAGATAGCTCGAATGCGCGAGGCTTCACGCAGCACAGCTCAACTCTTCAACGCCGACCGCGAGATGGGCAAGATGCTGGAGCTATACCGGCACCTGTTCGATGATAGTGATAATCAATAAGAGATAGGCAGTAGAACCAATGTGTGGGATATTCGGCATCTGGCATACTGGCGGTAAAATGCTTGACCTGGCGGCCTTGCGGCGTGCCACCACCTCGCTGAGTCACCGCGGCCCCGATGACGAGGGCTACTTGCTGGTAAACACCCGCACGGGGCGTACTGTGCTCTGCGGCGGCGACAACACCCGCACCGAGCTTGGCCTCCCGAGCATAGCCGAGTACACAGGCGTTATCGGTGAGCGGTTCGATCTCGCGCTTGGCTTCCGGCGCCTCGCAATCCTGGACCTCTCGCCCGCCGGGCACCAACCGATGTGCAGCCCGGACGGCTCGCTCTGGCTGATCTTCAACGGCGAGATCTATAACTACATTGAGCTTCGTTCCGAGCTCGCCGCTTACGGCCATACGTTCAAGACTGGCACCGACAGCGAGGTTATCCTGGCTGCCTACCGCCAGTGGGGGCCTGATTGCCTGAGTCACTTCAACGGCATGTGGGCCTTCGCCATCTGGGACAGCAGGGCACGAGAGGTTTTCGTGGCGCGCGACCGCTTTGGTGTGAAGCCGATGTACACCGTTTCAGGCCAGGGAGGGACATTCGCCTTTTCCTCAGAGATAAAGGCACTGCTCATAAGCGGTGTTGTGCCGTTCCGCCCGTCGCCCGCCGCCATTTCGCGTTACATCGCGCAGGGCACGTTCCCCAGCCACGCCCAGGGCGAAACCTTTTTCGAGGGAGTGCAGGAGCTACCCGCAGGATATTGCGCTCTCGTTTCCCCGGCGGGGCGTCAGCCGCACCGCTACTGGTCGCTGCCCACGATAGAGCAGCCGTCGCCCTCAACGGATGAAGCCGCGGCTTGTTACAGCGAGCTATTCACCGATGCTGTTCGGTTACGTTTACGTGCTGATGTGCCGGTCGGCACCTGCCTATCAGGTGGCGTCGATTCGTCCTCAATCGTCGCGGTCGCGGGCAATCTCATGCAGACCGAGCACGCTGTTTCGCTTGAACGCCTTGGCGACCACCAGCAGACCTTCAGCGCGGTCTATCCTATCGTCGGGCCGTGGGACGAGCGGCGCTATATAGAGCAGGTGGTTGACCGCACAGGAGCGGCGGGCAACTATATCAGCCCCACCGTCGAGCGGCTCTGGGACGACCTTGAGCAGCTTGTGTGGCACCAGGACGAGCCGTTCCAATCCACAAGCATCTTCGCCCAGTGGTGCGTGATGAGCCTCGCCCACGAGCGCGGCGTGACCGTGCTGCTCGATGGGCAGGGGGCCGATGAGGTGCTTGGCGGCTACCGTCCCTATGCTGTCTGGCTGGGCCAGCTTATTCGCGCCGGGCGTATCGCACAGGCCGTACAGGAAGCACGCGCTCTTCGCTCGGTCACCGGGCAGAACCCGCTGCCGCTGGTCGCGCGCGGATTGGCTGGGCAGCTACCCGCGCCTCTACTCAGGCGCTTGCGCGGCTCGCGTATGAGGCAGGCGGTTGCCGGGTCGGGTCTGCGGCCCGAGCTTGGGCAGACATTGGAGGCAGCCGTGGCCTCTTCCGGCGAGGCATACGAGGGGTTGGACAGCCTGAACAACCACCTTGCTCGCCTCATCACGGAAGACTCGCTTCCCAACCTCCTGCGCTACGAGGACCGCAACTCAATGGCCTTCTCCATAGAAAGCCGCGTGCCTTTCCTCGACTACCGCCTCGTGGAGTACGTGTTCAGGCAGGCTTCCCATTTGCGTATCCACGACGGCTGGACCAAATGGATTCAGCGCACAGCCGTGGACGATAAGCTGCCCGCTGACATTGTGTGGCGGCGCGACAAGGTCGGCTTCGAGACGCCGGAACAGCAGTGGTTCCGCGCAGGCAAATCTCACCTCCTCAGCATCCTCAATGACGACTCTTCCGCCTCTAGCTACCTCGACATGGCCCAAGTTCGCCGTGAAGCGCCCGGAATGATCGACGTCGGCAATACCGCGCAGGTCTGGCGCTGGGTAAATCTCGTGCTCTGGCTGCGCAGTTTTGAGCGTGCTCTTTGAGCAGCAGGGCAACCGTGCGACCCTCCGGCGGCAAGCCTTCCGTTCTCATGGTGACACAGGACGTGGAGGTGACCCGCCGCATTCTTCAGGAGGCCCACTCCCTCACCGCAGCGGGCTACCCCGTGCGTATCCTCACTCGCTCCGCCGACGAGCACGACGGGAGCGGCACTGTCGAAGGTCTACCCGTTGAGTGGGTGGCCGTTAAAGGCCGCGACCCGCGCTTTGGCTGGCTATACCGTCTGGCGGGCAAGACACGAGGCACGCAGGCCGCCGCTCTCTGGAGCGTGATCAGCGGCCGCCACACCTTCACCATACGCGCATTGCCTCGCGCCATCGCCTACCACGCGGACATATACCACGCGCACGACCTGAACAATCTGGAGATCGCCTACCGCGCCGCCGGAGCCAACAAGGCAAAGCTGGTCTATGACGCGCACGAGCTTTTCTCGGAGATGGCGAACCGCTGGGTGCGCCTCAAGCGCAGGTCATGGCAGCGCCTGGAAGGACGGTTGCTCCCGCGCGCCGACCTCGCGATAACCGTCAACGAGCTAATCGCTGAAGAGATGAGCAAGCGTTATCACGTCCCGCCGCCTCTCGTGCTGCTCAACTGCCCAGATCCGCCTCCCAGCTTCGACCCGCATGCTCGCTATGACCTGATCCGTGAGCGGCTTGGCCTGCCGCCGGAGCGCAAGGTGGTGCTCTATCAAGGCTGGATGTCGGCAGGACGTGGGCTGGAGAACCTTGTGCGTGCCGCCCGCCTGCTTGCCGGTAACGCCGCCGTGGTCTTCATGGGCTATGGCGACTATCAGGCCGAATTGGAGCGCATGGCCGCCGCCGAACCTGCGGGCGCTGTCAGCTTCATCCCCGCCGTTCCTCAGCGCGATCTGCTCGCCTACTGTGCCTCAGCCGACGTTGGCGTGATCCCGTACCAGGCCGTTGACCTGAACAATTATTACACCTCGCCCAACAAGCTCTTCGATTTTATCCAGGCAGCCCTGCCCATTGTCGCCAGCGACCTGCCCTACCTTCGCAAGGTGATAGCAGGCCACGACCTCGGCGTGGTAGCAAAGCTGGACAGCCCCGCGACATACGCCGCAGCCATCAACAGCGTCCTGACCCTCCCCGACAACGCCGCGACCCTCCGCGCCAACCTCCGCCACGCCGCCCCCTCCTACACATGGTCCGCCCAGGCCGAAAAGCTGGTGGGGGCGTACCGTAGACTGTGTCCGTGACGGCTGACGGAGCTAGGCCCCTCCCGATCCAGGAGGGGCCTTCTTCTACAAGCCTAAGGCTGAGAGCAGCCTGGCAGCTTGAAGCTGCCGATCCGGGTCTGCCAGCCTGCAGGGCTGGATGCCTGACCTTCCGCGGTGTAATATTCGTTCACATACCAGAACGTACAATCGTCCCTGGGGTCGATGTTCATCGACGTGTAGTCCCCCCATCGTGAGTTAAGGGTTCTCTGCACACCGGTGCCGTTTACAACCACGCCCTCGCCCTGTGTCATCTGTCCCAGCGGGTCACCGGCAAGACGGCCTGTATAACGGATGCCAGGGTACACATTGAAGCCGTTCACCACACTGTAGCCAAGGCCCATGTTACCCTTCCGATCCTGGGCTATGCTTCCCATCCAGCGGTGTACCCCGTCGGTAGATGCGTACGTGCCCTGCTGGTACACTGAGTAGCCACTATCTGTTCGCCTGATCTCGTACCAGCGCACGCCCGCCACGCCCGGCAGCGCTTCAACCGACTGGTTTGTCACCAGCGACTCGTAATCCTTGAAGTTCCTGTAGGCCAGCCGCCATGTGGGCCGTTGTCGATAAGAAAGTATGTCGAGGAATTGGGCCTGATTAGTGATACCCGGCTGAGGTAGGCAGTCACGAGCATCCGGCCCGCATGGGAAGACAGAGTCGAACGGTGCCACTGGAAGCTGGGCAGCCAGACCGAGCGTTGCCAAAGGCGTTGACCGCCACTTAACGGTCAGGTCCCAGATATTGATAGCATCGGAGGTAGCCCCATAGTCAGCGTCGTCATCCTGCGTGCCAACAAACGGTGCGGCAGCGTCATTTTTTGGCTTCTTGGTACCGTCGATGTCAGGTGGCAGCAACCCGTCACCAACCAATGGCAACATGCCCGGCGCATTCCCATCGATGAAGAACCTCACCATTCGAGCACGGGGGTCGCCGTTCACCATCTTGTTCTTTTCCAGCGCGATAATTCCCATTCCATACTCTATGGTAGGTCCAAACTCACGCGTTGATATCAGATATGAATCGGTCCAAACGCCGTACTTAGGGTAGTCCGGGAAGTTGAGCCCCGTCGAGAACGCATATCGGTAGTAAGCGCCGGTAGGGTCGCCGGTCTGAGAGATCGCTATGCAGTTCCAGTATTCCGGCCCGGCGCTGGTGAACTGGCTGAGGATCCAACGATCCACCAGTTGGTCATACAGCACAACGGGGTCGCCCGCATTGCCGCCGCAGTCCGGTATCGCAAATCCCGCCCACAAACTGCCCAACGTCATTGGTCCGACCAGCCGGTTACCGCTCTTGTCATAAACGGCAAGAACCAGGTTGACCATCTCAACATAGTTGTTCGGGCCCACATCACCTACCGGGTCCGGAGGGTTGACTCGCCCGCCTAAGAGGTTGAAATTATCCTGGTTGGAAAGCCCTTCGAAATTAGCGAGGGTACCTGGAATCAGTGGAGCAACCTTCGCTCCTGAAGCACCAGCCTGGAGCGCCCCGTCACCGGAGTAACCTTTATCCTTGGCAACCGGACCACGTTCGGCTCGTATTTCCATCTCCGACTCACCGGCCGGCAATGTCACCTGTGCTGCTACGGAACGCAGGGCCGGCGAGCTATCGAATGCTACTGCTGTTGAGAAAGTTGCCGACGGTTGGACACGTTGCCCGGGTTGCGTAACGCCTGTTTTCTGCGCTTGTGCGCTTGCAGTTAGGGCTGCCACTGTACTGACGAGCATGACGAACACAGCTATCAAAGTTACTAAACGCTGTCGTTTCATGGTTTGCTCTCCTTAGAGTTCCCTGGTTTAAGCTCCTTCTGATGATCGACCTATCAGGCAGCTAGACTATAGGCACCGCTCCTTCCAACGTCACCATACCCACACGGGTCACCATATCCAGCATGGTTGCTGTTAATGGCATCTGCTCGTGAACGGCTATATAGCTATATGAGCGCAGTGCTCACGGCTCTACAGGTAAGGGTGACTGTAACAGGTACTGGTGAATGTACCCGGCGCAACGTCCAATGGACCACAGCAAAGGTCGTAGAAGACCCCTGCCGGTGAGCTAATTGATGGAGGGCTGTAATATAGTCAAGAATAGACTATCTCAGGCTAGCTCATTAGATACACTAGCATAGCCCCCACGCCGCCAGTTGTCAATAGGTATTAACTATCTGGCCAGATATAGGCCGTAAACACAACTTGCCGATATCCACCGGCTGTACTGTGGCCGGGGCGAAACGCCACGATACATAGTTTTGGGCAAGCAGTAAGCAAGTACTATTGCACTTCCCTGTCATTCACAGTACACTAAGAACAAGCGACCATGTTTATTTGATCGCCTTCCTACCTGATTGTTTCAGGATGGGAATCATCGAAGCAATACAGGAGGCAGGACCTTCTTAAGCATCCAGTCAACACCAAATAGCTTCAATACTATAGGAGGCAACGTGTCAGAAGTCAGCGTGGAGTTTGATAATAAGAATCAGCTTGACCGCATCCAGGCTCTGCTGGTAACGCCGGAGATACTCTATGCAGTTTTCGACCTCAAGGGCAGTGGGAGCGGCTTCATTGGCATCACTGATCGGCGTATCATCTTTATGGACCAGGGCGTTATCCGCAAGAAGCGCAGTCTGGTTTCTTTACCCTTTTCCAAAATGACCGCCGTGGCGAGCGAAGACTCGGGTGGTATAGTTTTCGGCACAAGCACGCTCACTGTTCTTGCCGGCAGTCGTGAGTTCGACTTTGACTTCCGCACGAACGAGAAGGCACACAGAGCGTATCAGTTAATCATGTGGAACTTGCTTCAGCATGAGCGTCCCGGGATCATGCACTAATTTCCAGCGTAAGGAGAGCATAAAGATGTCGAAGCGTTTGTTTGCAAATGTTGGCCTGTTACTTTGCGGCATAGTCCTGGGAGGCGTTTTGCAGCCCTTCCGTATCCTGCCCACAGAAGCTCAGGGTGGCTGTCGGGCCTTCCCTGAAACAGGCAAATCCGCTTGTGGGCGGTTCCTCGATTATTGGACTACACATGGCGGGCTAGCGCAGCAGGGCTATCCTATCTCTAACGAGTTCCAGGAAGTAAGTGAACTTAACGGGCAAACCTACACCGTGCAGTATTTTGAACGATCCGTCTTTGAGAAGCACCCCGAGAACGCGGCTCCCAACGACGTGCTTCTATCGCAGCTTGGCACGTTCCAGTTCAAGCGCAAGTACCCGGGAGGCGATCCGTCCGGCGGGAGCGTGCCCGCACCTCCTGCGGCAACCCCGCCACAGCAGGGAGGGATAGTTGGGCAGGTCATCACGGTTCCGGATATTGGACGTAAGACTAATTTCAGGTTGGAAGTAGTGGATGCTAAGGAGACAACAAAGATCCCTGCGACTGGCTTCTGGAAGGAGGCAACCGCTACAGGTAAGTTCGTAGCTGTAAAGTTCAGGGCTACAAATATCGGCACCGAACCCGGCACTCCAACAGGCTACTATATTCGCTTGAAAGATAGCAAGGGTCGCACGTTTGATACTACTAGCGATATAAATGCATCGCTGGTAGGTGCTGAGTATTATGGGGGTAAGCCCTTGGGTACCACCGTGCAACCCGGTCTTACTGAAACTTTAGTGTTTGTGTATGATGTAGCACCAGACGCTGCTGGTTACCTTTTGATCAGCAGATAAGCCAAGGAGACACCAACGGGGCAATGGTCCATACTGCCTTTGTCCCGTTGTTCTAGCTCGTCTGCATGACAATCGTCCTTTACAACTTACAATTCAACCATACCTAACAGGAGATTCTATATGCATAAGCGTCTTGCCATATTTCCCTTACTTCTTGTGCTGCTTGCCGCAGGCTGTGGCGATTCACCTGCCACCCCAACGACCGTAACTGCCAACACGCCGACTTCTCTCTCAGCAACGGCGCTTGTGGATGACAAAACTCCTACAAACGATAACACTTCACCGAACCCTGTCCCTACTAACACAGAGTCGCCCTCTACACCTACTATCGCTCCTGCACCACCTCCCACTGAAACGTCTGTGGGCCAGCCTACGAGCTTAAGCGATAGTGCCTTGATCGAACTGCTCAAATTAGCTGGTTTGCCCATTGGTGAGACAGTGGTATACACAGCCGAGACCGACCCGAACAAGTTACTTGGTAGGCCCAACCAGTACATTGCAAAGGCGAGTTGGCATGATACCCGCCTGGGCGCTCCCGCGAATCCGACGGAGCCCGAAGTGAGCGACGGTGGTGGCCTGGAGATCTATATCGATGCTGACGGTGCAAAGTCTCGCATGGATTATATTCAAGAGTTGGGCAAGAAGCTACCTCTGGCGGTGGAATATGATTATGTAAATGGTCCCATCTTGCTGAGATTGAGCAAAGAGTTGACTCCTGCGCAGGCGAAGGAATATGAGCAGATATTCATAGTTATTCCGATGCAATAAGGCAGATGCTTTGGCTCGCCTACTCGCCCCTGACCACCTATGACCGGCTACTGCTGGTAATGGTTAACTACGAATACACCAACGGACTTCCACCTACCACACGGAACCCACGCATATACATCTGACTCCTGACACCCCACCTGCTGTGGTACAATTAAAGGTGATGACTGCCCAGCACAGCGCCGAGCAAAAGCCTCGCATTCTGCATGCCCCCACCAATATTGCTGGCATTGCGGGCCTGCTGGCGCGCGCTCAACGCGACCTGGGGTACGACTCGATATCGGTGCAGTACATAGCCAACCGCTACGCCTTCGACACCGACCGCACCCTCAACCTGGAGCGTGGCGACAACCCCATCAGGAAGGCAGCCACAGTGGGCAGCTTTGCCCTCAGCGCGATCCGCCACTACGACGTCTTCCACCTCTATTTCGGCAACACCCTCTTCCCATATCCCTACCCCGACCTTCCCCTTCTTCGCGCCCTCGGCAAGCGAATCGTCTTCCACTTCTGCGGCTGTGAGGTTCGCAACCGCGCCGTCACACTGGAGAAATACGCGGTCAGCGGGTGCAGCGAGTGTGTATCGCTGGTCTGCCTCGGCAAGCGCCACCCCGATCCGGCCAGGGCGGATGTTGCGCTCGTCTCCACCCCCGACCTGCTCGAGTTCGTGCCCGGCGCGATTCTCATGCCCGGCCCGGTCGATTTGCAAAAGTGGACGCCGCGCCCTCCACGCACCGTGCCCATCTCCCACGACGACCCCATCCGTATCCTCCACGCACCGTCTGACCGCGAGATAAAAGGCACTCGCCACCTGCTCGATGCAATCGAGAGGCTCAAGGCAGCGGGCTATCCCGTTGAGCTAATGATGCTTGAAGGCGTGCCCCACGACCAGGTGGCCGAGTTCTGCGGCAACGCCGACATAGCGGTAGACCAGTTGATGATTGGCGCATACGGCACAGTCTCCATCGAGATGATGGCAAAAGGCGTTCCCGTGGTCTGCCGCATTCGCGACGACCTCCGCAGGCACTATCCCGCCGACCTCCCCATAGTGAGCGCAGGCCCCGACGACATCTATACTGTGCTCGAAGACCTCATCCAGCGCCCGGCAGCCTGGCCCGATCTGGGCAGCCGTGGCGTAGACTACGTGCGCCGCGAGCACGAGATGCACGCCGTCGCCGCACGAACCCTCGCCCTCTATTCCGGCTCTCCCCAACCCGCAGCGGCCTAACCCGCACATACGTATGATGCACGCGGCATCTGTATGTTCCAGCATAAGATGTGACAGACAGTATTTTGACCTATCAGGCAACGTCAGATCAAATAAGAGCTAGCTGACACGCCTGGGCACATTGTGGTAGGCTCGCCGCAAGTCTTACACATATATGAAGGCACACATAGCCTGCTACTGCTCCACGATCTTCCAGAAGGAGTCCTTTCTCACGATCTCGCCGCCGCTAAACTCCCACAGGTCGCACCCACGCACATTCACACGAACTCCTTCGGTGGTCGTTCCCGTGATCGTCCACTCCGAGACGCCTCTGTTGCCGCACACCCAGTGGCTATCGTCCCCATAATGAACATCGGGGATACCTGTAAAACGGGCGGCGAGACCCTCGCGCACGCGCTCTTTGCCCACGAATCTATTGCCCCACGGGTCGCGTCCTCGGGGCGACTCAAACACAGCGTCTTCCGCGAAGAACGCCATGATGGCGTCCAGGTCGTGACGGTTGAATGCATCGAGTACCTGTTGCATAACCTCTACCGATACCGAGTTGTCAGCGTTCATGTTCGACTCGAACCTCCTTGCTCCGTTTGGAACCACTCTTGCCTCTCTCTATCATCAGATCCGGTGCGCTGCCCCCATCTTCTTTCCCTAACGTGCTCAACGGAGCCTTGACACGTGCGGCGGAAGGCGGGTCATGCAGATGAAGCCACTTTCCCCTCTTATGACTTATGATGGCGATCCTGCAGGGTTATGGTTATTGGCCATTATATCAGGTTAGTGTTGAGAAGCAGGCGGGCTTGAAATAGAAATCGGGAATGAGCCAGGTCGGAGCGTACATGTTCACGCAGACGCTTATTCACGCGCGTATCTTCATCGTCTGGTTGGCAATGGCCTTTGGCTGGCTGCTCGTTACGGTAGACGTGCCCACAGTGCTACCGGCGATAAACAAAAGGACGAAGGTGGTTAGCCTTCGTCCTTTTTTATACCCTATTGTGTCTGCTGTCTCTTACTCGTCGCGGGGCAGGATTGGTGGAGGTCCAAGGGGTATTGTATTAGTTCGTTCCGCCCCAACTCCCACCGGTAGCTGCGCTCCTGGACCGGGGTGCGAATGGACCAGCGAGGAGCCGTAGTGGCTGTGTGCCACCGTCGGGTAAACAATTTTGTGGCTGTGCCTGTGCTTGGGCGGGGCCAGTGTGCCGAGGCGGCTCAGGATCGTCGCACCGATGCCGATGCAGGCAATAGTGTACACCAGCAAGAACATCAACAACGAGACCCAGGCGGGCAGGAACAGCACCGGCATTAGTGTCGAGGCCAGCACGATAGCTACACCCAGCAGCACCTCAATGATCAGCAGGGGTGCCTGGTGAGGTAGTCCGTTCGAGCCGTTCTGCCGGGTTGTCTCGTGCAGGTGGTTGCCCAGCCAGTGGCACACCACAACAAAGCCGAGTAAGAATGCTCCCAGCAGCACCACAGCCAGCACAGGCAGCAGCACTATACCGATAACACTGATCGCGAGCACCGCAGCCACAACTCCAGCCACAGGCAGTATGAGGAAAGCGGTAATGATACCCATGACGATGGACGGGCCGGGCTCGGCCTGGAGTGTCGCGCTCGCGATACGTACCCTGTTCGGTATCACCGCGGCCATCCCCACCGACACCAGTAGTATTAGCACGCTCAGCAGACCTATAGTGAACAGCCCTGTAATCCTGCCGAATGGGCTGTTATAGAACGCGGAGCTTGAAATGCCGCCTGAGTGGTCGCCCGGCTGCACAAGGTTCTGTATCGCGTCGGCGGGATTCTGCATCGTGTTGATGCTTCCGTTCACCACAGCACCACTGTCCTGGGTTACCTTGCCGCCCAATGCCGTTACGCTGCCATTGACGACGCTGCCCTCGGAAAGTACAACCTCGCCCGAGGCGACTACGTTGCCCCCGACGGAACTCTTCGGGAAGAGCGTCACCCCACCGCCCGTAAGCACGGCCACATCACCCAGCACCTTGCCGTAGACGAAAGCCTTGCCGTTCACGACTGTGGCTTTGCCATCGACAGTGCCATATATGGTCAGATTGCCGTTGGTGACGCTTACATCGCCCTGGACTGTGTCGCTTTCCTGAACCGTCAGGTCATGGTCGAATGCCACCCATTCCGGGTCGTCCTGCGCCGAGACGTGCATGGGGTTAACCAGCACCACGCCCAACGCAAGCGTGAGGACGGCCAGCAGCATTATTCCTATTCTGATTGTTCTCTCTATCCGGTTCACAGCGAATCCCATTCTTTCAAGATGCAGGTGTTCAAAGCCACTATTAGATGTCCAACCTTATGCAAGCGCCTCAAGTACGCCTGTGCTGCCTCTGTTCTCCATGGCGGTCCGGTGATAGCCGTTGACTACCTGCCAACCTACTAGAAGCAATATGCCTACCAGCAGCACACCGATAGCCGCAAGCCCAGGACCAAAGCCCACAAACAACGACCTTATCCATGTGTCAATTGCCTGGAAGAAGGTGCGTACCGTTCCTACGGCGTCTGCTGCCGGGCCGCTCAATTTGATTGTGCCCGACAACATCAGCGCGAGAAGCAATCCTACAGTGCCTGCAATAGAAAGCCCGACCGCCGCCATGCCGCGCAGATATTGCGCGGTGCGCTTCTGCCACTCTGCGTATCCCGCGAGGTAGGCTGTGGGCAATTCGCCAAGCCTCCTGGTCAGCGATGGCGTTACCATCACGACATTAGGGGCCGTGGCCGGTACGTAAACAGGGCCCGGCGCAAGAACCGCGGCGGGCGCGGAAACCGCTATCCGCACCATCACCTTCGCATGGAAGTCTGATGGAACAGGCAGTGGTTCCAGCGCCGAGGCGCACAGTATTTCGTTCATTTGCTGCATCGCCGCCCACAACGGGCCGCAATCGGCGCAACTCTTAAGGTGCTCGTCAAGGCGGGTCTCTTCTTGCGAATCAAGCAGAGCATCCAGCTTCAACGACATTAGCTCGTCATATTCAGTGTCACACGCCATCACAATGCACCTCCTTTCTTTATTTCTCCAGTGTCCTGCCGCCCGCTTCGCCCGCAGCTACAAACTGCTCGGCAAGCATGCGTCGCGCCCTGTGCAGCTGCGTCTTCACAGCGCTTTCGGTCAGCCCGGTCATCCTGGCTATCTCGTCATAAGATAGATCATTATAATATCTCAGCACGGTGACTGAGCGGTATTTCTCAGGCAAAGTGTTGAGTAGTTTCTTCACAATATCGCGTTGTTCGCCCTGAAGCGCGATTTCATCAGGCTGCGGCTCATTGCTCTCAATATAGAGGGCAACGTCATCCAGGGGTGCGCTCGGCTTGCGGCGGCGCAGCATATCTATAGCATGGTGCGACGCGATTGAGAGCAACCAGGTCGAGAACCTGCGATCCTGCTGGAAGGTGTGAAGCTGATTCCAGGCGCGCACGAACACTTCCTGTGCGGCATCTTCAGCTTCGGTGGGGTCGCCCAGCATGCGGTAAGCCATGTTGTAGACCGCAGTCTGGTAGCGGTTTACGAGATCACCAAAGGCAGCCTGGTCACCACGAAGAGCCGCCTGCACCGATAAACGGTCTTGCTCGGCGGAAGTGAGCGCTAAGGGTTGAGAACTGAGAGCCGAGTGGGTGTTTTCTGCACTGTCACTCGTCATGACCGCTGTCTTCTCCTCGACTCGCTGCCCGGTAGCTGCTCTGCCTGTCCCGGCCAGTAGCCCGTTCCGCCTGGTCGCGGTCTTACCGGTTGCCGAAGGCATGGCCACAGTGGCTTCTCGCGCAGCCCGCGATCTCAGCCCAGCCAGTCCATCCATTACCATGTCTTGAAGAGAAACCGAAAGATTTGGAAAAACTGCCCCTGCGTTTGCGTTCATCAACATCTCCCTCATGTAAACCTATATACGCGAGGGCAGTCGCGAAGGTTGCATGAGAATGTCGGATGAATTTGTTTGCCTGCTGCTTGCTTCTTACGTTAGTCGGGCGAGGGCGCTAAATGGCTACTCCTCTGTGCGTGATGCTACGATGTGGCCTTCACAGTGTCGTCGGCTGTCTGGACGCCCGTATCTTCAGCGCTGTCTTCTGCTTCGATAGCTTGCAGATGTGCCTGGGCCACCTCAACCTCAGGCTCATGTGTAAGATCTATTACTTCGGCCTCGATTTCGGGTTCCAATGTGAGCTGCGATGCCTCTGCTTCTGCTTCAAGTCTCTTGTTCTGGCTGCGCAGGCGCTTTATCTCGCTTACAAGCGACGGCACGTCTTCGCGTGTCAGCTTCTCCACCTTGGTGAGCAAGACCCGCAGCTTGAGCAGCTCCGGTGGCAACTCGCGCCGCATATAGGGCGAGTTGATTATCTCTGTGCAACGTGCTTCTATCTCACTCAAGTTATTATGCATCGCCATGTTAGACTTACTCCTTCTTCCCATATGGCCAACTAAATAGCCACCAGTCATTACTACCAGTATAACAGGCGTGTGCCACCCCGCGATTTGAGCGTGGGAATCAACCCGTTTCTAAAAACAACCATTGGCCTGCACCGTCAGTTGTATGGCACATAGTCCTGAAACTCCCAATGGCCATATCTGCTGAGTTGTTCGGCAACAGCCGTCCAATCACTCCCATGTATCGAGTCACAAAGTTGTTGAATAGCACTCCATAGAATTGCATAATCGTATTTCTCAACAATCAGATAGAACCGTCCGAAAAGATACTTCTTCTCTTTGATCTCAGTTCCAAGCCAGGAAGCCGTACAGACCAAGAAATCGAAGGATTCTTCTCCTTCTGCGTCTCGTGGGCCAATTATAGCTTGCAATGAAAAGACAAAATTATTAGGGTCGCTTGGTGCCTGGTGTTGTAGGTCAATAATGTCTGGGCTGTGCAGTCTGCGCAACTGAGGACGGACCATATTGTCTTTACCTCCATATCTTGATACGGGATTGCCCTAACCTCACGGCTCGTTGATATATCGATGTATAGAAGTCGAGGGCAAGTTCCTGTGCATCATTCTAGACAAGAGCCGTGCTTTCGTCCAATATGTCGGGATGCTCAACCAGCCACTATATAACTGACAACTCGGTACTCGGTACTCGGTACTCGGTACTCCCCCACGCCTCCCCTTGACACCACCCACCCCCTTTGCTATGCTCATCCCTGTATGCTTGAACATGTGGAACCTGATAAACGTCAGACATCCTGGGGAGCAAAGAACCTTATTCTCGCCTGGGGTCCTGTGCTGGCCTTGATGGCGGCTATCTTCTATGTCTCCTCTCAGAACACCTGGACCGTCTTTGAAGGCCCTCCCTATGTTCTGCTGCTGCGCAAGGGAGGGCACGTCTTTGAGTATGCCCTGCTTGCTCTACTGCTGGGCCGCGCCCTCCTCTCCACATGGACGTGGCGCGGCAACCCCGTAACCCGTCCCCTCTTGCTCCGAGCGTGGCGCGTTGGCGTGCTGATCTGCACTCTCTACGCCGCCAGCGACGAGTTCCACCAGTTGTTTGTGCCCCGCCGAGTCGGTTATGGCTGGGATGTGCTTGTCGATGCGCTTTCCGCCACAGCCGCCCTGGGTATATGGTATATTGTGCGCGTGCATCTCCTTAGACGCACGGCAAAAACCTGACCGCAGGAGAAACGTTGAGCAATAATCACTCTCATGGCAGCATCTCGGCTGACCCGCATTCCACACTGCCCCTTACATCTGTAATGCCTCCCCCGTCCAGGGTGATGGAGGAGAATGAGCCTCTACTCGAAATCGGCATACTCACGATCGGCAAGCCAACTCTCGCGATGGCCCTCTCCTCTCTACTCTTGCAGGATGAGCAGCGCATTCGCATACATATTGTCGATACCGCCCCAACACCCATCATTGACCTGATCGAAGTGCAATCCGTCCTGCGCCTCGCCGCCGACCGGGGCATTCGCTGCAGCTACGACCACATACACGACGACAAGCGCGCGTTCAGCCTGGGCCGCCTTTCATTGCTGGAAACCCTGCAAGGTCCGAACGTCTGCTTCATGGACGACGATGTGGTGATGCCCTCAGGCGCAATACCGCAGCTACTCGCCTTCATTCACGAGCACCCCGGCTATGGCTGGCTCGCCCCATTCTGCAAGAATGCGGGCACAATACGCACGGCCCTCGCTGGCAGACCTCACTACTCTCCCGGCGGTGTCTTCTACCAGGATAAATTGGTACGCAACATCCTGCTTGAATACTACGAGACCACAGTTGACGTGCTTGATAAGCAGCGCTCAAGCCATAAGGTCTGGGAGATCGCCTTTCTCACCGAACTCTTCCCTTTGCTGGGCCGCAGCGCCACTGTCCAATCAGAGAACGTCATCTACCACCTCGACTACCACGAGCGTCCGAACTGGGACCTCTTGCAAGAAAGTCTGGTCATCACCAGCCGTAAGAAGGCGGAAGAGTTGATAAAGAAGTACAGCGGCGTGATGAAAGAGAAGGTGTGAGGCGGGGACGCGTGAAACGTGAAACGTGAGGCGTGAAACGTGGGTTACTGCGTAAAACGTAAAGCGTAAAACGTAAAACCATAATAACGATGGCGTCTTGGCGTCTTGGCGTTTCAAAACCGGATTTGGAGTTGGGATAGGGCTAACAACCGGCGGGGTGATACCTCGTTATAGTCAGGGGCGATAAGCCTGGCAAAAGACTCGGCACAGCAACATGAGACGTATTCTCTTTCTACTTCTAGGGCTGATCATAAGCGTTGGAGCAATTTACTTTGCGTTCCAGGGGTTCAACCTGGCCGATGTTTGGGTTTCTATGGGCAGAGTGCGGCTCCCGTTCTTCCTGCTCATGATCGTTCCCTATGTGCTGACCTTCCTTACTAAAGTCTGGCGCTGGCAGGTGCTGTTCCACCCAGACGAGGCGCGCGCTCCTTTCCGCATCCTCTTCCCTACGCTGATGATCTCCTACATCCCGCTTCCGTTCAGGCTGGGCGAGGTTGCGCGGGGTGCCGTTGCCAGTGCCCGCAGCGGTGTGCCTGCTGCACGCGTCTTCTCCACTATCTTCGTCGAGAAGGTGCTGGACGTGCTTACCCTGCTGCTATTCCTCGGCATCGGCCTCCCCTTCGTTGACCTGCCCGATACTTCCGGGCGCGACTCGCTTATTTTAGTGGGCGTTGTGGTGCTGGTGCTCGTGGTGCTGATGATAGCGATTGTGTTGAGGCCCGAGATCGCCCGCAATCTGGTCAAGTTTGTCAGCCGCCCGCTCCCGCCAGGCATCGGCGCGCGCCTCCTCGACATCACCGAGAACGTACTGAAAGGGCTTGCACCGCTCGCGAACATTTCTATCGCCTTGCGTGTTGGCTTCTGGTCGATTGCCACGTGGGGCATCAACATGGTCACGGTCTACCTGATGATGCTCGCGTTCAACATAGAGGTTACGCCCGTGGCCGCTGTTGTGCTGGTGGTCGCCACCAACCTGAGCATGGCAATTCCTGCTGCACCCGGCTACGTCGGCACATTTGAGGCGGCGGTCGTCGCAGTGCTCATGGCCCTCGGCCAGTCTCGCGACGTCAGCCAGTCGTTCGCAATCATCTACCACTTTGTGGGACTCGTGCCTGTCGCCGCCATCGGCGCGATAGCAGCCTTACAGCAAGGTATCAACTTCTCCACGCTCGGACAATCAGGCGCCAGCCCAACGCCCGCACCCATCGACGGCCCCCAACCCGCAACCGGCAAGCCACGCTCACCGGAGGGGTCTTGACGGCCACTCTACCCGGATTGCTCCAACCCTGGGGTATCGCACTCTTTGCCGCCATCGCGATTATCGCTTATGCGGTCGCTTATCTATGGCATCGCGCCGACAGGCACCGGCCCGCTATTCACCTTGATGTGCTGGCGCTCGCTTTCCTCGCCCTGATGACAGGCGGCTTTTTCTGGCGCGTGTTGACAGAGTCGGGCATTATGATGCCCACCGGAGGCGGCGATATTGCCGCGCTATACTTCCCCACATACTCCTACGCCGCTGCCGAGATCAAGGCAGGTTCGCTGCCGCTCTGGAATCCGCATATCTTCTCCGGTATGCCGCTCGCGGCTGATGTGCAGTCGGGTCTCTTCTATCCGGTCAACTGGATACTCTTCCTCTTCGTAAAGATTGAGTACGGCGCGCTCGAATGGCTGCTAATCTTCCATTACTGGCTCGCCTCGGCGTTTACATATCTCTTCCTGCGCGACCTTAAGCTGGGCAGGCCTGCGGCCCTGGTCGGCGGCATCGTCTTCGGATTCTGCGGCTTCATGACCGCCCACTTCGGCCACCTGCCAATGATACTGGTAGCATCGTGGATACCCGCCACACTGCTGGCGTTCCGCCGTGCCTACTTCGCCCCATCGTTCGGCGGCTGGGTATGGAGCATTGTAGCAGGCGTGTGTATTGCCATGTCGTTTCTTGCCGGGCACGCACAGGTATTCTCCTATGGCCTGATGGCAGCAGGCCTTCTCTGGCTCTATCTGCTCTTCAGCGCGAAGCCCCTTACATTACGCGGCGCGTTACCCTGGGTGGCGAAGGGCGCTACAGCCATAGTAGTGTTCGCGGGCCTGTGTGCCCTCCAGCTCCTTCCGAGCGTGGAATTGAGCGCGCAATCGGTCCGCTCGTCCATAAGCTACGAGGAAGCGGGTGCTTTCGCTGCCCAACCTATCACCCTGCTCAATCTCTTTCTGCCGCGAGTCTACGGCTCCAACCCTTCCAACTACAGCCCCAGCGACTGGCAGAGCACCGAGAACTGGGCCTATTGCGGCGTGGTTGCTCTCGCCCTGGCGGCTGCGGGCCTTCTCATGCGCAAGAATCGCATGGTCGGTTTCTTCGCTATACTTTCGGCTCTCGCTCTTCTCATCATGGTGGGTGATCTCACTATACTTGGCGCGTGGTTTTACAAGTTTCTGCCCGGCTTTAGCTCTCTCCGCTCCACCGGGCGCGCCTTGATTATGCTCGGTCTAGGCCTGTCGGGGCTAGCGGCATATGGCATGGACGGCCTTGTCGCCTCTCTTCAGGGGCAGGGCCGCGAGCGCCGCCACGCCTTCGGTTGGCTGATCGGCTTGAGCGCGGCCGTGGGCATAGCGTTCTTCTTCGTGATGCCGCTCTTCTTCTCAAATCTCCTGCAACTGAACGGCGCGCAATATAGCAGGCTGCCTTTTGCTGTCAACGATCTTGGAATGCTTATTATCTGGCTGGGCCTTCTCGCCGCTATCGGCTGGGCCGCCTACCGCGGCCGTATCACTGTGCCCGTGGCGAGTGGCGCTATTGTCATGCTGGTCGTGTTCGATCTCTTCTCGCCCAACTCGCAATTCAACCCCACGACCACCGACCTGCTTTCCGGCTACAAGAATTTCTCGGCATACTCGCTCGTCTACAAGTTCTCCCGCGATCCGGTTACAGAGATACCCCTGCGCGTGGACAGCGATGCCGACGCCCAGGACGTCTGGCAGCCGAACACCGCTATGCTGGTGAGCGCCGACAGTGACACGAAGCTTTACGATACGGGCGGCGCGTTCAACCCGCTCAAGCTGCGCCGTTACGATTATCTCTGGGATACCGCCAAGCACAGCCCCGACTCGCCTCTCTACGACCTCACCGGGGCGCGCTACCGCGTGCTAGCGCCCAGCACGGTTATGACCAACACCGCCAAGTGGCGGCTGGCTGAGAAATACACCGGCTTCAACATCTACGAGAACCAGAACGCCATCCCGCGCCTCTACCTGGTGCATGACGCCCGTATAATACCGGAAGGCTTCAACACCGTGGAGGCCGTTCGCCGCTTCAATGTCGACCCGAAGCACTCAGTTATCCTCGAATCCGGCACTGCTGTTGAGAGTACTCTGCCCGGCACAGCCGAAAACCCCCAGACCCCGTCGGGCAGTCCCCCGTCCGGCGAATCGGTAGTTGCCAGCCGCTACAGCGCGCAAGAGGTGGTCATCGACGTAAACGCTACCGCCCCCGGCTGGGTCGTGCTCACGGACGCCTGGTATCCCGGCTGGGAGGCCACAATTGACGGCAGGAGCGTGCCCTTGGAGATCGCCTACCATGCCTACCGAGCAGTTCGCGTAGATGCAGGCGCACACACAATCACGATGCAGTTCCGCCCCGTCAGTTGGACGTGGGGCAGCCTCATCTCCCTCCTGTCTCTACTGGCTGTACTCGCCGCGCTGGCGATACTTGTGATACTACCCTGGTCGGCCATGCGCCGCGAAACGCGTACCCGCCGCACATCCTAGCCAGGGCTGATGCAAAGTCGGTTACAAGCGTGTCCTCTCGGCGGTGTCATTCTGAACGCAGGTAAGAATCAACCTCCATAGCAATCCGCCAGGGTTAGTGATTCTTCACTCTGTTCAGAATGACAAGGTCCAGGTGGTGGCCGGTTCATCGGCATTTCCAACTTTCCATCAGCCCTGACGTCTTGGCACGCCGCTTCTGTCTCAAGCACTGTCTCGTGGTATAATGGAAGAGATGGAAGCGCAAAAACGCCACAGGTGCCCCCAGTGCGGGTATGACTATGAACCCTGGATCGAGATATGTCCCGATTGCGGCGTGCTCATCGAAGACGTGGATGCCACGCCCACCCATGCTCACTCCGGTGGTGTGCTCGGTCCTGACGATGATCCCCACTGGACAGTGGTCACGAACGTGCCCAATGCCATTATCGGCAACCTCATCAAGAACCAGCTTGAGGACGCCGGTATTCCTGTGCTTATGCAGCGCGCCCCCAGCGCCGATATCGCACAGTTCAGCTACAATGATTACGTGCCGCAAGATTTGCGTGTTCCCGCCCATCTGCTTGAAGATGCTCGCCGCCTTGTCTATTCGGGGCCGGACCGCAGCGCGGGCGCTCCCTTCTGGGGCAGCGACTTTGATGAAGACGACGCTGATGTTGACGACCGCCCCCCGCGCACTTCCCTTTCAGGCTCACCCGGCAATCTACCCGAAGGCTGGACGATGCTTCCAACCGAGCACGATATCCAATCGCGTATCGAGTACCAGCGTACACACGGCTCCGACACCGAAAGCTGGTACCGGAGCGATGCCCATGCCTCTCACGCTCGTAGCATCACAAGCGACAGCACTGACAGCGATTTCGATGACGAACCGCTCGAAGTAGACAAGATTCGCTTCTCCCGCCCTTATGAGCGCGAATACTACGATGAGACATCCGGCGGCCAGCCCAGCTGGATTCGAGTGGTCTACGGCATACTGCTGCTGGTAATAAGCCTTCCGTTCCTGTTCCAGCTTTTCCAGCAGATAATGTCCTTCCTCGACTTCCGCTAGTTCTTTCCAGTAAAGAGGCACACAAAATCCGCCCCGACAAGGGACGGATTTCTTCTTGTTCAAGATTATTACGCTTGTGGGAAGTCGGGCATCGACTTCATCTCCCTGATCTGTAAGAGATGCGCTCCCGTGTGCGCGGCTACCGCAAAAAGCCAGTCGTGAGGCGTCATATCCCTGAAGAGGCCAAAGCTCGACCTCGCGTCGCCTGTATCTTCCGGCAATTGCTTGACATAAGTAATAAAGCCGTCTACTGTCTCTTCCAACAGCTTACATAGCTCGTCGGCTTGCAAGCCCTTCCAACCTCCCGCGCCAAGGCCCGATTTCTTCTTGCCTGTGGTGGTTGTACCTTCCGGCGGCCTGGGCATCGGTGGGCGCTCGTGCCGCATGGCGCGCGTCATGTTCCACCAATGGAATGCCGTACCCGTCGCCATGTGCGTCATAATCTGTGACGTGTCGAAGTGTTCCTCATCTCCGCTCTCGTCAGGGCCGTCCGGCACTCCCGGTGCGCGGTAAGCCAGTTGCTTTTGGCTCATCCCTTCGACCTCGCGGCGCAACCCCGCAACGTTGCTGCGCAGGAAGGCGATGACCTCCTCGCGGCTATACTCGCTCGCGACATCGCCCATATGTTCCGCCTCGGCGTAAAAGCGACGCGTTAGCTCTACGACCTTTTCCAGATTAAGTTCGGGCACCGGGCAATTACCTCCCCATCTCTCCTAGCTCGTACAACGCCATAGTTAGCGCCACGACTGCTGCTGTCTCTGCTCTGAGTGTGCGCGCACCGAGCGTCACCAACAGGATACCTGCCGATTCTGCAGCCTGCATTTCCTCGCCTGTAAAGCCGCCTTCCGGCCCGACAATAATGCTGATGCTCTCCGGCTCCGCCTCCCGAAGGGTCTCGCTCATTGAGCGTGTTGCACCCAGTGCTGGCATAATCGCGATCTGCTTACCGCTTGTGCTCTCGCGCAGTCTTGCCGCTTCAACATCAAACGCCTGTGCTAGTGTCAGCGTCTTGCCGAGCGCGGGAATAACTGCCCGCCCGCTCTGTTCGGCGGCTTCCTGTATGATGCGCTCCCAACGCTCAACTTTACCCGTACCTGGCACATCGGACACGCTCCGTGCCGCCCGCACAGGCACAAATGCCGCCGCGCCAACCTCGGTACATTTCTGTAGCGCCCATTCGAACTTATCGGCTTTGTTCAGAAGGGACAGATAGAGCGTGATCTGGCAGGCCGGCTCGCTCGTTCCCTGCCTCTTCTCAATGATCTCGCCCTTTACGTCGTCCTTGCCCAATGCTGTAAGCGTGACCACGTACTCGTAGCCGGTCCCATCGAGCAGGCATACTCGCTCACCCGGCTGCATACGAAGCACCCTGCTTATCTGGCGCGCCGTATCACCTTCCATCTTAACTTGCTTGCTTGCCAGCGTTTCGCGCGGCACAAAGAATCGTTGCATAACTACTGGGCTACGCTGCTATTGGACATCGTCGCGCTCATGGCCCGCTGCCACTTTGCGCGCATTGCTCTGACGGTCAAACTGGCGCCGCGAAATATAGACGAACAGCGCGATCAATACCAGTACCATCACGATTAGCCCACCGAACTTCAGCAAGCTAAGCGAGACATTGTGAACGTCTATGCCGAGGAACTGCTCGAAACGGGCCGGGAGCACACCGATCAGGCCGAACGCGCCGCACAGCACGACATAAATCAGCACAATCTGACCCTGACTAAAGCCTATATCCAACAGCCTGTGGTGAAGATGCCCCCGCTCCGCCGCGACCGGCGACTTGCCCCGCGCCAGCCTGTAAATAATCATGTAGACGCCGTCCAGCAGCGGCACGCCAAGCACAAGCAGTGCTGCCGCCACCTTCGCCCCGCCGATTACCGACAGCACAGCAAGAGTGAACCCCAGGAACATGGCCCCCGAATCGCCCATGAAGATGCGCGCCGGGTGCAGGTTGTATGGCAGGAAGCCCAGTATGGCCGCGGCCAGTATGAGCGGCAGGTAAGCCAGCGTCCATTGGCCCAGCACCGGCCCGGTCACCACGAAAAGCACAACACATGCTACAGCCGACACGCTGGCCGCCAACCCATCGAGGCCGTCTATCCAGTTGATAGCGTTGGTTGTGCCGATAATCCAGAAGATCGTGAGGAAGGCTGCCAGGAACAGCGGCAACTCGATCAGGCCGCCAAATGGACTTTGCACATTTGTGGCGAGCACGCCCGCTCCCTGGTCATAATGGATTGTGCCAGCGGGGTCGCCAAGTGGGTTCGCTGCGGTTGGCGGGTTCGCGCCCCCAGGCCAGATTATGCTTGGCACGACCACCAGAGCCGCCACCCCTATCTGCCATGCCAGCCTCGGCAGCGGCTTCAACCTCTTGATGTCGTCCACAGCCATCACAGCCGTAATAATACCGGCACCCACCAGCATCAACAGCACACGACTGGTCTCATATAGCTCGTTTCCCTGTTTGCCTTGCCGCAACACGGGGAAGAGAAAAGTGAGGAGCACCCCCACAGCGAAGGCCACGAACATTGCCAGCCCGCCCAGCCTCGGCACAGGGATCTTATGAACTCGCCTCTCCTCGTCCGGCTCGTCCACCCATCCGTGCCCAATAGCCCACCTGCGCACAAGCGGCGTCAGCCCCAGCGACACCAGCAGCGTCACCAGGAACAAACCGATCATATAAGGGAGGTGTTCTTCCCACGTAACGGGAAAAGACAAAAAGCTACTCCAAATTTACTGCGTACTGCGTAAGGGGTCGGGTGTCAGGGGTTAGGGGTCGGTTGCATGACCGCCGACCGCCGACGGCCATGTGCCGCTTACTCTCTTACCTCAGCACCATGCAAACCTTAATAACCTCGGCGTAACTCAGCGCCCTCTGCGCCTCTGCCGTGAATCCGTAAATCCCTGACCCCTGACACCCGACCTCTGACCCCTCGTCTCACGCCGTCCCGAACTGCCTATCGCCGGCGTCTCCCAGGCCGGGCACGATATAGCCCTTCTCGTTAAGATTGCTGTCCACCGCAGCAACATGTATCGGCACATCGGGGTGCTCGCTGTGCAGGCGCTCTACACCTTCAGGCGCGGCTATCAGGCCGACATACTTGATGCGGCTCGCTCCCCAGTCCTTCAGCACTTTTACTGTGGCCGAGGCAGAACCCGCCGTTGCCAGCATGGGATCGAGCACATAGCAGATGTCCACAGTGGGCTGCACAGGTAGCTTATTGTAATACTCGATTGGCAGGAGCGTGCGGTGGTCGCGGTAGAGGCCGATATGCCACACCTGGGCGGTCGGTATCAAATCGAGCGCGGCGTCCACCATCCCGACGCCCGCCCGCAAAATCGGCACAAACCCGATGCGGTCGGCGATCCTGCGGCCCTTCATGGTTGCCAGCGGGGTCTCAACGTCGATCTCTACGGTCGGCAGGTCGAGCGTTGCCTCATAGAGCAGCAGGCCCGTAATCTCGCGCACGACCTCGCGGAACTTCTTCGGCTCAGTCTTTATCGAGCGCATGAGCGCCAGCTTATGCAGCACCAGCGGATGGCTGGATACAAACACGTTGTTCATACCTGTTCCTTCCACCTCCTACTCTATACCCGGTACAGGGAACCTGGAGCAGAGTTCCAGAACCTCGGCGCTCACCTTTGCCCTGACTGCTTCATCCTCGGGAGCACGCAGCACGCTACCGATCCAGCGTGCAATCGTGTCCATCTCCGGCTCGCGGAAGCCTCTTGTGGTAACAGCAGGCGTGCCAACCCTGATGCCGCTTGCCTTCGCGGGCGGCTGCGGGTCATACGGGATGGCGTTCTTGTTCACCGTAATACCGACCTCGTCCAGCATATGTTCGGCTTCCTTGCCCGTCAACCCAAGGGGGCTAACGTCCACCAGCATCAGGTGGTTGTCCGTACCGCCCGATACGACGCGCAGGCCCGCCGCCTCAAGGCCCTCTGCGAGCCTCTTCGCATTCTTGATAATTTGCCCCTGGTACTCTTTGAACGATGGTTGCAGCGCCTCGTTGAATGCTACTGCCTTTGCCGCGATAACATGCATCAACGGCCCGCCCTGTATGCCCGGAAACACGCTCTTGTCGATATCCTTGGCGTACTGCGCTTTACAGAGGATCATGCCTCCCCTTGGCCCACGCAGCGTCTTATGTGTGGTAGTTGTCACAAAGTCGGCATATGGCACGGGAGTGGGGTGCAGACCCGCCGCTACCAACCCCGCGATATGCGCCATATCCACCATCAGCATAGCGCCCACCGAGTCGGCGATCACGCGGCATCGCTCGAAATCAAACACCCGCGAGTACGCGCTCGCTCCCACCACCAGCATCTTCGGCCTATCCTCAAGCACCTGCGCCTGTAGCGCATCGTAGTCGAGCCGCTCTGTCTCGCGGTCCACAGGGTAGGACGTAGCAGAGTAGAGTTTGCCGGAGAAGTTTACCGAATAGCCATGAGTAAGGTGCCCGCCAAAGGCCAATCCCATACCCATAATCTTGTCACCCGGCTGCAAAACAGCCATGAAGACGGCCATGTTGGCCTGCGCGCCCGAGTGAGGCTGCACATTCACATGCTCCGCGCCGAAAAGTAGCTTGGCACGCTCAATGGCGAGGTTCTCGGCCACATCCACATACTCGCAGCCGCCATAGTATCGCTTACCGGGGTAGCCTTCCGCGTACTTATTAGTGAGCACCGACCCCTGCGCCTCCAGCACAGCGCGGCTCACATAGTTCTCAGAAGCGATCAACTCGATCTTCTCGCGCTGACGCCGCTTCTCATCTTCAATCGCCTGCCAGATCTGCGGATCAGATTCGCGCAAGGGCAAATCGACGGGCCTCACCTGGCCCGATCCGCTATCTTGTTCCTGTGTGGGGAGAGTAGTCTGCATTCTCGGTGCTCCTGATTCGTACTGCTTACCGCATACTCTGTGTTACTTGTCTCGTGAGGGCCTGCCTGGATTTCCAACCTCATCCATAGAGGAACCCGCCATGATTATACACCGTTAACAGGGTGAAGAGAAACGGTGGTGCGTACTGCGTATTGCGTAAGGGGTTAGGGATGTTTGCCATACCACTCAAGCAACAGGGGCCGACAGGGAGCACCCTGTCCTGGGTGAGCGGTCTCGCTATCCCCCCGTTCGGTTCAACTCTCAAGAACAGCCGATTGAAGGGGCTGGGGGTGTCCCCAACACCCTTCATTTTGACAACCACTGCCGCCCACCATTATAGTGATAGCTGCTGCGGCCCAAATAATGCGATAAACTGAGCTATAGGGCCTGAATAGTCACGCGCTGCACAATAAACTCAGGCACTTGCAAGCGAACTGTTATGAATCGGTTGCAGTCTATACCCCTTGAGGTAGCAATAAAGTACCTGGGTACCACCCTGGTACTAGCCATAAAATACCTCCAGTTATCACCCTGGTACTAGCACTTTTTACGCATGAAATCGCAGATAGGAGTGTTATAATGACAAAAGAGACAACACCCCAGGTGGGGCAACTTGAACAATCGAATACACAGGGGATGAGCGTGCTTGTCACGGGAGGCGCGGGCTATATCGGCAGCGTCGCCGTTGAGATGCTCCTCGACGCCGGCCATTCGGTCGTCGTCTACGATAACCTGGTCAAGGGCCACCGCGGTGCGGTTGATCCGAGGGCACGGTTTGTCGAAGGCGATCTGGCTGATCTACCGCTGCTTGAGGAGACCCTGCAGACAAATCGTGTAAACGCGGTAATGCACTTCGCGGCACACTCACTCGTAGGCGAGTCGATGGAGAACCCTGGCAAGTACTTCGACAACAACGTCTGCGCAGGCCTCACTTTGCTTGAGGCTATGCAAAGGGCCGGTACCGATATACTTGTCTTCTCATCATCGTGCGCAACCTATGGTATGCCGCAGGGCGATTACCTGAAGGAAACCGATCCGCAAAATCCGATCAACCCATACGGGGAATCGAAGCTGATTTACGAACAGATGCTGCGGTGGTTCGGCGAACTGAAGGGGCTGAAATATATCTCGCTGCGCTACTTCAATGCGGCAGGGGCTTCCAGGAAGTTTGGCGAAGTGCACGATCCTGAGACACATCTCATCCCGCTCGTGTTGCAAGTGGCCCTGGGGCAAAGGCGGTCGGTCCAGATTTTCGGTAACGACTACCCAACCCCTGACGGCACAGCAATACGTGACTACATACATGTGATCGATCTCGCCGAGGCGCACCTTCTGGCCCTCAACTGGTTGGCAGAAGGTGGCGAGAGTGGGGCCTTCAACCTGGGCAACGGGTCAGGCTTCTCGGTCCAAGAAGTAATTGATACAGCAAGACGTGTAACTGGGCATCCGATACCGGCAGAAGTTGGGCCTCGCCGAGCCGGAGACCCGCCCAGGTTAGTAGCTTCTTCGGAAGGCGGCATTACGGCCAGGTTAGGTTGGAAGCCGCGCTACCCGGAGATCCAGGACATAATTCAAACAGCATGGGACTGGCATCTCAGCCACCAGCTCGGTTACGAGGAAGATAAGTAAGAACACCGGCAGGGTCGAAGGGGAGCCGGCCCTGCGTCACTTACGCTATACACTACACTGATATTGGAGTTCTTCTATGGCCAAAGAACTATCGTTCTCGGAGAGATTCGGCAGAGAGCCGAGCATACTTGTGCGTTCCCCCGGCCGTGTCAATCTGATTGGCGAGCATACCGACTACAATATGGGCTATGTCTTGCCCGTAGCGATAGACCGCTATACCAGGCTCGCGGCCGCTCCACGCTCAGACAAGAAAGTGAACATCTACTCTGAGGCGATGGGCCAGGGCGTTGAAATCGACCTCGACGGCCATATCGGTCTTGTGGGCGAGGCGGCGAACTGGTCCAACTATGCACGAGGCGTTGCATGGTGGCTGGAAGAGCACGACTACCACGGGAACGGAGCAGACATCCTGATGTTTGGCGATCTGCCCGTGGGCGTGGGACTCTCCTCTTCTGCTTCCATGGTCATGGGCCTGCTGGCTGCTGTATCGGCAGTCGCCGGCTGGGATCTCCCCCGGCCCGAGATGGCTCGCGCCGCACAAAAGATTGAGAACGACTTTATCGGCGTTCCCGTGGGCATCATGGATCAGATGGTGATCGGTCTCGCTGAGCCGCGTTCTGCCCTGCTCATAGATTGCCGCTCACTTAATACGACGCTCGTTCCCTTACACCTTGAGGCCAAGGGTCTGTCGCTCATTGTTGCCAATAGCGGAATGTCACGCGACATCGCGGACTCGGCCTATGCCCGCCGCCGCCGCGAGTGCGAGGCTGCTCTGGGCGCTCTTAAGGTCATCACGTATAACCTGGAGCTGCAATCGCTCCGCGATGTCGATACCAGAATGCTGAGCCAGTACGGCAGCAAGCTTTATCCTACTCTCTACAAGCGTGCCCGCCATGTGGTCACCGAAAATGAGCGCGTACTCCATACTGTAGCCGCTCTCGACAACGGCGACATGGAAGAGGTCGGCAAGCTGATGAACGAGTCGCACAACAGCCTGCGCAACGACTTCGAGGTGAGTAATCCCTTCATAGACCGCCTGGTAGACCTTGCACACGAAACCGAAGGCGTGTTGGGCGCAAGGCTCACAGGCGCGGGCTTCGGCGGCTGCACAGTCAACCTCGTGCGCAACGAAAGCATCCGCGAGTTTAATCGCAACGTCGTTCGCCGCTACTCGGAAGAAACCTCCCTGAAGGCCGAGACCTACGTAGTACGCCCCGTCGCCGGTCTGCAAGTAGAAAGACTAATCGCCTGATCTCTTCCAACGTAGAAAAGAGCCGTGCACCCAATGTGTACGGCTCTTTACATGCAAAAGCTCTTTTCTCGCACACCACTCTTACTTTTACGCACCACGTTTTACGTTTCATGTTTTACGCCAAAGAAGGACCTATTCATGACCATACGAACCATTGTTTTTGATATTGGCGGTGTGCTGGAGATCACACCTAAAACCGGCTGGGAAAGAAAGTGGGAGACACTACTCAACCTTAAGCCCGGCGAAATGAACGAACGCCTCATGAGCGTCTGGAAAGACGGCAGTTCGGGCAAAATCTCAGAAGAAGAAGTCGAAAAGGGAGTGGGCGAGATCCTGGAGCTGGACCGGGCGCAGGTAGACGCATTCATGCATGATCTGTGGGCAGAATATCTTGGCACGCTGAACGTCGAGCTTGCCGCCTACTTCGCGAGCCTGCGCCCGCGCTACCGGACCGCCATCCTCAGCAACAGCTTCGCCGGCGCGCGACGCAAAGAGGAAGAGGCCTACGGTTTTGGCGATATGTGCGACGTGATTATCTACTCACACGAGGAAGGAATAAAGAAACCCGACAGGCGCATCTATGAGCTAGCCTGTGCGCGACTTGGTGTACAGCCACACGAGATGGTCTTCCTGGATGATGTGCCCGCGGCCATAGACGCGGCCCGTGCATATGGCATTCACGGCGTACTTTTCAAGGACACTGCCCAGGCCATCGCTGACATAGAATCCCTGCTACATACTGAAGCATAACCCACAGCATGGCGCAATATAAGGCAATGGCCCAGATCGCGGATCACGGTCTTCTCCATCGAGCCTCCTCTGGCTGCAAATCAGGGAATGGGAAAGCCCCCGCAATTGTGGCGCGGGGGCTTTAGATCGGTAGTTGCCTACTCTGAGTGCTGTCGTGTCCTGAATATGAGCTTGATTGGCGTTCCCTCAAAGCCGAAGGCTCCGCGCAACTGGTTCTCCAGGTATCTCTTGTACGAGAAGTGAACGGCCTCTGCATCGTTAGTGAAGAAGACGAACGTGGGCGGCTTGATGTCCGCCTGGGTCGCATAGTAGAACTTCACCCACTTGCCCGGCTTCGATGCGGGCGGGTGTGCGTCCACTGCCTCTTTCACCAGCTTGTTGAGCTGACCAGTCGATACGCGCTTGGTGCGCTCCTTCGCAACCGTCATAGCGGCAGGCAGCACTTTGTTTACTCTCTGCCCGTACTTTGCGGATATAAAGGTGAAGGTCACATAGGGGATGAAGTTAAGCTCCTGGCGCAGGTGTGCCGTGTAGTCATATATCGTGTTGGAGTCCTTCTCCACCAGGTCCCACTTATTTACCACCAGCACTATACCCTTGGACTCTTCCAGCACATAACCCGCGATATGCGTGTCCTGCGCCGTAATGCCCTCGGTGGCGTCGATCACCAGCAGCACCACGTCGGCACGCTGTATGGCGCGCAGTGTGCGAATGACCGAATAGCGCTCGATACCCGGGTCGATGCGCCCGCGCCTCCTTATGCCTGCTGTGTCGATAAGGGTGACATCATACGTAACAGCTTCCTCGCCCTCACCCTCTATGTATTCAAAATGGGTGTCGATGGCATCGCGTGTTGTGCCCGGTATATCCGAGACGATAACCCGCTCCTGCCCAAGTATGGCGTTCAGCAGCCGGGACTTGCCCACGTTGGGCCGCCCGACCAGCGCGATACGTACCTTCTGCTCCTCCGGCTCTTCATCGGCCTGCTCCTTGGGGAACGCGGCCACCACCTGGTCGAGCAAATCTCCGGTATTGATAGAGTGCTTGGAAGAGACAGGAATAGGGTCGCCCAGGCCGAGCGCGTAAAACTCAACTGCGTTCAGGCGGCGCTCTTCCGAATCTGCTTTGTTGGCGGCCACAATCACGGGCTTCTTCGACGTGCGAAGTACCTCAGCAATCTCATTATCGGAGGCGGTAAGCCCGGTCTTGGCGTCCACCATAAAGAGAATTACGTCGGCCTCTTCGATAGCGGTCTCGGCTTGTTCGCGTGTGCGGCGCATGACCTCTTCCTCGGTCACCTCGCCCTCAGGTCCGCTGCCCGGTTCAGCCATGCCGCCAAGCACCATGCCGCCCGTGTCAATCACAGTAAACACGACGCCGTTCCATTCGGTGTCGCCGTAGATGCGGTCGCGGGTTGTGCCAGGCTGGTCCTCGACGATAGCAACCTGTTCGCCGATAAGCCTGTTAAAAAAGGACGACTTGCCTACATTAGGCCTGCCGACGATAGCCAGTACGGGTTTGGGCATTACATTCTTCCTACGTATTTTCTATATGCTCGGAAATAGCTGGCTCAATGGGCCAGTCTACATTGTAGCATAACCAAAGGTGGTGGGGCAAGCGCACCCCACTTTTAGATGTTCAGACTTAGGGTGGAGTAATCTTACATCCAGGTAAGCCAAGACCCACCGCCCCACGCTTCGCTCATACCCCTCCCACACGTGGGAGGGGAGTCTAAGAAGGGGAGAATGGGGGACACCCCCACACCCCCGTCATGGGCTTCCCCTTGCACCCCAGTACCCCTATTCTGAACACTTACCCCACTTTTAATTGTTCAGATCAGAAGTAGAGCAACCTGACATCTCGGTAGGAGGAGACCCGCCCTCAGCGAGCAGAGTAGACCTATCAAAGGTGCTTTAGAAACTGCTGGGGGTTATTCAAGAAATCCCTTGTAATCCTCACGTGCTCCACATCCTCGTATGCGATGCGCCGCACGCTGTCTCCATCGAAATTGTATATGGCTGCGTTGGGGAACGCCATCAGGATAGGCGAATGGGTGGCTATAATAAACTGCGCGCCTTTCTCCAGCACCATCTCCTTGAGCATGGTGATAAACGACAACTGCCTTAGTGGCGAGAGCGGGGCTTCCGGCTCGTCCAACATATACAGCCCTTCCGGCACGAATCGCGACTGGAACACCTTAAAGTAGCTCTCGCCGTGCGACCTCGCCCCCAGGTCCTCGCCGTACCGCTGCTTCATGTCATGCAACTCTTTCAGGTAGGGCGACCGCGCCAGATTGCGCGCTGTCGTCGATCTCCCCTCCATTTCTCGGTCCAGGCGAGCGAGATCCGCCTCGTATTCTTCTCTGATGCCTGTTAGTTGCTTGGAGAACCCGAAGAAATCCTCCGTCCGCATGAAGAAGCCGCGCCGCGTCCTCTTTGCCCATGCCAGCTTTAGGCTTCTCGCCAGGGGCCTTATCGCCGTCAAGGTCTTGTCCTTCTCCACGCTCTCGCTGCCCACCACAGGCAACCCAGCGGCGTACGCAATGGCCTCCAGCAGGGTCGATTTGCCCGACCCGTTTTCGCCCACCAGAAATGTAACCTCAGCAGTAAAATCTAGCTGTTCCAGTGATGCGATAATCGGCACGCTAAAAGGAAATCGCTCTCCCTCTTCTTCGTCGTCCGGCTTGTTGAGCCTGATGGTTGCCAGGTGAATCATAACAGACTAATTTCTCCCTCATGTATACCGAGCGCGCCTACCACGTCCGCCATTTCTGCGTTGATCTGTGCGCGATCTCTTTCGTTCTCAATGTGGCGGTCGGCATCCCGCATGATCGCCTTTACATGCTCTTTCAGCACAGCCCTCTGCCCGGGCAGGTCGCACCGCTCGGCGATTTCCGCTATGACATCCAGCATCTTTGCGGGAATAGTTGCATCCCCCATGCCGTAGCGCCTGACCTGATCGAATGCATGCGCCGCCATAGCGTCAAAGGTAAGCACAGGGGCAATAATCCGCGCCTGCCCGTTCTTGTCGAGAAGTACATGCCTGGGTAGCTCTCTGGCTGCCAGTTGCCTTAATACCAGGCTCATTTCGTTGAGCGCCATCACCGCCGTGTTGGGGTCGTTTATAGCGGGCGACAATGCTTTTATCGCGATGTCCGACAACTGGAGCATCCCGTAAAGTGGGTCCTGGTATATCGTGCGGTGCGGCCCCGAAGCAAATGCATCCCTGATCTGCCGCACAAGATCGTCAGATACCCTGTCAGCCGGGCCGACCGTCGCCAGCAGTTCGTTCTTCAGCACGAAGTTGCCAACGCTCTTGTGCAGCACCACAACGAGATCATGGCGGACAGCCATATCCAGCAATTGGCGCCCGTACACCATCTGAATATATCCGGACTGCCCGGCCAATACCTCACTCATCTCGAACGCAGCCACCCTTTCGTCGCTGTCATCCTGTGCATCACGTCTCTGCATGTGCTCCGGATAAAGCCCTATGATTGCCTTATTCGTCGCCTGGCCCACGCGGTTAATGATGTGGTACGCCTGTATCGATTCCGAAACGTGGTGGATAAACAGAATAAAGAGCATCAGATCTACTATTGCTAGCAGGAGCGCAAAAGTAGCCGACAGTACAGGCACGAAGTCTTGGTCGTTCTCAATGCGCGTGGTCCTGAGTATCAGCAAGCAGTAGACGAAGCTCCCCAACAGCGTGCCGAGCACGATCTGGTTGGTGTTGTCGTCCATAAAGCTGTGCAGAGTGCGAGAAGCATACTGGCTTGAGGCAAACGAAAAGACCACAATAGTAAAAGAGAACGCCACGCTTGCCACGGTGAGCATAGAGCCTGCTATCGTGGAAAGCATGTCTCGCGTGCCTTCAGGCCCCGCCTCAAACACCAGCGGCAGGTTGGCGGCCACGCTATTCCCAACGGTCCTATCGAGCCACACCATGAGGTAAGCCAGCCCGATAAGCAGAGCAACAACCAGCGAAGGGACGAACCAGAGTCCGCCCTGAAGGTTATTGAACACACGTTGGAATCGAAGCATAATGTTGGGTCTACTACGTATTGCGTAGGGGCCAGGGGTCAGGGGTCAGGTTGCCCGCTGTCGGTTATCAGTAGACGGCATGTGCCGCTTATTCTCTTCTCTCAGCGCTCACTAAACCTCATGAACTTCTGCGTAACTCAGCGCTCTCTACGCCTCTGCGGTGAATCCGTAATCCCTGACACCCGACCCCTGACCCCTGACCCCTGACACCTTGCCCCGAGCCGTCCACCCCTGCTATAATATCATGAATGCCTGCGAACAGGGCAACCTCCAAAGAACCCGCAATCGCGTAAGTTTGCGGCTTATCACACATGAAATAGTAAGCAGTTTATATCTATGGCTACCGCAGTTCTCGCTGTATACAATCTATCGAAATCGTTCAACATATACCCTATCTTCGAGGGTGTTAGTTTCACGGTGAACACGGGGGAGCGTGTCGCGCTTGTCGGCCCCAACGGTGTCGGCAAATCTACCCTGCTCAAGATTATCGCCGGGCAGGACACCGCGAACTCAGGCAGCATTGTGCGCGCCAAGGGCATCCGCCTGGTGTATCTGCCCCAGGAGGCTGCTTCGTCGTTCGCGTCAGAGGCTGATCTATCTTTCTCGCCTCACGATACCCTCTACCACTCTATGTTAGACGCTCTAGGACCGGTGCGTGCCTTGCAAGACCGCCTGCGCGAGCTTGAGATAGCCATGGCGGACGTCCAGGGGCCAGAGTGGGACAACCTTCTCAAAGAGTACGAGGACGTCACCCACAGGTTCGAGATGGTGGGCGGCTACAGCTTCGAGCACCGTATAGAGGAAGTGTTACAGGGCCTCGGCTTCAAAGAGGAGCAATTCGAGCAGACGCTCGACACCATGAGCGGCGGCCAGCGCACACGCGCCGCGCTTGCTCGCGCCCTCCTCGCTGACCCCGATCTCCTTCTACTCGATGAGCCCACCAACCACCTCGATATTGCCGCCATAGAATGGCTGGAGCAGTTTCTTGCCGGGTGGCGCGGCACCTTGCTCGTTATCGCCCACGACCGCCGCTTTCTCAACAAGGTAACCACCCGCACCCTGGATATGGAGTTCAGCAAGCCGGTCTCCGGCATGGCTATTGCGAAGCGGGGCCGTGCTCCGCGTGAACTGGAGGCGCAGGAAGCCTTCAGCCGTCTGCAAGACTACCCTGCTCCCTACGAAAAATATCTCCAGCTAAAAGCCGAGCGCTACGAGCTACTGACCGCACAGTATGAGGCGCAGCAGGAGTTCATCGAGAAAACCGAAGAGTTCATCCGCCGCTTCAAGGCGGGCCAGCTAACCAAGCAGGCGATGGGCCGCCAGAAACGCCTATGGCGCATGGACCGCATGCAGCGTCCTACTGAGAAAGCCGAGTTGCGTCTCAGTCTCCGCTCGCACGTTCGGTCCGGCCAGAGCGTGTTTGAGGCCGAAGACCTTGAGATCGGCTACCCGGCACAGGATGGCACAGGCAAGCCGAAAGTGCTCGCTAACTGTCCTGACCTCGAAATCGAGCGCGGCGAGCGTGTTGCCCTCATCGGCCCCAACGGTATCGGCAAGACCACCCTCCTGAAAACCATGATGGGCAGCCTTGCTCCTATTTCCGGCCACCTCGAGCTGGGGCACAATGTCCGCTTCGGCTACTACGCCCAGGCCCATGAAGGGCTTGACGCGAACAACACGGTTATCGACGAGATACGCTCCGTCCGCAACATGACCGAGGACGATGCTCGCGACCTGCTCGGTAAGATGCTCTTCTCGGGTGACAATGCCTACAAGCTGATAGGCGACCTGAGCGGTGGCGAGCGCAGCCGTGTCGCGCTAACCAAGCTGACCCTGACAGATGCTAACTTCCTCATCCTCGACGAGCCTACCAACCACCTCGATCTTGACGCCCAGGAGGCTCTTACCCAGGTGCTGCTAGCCTACGACGGCACAATCCTCTTCGTGTCGCACGACCGCGCCTTTATAGATGATCTGGCCACGCAGGTGTGGGCAATGGAACCCGGCACCCTTACTTCATGGGAAGGCAACTACAGCGAATACCTGGCCGAGCGTACTCGCCGCGAGGAAGCAGGCGTGCCCCTTCCCAACGGCACTAAGCCCACACATAGCGCTGCTCCACCTCCGAAAATGGATACAAAAGAGCAGAGCCGTGCAGCCCAGCGTCAGGACCGCGCCGCTGAGCGCGAGCGTGCCCGCTTGCTCAAGCGCCGCCAGGATGCGGAAGACAACATCTCGCAGATCGAAGCTCGCCTCAACACTGTATCCGATTCTCTAACTGCCGCTACCGAAGTGCGCGACCTCGAAGCCATAGTCAAGCTGGGTACAGAGTACGCACGCCTCGAAGAAGACCTCGACAAAGCTTACAGCACCTGGCAGCAGTTGGAGGACGAGGTGAATGCAGGGGCGTGAAACGTAAAACGTAAAACGTAATTTACGATGCGTGAAGCGTGAACGGGTTATCTGGGGAACAGTGTATGCGTTGACCTGATGGTTTCGCGCTATACATGGTAAAATGTCGCCATGTCAACTTTGGGCTTTACGTTTCGTGTTTCACAGGTTTCGCCTTATGCCATATCACTCTAAAATACTCCTTGGCCTCACGGGCAATATAGCCTGTGGTAAGAGCACTGTCCTGCGGCAATTGCGCACGCTTGGCGCTACGGTCATAGACGCCGACGTGCTGATACATGCCATCCTTCGTAAGGACGGCGCCGCCTACTGGCCCGTCGTGTCGGAGTTCGGCTCCGGCATATTGCGCGAAGATGGCGAAATCGACCGCCGCGCTCTCGGCGGTATCGTATTCTCCGACCCGGAAAGGCTGCACCGTCTCGAAGAGATAGAGCACCCCATCGTCCGGCAGGTGATCGACGACCAAATCGCTGAGGCTCCCAAGCCGGTGGTAGTGCTGGACGCCATCAAGCTTATTGAATCGGGCTGGGCCGACAAGTGCGACACTGTATGGGTTGTGACATGCACACGCGACCAGCAATTGGACCGCTTGATGGCGATGCGTGGCTACTCACAGCAAGAGGCCGAAGCGCGCATCGACGCTCAATCGCCCCAGGAAGAGAAAGTGGCCCGCGCCGACGTCGTGATAGACAATTCCGGCACGCTCGAACAAGCACGGGGCCAGGTGCAAACCGCCTGGACCGACTTCGTTGGCGACGTTGAATAATTTCTCCGTTCCGCATTCAGTATGAGGCTTGAGCTAACACAATCTGATGCACCTGTCCGGCGGCTATGGTCCGCATGGGGTTTTCTCTTGCGCCGCGTGCTCATGGAGCGCGCCCTCTGGCTCAGCCTCCTATTTGGCCTCGTGGTTCTCGTGCTTGCCTACCAGAGTCCTCGCTCGATCTTTGTTGACATCGGCGGGCCACTCGACGGCCCCCACATTTCCGGCTTCCATGCGCCCGAAAACAACGCTGCGGGCGACGCCAACTTCAGGTGGAGCATGGGCAGGGGCACGCTGATCTTTCAGGGCATCGGTAAGCCCCTTTCGGCCTTTCCTGCCACTCTTCAGTTGAGCAGCGGCCGGACCGCAAGCGCGGAGCCTCTTGCGGTCAGTGTGGCTGTGAACGGCCATCCCGTGCAATCTCTCGCGCTCAAGCCCGAAAGCGCGCCCTACACCATCACAATAGATCCTGCCTGGCTCGACCTGTCGGGCGACGTACAAATTAGCTTCACCACCGCAACATTCCAATCGGGCAGCGACAAGCGTGACCTCGGCTTCTTGGCCGACTTCGCCCGCGTGGACCTGCCCACAGGCGCAACCCTCCCATCCATAGGCCAGCTTCTGGGCCTTTTGCTCTCTGCTTTACTCCTCTATTTCCTGCTGCGTGCTGTCTGGCTCCGCCATGTCGCGGCAGGCCTGCTTACGGGAGGCTTCTTGCTGCTCTGTGCCGCAGTTATTGCTGTTCAGCGGCTGCTGCTCACAATCTTCACTCAGCGTCTCCTGACAACTCTCTTGCTTGCTCTGCTGGTGATACTGCTAGCCGAGCCTCTGCTACGCCTGGTTACTCGCGCTGCCGGTTGGCGCGGCGACCGCGCTGTGCCCGAATGGGCCTGGACGGGTCTGCGCGGCCTGGTGGTGTTGTCGCTGATTCTGAAAGTGGGCGGCCTCCTCTATCCGCACACATTCATCATCGACGCGCCGTTCCACATCAAATATGTCACTTATATGCACGAAGGACGCCCATTCGAGGAATACTTTGGCAAGAACCTCGCGCTGTCCGTCATGCCGCCCGATGAATGGGGCTCCGCGAAAGCCTTTATCCCCTACTCTCCATTCTTCTACGTGGTAGCCGCACCGCTGGCGGGCTTGCCGGTCCCTCTTGATCTATCCATCCCCACTGCCGCCGGGATATTCGAGGCACTGAGGGTGGCGCTGGTTTTCCTCATCGCGCTTGCGCTTGGCACTGCCCGGCGAAGCGAAGACCCCGACCGTGCCTCGCGAGTCGCCCTGGTCGCGGCAGGCATCTACTCGGCGGTGCCCGCTACCTTCCTGCTTCAGCAATTCGGCAACTGGCCCACTCAGACCTCGCTCTGGCTTCTAACGCTGTGGATTGCCGTCACCTGTCTATTCTGGCGCCGCGCCACTCGCCCTGCCGTGTGGATCGCGTCTACCGTGGCCCTCACATTGACCATGCTCTCCTACACCGTTACCGCTGTGTACGTGGGCATCTTTATCGGGTTACTGGTTGTGCTCGGCTGGCTGTTCGCACCCGATGAGCGTAAGAAGTGGTCGGCTCTGGCCCTTTCAGCCGTGGCGGCTATGGCCCTCAGCGTGCTGATATACTACGGGCGCTATGTGGGTGACATCCTGGGCAGCACCCTTCCCACATTCGGCAATGCCATCGAAGAGCAAGGCAAGCTCACAACACTCCGCACGTCCTGGTACGATTTCTTCACAGGCCATCTTGCGCGCGCCATGCAATCCTATAAGCTGGATATAATCTACGCGCTGGGCCTGGCGGGCACGCTCTGGCTCTTTCTGGGCCGGGGGTGGCGTCACAGGCGCGGAGTGCGTGCAGCCCGTCAGAAGCCCGTATACGCACTCATAGCGCGCCCAACCTCCGATGCCGGTGCCGCGCCAATAGGCAGGTGGGCTGCGTGGCAGGCTGTGTGGCTCGGTTCCTGGCTGCTGCTATTCCCTCTCTTCACCTTCGCCGACTTCTGGGTAGACCAGGCGCTCAAGGAGTTCTGGATTGCCCTTCCAGCCGTCGCCATCGTGAGCGGCACATGGCTCCTGGCTTTGCGCGCCCGCGCCGCAAACTCCATGGCGCTGCGCATCTTCCTCTACCTTATCCCCGCCACTCTCATCTGGCAAAGCATTTCGCTATGGGTGTTCCGCCTCTTCTTCCACAACCGTTAGCACTCACGGCTGGCTACCGCGCTTGCCGGGAAAGCGCCACTTCGTACCATAGTGTATGGGCTAACTGCCGTGGAAGAAATCAGCGATTTCTTTGCGAACCTCGTCCGGGGATTCGATATAAGAGTAGTGCCCGCATTCTCTCAGTAAGGCAAAGCGGGCCCCTGGTATGGCGTCGACGATGTGGTTGGCACATTCTACGGGAATGAAATCATCTTCTCCATGAATGATGAGTGCCGGCATGTTAAGCTGTCTGAGGTCGGGCAAGAGATCGTATTCGCTCGACAGCCACGTTTCGCCCATCAGTCGTTGCTCTATTTCCCACGCCTTGAGAATGCCATCCTTTGTGAAGCTCGCTCTCAATGTGCCAACCACCTGTTCGAGATGCTCCGGTTGCCTGATGGCTCCCTTGAAATGAATTCGATAGTAGGCAGCAACCGTGTCAGGATCGCCCTCCCGATATCCTGTCGTGGCCGACATTGCTTGCAGCTTTTCTACATTGTCAGGCGTTCTCTTGCGGCGCTCCTGGCGGAATAGCAGGTAGTCGTCACGCGAAGCTGGAGCGGTATTCACCAGTATCAGGTGTGATACCCTGTCCGGGTGGCGGATGGCATATTCCATCGCCAGAAGCCCGCCCCATGAGTGCCCTAGAAGCGCAACCTTGTCCAACCCGAAGTATTCCCTAAGGCGCTCTAGATCATCTATCTCCGATTGGATAGTAACATCTTCGGGCTGCACGTTATCGGCAGATTTGCCGCGTCCTCTCTGGTCATAGTAGATGAGTTGATACGAATCAGACAAGCGATCCAGATCGGGGAGAAAATAGCTATGGTCGAAATCCGGCCCGCCATGTAGGACGATGACCGGCTGCCCCTGGCCCACTACACGGTAATATAACCCGGCGTTATCTACCGGGATATAGCCTTCACGCGGAGCAGGCCGGTTCCAGTTCGGATTTGAGCCCATCGCACGATACCCAGTTAAGTGCCGTTAGACTAATTATCCCTATTCCAGCGGCGAGCCGGACAAGTCCTATACAGGCAACACGATCGCCACGGTCGTTCCTACACCCGACGCGCTCTCTATCGAAATGTGCCCGCCGTGGGCTTCCACAATAACCTTGCTGAGATACAGGCCAACACCAAGGCCGCCCGAACGCAGTGGCCCACCATGATAATTATGCTCGAAGACTTCGTTTAGCCTGCTTGCCGGTATCCCTGGACCCTTGTCCTCTACCTTAATGATCACGTTCCCTTCAAACACATCCTCTCTGCAAGAGACATCAATTGTCTCATTCTGAGGCGAGTAGCGGACCGCGTTTGAGATCACATTGTTGAACACCTGCTCAAGCCGCTTATTATCCCCATGCAGCCAGAGTGGCTCGCTGCTGATCTTCAGATCTACTGTATGATTGGAACTGGCTTGCGCGACAGCCTGCCCGGCCGCCAGCCTCAAAAGGCCGGTCAACTCCACCTTGCCGCGTGTTATCGCGAACTCCCCCCTCTCAATACGCGACAGATCGACAAAGGTATCTATCAATCGATTGAGGCGTTGTGCCTGCGCCCACAGCACATCTAGCTGCTCCATGAGGCGTTGGTCTGCATGGCCCGACGAGCTTATCCGCTTGCGTATCAACTGGGTAAAGCCCATGATCGACGTCAGGGGCGTGCGTAGCTCATGGCTGAGCACGCTGAAAAGCTGGATCTTGGAGGAAACGTCGCCATCACCTTCAGCGACTGCGGCTCGGGCCACCACCGACGAAGCAAGTGCAGCCAGCGTCTGCAACACCTGGCACTCCTCGTTGCTATAGACGTAGGGCGAGTCGTAGTACAGAACGAGCATTCCGAGCGGCTTGCCTTCGCTCACCAGCGGCGCCAGCATCAGCGTAGTGGCACCCATCAGAGTTGCCCACGCACCTATCTCCAGCGTAGGGGAATGCTTTTGCGCGTTGCCTATCAGCATTGGGTGCCCGGAGTTACCCATAAGCTCCTTTGCCCAATGGCTGGTTCCCGCCGCTTCCAACTTACGCGCAACACTGGGCGCGACGCCGAAACCGCCCAGATGGCGGAAGGTGCCATCGCTGCCATGCAGGAAAACAGAGGCCATGTTGGTGTTAAAAAGGCCCGCTGCTGTGGAGGCTAGCTTTTCGATGATTGCACGCTCACCGCCTGCCTCTGCTGATAGGTCCGCGATCTCGGCAAGGCTCTTAATGTAATTCCTCACAGTAACAGTCTCTCTTCCCGGGCTTGCTATTCCTTCCAGGTGCGTGCTTGCCCTTACCCTGTCCGGCCGCGTTAGGCGTCCGTTCTACAACAGATATAGCAAGAATTGAACCATTCGCTAGTCCTACTCCATTCTAACACCACCGTAGTATGCCTACCGGTTCTGCACATGGCTGCGTCCGCACGTGGGATGGCGGCAGTCCATTATAATATCCCTATGAGAATTGATGAGTTTGACTACCAATTGCCTTCCGACCTGATCGCTCAGACCCCCGTCGAGCCGCGAGATAGCTCGCGGTTGCTGGTGCTTCACCGCTCCACCGGCGAGCTAGAGCACCGCCACTTCCACGACATCGTTGAGTATCTTCGGCCACGCGACCTGCTGGTTGCCAACGAAAGCCGTGTATTGCCCGCCCGTCTGCTCGGCCATAAAGTGCCCAGTGGTGGCAAAATAGAGGTATTGCTGCTCAGGCCGCTTCCACAGGCAGGCGAAGAGGGCGCTGAACCTGCTGTGTGGGAGGCGTTGGTTAGTCCCGGTAGGCGTATCCACGACGGCACGACCCTCGGTTTCGGCGACCCGTCCTCAGGCCCCTATCTCCAGGCAGAAGTCGTTTCGCGCACGGAGCTTGGTGGACGTATCCTGCGCTTCGACACCCCGCCGCGCCCTCTGCTTGACGCCCTGGGCCAGATGCCTCTTCCACCCTACATTCACGAAACCCTCGCCGATCCTGAGCGTTACCAGACCGTCTATGCGCGCACCGAAGGCTCAGCAGCCGCTCCCACTGCCGGTTTGCATTTCACTCAGCCTCTCATCGCTGACCTTCGGAGCAGGGGCGTAGACTTCGCGACAGTGACCCTTCACGTAGGTTTGGACACTTTTCGGCCCGTGCACGAGGAATATGTTGAAGAGCACCCTATGCACAGCGAATGGTACAGCCTTCCGGCTTCCACCGCTTCAACGATAACAAATGCCCGCTCGGCGGGTGGGCGCGTTGTTGCTGTAGGCACCACCAGCGTCAGAGTGCTTGAGACCGTGGCCCGCTTGCAATCGCTCGATCTTGCCCACCGCGATACAGGGGTGCAGCCAGCCGAAGGTTGGTCGCAACTTTACATAACTCCAGGCGCATCGTTCGGCCTTGTTGATGCCATGGTTACCAACTTCCATCTGCCAAGAACTACTCTGTTGATGTTGGTTTCTGCTTTCGCGGGTAAAGACCTCATCCTGAAGGCCTACGCCGAAGCTATCAATCATAAATATCGCTTCTATAGCTTCGGTGATGCTATGCTCATTCTCTAGCCATCCGTCTGCTCATACCCTGGGGAGGCGCGCAGGCACGGTGTCCGCGCTGGGCATAGGCGGTGGCACTCCGTAATTCTGGTCCTTAGCCGGCGCGGTCGGCGGACTGCCGTCAGCGGTCAATGTACTCACCCCTGCCTCCACTTAGACATATGTCTTTTTTCGAGGTTTCGTGTAAACTATGGTAAACCCTAAACAAGGAGTACCTGCTACATGCCGCAGATCGACTTTTCTCGATATTATAAGTACGACGAAATCCGCGATTTCCTCAACGCAACCGCCGAGGAGTTCCCTAACCTGGTTTCGCTCTCTTCTATCGGCAAATCGCATGAGGGGCGTGATATTATGCTCGCTACCCTTACCAATAAAGAGACCGGCTCCGATACCGACAAGCCTGCCTACTGGATCGACGCCAATATCCACGCCGGCGAGGTCACAGGCTCTGCCGTGGCGCTCTACACTATCTGGAGCTACACCTCTAACTACGGCAAAGACGAGCGCGTCACCCGCCTTCTCGATGATTACACCGTATACGTAGTTCCTCGTATCTCCGTGGATGGCTCGGAGATGTACCTGACGACGCCCCATATCCTGCGGTCGTCCACCAAACGCTATCCGTTCGAGGAGGATCGCGAGGGCCTCTATCCTGACGATATAGACGGCGACGGCAAGATCCTCCAGATGCGCATCAAGGACGTCAACGGAGCCTGGAAGCCCGCCGAGAGCGATCCACGTATCCTCCGCAGGCGCGGCGTGGACGAGTTTGGCGGTGAATACTACAGCGTCATAACCGAGGGTATTATGAACGACTGGGACGGCCACGAAATAAAGATGGCTCCCAACCGCCATGGCCTCGACCTCAACCGCAACTTCCCCTACGATTGGGCTCCTGAAGGCAACCAGATGGGCGCGGGCGACTTCCCCTTCTCCGAACCTGAGACGCGCGCCATCGCCCAGTTCTGGTCGTCTCACCGCAACATCAACGGCTTTGTCGCCTACCACACCTACTCTGGCGTCCTGCTCCGGCCCTATTCCACCCACCCTGATACCCACTTCGCCACACATGACCTGGAGGTCTTCAAGATCATTGGCGAGCGCGGCACCGAGCTAACAGGCTATCCGTGCGTTTCAGTGTTCCACAACTTCGCGTATGACCCCAAAGAGCCGATGCATGGGGCCATGGACGATTACGCCTTCGACTTTTATGGCTGGTATGGCTTCACAGCTGAACTATGGGACGCTCCCACGGCAGCCGGTATCGACATGAAGAACGATTGGATCGGCTGGACCAAGAGCCACCCCGAGGAGGACGACCTCCAGCTTATGAAGTGGAACGACGAGAAGACCGGCGGGCAGGCCTTCCACCCATGGCGCGAGTTCGACCACCCGCAGCTTGGTAAGGTAGAGATTGGCGGATGGGACTATAAAGGCTATCTGCAAAACGCTCCCGCCGACTACTTGCAGGAAATCTGCGAGAAGCAGTGTGCGTTTACCCTGGCCCATGCGCTGATGTCGTCCCGCCTGGAGTTCACGAAGACCAACGTCGAGAAGCACGCCGACGGTGTCTACAAGATTACCGTAATCGTGGCAAATCGCGGGTTCCTTCCCACCTACACAAGCAAACGTGCCCAGGAGCGCAAGGTCGTCCGCCCCATCGAGGTAAACCTGCGCGTTCCCGCCGGGGGCACACTTGTGAGCGGCAAGACCGACCAGGAGATCGGCCATCTTGAGGGCCGCACCAACAAGATATATGGCGGCTGGTTCACCTCGCGGAATATCACCGATGACGAGAAGCGTTTAGAGTGGGTGGTAAGCGCCCCCTCTAGCGGTGAAGCCGAAATCACCGTGAAGAGCGACCGAGGCGGTACGATCAAAACCCGCCTGCCCCTCACCTAAAGAGGCAGCCCTAAAGCTCGGCCAATAATATAGCCCAATAAGAAACCCCTCTTCCACCTGAGTAGAAGAGGGGGTTTCTTATTTCACGTTTCACGCACCGTCTTACATCTTCAAGCGCGGATCCAGCGCGTCTCTTAGTGCATCACCGATGAAGTTGATCGACAGCACCGTCAACAGAATCATCAGGCCGGGGAACAGAATCAGATAGCCTCTGATTTCCTGTGTAGGATTGATGTTCGTGATGAAGGAGCTATATTCCTGCGCGCCCTGGAGCAGGTTGCCCCATGAAGGTGTCGGCTCCTGGATACCCAGGCCGAGGAACGAGAGGAACGACTCTGTGATGATGAAGTCGCCTACGGCCAGTGTGGCTGCCACGATGATCGGGGCAATCGAGTTGGGCATAAGGTGGCGGGTGATGATGCGGCGGTTGTTTGCTCCAAGTGCCCTGGTCGCCTCGATATAATCGAGCGAGCGGAGCGATAGGATGGAACCGCGCACAAGGCGGCTGATGCCGAGCCACCCGAACAGCGACAACACGAGGATGATAGTTGCCACCGTGCCCAGCGCCTTCCCAAAGATGTTCGTCATTATGCCCGATTGGTCGAGCATCTTCGATAACACCAGCAGCACGGGCAATATAGGCAGGGATAACAGCAGGTCAACTATACGCATCAAGATGGTATCGACCCAGCCTCCATAGAAGCCCGCCAGGGCACCAACGATTGAACCGAAGATTACAACGATAATCGTGGAGAGCAATCCTACTGCCAGCGATATTCGTCCTCCCTGGAAGAGTCGGCTCAGGTTGTCGCGACCTACCGCATCTGTCCCAAGGACATGCACGTTGCCCGACAACGGGCTATCCCAGAGTGCAGGCTTGAATGCATAATTCGACTCTGTCGCCGGGTATCTTGAGTCAGGCACAAGCGCCATGGGGTCAATATAGTCGTACGCGAACGGTGATATCATCGGTATGATTATTACCGATAAGACTAGCAGAATTACCGTTACCAGGCCGGTCAACCCAAGCTTATGCTTGCGGAATCGCTTCCATGTTGCTGCTAACTGGCTCGATTCCGCTGGGGCTAATCGTTCCTCTACTTTGGCTACTGCGGCCATCTCTTATTCCTCCTATTTCCTTCAACCTGTCAGTTATTGTAAATGGGTGCGTCTTTGCTGGGTGCTAACTCTTGGGTGCAGTTATTACTTAGCTGTAATGGATCCTCGGGTCAGCCACCGCATAGAGCACGTCTGCCAGGATGTTGGACACAATAATGAGGGTTGTGATAATTAGCAGGAAAGCCATCACCAGCGGTATGTCCAGTGCGAAGATCGCGCTCACGAACAATTTGCCCATGCCAGGATAAGAGAAGACTGTTTCTGTCGCGATCGCCCCTGAGAAGAGGAACGGCAGTGAAAGCGTTACGACTGTGATTACCGGTATCAGTGCGTTGCGAAGAGCGTGCCGCAGAATAACGGTGCGCTGCGCCAGGCCCTTTGCCCATGCTGTTCGCACATAATCTTGCCGCAGCACTTCGAGCATCGACGACCGCACGTATCTGGAGAACGAGGCCACGTTCACGAACGACAGCACCGTCACAGGCAAGATCAGGTGGTAGATACGGTTGATATTGTTGCCCTCCTGGTCCGTATCAAATGCGAAACCGGGGGGCATGTATGGCATCCAGCTTACCCCGCTATCATGTATCTGCTTGGGAATGACTGCCAGGAAGATAACCAGCATCAGGCCGAGCCAGAACGTCGGCATAGAAAGCCCTACAAAAGAGAAGGCTGTTACCGAGTAATCCAATCTCGAATATTGCCGGATGGCCGATATTATGCCAATCGGGAAAGCGATCAGGATAGAGAGGAGCAGCGAGCTGATTGTCAGCGCCAGCGTGTTACCCAACCTGTCGCCCATAAGCGTCATCACGTTGCTGCCCTTGTTCACAACCAGGGAGTTGCCGAAGTCGCCTGTCAATACGCCGGCACCCTTCAGGTGGATCGGGCCAATTGTGACGTCAATACCCTTTTGTATCTCTTTAGTATTGTCGTTGGGGTCTAAAGCCGTAGTGTCCTTGGGATCAAACAACCAGCGTAGGTAGTTTATCGGATACGGATCATCCAGTTTATAGGCTTTCAGCAGCGATGTCAGCAGCGCAGCGTTCACAGGTCTACTGCTTGTGCTGGTCGCCTTGAGCTGTGCGATCTGGTCTCGTGGCCCGCCGGGCGTGATCACAAGGATACTGTAGATCACGAACGTTGCCAGTACCAGAACGATGAGGCCCTGGATAAAGCGCCGAATTACATATGTCGCCATTCCACTTTCCTCCAGTAGTATTTAGCTGCCGGGTGCTTTGATTCGCCGAGGGTACGTGCATCTACTCCGCTATTTATGCTCGTGAGTAGGGGCTTACCGAGTTTATCAGAAATCCTTGCTACATGTCAATATGCCTGTCCAGCACTTAAACCACGTTCCCGCTCGGCGTTGCTAATCTTTACACAAATTTCTTATTCGATCGGTTCAATTTCTTGGAATCTATGCGCTTTATTCGTATTGTGCCCGCCCAACAGCTTATACAAGCATAACTCCGGCGGACCTTCTTTTGTTCCAAACGAGTGCGGCACTAACAAAGAGGTATCAGGTAAGTACGCCTCTTTGCCCTGTCATTTTGAACAGAGTGAAGAATCAACCTCCATACTAATTTCTACCCGGACGGATTCTTCGCTTCGCTCAGTACCGTGCGAACAAAGAAATGACACATAAGCGCGCCCTCCCGCGTTGTCATTCTGAGCGAAGAATCTCGCAAAGCAGGACTATGTTCCCTTACACCAATCCCAGGAGAAAAGAAGGGAACGAGATTCTTCACTCTGTTCAGAATGACAATGCGGGAGGGGAGGCGGCGACACTGACAGTATTTTGTTGGCGACGCACGCAGAATGACACTGCCTGGTGGGATGCGCTTGCCTGACACTTCTTTGTTAGTCTAGTACTAGAATGCCGGCACTCTCCGGGCAAGCAAAAATGCAGGCTGCCTGGTTTGCCAGGTGCCTGCCCTTCTTGTCGCGCTTGATTATCCGGTCTGGTCAATAAGCTAATAGTTGCGCTGCCTTAAATAAGGCTCAACATCATCGTCCTGCGCGTCATCACCATGTTTTATCGGCCGCAATCTTAGCTCTACCCGGTCATAGAACTGAGCTTGTTCTGTGCCTGCTATCACTATCGGGGCTACATTCCCGATGCTGGATGTTGGATCTGCTGTTACTTTATTTTGCTGTAATGGCTGTGCGGTGGGTGATTGGGTTCCGGAACCGGATAGCAAAGTACCGGGTGCGCCTCCACGCAACACTTGTGGGAAATTCGTGCCCAGCACGGCTACCATGAGGGAAAGGGCAACGGCACCTGGAACGAGTCGCGCCGTGAAAGGTCCACTCATCGCCCTGTAGAAACGGGCAATAAACTCAGGTTGCGTCTTACGCGATTCGGTAGCCAATTGCTGCTCAATGGCCCGCATTATCCGACGAAATACCCCTGCGGGCGGCTCGGTCTGGCCGTATTCGGCCTGCAGAAAGCTGCGTATCTCAAGTCCGAGAAGCGCATCCTCATAGCTGACATCGTAGGCCGATGCAGGATCATAGCCTTTGTCCAGGCTTTCTTGCTCACTGTCTCTCTCTGTGTGGAGTGCCTGCACGCCCGAGCGGCTCTCAGCCTGTAGTTGGTCCTGCCGGTAGCTTTTTATTCTAGCGAAGAATACGAGTAGAGAAGATAACATTTGCGCACCACCATAGACTCACTTTTCTGCTTATATACTCAATCACCTCCGCAGGACCTCTTTGTCCACGGTTGCGTACATTATATCGCTTTTGCTCCCATGCACCTATAAGTACTAATCCCAGTAGGTTTTGGTTCATTTGCCTGAGATTATGTACGTAATTGTAGGGTGAAAAGATACGGCCCTCGCTCGCTGGGCGAGGTAGGGCCGTATCTACTAGACATTCAGAAGCTAAGCTTCGTCAGTCGATATTACTTCTCGAAGTACCACTGTACCATGTTCCACCACTGAGGTGCCTGGGTATTGGTGGTCTTGCGGTTCTTCAGCTTGCCGCTGTAGATTTCGATGTTGGCGCGCTGTACGACCGGGATCAATACAACGTCTTTCATCATCTGAACCTGAACAGCTGCGGAGTACTCAGCCTGCTTGGCGCGCTCGAGCTCGGCGCTGAAGAGGTGGTTGTTGTCGTCAACAACCTTGTTCGAGTAGTGCTGCCTGTTCTGGCCACCAGGGTTGGCTTCGGTGTTGATCTGGGCGGTATCCCAGGAGTCATAGTTGCTGGTGGAGGACTGAACATACGCGAACTGGCAAAGCTTGCACTGGCCGGTCGCGATCGGGCCGTCTTCGTTGAAGTAGCCGGTCGGGTAGTTCACTACCTGAGCGTCGATACCAATCTGCTTCAGGTCGTTCGAGACGAGTGCCTGAATAGCCTGGCGTGTGGCGTTACGTGTTGTGGCATACTCGAAGGAAAGCTTCTCGCCGCCCTTAGCGCGAATGCCATCAGAACCCTTGACCCAGCCGGCGGCATCCAGAACCTGGTTTGCCTTGGCCTGATCAAATGCGTAGATAGGAAGCTTGTACTTGGCGGCAGCATCCGGGAAGTTCTTGGCGAAGTCGGCGTTCTCCAACGAGTGGTAGATGCCAGGGGGGATGGGGCCGTTCATAACAGCCGCGCCGCCCTTGTAGACAACGTCAACAACCTGCTTGCGGTTGATACCATACATCATGGCCTGGCGTACATTCACGTCCTTGAATGGGCCCCAGTCCATGCGGAAGTCGAGGTGCTCCCAGGAGGCTGCGGGAACGGAGGCTACTACACCACCGGCGGCCTTGATCTGGTCGGACTGCTCGGGCGGAACTACGAAGCCTTCGCTCTCGATGGCGTCGAGGTTGCCCGTCAGGAATGCGTTGACGTTAGCGTTTACGTCTGTGTTGAACTTCTGGATAACGCGCTTGATCAACGGAGGAGCGGTCAGGTTGTAGTTAGGGTTGGCCACCAATGTCATCTGGTCGCCCTGCTTCCAATCCTGAACGATGTAGGGGCCGTAACCGGTTGGCTTCTGGCCTTCGCTCGATTCCTGGATCTTGTCTACAGGGATCTTCTCCAGGGCCTTCTTGCTGTGAACGCTACCAATAAAGATGTAGTTAAGGTCCACAACAGGCTTGCTCTGGCTGATGAAGGTGTCAAGGAACGCGAACGCAACCTTGTCGGTCTTAGGATCGGCCAGCTTAGCCTTGGCCTCGCGCAGCGACAACCAGTTGTACACTACTGTGTACTTGTCAGGGTTGTCGATGGTTGAGATCTTGGTCTGGATGGATGTGCTGACGGACAGCGGGTCGGAAAGGATCAACTGATACGAGTAAACCGCATCGTTGGAGGTCAATTCCGAGCCGTCGGACCACTTTACGCCCTTGCGGAGCTTGTACTTGGTCACGAGGTGCTTGTCCTCGCCTGCGCCAACATAGAAGGAGCCGCCGTTCTCAATGGTCGGGACGTACCAGGCCGCGAGAGGGAATGCAACTTCTACATCGTCGTTTGCGACGAGTGCATCGTTAAAGGTGACACCGGCGCAGAAGCGCACCGCAACCACGGTGTTGGCTTCGTTGCAGAACATGGTGTCAGGCTCCTGGAGGGAACCGGCTGTGTATGTGTCCTTCGCGCTGGTTACACCGGCGGGAGGAGCGATGGGGAGCTTATCAGCAGCGATAGGGGTTGCCTTGTACTGCTGCACGCCCAACAGACCCAGCTCTACTGCATACGGATCAGCCTTCTCAGGGTGTACTTCGAACTTAGCGCGCTCGAAGTACTGTGTTGAGTAGGTCTTGCCGTCTGTAGAGATTTCGTCAAAGGCTTCGCTCAGCGGGAAGCCGAACTGCTGTAGTCCACCATACTTGTTCCAGTACTCCAGGATCTTGCCTGTGACGGAGTGCTTGGTCTCCTGGAACCATACCTTGCTCGTGCCGTTGGCATCAGCGGGCTTGTCGATACCGACGAATGCGGCATCAGCCTTGTTGCGCACCACCTTGGTGGCGGGATCAACGGAACCGCGGCCTTCAACGAAGTTGGCGCCGAGGCGGCCGAGGAGCACATCGTAGGGAGCCTTGTTTTCAGGGTGGGCTTCATACTTGGCGCGCTCGAACCACTGGGTATCGTATGTCTTGCCATCTTCGGTGGAAATCTCGGCGCGACGGGTAGTGATAGGCAGGCCGTTCACATAAGTGTTAGCCTGATCGTTACCCTGCTTGTTCCACACTTCGAGGAACCGTCCGGCAACATCGATATTGCCGATCTTACGGGTTGTGCCTTGCGCGGACGCTGTGTTGGCAGATGCCGGGAGAACCGACACGGCCATTGCGCCAATCACGCTAGCGTAAAGAGCTACACGCCCTATGTTACGCTGTTTTTCGTTCATTCTTTCCTCCTACCTTACTTGGCGAAAGCCAACAGGTAATACTAAAGCTGAAACCTCACACGGAACTGTTGCTAGCGACCACATGTCGGGCTTGGTCGTTCGCTATTTGGGCGTAATTTACGCCTGGGTTCGTTTCGTTCCTCTTAATCTGCGCTCCGCAATTCGTAGTTGCATTACGCCTGGCATAGGGTAGCCCTACCGTCTGCCGACAAGAGGCCTAACCACCTCCCTTCCGAATCAAGATTATTTATTCCCGCAACTATATTCACTTTTCTATAGCGCACCAAACAGCTTATTAATACCGCTGCTTTAGCACACGTAGCTTCGATAGTACCACATTGTAGGAGTGTTGGCAAGTCAATTGCACATTGTGACGCCCGTTGCGGTTGGGTGGAAAATCAAGGTACAATCCGACCTTGCACTCTATAACACAACAAAAAGTGCAAAAAGGTTCATTTTATTGCAAAACTGCTGCTTTCTGGCGTCAGACTTACGTAATTCGCATTAGCAGGCCGCACAATCTCCGCGCAAGGCTACTCTGCGATGGCTGCCGCGTTGTGTGCCTGGCGCGTCGGCTCCGGCAACCTGTACCCTCTGCCCGTGCTCAAAACATATTGCAACGCAGTCGGGAGATCTATCCGGTGGCCCGGTGATATATATAACGGATTAGATCGCAGCCGGGTTCGTAGGGCGGCTGCCAGCACCTCGCCCTTGCGGTTGGCCCAGGGCGTCCACGACCCCGGTTCCGGTCCCGGTTGTTCGCCCCGCACCGCCAGTGGGGATTTTGCCACGCCTATTGTCGGCATATCGAGCAGCACGCCAATGTGCGAAGCAATGCCTATCTTGCGCGGATGAGCCAGCCCCTGCCCATCGAAAAAGGCCAGGTCGGGCCACTGCTTTATCTTGTCAAAGGCCCCAAGTATCGCCGGTCCCTCGCGGAACGACAGCAAGCCCGGCACGTATGGGAATACCAGCGGTTTCTCGGCTCGCGCTATCTCCACGACCTCAAGCTCGGGGTAGGTCAGAATCACTACCGCACAGCGCGCAACACCTGTGGCGCTGGTATCCACGCCCGCGACGAACTTCACCTCGCCAAAATCGGGCACGAGCGACACCCTGGCTGCGAGCGAAAGCTGTATCGCCTTCGCCTCCTCAGGCGTGACATCCCATTTGTGATAGTTTGATAGAGTATGCTTCAAAAGATCTTCCTCAGCTTTCTCTTGGTCCACGAATAAATCAGATCAGCCGCCGTGTGTGCCGCACCGCCCATGATAAGGCCGCCAACCGCGTAACTTATAGTGACCGGGTGAGTCTCTACCCACGTCTGCACGGTCCGGCTGAAGTTGAGAAGGGTGCCCGTGGCGTCAACCGCGACGAACAGATTGACCAGCGCCATCCCAGCCAGATACAGCAAGGTCATTGCGATGGCGAAATATAGCACCCGTATTAGCGGCCCGAACACAAAGCTATGCGAAACCCAGCTTCGATGCGGCACCATCTTCTGGTATGGTTTCCAGATAAATCGGAGGGGGCCCCAGCGCTTATACGGTGTCGAATGGAGGTCAAGATCAGGGCTGAAAACAAGGCCGGATGCCAGGTAAGAGCCTACCGCCACAATTGCCGTAGCCGCGCCCATCTCAGGCAGTGTCGAGTTAAGCAGCACAGGCGCAGCTACGACCGCTGTAGTAATCGTTATGATGTCATGTACGCGTCCATTCGGCATAAAGCGGCCCCAATTATCAGCAATCAGTAACCTGTGCTCTTCAGGTATTCGTATATGATGCGCCCCGTCGCGCCCCAAATCTCATACGGCCCATAGGTAAAGTAATGCAGGTTGTAGGTGATATTGTCTCGTGTCCTTAGCTCGGTGTGATGGCGAGCATGATCGCGGAGTGCGCTCAATGGAACTTCTATCACTTCCGCCACCTCGTCGGGGCTGGGCCTGAACACCAGCTCTTCATTACCCCCATTGGCCGGCGGCCGAAGCCGAGCGATAACAGGCGTAATGACAAAGAAGCTGATGCGCGCATACACATCCGGCATCACCGATAATACTTCCACGCGGTTCGGGTCAATGCCAAGCTCTTCGTTGGCTTCGCGGAGCGCGGTGTACGTCAGGTCGGGGTCGGTTGGCTCATACCCACCGCCCGGCAGCGAAATCTGCCCCTTGTGATGCGCCACGGTCTCTGTCCGGCGCATGAATACTATATAGTCTTCGCCTGCCTTCGGATATAGCAAAATCAGCACAGCCGAACGCCGCCACACAGCCCCCGGCTCTTCCAGCGGCCTCAACTCGTCATATGGTTGGACATCGTGTTGGTTCAATTTGGTTCGTATTGCGTATCGCGTAGTTGTCAGTTGTCAGTTGTCAGTTGCTCATGACCGCAAGATCAAAGAGCTAAATCCCTGGTACCTTGGCGTCCTGGCGTTTCAAACCGTAATCACGTTTCACGTCCAATTACCAGCTCCGCTTTGCCTTCGAGGAAATCGGCCAGCCTGCTTGCTTCTTCTTCTATTTCGGCTTTTACTTCGGCTGACGTGTCGCTGAACATTTGGACCTTTACTTCGATGTTGGAGCGGCGCTTTTCGTAACCCCACATGCCCGCTATCACACCGTCAACCAGCACTACAGGGGTTACCCAGCCGGCTGTGCGGTAGATCTTCTCTTTGTTAGCTTCGACATCGGGCATCGCGTAAGCAGCAATATGCGATCTCGCGACGACATAGGGGTCGAAGTGGGGGAGCAGCCTGGCCGGTGGGTTGACGTCGAGCGTCTGCATTTCAGGGACACTATCTTTGCGCGCCCAACCCTTCCACTTCGCCCATCCTTCCACCTCTACCGGCACTAGCTCATCGTCCATTGCCTTGAACACCCGCCTCGCCCCGGCTGCCTCCATCCCGAACCACCGTGCAAAGTCGTCCACGCTCGCCGGACCAAACGCTGCCAGGTAGCGCCTCACCATTTCTTTCATGGCCTCGGGCGAGTCGTCCCCTTTATGGCCGCCGTCCAGCCACTGGTCGGGCCGCACAAAGTTGACGTTCTGCCCCGAGCTTGGTCCAAAACAGAGGTCACCCTGGAATGCAGACGGCTTCAGTAGCGACCCCCAGCCTGACTTCATCAGCTCTTTCAGGTGCGGCATTTTCATGATTTCAGCGATCTCGTCGCCAAGCTGGTCCCGTGTGAGGCTTCGACCATCCAGAGCCTTCCGAACACCCTCCATCAGGGCCTGCATTTCTTCGAGCGTCAGACCGTAATACTTCAGCCAGCCCGCACTGGCGTGGCGGTGTCGCGTTGACAATGCCGCCGTGTAGAGAGCGAACTCACTTGCTGCGAGCAGATGCAGCGTGCCGCGCAGCGACCATGATTTATAAAGCGTGCGCTCTTTCCAGAGGGCATCGCGGACATCCTGCGCTGTTATGCCTTCGATCCGCGCCCACGCCTGCAACTCCGCAGCCGACATCACCTGCGCCTGCAATCCGCCCACTTTGCTCACAACATCAACGAGTCTGTTGCGCGGCGCTCGCTCCAGCAACTGGTGACCCTTGAGACGCCATCTAAATACCTGCTGTTGCTCCAGAGAAATCATGGTTGTGTGCAGCCTTCTACTCTTCTGTCTCTTCAGGATCTTCGGCCAGATGCCCTTGCAGCCAGAGGTAGCCTTGCAGATCGTCCTCGACCCTGGCAAGCTCCATATCGGCTGCGACCACATGATCCGCCGCGAAAACCGGCAAGTGCATCTCGAAATCGCTTGGTATGGCGAGAATAATAGGGTAGATCCTCAGCCTTTGCCCGAACAGAGATGTCTCGGTCACCTCACCGTTGAGCGGGCTGTGGAACCAGTAGTCGTCGATGTCGGCTCCTTCGCCGCTGGTGCTCGCGGGCATGAAGGCGCTTGCCCCTTTGAACGATATCGATGCGCCGATATCGCTTGCCGCTTCCGTCTCCGGTGCGTGACCGATAGTGTAAGCGAGCGCCCCCATCTTGAAGTTATAAGTCTCACCCACCCTGTAATTGTGGGCACTGGCATAGAATCTTGTGTCGAAGAATTGTATTGCCGCGCCGTAGCAGACGCCTGATATTTGCCCCTCGATCCCGTTCGCCCAGGGAATAACCTCGCGGATCAATACGGGCCACACCGCGCCGTCCTCTATCTCAGGATATGCGCTGGCAAGCGTGTTCTTCACCACAAGCACGCAACTCCGTACTGGACCCTCCTCAGAGCGGAAGGCCAGTCCCCTGGTCACATTACCAAAAGTCACCGGGTGGTCATCCTTCTGCGTGACAGTAGTCAGGTCGCCAATCAGACGTCCCTCATCCAGCGAACGCAGTATGCAACCCCAGTGGTCGCCATGACCGCCCTGCTTCGCCCCGGGTATAACCACCTCAGGATCTTCCGCTACCTGCTGTTTCCCTCTAAACAATCTTCTAAGCAAAGTCGTTGTCTCTCTTCGTGAAACGTAACGCGTGAAACGTGAAACGTGATGCGTGAACTACTGCGTACTACGTACTGCGTATGACCTAAGAACGCCGTCCCTGGACGGAACCCTAATCGTAAAAGCAGTCTCTTAAGCCCCATAATAATCTTGGCATCTTAGCGTCTTGGCGTTTCAAAACCCGTACTCACGTTTCACGCTTCACGTTTCACGTTTCACGCCTTACGTCGCACGCTCCCGCCCATCACCACGCGCGTCCGGCCATCGGCGGCCACGGCTACTACTCGGCCGCTGCGGGTCTTTAGACTGTCGCCCGGGTCCACGCCAATGAACCTCGCGGGGCGGCCTGACTGCAGGCGGCTGGCTCTATAGGCGGCATCCAGCACCTGGACCGGGTGCAACACAGCCTTGTCCGAACCGACGGTGCGCCTGCCATAGTCGAGTTGCAGCAGGCAGCCGGGGTTGCCTGTCAGCACCACTTCGGCGTCCGTCGCCTCTATGTTGGTCATTTTGCGGTCGAGAATCAGCATCGAGCGGTCGTTGTGTGTCAGGTTATACACGCCGGCGCTGCCGCAGCACATATCGCTTTCTTTGAGCGGCTGCAAGGCCACGCCCGGTATCGACTCCAGCACGCGCACAGGCTCTTCCCTCACCTTCTGCACATGGCAGAGATGACACGCCTCGTGGTACGAAACCCGCTGCTCCAGCACGGCCTTTGGCTGGTTGAGCGGTATCTCGCCCAGGAACTGCATGATATCGCGTACCTTGCTGCTGAACTTCTCAGCGCGCTCTCGCCATTCAGCGTCATCGTGTAGCAGTTCGGCGTACTCCTTGGTCTGAGCCCCGCACGCCGCGCAATCACAAATGATATAGTCCACCTTGTACCGCTCAAACAGCGCGATATTTTCTTTGGCGAACCGCCTAACCGACTCGAAATCGCCTTCCTCGGCGTGTGGTGCGCCGCAGCACTTCTGCGTCTTGGGCGTCACCACTTCGCAGCCGTTCTCGCTTAACACCCTGACTGTTGCCTGCGAGGTCTCCGCGAATATAGTGCTCATCACGCAGCCCAGGAAGAAGCCCACGCGGTAGCGTTTCTCGCCTTGCGGCGGCACCACCGTGGCGATCCTCTGCCGCAGCGATCTCAATGGTATGCGCTCAGGCAGCAGCTCCTCCATGAACGCCAGCAGCTTCAACTTCTTCGGCAGCGCCCAGTGCAGCACTCGCGTCTTGCGTACAAGCCACTGCAAACCGCTCCTCTGGTATAGGGCCACGGGCAGCATCAGCCACTCCAGCCGCCTCTGGTCGCCCAGCGCGAAGTCCAGCCCGATCTTCTTGACGAGCGGCTGCTTTTTGGTGCGCTCCACCTGCACCCGCGACCTCAACACCTGCTCGCCGATTTTCACCCCTGTAGGGCAGGCGGTCTGGCAGGCGCGGCAATCCAGGCAATTGTACATATGGGCCAGGAAGTTATCGGAAGGCTCAAGCAGCCCTTCCTCTACCTGCCGCATCAACTGAACGCGACCGCGCGGCGACTGCACCTCCAGCAAATCGGTGTTGTAGGTAGGGCAAACGGGCAAGCAGGCCCCGCACTTTATGCAGGCCAGCAAATTATCGTAGTCCGGCGCGTCCTCTTCGCCTTCGTAAAAAGGGCTGCTTACCGGCCCTTTGCCCAGAGGTATTGTGGCGTCTCGCAGCGCTCCTGCCAGCAGCAATTCGAGCGGCGAAAGCTCGCCCTGTGTCTTCTCAATATCGGTTCCCATTGTGCAAATTATAACACGCCGCAGGCTTGACGGCACAACAGTACCGCGCTATACTCAGCCCCAATACTTGGCCTGTTCACCGGCGGCACGTGTACCAATCACAGGGAGGGTAACTGTTATGTCTCTCGAAAGCACACGCGCGGCAATGAGCCGCTACCTGGACGCCACACACGCAGACACCGATGTTATCGCGGAGGATGCGGTCTTTACTGTCATGGGCACGGGCCAGCAGGCACACGGACGGGATGCTATCTTTGGCATGCTCCAATATTTCTATCATGTCGCCTTCGATGCAACCGTCGAGAATCCTCGCCTGCTGGTAACCGATGGTCATGCGGTTCTCGAAGCAGACTTCACAGGCAAGCAACTGCTCGATTTCGGCGGCATCCCGCCCACAGGGCAACAGGTGCGTGTGCCTCTCTGTGTCTCTTACGATCTCGAAAACGACCGGATCGTGCAGGCTCGCATCTATTTTGAGGCCGCTGCCCTCCTGCCTCAAGCGGCTGCTTCCTGACCAAGCGCACAACGCGGCTCAATTCAGTTCGCGCTTGCCGCCCCCGACATCCTAGTCTGCAAACCGCTCATTTCGGGTTAGAACATGAGCAGGTGGAGTCTGTCTCTCGTCTCTCGGTTATAATAGACCCGTAATACCCGTGAGTAAAGGAGCAGACATGAGCACCACTGCACCACAAACAGGCTCAGGCAATCTCTCAGCCGCTTCCGCCCCATTCCTCTCCTGGCTTGAAGATTGGGTCGCCTCGCTACCGGCGTTCAACCTTGAAGCCTACATGCAAGAGAACGTCCTTGATCCCGATAACGTCGCCGTCATCAGCGCCGATTTAGTCAACGGCTTCTGCTACGAAGGGCCTCTCGCCTCGCCCCGCATCCGCGATATTGTAGCCCCGAGCGTAGAGGTGTTCAAGCTGGCTCACAGCCTCGGTGTGCGTAACTTCGTGCTGGTGCAGGAATATCACACGCACGACGCTGTGGAGTTTGAGCAATACGGCCCGCACTGTATCCGGGGCACACATGAAGCAGACACCGTCGATCCCCTGAAAGAGCTGCCGTTTGCTGATCTCTTCAAGATTGTTCACAAGAACTCGCTGCACCCCGCGCTCGGCACCGACCTCGACGCATGGCTGACCGACCGCCCACAGATAAACACCTTCATCGCCGTGGGCGATTGCACCGACCTTTGCCTTTACCAGCTTGCGCTGCACCTGAAGTTGAGCGCGAACGCTCGTGACAGCCATGTTGCTGTGATTGTGCCCGCCAACTGTGCTGATACCTTTGATATGCCCATCGAGACTGCCCGCCAGATCGGTACTTTGCCTCACGATGCTAACCTCTTGCATCCTCTCTTCCTGTACCACATGGCCGCAAACGGCGCGCAGATCGTGAGCCGCATAGTCTAGCGTTAGAGCGCGTAACACCAACCATCACCACGTCCCATTGCGTGTTGCACACCATCGCCACAGGAGCTACCATTGAACCTTCGCCGCACCGGAGCACTGCTACCAGCCATTCTTCTCGTCTTCCTTACAGCCTGCGATAACGGCACCCCGGCCACACCATCTACCGCACCCACCGCGACAACGGCCGCAGCAGTCAGCAGTCCCACTCCCGCACCCGTTGGCGAAGTCGCAACGCCCGCCGCCTCCGCACCGGCAGCACCGACGGGCACTGTAGTTGACGCCGCCCCCGTTGCCTCTCCAACGATCCCTTCCACTGAAGTTCCCGCACCCACCGCTGTGAAAGCCACGGCTACCGGAGAGGCTGTGACCAGCCTCCAGGCGCTAACCGAGCTTAAGGCGCGCGCTATCTCGTGGCAATCCGATGCTCGCCTCGTGATGCTCGCCAACGTGCGGCCCGGTCAGGCAGCAAGGCTGCTTGGTGTGGCCCTCGGCGATCCCGACGTCACCGAGCCGACACCAGGCGGCAAAGGCCGTAACTGGGCGTTGATCGCTTTCTCGCCGTCTACCAAAGGCGCGGTCGCCCTCACTATGGATGGCTCGCAGACCGATCTGGTAAAGGAAGGCGCGCTCACGGATGATATGGTGCAGAGTTTTGGCTCAGATGAGATGGCTGCACTGCAGCTTTCTTCTCTTGATGTTAGCAAGCTTGTCGACTCAGATGAACTGGCGTCCAAAGCATCGGACGCTGTGCAGGCTGCCGGAATCGGTATAGCGATGCTCGCCCCTGACGGTCTTGGCCTCGGTCCGCTGCCCACACCTGCCGCAGGAGGCCAGCCCGCCCAACTTGCCTATGAGCTTTTCAGCACAGACCCCACCCAGCAAGCTTTTCTCTTCTTCGACGGGATGACAGGCGAAGTATTAATTGACAGCGCAAAGCCGTGAAGCACTCATGTCGAAGGGATCTGGACTATGCAGGAGTAGGGCAACAGTATGCAGGATAAACTCATCTGGTTATGGGCCCGCTTACCGATTAGAGGAAGATGGCGCACCGCCATCGTCTGGCTGCTCAGCCCCAAGTTTGTAGTTGGGGTTACCGGGCTTGTGCTCGATGATGAGGGACGCATACTGCTACTCAAGCACACCTACCGGGGTAAGAAGCCGTGGGGCCTGCCGGGTGGCGGCTTGAAACCAGGCGAAAGCCTCGAAGAGTGCCTCCTGCGCGAGGTGTGTGAAGAAACAGGCATGAAAGTAGAGATCACGAAGTATCTGTCAGGAGCCGCCCACTACGACCGCCGCCTGGTTGATATGATCTATTCGTGCCGCCCGCTCCCCGGAGAAAGCCTCGCAGTCTTCAAGCCCAACGCCGAAATCGCTCAGGCACGCTGGTTCCACCGCGACGCACTCCCCACCTCAATAACACGCGGCCAGCAGATGCTGATCGACGTAGCTCTGGCCCAGCTTGGAGAAGACGAGGCTCAAAGGTAGCTTTGTGCTATTGTTCGGGCTTCGCTCTTTATGCGGTTGGACTGTTTCCTACCCTTGCGCAACCCCCGCCTCAGCACTAAACCTCGGCAGCACGTCGAGCACGCTCGCGCAAAGCTCGTACCGCCCGAACGACGGCATCAGGTATACGCCTGAGTAGCGGCCGGCTGCGTGGAGAAGAATCTCCTGCGCCATTTCAAGCCCTGCCTGCCTGCCGTTTGGCCCTGCCTCATACATACGCGCCAGCACAAACTCCGGTATCGTAATGCCCGGTACTTCGTTGTGCAAGAACTCGGCGTGCCTGTAGCTCTGCAGCGGCAAGATGCCGAGCAGCACATTCGCCTGGAACTCTTTTACATGCTCCAGCGTGCGCTCTACCAGGTCAAGATCGTACACAGGCTGGGTCATCACGAAATGCGCGCCTGCCTCCAGCTTCTGGCCGAGACGGTCCTTCTCCAGCGGCAGGTCGCGCGCCGTTGGATTGAACGCGCACCCAATAAGGAAGTCGGTCGTCCCGCCGATGCTGTTGTCGGCGAGGTCTACGCCTGCGTTCAGCTTGGTAAGTAGCTTAATAAGGCCGATAGCGTCAATGTCGAACACCGCCGATGATCCCAGCCTGTCAACCGGGTTCGGCGCGTCGCCCGTGAGCGCCAGTATATGCCTCAAACCCATCGCGTGAGCGCCCAGCAACTCCGACTGGATGCCCATTAGTGTGCGGTCTCGCGTCGTAAAGTGCGGAATGACATTCATCCCTGTGCGCTGCAGCACCTGGTAGCAGACCGCCAGCGCGCTCATTGAGGCTCGTCCAAGCGCGCTATCCGTGACGTTCACGGCATCCACGCCTTTGCTCTTTAGCATCTCCGCACCCGCCAGCAATTTTGCGGGGTTCACACCCCTGGGCGGTGCAAGCTCGATACTGACCACAAGCTCTTTGCCCAGCTTCCAACCGAACGAGCCTACTTCGTCATGCACGGATGTGCGCGCGTCGCTGACCTCCAGCGGTGCGGCCTCTCGCAGCAACGGCACCTCTTCGGTCTTCTGGCCGGTCGCGGCACCGTTTCGCCCGTCGCCCGCCAGCCAGGCTCTACCCGCAGTAGCTTGTGATGGTCCGGCTCCACTGGTTTGCTGCGCGCCGGCTTCGTCCGTTGTGGGCGCTCTCAGTGCTTCGGACAACGCCTTTATGTGCGCGGGCGTGGTGCCGCAACAGCCGCCAAGAATCCTCGCGCCGCCGTCGGCCATTCTGCGTGCGAAGTTCGCCATATAGTCGGGCGTTGACACGTATACCACGCGGTTATTGACCATCTCGGGCCAGCCTGCGTTGGGTTGTGCCGAAATGGGCCGGGCCGCGTGTGCCACCATATCGTTGATAACGCGCGCCATCCGCTGCGGCCCTGTTGAGCAGTTCGCGCCGATCACGTCCGCGCCAAGCTCTTCGAGAGCGGCAACCACTTCCTGCGGTGTGTTGCCTACCTGCGTTCGGCCATCTTCCTCGAACGTCATCTGAGCCACCACGGGCAGATCGCACGCTTCTCGCGCCGCGATTAGGGCCTGCCGCATCTCTTCGAGGTCGCGGAACGTCTCCAGCATAATCAAGTCTACGCCGCCTTCAAGCAGCGCCTCGATTTGCTCCCTGAAGATGCTTCGTGCCTCCACCAGCGGTATCAACCCGACCGGCTTCAGGGGCTTGCCAAGCGGCCCCACCGCGCCAGCCACCATCACAGGCAGCCCAAGCACTTCGCGAACCTCGCGCGCAATTCGTGCCCCACGGCTGTTGATCTTCTTCACCTTGTCTCCAAGGTCGAATGATGCCAGCTTGAAGCGGTTGGCCCCATAGGTGTTGGTCTCGATAATCTCCGCCCCGGCCTTGATATAGGCTTCGTGCACCCGCCTTACAAGATCAGGGGCCGACAGGTTGAACTCGTCAAAGCAGGCATTGGTGGGCGCTCCCATAGAGTAGAGCATAGTGCCCATCGCCCCATCGCAAATAATCGGGGATGGCTCGCGCAGCCGCACAAGAAACGGGTGGTTACTATCAACCTTTCGGAGATCAGTGTCAGACATAATTACTTCCTCGTACCTAATACCTGCCTCACAAACTACTTTGACACGGGACTTTGTGAGCAATAAAAAAGCCTCTCACGGAGAGGCGTGCTACTTGCCGCATGGGCCGAATCCTTCCCGTTGGGGCTGGGTGGGGCACCGCATCGATCATTGACCGGTTGCCGGGTAGGTCTACAAGCCAGTTCTCTCGCTACCACTCTCGATTTGTAATTCAGTTGTTGGCTCAGTCTACAATACCAGACCTTCCTGTGTCAAGATGCTCCCGTCAAGGTTACTGTCCCACAGGCGGTGGGCGAATTCAAATTTCCCTTCAGAGGGGCAAAAGCAGGCTCGAATCAGGGTATGTTGCCCCACTACGGTCTCAATTCTGCCTTAATATTGCAGTAGTTGCCCCACCATTTTGCCAACCCACCGCATGTGGGACAGTTACTCCTCAACTAAATGTTCAGATTTAGGGTGGAACAACCCGGCATCTCGGTATCGGGAGACCCTCCCCCGGCCCCTCCCACGCGTGGGAGGGGAGTCTTAGAAGAAGGGGAGAGTGGGGGACA
>JBDTQH010000025.1:0-80278 GCA_039932335.1 Chloroflexota bacterium
AGGGGGTGCAGGGGCGCAGCCCATGACGGGGGTATGGGGGTGTCCCCCATTCTCCTCCTCATATAAAAAGCCCCCTTTCCACGCGAAGCGGGGAGAGGGGGTTGGGGGTGAGGGGTATCTCATTGGCTATTTGCTGGGGATTTTCGAGAGCCTATCCTTGAAAGCTACAAGGTGACCTCTCACCAACCACATCTTCTTTGACGAGGGTGCTAATTGCCCAGGGATTGGAGGAGTTGGCCTACTTGCAGCGGCACTACTTTGTAGGGGTTGCGCAGGGTAATTGTCTGATCGCGGTGGGGGCCGACGGATACGAGGTCGAGAGGGGTGCCGATTAGCTGGCAGATCCTGTCGATATAGTTGCGGGCCTGCTCGGGCAAGTCCGCCCAAACGCGAGCACCCGATGTGTCGGTCTGCCAGCCGGGATGCTCCTCAAATTGAGGCTCTACGATATCGAAGATAGAGAGATCGGCGGGAAGGTGGCTCAGATGAGCATCATGCACGCGATAGGCTGTGCAGATCTTGATAGTCTCGAACTTGTCGAGCGCGTCGAGACGTGTGAGAGCGACGCCCGTCAGCCCGTTTAGCTGCGATACATAGCGCGCGGCCACTCCATCAAACCACCCGACGCGCCTGGGACGGCCTGTGACGGTGCCGTACTCGCCATGCCCAACGCCGCCCTGTTCGCGCAGGAAATCGGCTATCTCGCCGTGAAGCTCTGTCGGGAACGGCCCCTCACCCACGCGTGTCTGGTACGCTTTGTAGACGCCTACAATAGAGCTAAGCTGGTTGGGTGGTGTGCCGGAGCCGACGCACAACCCGGCAGCAGTGGGGTTGCTCGATGTCACGTAGGGATAGGTGCCGAAATCAACGTCGAGCAAGGCAGCTTGCGCGCCTTCCAGCAGTACATTGCGCTTCTCGGCCAGGGCGCGCGCGATCACAAGCTCGGTGGGGAGGATATGCTTGCGAAGCTGCTGGCCCTGCTCAACCAGCTTCAGGTAGATGCCGTGTAGTTCCAGCGGGGCGGTGTTGTACACCCTCTCAAGCAGGGCGTTCTTGCTGGGCAACACGGAGGAGAGCTTGGTCAGCAGCATTTCTTCATGGACAAGATCGCCCATGCGAATGCCGATGCGGGCCGTCTTGTCCATGTAGGCAGGACCGACGCCGCGCCGCGTGGTGCCGATATTGCCCGCGCTTGTTTCCGAGCGTGCATCCTCTTCAAGCCCATCCAGCAGCTTATGATAGGGCATAATCACGTGGGCCCTATCGCTTATGAGCAAGCGGGATATGTCTACTCCGGCGGCGGTGAGCTGCGCCATCTCCTCCAGCAGCACATCGGGGTCGATGACAACGCCGTTGCCGATAATAGAAACAGCATGCGGATTGAAGATGCCCGATGGTATGAGGCGCTGGCGAAAGGTGCCAAGCTCGTTGACGATGGTATGCCCGGCGTTGGTGCCGCCGTTACAGCGCGCCACTACCCCCGCCTGATCTGAAAGCAGGTCTACGATCTTCCCTTTGCCCTCGTCACCCCACTGGCAACCAATTACTGCTACAACAGGCACAAGCCCCTCCGCGTGTTGGAATGCGATCTATTCTACTGAGTGCTGCGTATTGCGTACTACGTATGACCGGCGAGCTTTATTTTACAAGGCGTAGGTGCTCGCGACCGTTCTGGCTCTTGGGCGGTCTGCCTCTGCGCTTGCGGGGAGGTTGCTGATCTTCCGCGCCCGCCGCTATGTCTATTTCGTCCGGCACAACCCCTTCAGCTTCTACAGCAACGGCTGCGGCTTTCGGTTTGCGGCCGCGCTTTGCCTTGGGCTCTCCCGTTTCTTCCTCATGAGTGGAGGCGTGCTTGCGCTTCTCCAGCCTCTCCTCTATGTCCCATTCGCCCGATAGCTTCTTCTGCTCGAGCTCGGCCTCCAGCGCGGCCATGCGCGCAGGTAGCTCGGGCATTATAACAGCAGCGTCGGTGATATTATAACTGTAACCCTGCTCCGTTAGGAATAGCTGGCGATTAGTCGAAAAGTCCTGATCTTTGGTGTCGCGGGTGACCAGGGAGTAGAAATTGGCGATTGAGCCATCCTTCTTGGGACGCAAGATGCGGCCGAGCCGCTGCGCTTCCTCTTGCCTGGAGCCGAAGGTGCCCGAGACCTGTATAGCGACGTTAGCATCCGGCAGGTCTATTGCGAAGTTCGCCACCTTGCTGACAACCAGCACCTTGATGTTACCCCGGCGGAAATCCTCGTAGAGGCGGTCGCGCTCGACGTTGGGAGTTTTGCCTGTTACCAGCGGGGCGTCAAAGCGTGCCGCGATTGTCTTTAGCTGCTCGATATACTGGCCTATTACCAGCACCGCATCTTTCTCATGCTGCTCCAGCAGGCACTCCAGCACATCCATCTTGATGGGGTTCTCGGCAGCGATGCGGTACTTTATGCGGCTGTCCTCGGTCAGCACATATTCAGAGCGCTCTTCCGGCGTTAGTGGCATCCTGACTTCGGTGCATTCCGCTGTAGCTATCCAGCCCTGCTGCTCAAGCTCTTTCCAGGGTACATCAAACTTCTTTGGCCCAATCAGCGAAAAGACATCGGTTTCACGCCCGTCCTCGCGTACAAGGGTCGCAGTCAGGCCGAGACGCCGCCGCGCCTGTATCTCTGCTGTTATGCGGAACACAGGGGCGGGCAGCAGGTGTACCTCGTCATAGACAATCAGGCCCCAGTTGTGCTTCGTAAATATATCGAAGTGTGGGAACTCGCCTACTTCTCCGGTCGCGGCGTTTACCGCGCTCACGGATGGCCTGTAGGTCAGCATCTGGTAGGTGGTCACGGTGACAGGCTTGACCTCTTTCTTGTCGCCGCTATACTCGCCTACTTCCTCCGCTGTCAGCGTGGTCTTGTCCAGTATCTCGGAGATCCACTGCCGGACAGCGATAGTAGACGGCGCGAGTATGAGCGTGTGTGTCTGCGCCTGGGCCATCGTGCCCATACCGACCACGGTCTTGCCAGCACCGCAGGGCAGCACGACCACACCGCTACCACCATGCACCGTGCCCCCAGCCCAGAACGACGCTATCGCATCGGCCTGGTAGGTGCGCAAGCCGAACGCGGAGCCGTCGCCATCGGTGTCTCGTAACACGAGTTTGAGTTCATCGCCCTCGGTGTACCCCGCCAGGTCTTCGGCTGGGTAGCCGAACAGCACCAATGCTTGCTTGACATGGCCGCGCATACGCGGGTCAACCTGGAGGGTGTTGCGGTCAATCTGGGCCAGCACATGAGGTTGCACCTTTTTGTTGCGAGCAACCTCCGCAATAAGCATCGGGTCTTCCGATTTGAGCAACAGCGCGCCATCATCCGACTTTACGAGCTTCAGCCGCCCAAACCGGGAAATATAATCCTTGATGTCGGTGAGCACATTGCCCGGCAGGTCGAACTTCGAGTAGCGGCCCAGCACAGCGACCGCATCCTCGGCGCTCAGCCCTGCCGAAGCGGCATTCCAGAGCGACAGAGGCGTGATGCGGTAGGTATGAATATGCTCAGGGCTTTTTTCAAGCTCGGCAAAGCGCGCAAGCTCATCACGAGCCGCGGTATAAAGTGCGTTATCAACTTCAAGCAGCAGAGAGCGGTCGCTCTGCACTATCAATGGGTTCTGAGGGGCGTATACCATGGGTCTACTGTGACCTCGCTCCAGCGTATTTTCGCGAAATTAAGCCATTTCGCAGAGTCTAATTGTACCACATCAGACGGTCCGGGCCAAAGGCTCTGATTGGTGGATAAGTCCTCCCTCGATGTAGTAATAAGTACGTAGCCATGTGTCTCCCGGCGAAAACGCGACCAAATTGGACTCTCAGTCGTATATCCTTTGGCTGATTAATCTGACTTCTTTCCCCCTGTGAATCGGCCAGAAGTCTCATTGTGTGCTGGGCTACCCTATGATATGCTCTTAAGCGATGGCTATTCTTACCCCCGATGAAATTACAATACTGGCTGACCCCGGCGAGAAGGTCGTGGAGAAGGTGCAGCCGGACAAAATATCGACCCCATTGAAGGTGGTTATAGCCTCCAGCTTTCTCCTGCGTATAGCGGGAGCGGCCACGGGCATCCTGCTCGCATCGTATCTACGGCAGGGGTTCGATGCCCAGGCCGACCTGATCGGCACGCTGTCGGCTCTCTTCTATGTAACCGAATTGCTACTTGCTCCCGTGTTCGGCGCTCTAAGCGACCTTCGGGGCAGGCGATGGCTCCTTGTGCTCGGACCGCTGGTGGGCGCTATTGCCCTACCAATATACCCCTTAAGCGCGTTAGCTTCGGCGTCGATACTGGGTGTGGTTATTCTGGCGGTAGCGCGCTTGCTCGAAGGTGTATCGACCGCCGCCAAGGTTCCCAGTGCGCTCGGCTACCTGGCTGATGCAACGGCAGGTGAAGGTAAGAAGCGTGCCGCCTTACGCGGCCGTGTAATGGGTCTCTACGAAATCAGCTTTCTTGTAGGCATGGTGGGTGGAAACATCCTTGGAGGTAACCTCTGGAAGCCCCTACAGGAGAGCGCATTCTTTATCGTTGCCTTCGTCTACCTGCTAGCCACCGTGTTGCTTTTCTTCTTCGTGCCGGAGTCGCTTCCAGCCGAGGCGCGCCAGCACAACGACAATCTAAAAGCATCAGCCAGCGACCTTGCCCACCCGGTGCGTGCGCTCCTGCGTGAGCGGTTGAAGTCGTATGTCGCGCTGGTACAGGAGCCTGCCCTTCGCAGCTTTATCCCGGCTTGGCTCGCGGTGAATGCGGTGGTGGGCTTGTTCGGCAACCTGGTGCAGCCGCTGATGATCAAGGCAAGGGACGGCAAGATCAACCCTTTTCCCAACCAGTTGCTTTACGGCCAGTTCGAGCCTGCCCATGTGAGCTTTATCTTCGCGGGCTTCGGGATAGTGTTCATGGTGGGCATACTCGTGTGGAGCCTTTTGTACGCTCGCGTTCGCAAGACCACCGTGATGCTGCTGGCCTCCGCAGGCCTCTTCATCACATGTCTTAGCTTGTACTTTATCAACGACCAGGTGCCGTTCCCCACAGGCTGGAACGCATTTGTATGGACGCCCCTTCTCGCGGTCGGCCTCTTCCTTGTGAGCGGCTTCACGCCCGTGGCGCTGGCATACCTGGCCGAGATATCGGGCGCACGTGTTGAGCATCGCGGCGCGGTGATGGGCCTCTACTCTGTCTTCCTCGGCTTAGGCCAACTGATAGGCAGCGGCCTCGGCGGCTTCTTCATCACCTGGCTAAACCAGGGCTTCAACGGCCTAATCCTCGGCACGTTCATCCTAGGAATAATCGCCTTCGTAGCGGTGTTCTGGCTGCGCGTCAAGCATGGGGTGTAGTGTGGAGCGTGAAACGTGAAACGTGAGGCGTACCACAGTTTGCTAGGACTCAAGAAGTGCTGGTTCTGACAGGAACCTCCGTAATTCGAGCATATATTAAACTGACAGTAATTGAGTGATAGTCGCCGCTTTACCAGGGGGTTTCGTGCTCACCACGCACTTGCGACACAAAGTCCTTAAAGACGGCACAAAGATAGACTCGCGTCTGCGCCTGCCTATGAAGGGATCAGCAATATTCATCGCTCTTCTCCTCGTAGCAGTGTGCTCTGATACGATGGCTACCATCAGTGTACAGCCCGAAGGTCGAACAAGATACTTTTCGGAAACAGGCTATGAAGTGAAAGGCCGATTCCTGGACTACTGGAAGGAAGGTAGCCTGACTCAGTTCGGGTTTCCAATATCCACAGCATTTATGCAGAGTAGTGATGCCGATGGCAAAAGCTATCTCGTCCAGTACTTTGAGCGTGCCCTGTTCGAATACCACCCGGAGAACGCGGCGCCTTTTGATGTGCTGCTTGCTCATTTGGGGAGCCTACGCTATAGACAACTCTACGGACGCAATTCTCCGCCGAATCAAGCGCCTAATCGCGCCTCCGGTTCTGTGGCCTTTCCTGATACGGGAAAGCGACTTGGTGGGGTATTCTTGGCTTACTGGAGCAGCCACGGAGGTCTAGTTCAAAACGGCTTTCCAATCAGCGATGAGTTTGTAGAGATTAGCCCGTTAGATGGAAATGAATACAAGGTTCAGTACTTTGAGCGTGCTGTATTTGAACTACATCCAAGCAATGAACCTGCGTTTAGAGTTCAGTTAAGTTTGCTTGGCAGCCACTACCACGAGCAACGCTATCCTACAGCGTCCGCCGCACAGAGCAAACTTATCACCAGATCGCTGGCAGGCGAGCCAACAGCAGGAGGAGCATACCTATTCTGGACGGACGTACGCAACACCAGCATGGCAATCTACGGCTATAACGTAAATACCAGCCAAGAGTTCCTTGTCAAGACTCTGCCTCGAGGAGCAGCTTCCCTGGCTACCGATGGCCGAGCACTGGCATGGATACAGGGCGAACCGAGCGGGGGCGACAGTATCCACACCTACAATATAGCAACAACGCAAGAGACAACTGTAATACCTTCCGGCACAGCCGAGTACAGCGGCATCGCTGTGGACAATGGTACTCTCTATTACGAAAGCCAGACGTCAGGTCTAGTTGCTCGCAACCTCTCCACTGGCGTTGAGCAGGTCATCAGCACAAAGGGGGTCCAGCCGGTTGCTGCCGATGGCAAGGTACTCTGGCTTGAACAAGAGCAAATCTGCTATGACGTGGCCCTTTGCTCGACTCTTCAGCACCTTTATTTGGCTGAGCTCGATAATCTCCAAAGTGTTACCAACTTAGCTACCAGCGGTCCCAGTGGATTTGGTGCTTATCAAGTTTCTGGAAACAGAGTTGTTTGGGCAACGGGCACAACAGGCTTTACAATTTATCAAATCAGGGAGGGGAGCAAAGGCGCCTTTCAAACGGGAGGATTTAGCTTCCCGATCATACGAGGTGATATGCTGGTCTGGACCGAAGGGCCGGGAGCATCAAAGGGATGGTCCATCAAAGGACATGATATTGCCACAGGTTCTTCCTGGATAACGCTCAGCGAAAGTAATTCTTTCGCTAGAGCCTGGCGAATAGTTGAGGGAACCCATAGAGGACTGGAATATAGCATAGATAGCACGTTATACCTTTACCCGCTGTTTCGATGAATAGTAAAGCAAGATGCCAAGGCCATACGACTTTGCAATATTGCCGGCCAGTTTGTTGGCGCTGTGGTTCATATTCTTCTTAACACCGGGAATGGCAAGTGTCAGATCGTCCTACAAGTGAATAGTCTAAACATTACCCATCCAATGGCTATACACCATCGGTCCTCGCTTCGGCTTAGTGTCCAGTTGAACAATGATAGGGGTATTTCGTGTGATGCGCCCTAATTTGGGGTCTAATGGGGCATTCTTGCTCGTCTAGGGTCCAAAACAGTGAATCTGAGTTCGGAAAAGAGAAGGACGCAGTGGAAACCCTCCCTGCGTCCTTCTCTTTTCTCATTTCTTACGTTTTACGTTTTACGTTTCACGCCCCACGTCCTTTCCTCGTCGCTACATCAAACCCCACCCCCGATACGTGCTCCTCGTAGCGGGCGAGCACGAACAGCAGGGACGACAGCCTGTTGAGATAGCGCAGGACGTTTCCGGCGGGCATCTGCTTTTCGTGGACCAGCCGTACCGCGTGGCGCTCGGCCCGGCGCACAATTGTCCGGCCCACGTCTATTGCGGCTGAGGCGGGACTTGCGCCCGGTAATACGAACTGTTTGGGCATCTCAACTTCGCTCTCAAGCTCCCTTATGGTGGCATCGAGCCAGTCGGTCTGCTCCGGCTTTATTCTGTAGGTTATCTTTTCAAGCTGCGGGAGCGGCGTAGCGACCTCGGCCATCATCAGGTAAAGATCGTGCTGGGTTTTCCGCAGGATCTCTCGCGTTTTGTCTTGCGCCGAAAGAGAATATGCCAACCCTAACATGCTGCTTGCCTCGTCAAGCGTGCCGTAGGTCTCCGGCCGCAAATCGTACTTGGCCACCCGCTCCGGCCCCATGAGATCGGTGTAGCCTTCGTCGCCTTTGCCCAATCTGTCCGCGAAACTGGTCAACCTTTGTCTCCTTTGTTTCTGTTTCCAAACTGCTCTCGGTAACAGTGCAAACCTGCCGCCTTCAACGATCCTGGCCGAACCCTGCTGGGCCTATTCGTGTCCGGGAAGGACCCTGCTTTGTCGTGGCTAGTATCCTGTTGCGCTCCGAGATAGCTCTATTGATTACTTTCGCAAGCTCCTTAACATATACTTCATCGGGAGAAACAAAGCTATTATCATTACGCTGGGAAAGCATTAGATAAAGTACATACTTATAGTGGCCGCTCCTCCTCAAATAGACGGTGAAAAGCCAACCTGCAAGCGAGCCGGCAGTGACCAGAAGTAGAATGCCTAGTAGACTGTTTAAGCCAGGGAATAGAATACCCAGTATCGCTGCCGATAGAAAAGAGCCTGCCATATACAAACCGACGACTACCAACCCGGTCGGAACCCTTACCCTGCCAACGCGCCAACCCTGGCCCTGCTGTACAGCGGCGGCATACCGCAATTCCGCAAGTGAGTGTACCTTTTCGGCCAGCCTCACCCGGTGGCTTGTTACTGCCACTCCTTCGTTGTCCTGATAGTAGATAGTCTCGTCCACTGCATTACGACCGGCAACGTCGCGCTTTCTAAGCATTCTGAGGCTCCCCGTGCTCGCCTGTGAAGTATTCCGGCACGCCTGAGTAGTTCTCCAGCCCGAAGGCCGAGGCGAAACCCTTGCGCCTATCCTCGTGGAACAGATAGACCATGCTAACCTGCGCGCCCCACCGCTCATCAAGCAAAGTCCCTGTAATGAAGAAGCCTGCCTTCAGTTTGGCTATCAACACTGCGCGGTTGTTCACCATGTGATTGCTTGTAACGCGCTCGTATCCAACCTCATACAGGTACGGCATAAATACATTGAGAAAAGCCGAGTAGATGCCCATGCGCCGGTATTGCGGCGACACGCCTGTGTACGACATAAAGAATGTGCTCGGGTCCACCATCACGCCTGTTGACCAGCCCACAGGCTCACCATGGGCATCATAGAAGATAATATGCTCACTGTGGATGTTAGCATACACCTCCCGCAGACCCAGCGCACGCCCCTGCCGTGCCGCAGGCATCTCATAGTTGCCCAGATCAGAGAGCGATGAGAATACATCGCCAGGCACACGCTCGATCAGCGTCCAGAACGACCCTGCATCTACAGGGCGGGCTATGATGCCCGGCACAAGCTCAGTGGGAAAGTACCGCGCTCGTATGTCATCAAACATAACAAAATCTCTCAGGCCACCCAGTACCAGTTAGCAAACCGGATGGTATATAGAGCCAGCAGCAGCAAGCTAACCCAGGTGATAATCTGGTTGGCGTAACGGTTGCGGCCCATGAGCGCCAGCACGATGAAGGCCGGGAAGAGCACCGCGAGGAAGCGCGGATACGACAGCAGAGGATTATGGGGCGTGGCCGAAAAGAGCGGGAAGATAATACCTGCCCACAGATAGATGCTGTAGCTTGCCCTCAACCAGCGCAGCGCCAGCGCACCCACAATCACGGCAAATACAAACGACCCCAGATACGTCCAACTCTGGTTCTCAGGCTGGAACTGTAAGCCTGTTTGCGTGGCGACATTCCACGCACCGGCTATGGTCTGCCACGGCCATGAGAAGTGCCTGTTCCAGTCGGCCTGTGCGCTCAACGCGGCCAGTGGGTCGTGGAACACCACCCACGACCAGACCACGAATAGAAGCAGCGAAGCGAACGGCAGCGCGAGCGAGGGCAATGCCCAGCGCGAAGGGCGCTTTGGCGGCATAGCGCGGGGGTCGGTGGGCACAGGCGGGTTGTGGGCGCGCCACAACTCCCAACCCAGCGGCAGCAGAAGCAATAATCCTGTGGTGCGCGTCCAGATGGCAAGCGAGATAAGCACGGCGGCCCACCACCACCGCTGGGTTCTCATCGCGAGCAACGCTGCTACCGACAGGAAGAGGAAAAGCGACTCGCTGTAGACAGCCCAGAAGAAGAAGGCCATAGGGAAGGCGGCCAGATAGAATACGGTGCGGCCCGCGTCCTCATGGTGGAAATCCAGCCGCACGAGTCTGTGCAGCAGCACAAGCGCACCAAGGAAGAAGAACGAGGAGAGCAGAATGCCCGCCCAGATGAACCGCTCCCCCGCCAGCCAGCCGAAAACAGTAATCAGCCAGGGATAGAGCGGAAAGAATGCCGAGGAGCCGTCGGCAGAACTGTAGCCCTCAGAAGCGATCTTGAGGTACCACTGGCCGTCCCAGCGCGTCCAGACGCCGCCAATGCTATTCACCAGCGGGTTGAGCACAGGGCCGCCCGGCGCATCGTACCAGTTGGCGGTGCCCTGTGCGGCGATAGCCGGGATCATCATCGTAGCCAGCAGCGCAAGCAGCGTGATGCCTATACGCGCCGCAATCCACACGCTGAATGGCTGGGCAGTCAGCAGAGGCAGCGCCCACGGGGGCAGCGCCCGCCGCAGTTCGGTTGTAAGCACACCGTGCGGCCCTGTAACAATGGTGCCGCCTCCACCGGTACTTGAGGGGGCGGGACGTTTCCTGAGCGATGGCGGATTGACAGGTACGTGATGGATAGGTTCGGGCGGCGGCCAGACAACGGCAGGCATTGGCTTGGTTTCTTGCTGCAGAATGCCCGCCTCATCGGAAGCTGTCTTGTCAGCCTCCTCAGCACCGCTCGCCGCACTGCTATCACCCGGCAGCGAGGCTGCTTCTGAAGCGGCGGCCGCCACCTCGCCCCGTTTCTTCACCAGGTCGATCTGTCCTGTATAATTGTCACCCTCGTCCACTGGAGGCATCGCAACCCTTTCAGAAAGTGTACGCAGCTATCGCCGAATCAGTATAACACACGCATCGGCCCGCAGTCGGCTGCCCCCAACTCCCCATCCAGGCTTTTAGAGATAGGTATTTGTTTATCCCGAGAAATAGCCAATGATACACCCCTCACCCCCGACCCCTCTCCCCGCTTCGCGGGACGAGGGGAGTTTATAAGGGAAGGATGGGGGACACCCCCATACCCCCGTCATGGGCTACGCCCCTGCACCCCTTCTCATGAACCTGAGCTTGAAAGCCATCCCTCCCCATCACGTTTCACGCTTCACGCTTCACGCCTCACTCCCCGCCCTAATTGCATCATCCAGCCATAGCGTGCTAAGATGTAGCAACGAACCAGCAAGGAGAACGAGCGATGGAGCTTGAGGGCAAAGTAGCCCTTGTAACAGGTGCAGGACGCGGCTTAGGGCGCGCCACGGCCCTGGCTTTGGCGGAACAGGGGGCGAAGGTCGCGGCAGTGGCCCGGTCGCTGCACGAAGTTGAAGAGACGGCCCGTATGATACGCCAACAGTTTGGCGTGGGCCTCGCCCTTGCTATAGCTGCCGACGTCACCCGCGAGCGCGATGTGCAACTCGCTTTCGAGATTATTCGCAAGCGTTGGGGCGGAGTAGACATACTGGTGAACAACGCGGGTGACACGGGCGCGACACGACCCATTTCGCTGCTCAGCCTCGCTGAATGGCAGCACGCCCTCGACGTTAACCTGACAGGTACTTTCCTCTGCTCCCGTGAGGCTCTGCACGACATGATCCGCCACCGGTGGGGCCGCATTGTCAACATTTCGTCGGGGTCAGCGGCGGCGGCTGTACCGGGCATGACCCCGTACAGCGTAGCTAAAGCAGCGGTCGAGCAATTCACGCGCCAACTGGCAGCCGAAGCAGGCCCGTCGGGCGTAGTTGTGGTCGCCCTGCGTCCAGGCGTGGTCGATACACAGATGCAGGAAGAGCTACGCAACCGGCCCCCCGAAGCTATCACGCCGGAGCTGCGTGCTGCTTTCTCGGCCTATAAACTGCGTGGGATGCTGGTCCCGCCGGAGCGCCCAGCACGCATCATCGCGTATCTATGCAGCGACCGCCCAGGCTACATCAATGGCCGGGTTCTCGACGCCGATGAAATCGAGGCGCTCCTGACACGTTGAGGCGCCAGGGGTCAAGACCAAGTTGTCAGTTGTCGGCATGTGCCGCATACTCACTTCGCACAGCACTCAGCAAACCCAAAACCTCCGCGAAACTCTGCGCTCTCTGCGCCTCTTCGGTGAGTCCGTAAATCTCCTGATCCCTGACTCCTGCTACATCGCCGCCCCGAGATTGCGTACAAAGTGCGCTGACCGCAGCTCACGCTCCAGAAGATAAGTGATGTAGCTCTGCATCACGCCTGTAAGCTCACTGCTTAGCTCGGGGTCTATGCGGATGCGGCTCACGGCGCTGTAGGGATTGCGCTGCATCAGGCGCAGCACTTTCAGCGCGTTCACCGACAGGTCGCGGCCAATACCCACGCGCCTGCACGAAGCGCACACCACACCGCCCTGCGCCGCACTGAAGCCGTTCGTGGTGGGCTGTAGATCGCCTCGGCACTGCACACACTGGTTCAGCTCAGGCGCGTATCCCATGTACGACAGCAATTGCAACTCATACCAGCGCAGCACGCGATCATGGTGTGCCTCTTCCGAGATCAGCGCGAACACGTCGGTTACAAGCTTGTAGACCGGGTAATGCTCAAGCGCGTCCGGTGTAAAGGCGTCCAGCATCTCGGACACATACGAAGCATGCGCTATACGCGACAGGTCATCATGGAGGGGGCGATAGGCATCTACCGTTTCGCTCTGCGTAACGATATCAAGGTTACGTGCCTTCGCGAGCAGCATCTGACTGCGCGTGAATAGCTCGACGTGCCCGGCGAGCCTGCTGGTTATCTTCCGCACGCCCTTAGCGACCACCCGCAGCTTACCGAAGTTGGGCGTAAAGATAGTGAGTATCCTATCTGCCTCGCCCAGGTCGGACCGCCGGATGATTATCGCCTCAGATTTATATAAATGCTCTCTCGCGCTCATGATTCCTACTGCTTACTATCTCTTCTTAGCTGCTCTTTCATTGGCCAAATCGTGCTATGTACACACATAATTATACCATTTTTGGCGCTTCTTCCCCTGCCAAAGCAAGGGGGCACAGCCGGTTGGTGCCCTGACCGAGAGTGATTATGTCACCCCGGCAGGACACCTTCCGGCGGTGCCCCAAACTGATGGGTCTATGCACTTTTGCTGTTAGTTTACTGCTGGCTATTGCCTGTGCCGTTGCCGTTCTGGTTGAAGTTGCGGGTCTCAGCACCCATGTTCATATTGTCGGCGGCGTTGCGGGCGTCATCGGCAACATCTTCGGCAGCGCGGTTAACGGCCTCGCCTGCATCGTCCATAGTCGAGCGAACATCGTCCCCAACATTTTCTGCTGTGCTGGACGCCTGCTGGCTGGCCTTGTGGACGTACTCCTGGGCGCGCTGTGCACCCTGGTCAACCACGGTGCGGGCCTTATCTAACCCGTCTACCACGGCCTGCCGCCCTTTAGAGATTGTGCTCTCAATATCAGGGCGCCGCTCGTCAATGACGCGGGCTGCCTGTGCAGACAAGCCATCTACCTTCTTGCCCAGGTCATCCAATTGCGACTGCACGTCGGAGCGCATTTGCTTCGCACGCTCCTGGTTCATGAGGGCAGCGGCCACACCAATACCGAGCGCGCCTAACGCTACCACAACACCAAGACTCTTGGAAAACAGATCTTCTGCTGACGATTTATTACCTGACATCTTCTTCCTCCAAACAACTAGGTCGTCTTACGCGATACGACCGACTATCTCTTGCATGAGCCTGACGAACCTCGGCCGCGATGCTTCGGCTACTTGCAGAACTTCCTCATGATTCACAGGCTCATCGCTGTCGGCGAGCGCCATGTTGGTGATGTTCGAGATTCCCAGCACTTTCATGCCGGCGTGCCGGGCTACCAGCACTTCGGGAACCGTGGACATCCCAACTGCGTCCGCACCCAACTGCCTGAGCGTGCGCAACTCGGCGCGCGTCTCGTAGTTGGGGCCAGCCAACACTATGTATACGCCCTTGCGCACCGATATGTTACACAAAGCCGCCGCTTCTTCCGCGCTGGCGACCAGATCAGGGTCGTATGCAGGGTTCATCGCGGGGAAGCGCGGGCCTAATTCCGGGTCGTTGGGGCCGATCAACGGGTTCTGGCCGCCCCAGCCAAGCATGTTGATGTGGTCATCAATCAGCATCAGGTCGCCTGCCTGGAAATCGGGGTTCAGCCCGCCCGCCGCGTTGGTCACCACCAGCGTATGCGCTCCGAGTGCCCGCATTACGCGCACAGGGAAGGTGGTTTGCTGGAGGGTGTAGCCCTCATAATAGTGAAGCCTCCCCTGCATCACAAGCACCCGAGTGCCGTTCAACGTACCCAGAACCAGACGCCCCACGTGCCCGATCACCGACGACTGCACGAATCCCGGTATATCCGAGTAGGGTATGGTGGCAACTGCTTCAACCTCGTCGGCCAGTGCGCCCAGCCCCGAGCCGAGTATGATGCCCACCTGGGGCGTCCACCCTTCAGGCAGCCGCCCGCGAATCACATCCGCGGCTCTGTTGATACTATCTAGCAATTCGCTTGCCATGTTATTCCTCCTCTTCGTCATCTTCGTCATCTTCGTCCTCTTCGTCTGAGGTCTCCAGCCAGGCATCCTCATCGTCAATGGGGTCGGGCAACCGGCCCTTCAGGAGTTCGGCCACATAACGGGCGTCTGCAAACGGGAGCGTGGCCTCGATGACCCAGCTAAGGTACTCGTCCGGCCCACCGTTCATGTATGGAGGCGGCGACACGGGCTTAAAGACCGTGGGAGGCCTCTCTGTCAGCGACAGATAGTTCAGCAGCGACCCAAGCTCCTGCACCACATGCCAGGCGATGGGCGACTCTATGTCGATGGTAAACTTTGCCCACCAGTAAGGGTCGGTGGCCTCACTGACCGCCACTGTATCAACAGCAGGAATGCTCTCCAACAGGGCGTAAAGTCTGGCAAGCCCGGCCCGATTGCTGCTGGGCCGCATATTGGACACCTGGGCAACAGATTGCTCAAGAATGGCAATTGTTCGCTGCTCAACGGTCGTGCCGAGCTTTTCAGCCTCTGTCTGCAACCGGCGCATAAGCTCGTCCGGCAGCTTTACGGTGAGTTCCGGCATTAGCCTCCCTCCGTGGGCGTAAGGGGTCAGTTGTCAGTTGTCAGTTGTCAGTTGTCAGTTGTCAGCATGTGCCGCATACTCGCTTCCCTCAGCACCATGCAAACCTTAATTACCTCAGCATAACTCAGCGCCCTCTGCGCCTCTGCGGTGAATCCGTAAATCTCGGACCCCTGACCCCTAGCCCGCGACACCTGACACCCGATCCCTCTAGCAGATAGCCGTCCTTCTGTCTTCGACGTGCACAATATTCAACTCGGCGGCATCGGCGTCGCGGCGGGCGCGGCCTATCAGGCCGATCATCATGTCGCCGGTTTCGGGGTCTTCTTCGTCGCGGCTGATGTAGTTCAGGATGTCGGGGTGATGGCAGGTTACCATCCAGCCAAGATCATCGGTAAGCTCGTCCACCCAGAAATCGCCCGAGGGCGTGCCTGCATGCGCCGGGCCCCATTCGGCCAGCAGAGACGTAGCCTCCTGGGATAGATCGCCCTTGCTGCCCGACACGAGGACGCAGGTGCCGTACTCGAACAGCACCCACGACCTTGTATCGTCCCCGATTATCTTGCGCCATGCAGCGAGCAGGTTGTTGTCGGGCTGTTCGCTATCGTTGGGGTTCATGGGCGGCTATTGCGAGGCCAGACTGGGCGGCTCTTCGGTCGCTGGATCGCCTACACCGCCACCTGTAGCCAAAGGGTCGGCGTTCGTGGTCGCACCAACAGCGGGCAGTTGGCCGTTGCCTATGGGCTTGCCATCGCGCTTCATCGAGAGGCTGACCAGTTCAGCGATGTCCATCAGCTTAATCTTGTCGCCCGCGTCCTTGCCCTTGATGCCGTCCTCGAACATGGATGTGCAGAACGGACAGGAGGCGGCCAGTGTCGGTGCGCCCGTATCAAGAGCGTCCTGCATGCGGTTCTGGTTCATGCGCCGCCCGTTGTGCTCTTCGATCCACATGCGCCCGCCCCCGGCTCCGCAGCAGAGCGCGTTGCTCTTGCTCCGCTTCATCTCGGTCAGCTGCACGCCAGGGATGGCTTCCAGCACGTTGCGGGGAGCGTCGTACACATCGTTGTAGCGGCCCAGGTAGCAGGGGTCGTGATAGGTGATTGCCTGCTCTACCCGGTTCGCCATCGTGAGCCTGCCCTCTTTGATGAGGTAGTCGATGAACTCAGAGTGATGTAGCACATCATAATTGCCGCCGAATTGCGGGTACTCGTTCTTGATAGTGTTGAAGCAGTGTGGGCAGGCCGTGATGACCTTACGAACCCCATAGGTGTTCATTAATTCGACGTTGACCTGCGCCAGAGTCTGGAAGAGATATTCGTTGCCGGGCCGCCGCGCTGGATCGCCGCAACAGCTTTCTTCCTTGCCCAGGATGGCGAACTTGACGTTAGCTTCCTTGAATATCTGCGCCAGCGACTGCGCGATGCGCTGATTGCGCCCATCGAACGATCCCAAACAACCAACCCAGTAGAGCACTTCCAACAACGGCTCGCCCGTCCCACTCTGCGCGCTCACGCTCACAGCCTGATCGCTGCTCCCGGGTTGCTGTCCATCGAATAATGGACGCCCCTCCGACTCTGCCTGAGCGGCCACATCGGAAAGCAAAGGCACATCAAGACCATCCGCCCATGCTGCGCGCTGGTTGGGCGAGAACTCCCAGGGGTTGCCTTTCTGCTCAAGGTTGCGGAAGAGGCGAGCAAGCTCAGGCGGGAAGCGGCTCTCTTGCATAACGAGATAGCGGCGCATATCGGTGATTTTGGGCACGTGCTCGATAAAGACCGGGCAGGCCTCCATGCAGGCGCGGCATGTGGTACAGCTCCAGAGGGTTTCTTCCATGATCCAGCCGCCCACAAGAGGCAGCGCCTCGGCCTGTGCGACGGTCGTATCCTGCTCGGCCCCGCCGATGTTGCGCGTCGCAAGCATTTGTAGTGGGCTGAGCTTATCGCGTGCGGCCAGTTCGTGCGGCCCGGCCTCAAGGAAGTGCTCCTGCAAGTCCAGGATCAGCTTCTTAGGCGAGAGGGGCTTATCAGTCAGCCACGCAGGGCAGGCGTCCTGACACCTGCCGCATTCTGTGCAGGTGTATGAATCCATGAGGTCTTTCCAGCCCAGATCGCTGAGGCTCGCCACGCCGAGCGTTTCTTCGTTCTCGATCCGCTCTTCTATGTTCGTGATCGGCTTCATCGCGCCCTTCGGGGTCAGGTCGTAGAAGAAGACGTTGAGCGGCGCGGTAAATATGTGCAGGTGCTTGGAGTAAACCACATAGACGAGAAAGGCGAGCACTATGCCGAGATGCATAAAGTAGGCGACGCCATGTATAAGCGTCTGGGTATCCACGCTCAGCCCCGCAAAGAGGTTGCCCACCAGTATGGAGAAGGGGCGCCACTCGGCAGGCTCGTCGCCCAGGTTGATGCGTATGCCCTGCAACACCAGCGCGGAAAGCATCAGCAAAGAGATACCAATCAGGATGCCGAAGGCGCCAAGGCTTTCGGTCAGGCGTTCAGGACGAGTGACAAGCCGCCGCCAGAAGAAACTGACCATCGACACCAGCACAAGGAACTGTATCAGGTCAACAAAGAGAAGCCAGCCCGCATTGTCGTGGAAGAAGGGCATTTTGAAGCCGGGGAAAAGGCCCTGCGCGAAGAGGATGAGGGTGGTGACCTGTATGACCAGGAAACCGTAGAAGGTGAAGAAGTGGGCAATACCTGCCCATGTATAGGACTTGCGATTGTACATCCGCAGTTGCCCGAGCACGAATTTGCCGACCAGCTTGAGGCGCGTGCCCCACTGGCCGAACCGCTTGCTGTCGGTGCCCATAACTGTAAGTTGCACCAACTGATTTACGCGGAACAGGAACCAGCCAATGCAAACGACCATTGCAATAACAAGGAGAGCGTACCAGTACCACTCCGTCGTGGGCACCATGCAGATTGCTCCTTCTAGCTACTAAGACCTGGGAAACGCAGGCGCGCAGGAACGCGGCCTCGCGAATCATGATATATCATTGTGAGGGTAAGCACAAGTTGGCAACAACATATAAATGTTCAGATTTAGGGTGGAACAACCCGGTATCCAGGTAAGGAAAGACCCTCCCCCAACCCCTCCCACGCGTGGGAGGGGAGTCTAAAGGAAAGGGAAGAATGGGGGACACCCCGCCCCCCGCTTCGCTCATCCCCCGTCATGGGCTTCGCCCTTGCACCCCCTCTGCACCATAAGTCTGAACACTTACAACAAAATGAGAACAGACCCGGGACTAAATCCCTGGGTCTGTTCTCTAAGGAGGAGGTTAATATTTACTGCTGCCAGACGTCGCTGTACATCTTCTGTGCTTCCTGAACGGCGTTCGGGTTGAGGTCGGTCAGGTCGCTGAGGTCGCGCACCACTGTGTAAGGCACAATCGAGCCAAGTTGCATTACGATCTTCGCGTTGTCCCTCAGGTTGCCATGACAAAGCTCGGCGGTATCGCGGTCATTGCAGGCCAGCGCAGTGGTGATAAGCATCACATAGCTGATGTTGCTCAGGCTAATGGCCGTATAGTTGTCGCGGAAGTCCTTCGACACTTCTTCTGCGCGCAGCTTGTCGATCACCCCGGCTGCCACGCCGAGCACCGATGCTCCGGCCTCCTTGACGGGGCTGGTGGCCTTGCCGCCCAGTGCGTCAAGCCTGGCGCGCAGGTTCTCTGTGTGCCGCTCAAGGGTGTCGCGTATCGCTACAAGCGTCGGGTTTACATCAGGCTCGTCCTTGGTTTCCTTTACCTGCTTGTCAATCGCCTGATAAATATGCCCTTCGACACTAATCATGTCGGCAAGGTATTTGGTAACTAGCTCTGCCTTCTTCTCATTCGTTGAGGTCGCCATTGTTCATTTTCTCCTTCTGCAGCACCGCTGTAAACGTCTGAATCTCGCCCTCGTTTGCCCTCCGCAATATTTCGAGGAGCTTTCTCCAATATGTACTATGGCTATTAGGAGAGCAGGTTCTGTGCCAGTCGTATATTCTCCACACGCAAGAATAGAGGGAGAGTATGGTGACAGTCACCATACTCTCCCTCTATTCTGTGCTCAATATCAGCGCCTACAGGGCCGGGGAAGCTGTGCTAGCCCAGGCCCTTCCGCTTGCGTATCTCGGCCGTGAGCGCAGGAATGACCTGGTGTAGATCGCCCACCACTCCCAGATCGGAGAACTGGAATATCGGCGCGTTGGGGTCCTTGTTGATCGCCACCACCACACCCGATGTCTGCATACCTACCTTGTGCTGTATTTCGCCCGATATGCCCACCGCAACGTACAGCTTGGGGCGAACGGTTTTACCCGTCTGGCCGATCTGGTATGCGTATGGTATCCAGCCCATGTCTACTACTGCACGGGTCGCACCGACGGCCCCGCCGAGGCTGTCCGCAAGCTCATTTACAAGGTCGAACTTTTCTGCACTCCCCAGGCCGCGCCCACCGGCTACAATGACCTGAGCGCCCGCGAGGTCAGGCACGCCGCCCTTCTCGACCACGCTCTCGACAATTGTCGCGCCCGGCGTCACATTGGCCGGGATCTGCACTTCCTGGATGTTGGCGGTCGCGCCTTCGCTGCGCTGAGCCGAGCCTGCTCCGGGCCGCACCAGCAGCAAGCCTGTTTGCTCGCCTTCGTTGGTGAACCGGCTGCTCACTCTGAGCGCGCCGTTAAATGCCGGGTTCACGACGGTTGCCTGGCCGCCCTCAACGTTCAGCTCGATAACGTCGGCCTCGATACCCAGGCCCAATTTGCCGGAGATCCTGCCCGCCCAATCCTTGCCAAGTGGTGTGGACGGCAACAGCACCAACCTGGGGTTATACTGCGTAATTAAGGACGCCACCAGCGCGGCGGTAGGGCCGATGGGGTCGCTCTTATAGCTATCGCCCGCCACGTAAAAGACATTGCCCACGCCGTACTGTGCAACAGTATCGGCCGCCTCGCGCGGTCCGATTACAATCGCGCCGCCCGTTCCACCGTACTTCGCGGAGGCGGATGCTGCCAACCCGGCCAGTTCCAGCCCCAGTTTCTTCGGCTTGCCGCTGCCGTCTGTCTCGACAACAGCCCAAACATCATTGTTGGTTGCCACAGTTCCTCCTATACAGCTACAGCACCGAATAACTCATTCGACTCAGTACTCGCTACTCGCTACTCGCTACTCGCTACTCGCTACTCGCTACTCAGATAAGCTTCTTGCTCTCCAGAAAATCGGCTATTGCCACGGCGGTCGCGGTGGGATCGTCAGCCTTGATGATCTGCTTGGCGCGTGCCGATTGCGGCCTTTCCGAGCCGACAACAGTAGTGCGCGCACCACTCAGGCCAACCTCACCTGCGGCTATGCCCAGGTCTGCCAGCGCCATCGGAGCGATTTCTTTCTTCTTGGCCTTCATAATGCCGGGGAGAGAAGGATAGCGCGGCTCGTGGGCGGTCTGTGTTACAGACGCGATGGCGGGAAGAGGAGCCTCGACAACGTCGTAGCCGACATCGCTGCCGCGCTTGCCGCGTACCTTGCCGCCTGTAACCTCTATCTCGTTCACCCATGTAACGGCAGGCAGTCCGAGAAGTTCAGCCACTATGTTGTAGACGACACCGCCGCCTGCATCGGTGCTTTGCGACCCGAACATTGCCAGGTCGAATGGAATCTTACGCAGCGCTTCGGCCAGTACACGGGCCGTAGAAAAATAGTCGGAGCCGTGGAGCGCGGGGTCGCTCACCAGTACAGCGCGGTCAACACCCATCGCGAGGCCCTTGCGGATTGTCTCGCTGCTGCCGTCCGGCCCCATGCAGAGCAGGATTATCTCACCTGTGGCCGCGCCGCTCTCACGTATACGCAGCGCCTCTTCAATAGCATACTCGTCCCAGGGGTTGATAACAGCGTCGACGCTTGCCCGGTCAAGTGTGCCATCGGGCAGCAGACGCTTCTCAGCGGTTGTATCAGGCACCGATTTCATACAAACCACGATGTTCATACATAATCTCCTCATCAGGCGCAATACGCCCGATTGTAGTTAACACTAAGCTAGTGAATAGTATCACAAAGCCAGTTGGAGGGTCAAGGAAGGGGCGGGGAGTATATGTTCAGATTTAGGGTGGAACAACCCGGCATCCGGGTAAGGGAAGACCCTCCCCCAACCCCTCCCACGCGTGGGAGGGGAGTCTAAGAAGAAGGGGAGAGTGGGGGACACCCCCAAAACCCCGTCATGGGCTGCGCCCCTGCACCCCCTCTGCACCATACGTCTGAACACTTACGGCGGGGACGTGTGGCGTGAAACGTAAGAAATGAGAAGTGGGAAGTGAGGCGGGAGGTTAGTGTTGGCGTAGTTCCAGGGACCACTCTTGTGTGGCTGTTCCCTTGCCGGTGGTTACGTCGACTTGCAGCCATAGGGGTGTCATGTTTCGCTTGATCCGGAACCAGGGGAAGCCGGCTTTGCGCCCGGTCATGCCGGTGAACTCCAGGCCCTCGAATGAGCCATCCTTCCTGGTAAAGCCGCCGCTGCCGCCATTCGATGGACCGCTCACGGAATGCCAGCCCGCGTTGTTTAGCTCGACCGTATAGAACGCCCACACATCTTCGATGCTTGCGGTTGTGTCGAAAGTAAGCACACCGACTTTGCCGCTGCTTGTGGGCCTCTCGGCTATCAGCACAGACGATGCACCGGGATAGACGGGTAACTGCCGGGTGCGAGCCAGGGGGTCCACTGGGCTACCTGCCCATCCCAACCAACCCAACACCCCGCACACCAGCAGAGCCAGGCTGCACGCGACAATGCCGCAACCCATGAGCAGCCCACGCTTGCCGGACCGTTCACACACTGCCATCACCCCAATGTTCGATGCAGCCACTAACTGTTGGGTCACTTACCCGTGGCGCACAGGTTTGACTCACCTGTAGCGCCTGCTATACTCCTGCACGCCAAGCAAACCAAGCTGCACTTCGTTTTGACTACCCGCGAACTCCGGGTGGTATTCGAGCCTGTTGCGCTCGAAGTATTGCACCGCGTACGTCTTGCCGTCAGTGACGCTCCTCTCCTGGAAGGCTTCGCTCAGCGGATAGCCAAATACCGGCAAGCCGCCATGGCTCTCCCAGTATGCCCGCAAGGGCGGTCCAATACTGTGCCGCGTCTCAGGGAAATAGAGCGAAGTTGCACCCGCCGGGCGCGGCCCGGGTTGAAAAGCCGCCTCGGCGCGGTCTGCCCGCGAACCGACGAGAACTGCACCAAGGCGGCCAAGCAATACCTCGCTTGCGGTGCCTGCATACTCAGTGTGCAGTTCCAGGCGTGCCCTCTGGGTGTACTGGACGGTGCGCCCTTCTTCGACCATCTCAGGCGTCACCGGGTAGCCGAACTGTGCCAGGCCGCCGTGGCTGTCCCAGTATTGCAGGAAGATGCCGCGCAAGCAGTGATCTGTCTCCGTGAAGCAGCGCGATTGACCCGGCAGGGCCTGTGCGGGCCGCGGTATGGGCGCGAAGATGCTCAATTCGCTGTGGCTGTCACTGGCGCCTATCTGGACTGCCTGCCCGCCAGCCGCCGGTACGCTCCAGAATCCGGTGGGACTGATGAAAAGCACCTGTTTGCCGTCGGGCTGCCACTGTGGGTAGGGGAGGTCCTCTTGCACAGGCGAAAGCAAACGGGGTATCCCGCCGCTCGCAGGGATGGTCCAGAGATCCCACGTGCCACCGTGGGCGAGAGGTGCCGCGTTGCCGGGCACTTTCCCCATGCCGCCTCCAGGTTGCTGTATCTGCCCCTGCCCGGCAAAGACTATTGTGCTGCCGTCCGGCGACCACGCAGGCGCATAGATGCCGTTCATGATGCCGGGCGGTACCAGCACCTGCTCGTCGCTGCCGTCCAGGTTGGCGACCGACAGACCCGACACCATACCGCCATCCGATGTTAGCTCCTGGGCAACGAATACCACCCTCTGGTCAACCGGCGAAGTAGAGGGCATAAGCGTGCCCGGCTGCACAGGCGTCAGCTTGCCCGTGGCGCTATCTACGCGCTGCAAATCCCAGCTTTCGCCAAGCTCGACCCCACCCGCGCTGAGAGGTCGGGATTGCGCGACGTAAAGCACTCCATCGACCCCGAACGTGGGGTATGCCAGGCCGCGCCCCTGGGTAGCGGATGACACCCGCCGCGGGCCCGTGCCGTCGGGCCGTGCCAACCACAGTTCAGTAGTGCCGCCTATCAAGCCGGGATCGCGGATGAAAGCAATCTGCAAGCCGTCGGGCGACCATGCGGGCATAGATGCAGAAGCAGGCTGGGCGTAGAAAGTGACCCCACGCTCGCGCTGCAAATCGCTTGAGCGCAGCCAGATATTGCCGTCCTTCGTAAAGGCAAAGCCCCTGTTTATCGGAGCCAAGTCGGCCACTACGGTGACTGTTGTATCGAGCAATAGTGTCTCTTCAGAGGCCGCGCCGCCCGGTACACCAGACAGGCGCGCAGCGATGCGTATGCCGTACGTACCGGGTGCTGGAGGCGCGGCTGCTTTGCCAACCCATGACTGGCTGGCGAGCTTCATCTGGTAGGGAGGGAGCAAAGATGTCGCGCCGCCCGCCGGGGTTGCAAGTCCCGCGCCGGGCCACTGCACAGGCTGGCCGTTCGTGCCCAACCACTGCCAGCTTGCGAGAAGCACAGGCTGATTGAACTGCACGGTCACGGTAATGGGTGATGCCGCCGTGACACTGCTGCCCGGCTCAACACGTACTGAATTGGCAACCAGGCTGCCTGCAACGGCATGGGCAAACATGGGTGGGCGGATGTAGCTGAGTGTTGTGCTGCATATGGATAAGATAAGCAGAATCAGCAGGAACACGGGCCGGCGCGACAATTCTGTCATGCGCCCATTATATAGAAGTCAGGCAGCATAAGCCCAACGCACGAGCAATAGCACGACCGTCAGGCGAACTTCTTTTCGCCCGCTCGCACGGCTAACGTCAGGCGATTCTCCGGCGGCGCGAGAGGGCAAACCCAGCGCCAATCATACGCGCAAGAAGGGTTGTAGGCATAGTTGAAATCGAGCACGACCTCTCCACCTGCGTAACCATGCGCCACATCATCCGGAGCGGTACCCAGTGTGCCGTCTGCGTTGACTTGCAGGAAATCGCTCCCTTTAACCGTGTCAAACAGGTAGCGGCCGCCACCATAGCTCTCCTGCGGGCAGGTCGCATCGCTGAACGGCAGAAAGAGGCCGCCGCCATACACGTCCAACCAGTAGACGGTGAGTTGCAGAGGTGTGCCTACGATCTCGAAGTCCAACCGGGCAGCGCGGCGCATCGGCAGCGTGTGCGGCCCGTCAGCGGCCAGTATCACCTCATCCGATGAGCTATATGAGGGGCTATATGAGGTAAGCAGCGCGGTCACGCGAAAATCAGGATTGTAGGGAAAGTAGCTTAGCCCGGCGAATCCGGCGCGCTGCTCTGCGGTCAGGGCAGACTGCGGGTGGTCGGCAAAGAGCAGATTCTTTGTGGTCCTGAACTTCTCCAGCACAACCTGCTCGTCTTCCCCGGCTTGCAGTGAGCGTGCTCGTTCCCTGTACATGGCGGCAACCCTGCGCCGGTAGTCGTAGAGATCAAGCCAACCGGGAGGCGGCTGTGCAGAATTGCTGCTATCGGGCTGAGATGACTTGCGATTCAACCGATTCTCGCTCCTGCAGGGCCACGCAAGGCCCAGAAAGCGCCCACCATGCCTATTTCCGCGAAGAGCGCCTCCACCTCGTCTACTGTCCACCGCCGCCACTCCGGCGCCCGCATCTCCTCATCGCCACTCGATAGTGCAGAGACCGCTTTCCTTATGCTGGGCGCGACGCCTTTAGTGATGAAATGGTCGTAAACGTATGCTCTTACCGTCCGGTCAAGGGCATCCAACGCCTCGGTGTGTTGGTTGTCCATGGCTCCCTCCTGATGTGTAGCAGGATACAGCATTATGCCCGCTTTATGAAGATCATAGCCGGAGATTGCTCCAAAAGTGATGGCGAAGTGTGCCGTGCTTACGCCATTTGATGTACCCGCGCTTACCGGAACGCGGCCGGTTAGCCGGGACAAAATTCCCTGCGGGTCGGGACACCAGGCTCATTACAGCGGGATACCGCAGCGGATATGCTACTTGCATTGGAAAGGATTATAGATCAAAAGCATATAGAAACGGAGGACAAAACGATGGCCATGAATATTCGAACAGCAGATCAACCGGTAGCTGGAGAAACAATACGCAGGGGCGGCTTCTCGTTCAATATCAACACATCGCGGGTGCGCCGCCGCTTCCTTATCCAGCTTACGACCATGCAGGTAGGCGGCGTTGGAGAGGCTGCGCAGAGACGCGGTCACATAGCCGTCCAAAAGACAGCCGCCGCTACCTTCGATCAGTTGATAGAAAGCTATTATGCAAGCCTGCTAGCGCGGCCGCGGTAAGAAAGGACACCGTCAGCCTGAGGGGGTGATTCTACGGCACAAGCGACAACGGCTCAAGCGGATTCAAAGCTGCAAACATAAGTGCAAAATAAATAACCAATCTATAAAGAGATAAACAATAACAAAAGGGGAATAAAGAAATGGATAGCAATAACAGGTCTATGAAAAGTGGTATGGTCGCTCAGGTCCAAAGTGCCGGATATACAGCACAACCCGTAGCGAGCAGGCGTAGGTCCGGTCTTGTTGCCGGGATACTCGCCGGGTTGGTAGTTATGGCCGTTCTTGTTGCTGTGTGGGCGGTTCTATGGCTCATGGGGGCAACCAAAGCGTTCGACCGGCTTGCTTCAGTGAAGGTTGGGCCTTTACTGGTCGAGTCGAATGCTGTGCCTGTGGGCAAGGCGGAAGCGGTGGCGGTCACCGTAGAAATGGGGCAGGGCACGCTCACACTCCAGGGCGGCGCCGGCGACCTATTGAACGCCGATTTCAACTATAACGTAAACGCCTGGAAGCCTATAGTGACCTACAACGAGAGCAGCACGCAGGGCGCTCTCAATATCGGACAGGCTCACTCGGAAGGCTTCATCCGCACACCCGACGGCGTGCGCAACGATTGGAGCTTGCGCCTGAAGGACGGCCTGCCTATGACATTATCGGCTAGCCTTGGAGCAGGAAGTAGCACCATCAAGTTGGACGGTCTATCGGTTAGCAAGCTTGATCTGTCCAGCGGTGCGGGCGAAACTACGCTTGATCTCACCGGCAACTGGAAGCATAACCTTGAGGCCACCCTGCGAACAGGCATAGGCGATACTACGATCCGACTGCCACAGGATGTCGGCGTGCGCCTCACTATTGACGGCGGCCTGAGCAATGTGAGCACAGGCGGCCTCAACCATAACGGCAAATATTACACGAACGATGCCTATGGCAAGACCCCTGTTACAGTGGAAATCACAGTACAGTCGGGCATAGGCAGTGTGAAGATCGAGCGATAAGTTAGCTAGGATAAATCAGCAGGGGCACTCACATGAATGCCCCTGCTTTGCTTTATTGTGTGGTTTCTTGCCTTCCAGTGAGCTGCCCACAGGCACGTAGGATAGCACGATGCTTCCAGACTCAGCTTTTTGTGGCCAACCAGTGTGAAATCTGCTTTCGTCCCTAAGCCTGCGGAAGATGAAGTCCCATCTCCAAGCACGACCGGATTCACCACCAGCTGAAATTCGTCAATCAGCCTGTCTGCATCAGGCTGGTACATAAGATTTTACTGCCGAAAATAGCAAGGGTCTTACCTGGTTTCGCCAGCTGCCTCATAAGTGTAGACGTCGAGGTACATCGAATTGCCGTAGTCACTCTGCGCGGTGCGCGTATACCCTCGTGAGGCCAACTGCTCACGCAGGCGGTCTATGCCTCCCGCCTCTATATAAGCCAGCCAGAGCGATTTGACGCCCAGGTCAGGCCGGGCAAAGCCGGGGAGGTCGCTGAAGTCACCTATATTTGCCGCGTGTTCCAGTGTGCCAGGCTGGTATGCGTCTACAAGAACGCCTGTGACTGTGGGGTAGAGGAGCAGGGGTGTGCCGGAGCGCAGAGCGGCGGTGCTATCCTGCGCCAGGTCGCGCCAGTGCTGCTTATCGCCGCCGTCGTAAATGGCCCGGACGGTCATGAGCGAAAGCACGATAGTGACGGCAAGGCTTGCCCACGCGACGGGGCGAGCGATCTTCCCGGCAACGACCGAGGCCGCCCCGGCAAGCAGCGCCCAGCCAAGCAGCGCATAGAGCACTGTGCGCTCTGCGTATCCTGCCCTGAAGACGCTGATAAACGCGCCAACCGCGATAGTGCCCGCGAGAAGACCTACTGTGGTCGAGATCGCCAAGGTGCCCTGCTTTTTCAGCGCGAGCAAACCCAACACGACAGCAGGCAAGATGGCAAGGAGCATGATTGCGTGCCACGGCGGCCACCCGTCCCAGGGGGCCGCCGTAGTGCCAGCGAAGTAACTGCTGTGCCCGCCTATGCCCACAACTGAAAGCACCGACGTCCACATTTTCGGCAGGCTAACGCTCAGGTAACCTGCCTGTGCGTCTGCAAAGTTATGCACCGTGCCGAGGAGTTGAGGCAGCCAGGGCAAAAAGCCTACCACAGCCGCCAGGCCCGCGCCCCACAGCCATAGTGCACGCTTCCCTTGCTTGATGAGCAGATATACCAGCAGCATCGCCTGGGGAGCAAGAGCGTATATGACGCTGTACTCTGTGTAGACAGCGAGCAGCACCATGAGGCCGTAAAAAGCAGCCCACAGGTGGTCGCGGCGATCTGGACGTCCGGCCGAACGGTAAAACTTCACGAGAGCCATATAGCTTGCACAGACGAAGAGCATGGATAGGGCGTAGGGGCGAGCCTCCTGAGAGTACCAGATATGCAATGGTGAGATCGCAAGCACGCTTGCGGCCGCAAGCGCACCCCGCCGCCCGATAAGAGGCGCAGCGAGTATATAAAGGAGCGACAGCGTGAGTATGCCTGCCACCACGCTCACCAGGCGTCCGGCCGTAAGCTCAGGTGCGAACATACTCGCTGCTTTGACGAGCGCGAAATAGAGAGGAGGGTGGGTCTCATAAGCGCCGTGCAGCCCAAGCACGGTATCCCACGGCAAGCGGCTGAACTCCAACGTCAGCCCTTCGTCCACCCAGAGGCTGAGGCTGCTGTAGCGGTAGATGCGCAGTAGAGCGCCCAGCAGCACCACCGCCCATACAAGCCTTTCTGGCAGAAGCAGAGAGGCGAGACCGGCGGCGGGCTTCAGTCGGATGTAGGTCTGACGGCTGGCCATATAGCGCACATTATATCAGAGAGGTAGCACACCGGCTCTTCCTGCACGCCGCACACCGCGCACGTTGTATTATTACGCCATCTGCACCGCAGAATAAAAAGGGTGGCATCATCTTTGCGCTTAACCACTGGAATAGCGGCCTTATCGCCGCAACTGACCGGCACTGACTACCTTTGGGAGCAACCATGAACGATAAGATACAAGCCATCTCAATGCTGAGAGACGAATTCGATCGATGGAAAGATCTGTTAGCTGGCATGAGCGAGGAGCAAATCAACGACCCGCAGCCTTCGTCCGACTTATCCATCAAAGATATTGTCGCCCATCTCTGGGCCTGGCAGCAGATTTCTGTCGCCCGTGTTGAGGCAGCCCTGCACAATACGGAACCACAGAATCCCTGGCGACATCAACAGCCGGATTTGGATCCCGACGCGAACGTCGATCGAATCAACGCCTGGATTTATGAAACCAACCGGGACAAGTCCTGGCCGGATGTCTACGAAGAGTGGCATGCCCAATTCCTACATTTCCTCAGTATAGCCGAGCAGGTTCCCGAGCAAGACCTGATTGCCCCGGGACGTTATGCATGGCTGGGTGAATATGCCCTCGCTGACGTGCTAAGTGGTTCCTACGAGCATCACGAAGAACATCGTGCCGAGTTGCTCGCTCGCCTACCCCAGCACGACACATGAAAAGTTAGACTTCGCCGGCTCTCGTCATGGCACAACTTTAGGCTCAACTCAAGGTCCAATAGATGTCCCAGCAAGTACCTCTTCCGCACTCAAGAAGGCACAATGCTAGCGGTGGATTTTGTGCTGCCATCTATACATCGTGCACTACCCAATATAGCCAATTGCCCGGCCAGGAATAGCCAGGTTTGGCGATGTAGCGGGCATACTATGCTGCTATCATGGTCAGAAGGCTGAATCCGTCCGCGGCGGCGCGACGAAGCAATCATCTTCAGGGCTGGCCATCATATTCGGGGCCGGAAGGGGTATTATCGTGTTTTCAACTACTGATGTTAAAGCTAATGTGCAAATGAACCTTGACCCAATAGACGTAGCCTTTGAAGCCTTCAGGCAGACTTACCCGGACTATGATGCTACGTGGCGGCTGGATGAATTGCGAGCCACCGAGTACGCACGCCTCGACAGGCAGGGACATGTCTATCTCGACTATACGGGTGGCGGCCTGTACGCCGAGTGCCAGTTGCGAGAGCACATGGCGCTGCTCAGCGAGGGCGTCTATGGCAATCCTCACTCGAAGAACCTCACCTCGATGGCGATGACCCACCTGGTCGAACAAGCTCGTGATTGTGTCTTGCACTACTTCAACGCATCACCGGACGAGTACATGGTTATCTTTACCCAGAACTCCACCGGCGCACTCAAGCTGGTTGGCGAGTCTTATCCCTTCGCGCCGGGCGATAACTATTTATTGACTTTCGACAACCATAATTCCGTGAACGGCATCCGCGAGTTCGCCCGTTCCGCTGGAGCGGCGGTAACCTATCTGCCCGTGCGAACTCCGGATCTGCGCGTTGATGAGGTTCAGTTGCAGAAGGCCCTGGCGGCAGCCGACCCGCAGAAGAACAATCTGTTCGCCTATCCTGCTCAGTCCAATTTCACAGGGGTACAGCACCCGCTGGAGTGGATTGCGCCGGCGCAAGAGCAAGGTTGGGACGTACTGCTGGATGCCGCATCTTTTGTGCCCTCTAACCGTCTGGACCTCAGCCGCTGGCACCCTGATTTCGTGGACATTTCGTTCTACAAGATGTTTGGCTACCCAACCGGCACAGGCTGCCTGCTCGTACGCAAGGACACGGCACGCAAGCTGCGGCGTCCCTGGTATGCCGGGGGCACGATCACATTTTCATCTGTCGTGGCGGGCGACCACTACTTAACGCCCGGTCCGGCAGGCTTTGAGGATGGTACGGTCAACTATCTCAGCCTCCCTGCCATCGAAATTGGTCTCCGCTACATTGAGTCGATTGGTATCGACCTCATACATACCCGCGTGATGTGCCTGACAGGCTGGCTCATTGACCAGTTGTTGGCTCTCCGGTACAGCAACGGAAACCCGCTGGTTCGCCTCTACGGGCCTGCAAACTGCCAGATGCGCGGTGGGACGGTCGAGGTCAATTTCCTGAACAGTGACGGCAAATTGCTGGACTGTACCGATGTGGAGAGGCTAGCGAACGAGCACAGCATTTCGCTGCGAGCGGGCTGTCATTGCAATCCGGGGGCCCGCGAAATCGCAATCGGTTTCACAAAGGCGGATCTGGCTCCCTGCTTCCAAAACAAGAACGACCTCACATTCGAAGAGTTCTTGCACGTAATCGACGGCAAAACAACCGGCGCGCTCAGAGCCTCCATAGGGCTGGTAACAACCTTCGCGGACGTTTACAAGTATGTGAGGTTTGCCGAAAGCTTTGTAAGTGAACTTGCTGCCGTTTGATTGGCATAGATTTACAACGTATTTTCACGAGTAAGCAGCGGGCACACGAATAGGGTGCCAATTGTTGCCCTCTGATAAATAATCCGCAACTAAGAGCCTTGGAATGTCTTCTGTCGTGCCTGTAATCATGCTGTGTGCCGGTCTATTGGCGCCCGAAGTTTGTGCCTGGGCGGTAGCCATCCCCGATGTTCGATGAGCAATTAGGTATGAAAAGGTCAAGTTCTGAAGTATTTATGCGTATAACACTTGACAAGTAATATTGACGTGTGTTACTATCCTATCGACTGATTGTCCCTTTGTGGCATTTTCTCGTCCAGCGATATTGTATTGCGCACACATACAGGCAACAATTACCTTGTTCAGCTATTACGTCTCGTCACAATAAGAAATATACGCAATCTCTTCTAAGCTAATAGAGGGGATTGCATTGTCATGCCTGCACGAGTCAAGCATGACCCGGCCCGAGAGCAGCACCCTCGGCGATTAGCTAAAGCGCAATAGGCTGTCGTAGAACGAATAGAACCACATCCTGCCCTATTACAGGGTGAGAGACGCGCGTGCGTTTTTCAGCATCAGCCTATCGAGGATCGGTACTTTCAGAAAAGGAGCGCTCAAGTTGAAACAGTTCCGTAGGTCTTATCATATGTCCCTTGTGCTCGCGCTAGTGCTGCTCGGCAGTACTCTATTCGGCAGTTGGTCTGCCAGCGCGCGGCCCATTAGCCAACCGGAGACTAAAGCCGGTGTCCCCGCGGGCGACCAGGCTACAAGCGGCACAATCGTCGTAACCCCGGCCAACACGGCGGGCTGGCGCTGGATGGAAGAAGATAGCTCAGCCGGCGGCGGCATGCTGGTTACAGGGCCGGCCGTCCCACCTGTTGGCACAGGCAGCGCGAAGCTGGCCGTGGACGCCACAGGCCGGTTTATTATTTCTAATCTGGCGTATGCCGGCACCCGACTTGCCGACATCACCAACCTGGCCTATAGCTCCTATAGCGAAGGCACGAGCACAATTCTTGCTCCGTCTCTCAACTTTGACATCGACTACAACCTGACAGATGGCAACACGGCCTGGCAAGGCCGCCTGGTCTACGAGCCATACCAGGACGGGAGCGTTATTACACCCGGAGCCTGGCAGACATGGTCGCCGATGACCGGTAAGTGGTGGGCCAGCGGCGCGCCGGGCAACGTTACATGCCCTCAGTCCAGCCCCTGCACATGGAGCCAGGTGCTCACCGCCTTCCCGAATGCCGGTCTGAACGCCGGAAATGGCTGGCTGCACTTCCGCGCCGGTGTATGGCCCCCCAGCTATACAGGCTATGTCGACGGCTTCACCTTCGGCGTGAGCGGCAACAACACAACCTATGACTTCGAGCGCCCTGCAGGCACGCTGGTGGTCGGTAGCGGCCCCGGCTGCCCCGGTGCTACATACGCGACAATCCAGGCAGCAGTCACGGCGGCTGTCGCGGGCGACACCATTCAGGTTTGCCCCGGTTCCTTTAACGAGAACGTGAACATCAACAAGAACAACATCACGCTGGTGGGTGCGGGCGCCAGTTCCAACTCGGCGTACGGCACAATCATCGAGGGCGGGACCCCCGCTGACCTCGGTACCAGCCCTGGCATTAGCTTGTCCGGCGGCGTCACAGGCGTCAGCATTCGCAACCTGCGAGTGCAGAATTTCAAATCCAGAGGCGGCATTTACGCAACCTCCGGCAATAACAACTTCACTGTCGACTCGGTCACCGTGTACCATAACAACTTCACCGCTCCATCAAACGACGGTGGCCTTTACATGAACGGGCCGGTGTCCAATGTAACGATTAATAATGTGACTGCCGACTCGAACACGGGCCGCGGTATCGTCATCTGGAATGGGTTCAAGCAGCACATCACTATCACGAACAACACCGTCACAAACAACAACTGCTGCGGTATAGAGCTGCAGGACGGTACTGCATCCGGCGTTACCATCACCGGTAATACCATCGTCAACAACGGCGACAGCGGACTAGCCGCCACCGGACTCATGTCCGGCGCTGGACCTAACGTCATCGCCAATAATTTCTTGGCCAACAACGGTCGCTTCGGCATCGAAATAAAGTTGCCCAACGGCAGCGGGCTTGAGACCGGCGACGGCAGCATAGTCGTGAGCGGTAACACGGTAGCACGCACTGGTCCGCCGGCAGGTACCGAGTTACGCGACCTGGCTGGCATCGCCGTAATCCGCCGTGGCTGGGTGGCAGGCAACAATAATGCTGATATCCCTAACGGCGTGGTGGTAAAGAACAACACAGTCAGCGGCTATCAGCAACCGTCCATCAGTGAAGGGTTTGGCATCGTCGTCGAAGGCCTCCAGATGAAGGTTTACGGCAACACCGTCACCGGCAACGAGGTCGGTATTCAGCGGCAGGCAGGGCACCTCCCTTACACAGCCAATACTAATAATGTTGACGGCGACCAGAGCAACATAGCCGACACCTACTTTGGCCGCGGTAACTCGCCTGTCGTCTGCGCGCAACTCGGCACCAATAACGCGTCGAGCAATACAACAGCCAACATGCGTGACGTTGGGCCGGTAAACGTCGCACCATGCGGCGGCGCCTTCGCGCACTTGCAGCCCACCGGTCCGATTATCGTGACCGCAGGCAGCACATTCAGCCTCGACCTGCTTGTCAACAGCGCCGGATATGGCGTCCGCGCACAGCAGAGCTACTTGACCTTCCCGACGAACCTGCTACAGAACATCGTGGTCGGCAGCGGCGGCACAGTCGCAGATACTGTCACCCCCGATCTGTCCAGCCTGGAAACCGTGCTGCAGAACCAGGTCTGCAACACACCCACACCTTGCACCTTCGGCAGCCTCGTCGCGGCGGGCGGTTCGATAGCCTACGCCTCCTCTACGTTCAATTCGAGCGCGCCGATCGGCGACTTCCGCGTGGCGCAGGTTGGCTTTGCGGCGAACCAGGTTGGTACCGCTACCGTACACTGGCAGTTCAGTCCGCCGGACCCGGCAAATCGCAACAGCCAGATCAATGATACAAGCAACAATGTGGTGAGCGACCGGACGTTCTACAATGATTACGTGATCAACATCGTGCATGCGGTGTTCACGGGCCACGTCTTCTGGGAAGGCCGCCAGGCGCTTTATCCTCAACCTGACCCGCACAATGCCTTACCCATCACCCTCACGTTGATCCAGGGCGCTAACACATACAACTTCCCTGGCCTGACCACTGACGCAAGCGGCAACTTCTCGGTGAATGTGGACAATCTGCCTAATGGCACTTATACGTGGCGCGTCAAGGGACCCCAGTACCTCTCCACAAGCGGTACCGTGGTGCTAAGCCACGCCATCAACACGACAGTCGAAATGGGCCTGCAGTCCGTGGGCGACGCCAATAACGATAACCTCGTTGACGTCACCGACTTCGGCATTCTGTACGGCACCTTTGGCAACTACAACGATCCACGTGCCGACTTCAACGGCGATATGATAGTCGACGTCACCGACTTCTCGCTCCTGCGCGGCAACTTCGGCCACCTGGGCAACCGCCCGGCCAAGGCCATGCCCGTACCGGCAGAGGGAAGCGCGGTGCTGGAGCTACGTCCGCAGGGCAAGGCACCGGCCAACGGCGGCACAGTGCACGTGGGCGACCGCTTCACGCTCGAGCTATGGGTAAACGCGAAGGCGGGCACGAGTGTGGTGGCTCAACAGGGCTACCTCACCTTCCCGGCAAACCAGCTGCAGTTGGGTAAGCAGAATAGGCCCACGCCCGGCTCCGGCAGCACAGGCCTCGTGACGGCGGATAGCAGCGTGCTCGATATCACCTTGCAGAATCAAATCTGCGACGGACCGGGAGCCTGCAACTTCAACGGAATGAAGGTTCCGGCAGGGTCGCTGGCCTTCGCGACGTCCTCGCTCAACCAGTCAGGCACCGGTTCCTTCCGGGTTGGGCAAGTGACTGTGCAGGCTACAGCAGCTGGAACCGCGCAGCTTCACTGGCAGTTCAGTCCTCAGGACCCGAACACCCGCAACACGAAGATCGTGACGGAGAACGGATTTGAGGTTACGAAGTCGGGACAGTTCGTGGATTACGTCCTGAACGTCCTCCCGGCGAAGTAATAGAACCCGACCGACAGGATAATAGCCACCGGTCCGTAAGCGCGGGCCACAAGTTACGGGAACCGAGGGCCAAGTGCCCCCGGTTCCCTTGATCGCGTATAACAGCGCCGGTTTTCGCCGCGCTCCGCAGGCGTTAAACAGCACGTCGCACAACAAAGGAACGAAGCAGATGTCGAACCGCAATCGAAGTCTCAGGCTCCATATCGGAATCCTGCTGGGACTTACCTTTCTCCTTGCCGGACTGGCCAGCGCGGCTGCTCCGTTCAGGCAAATCCCGTCCGAATCGACCGTAAGCCCGGCGGGTTCTGCCGCGGCAGCCCAGCCGGCCCTTTCGGTGCGCGGCACGCAGCCCGACGCCGTCGATGCGTATGCCCATCTCGTGCCTAATCCCGTCCTTACGGCAACAGTCGGCACGAAAGTCACGATCGATCTATACATCAACAGCGGCAGCAACACAATAGTGGGCCAGCAGAGCTATATGACCTTCACCACCAGCCTCCTGCAGGTGGTCAACACGAACCTGCCCGGCTGCGTGGCGTCTACTAGTGTAAGCGCCGATACTTTCGCGTTCGATGTAGGACTGCAAAATATAGTCAACAACAGCACAGGCGAGATCGCGTATGCTTCGGGAACCTTCGGCGGGGGGGTAGCTCCAGGCAGCGATTTCCGTGTCGCACAGATCAGCTTCTGCCCGAGCGCGGCCGGTGACGCTGTAGTTCACTGGCAGTTCTCGCCGCCCGCCCCCCTGAATCGCAATAGCAAGATCGTTGACACCGGCAGCAGTACGGTGAGCAACCCGGCCCTGTATATAGACGAGATCATCCATATCATTGCCCTCACACCGACGCCAACAAACACGCTAACCGGCACTCCAACAAATACGGCGACATTTACACCCACACCAACTAATACACCAACCAACACTTATACCAGCACACCCACAGTAACTAACACGCCAACTAACACAGCCACTCACACACCAACTGTGACCAATACTCCAACTAAGACAGCAACCAATACTCCAACAATAACAAACACCCCGACCAATACCGCCACTCACACGGCTACCATCACGAACACCCCGACCAATACCGCCACTCATACACCGACAGTAACCAATACGGCGACCAGGACGCCGACTGTGACAAACACCCCGACCAACACGCCGACTAACACACCAACCATCACGAATACTCCTACTAACACAGCGACCAACACGCCGACTGTGACGAGCACCCCAACTAACACCTTTACGAGTACATCCACGGTTACAAATACGCCTACCAACACAGCGACTAACACACCAACTGTTACCAATACTCCAACCAATACCGCCACAAATACTCCAACAGTAACCCGTACCCCGACTAATACCGCCACCCACACACCGACTGTTACCAATACTCCAACCAATACCGCCACTCACACGGCTACCATCACAAATACCCCGATCAATACCGCCACTCATACACCGACCATCACGAATACTCCTACAAATACAGCAACCAATACCCCAACTGTGACGAACACCCCGACCAAGACGTCGACTAACACACCAACCATCACGAACACCCCGATCAATACCGCCACTCATACACCGACAGTAACCAATACGGCGACCAAAACGTTGACTGTGACCAGCACCCCAACTAATACTCCGACACTTACCCCAACTGTGACGAACACACCGACCAACACACCGACTAACACGGCTACTATCACAAATACTCCTACGAACACTGCTACTCGCACACCAACCATCACGAACACTCCAACTAACACTTCGACCCTGACGCCGACTGTGACGCATACGCCGACCAATACCGCCACTCATACGCCTACTAATACGCCGACACTGACTCCTAGCAACACACCTAGCCCCACGGCGACCACCACGCACACATTCACACCCACGAGCACTTTTACCAGCACGCCCAGCAACACAGCGACCTGGACCGCTACCATTACACCGACCAACACACCAAGCCCAACGGGCACACTTACGCCTACCAATACGTTCACCACTACTCCCACCCACACGCCGAGCAGCACGCCTTCCTCCACCCATACGCCGACCGCTACACCATCGAACACACCGAGCAGCACCTCCACCAACACAGCGACCAACGTACCAACCAGTACACCCACGAACACACCCGGCAGCAGCGCGACCAGCACCGGCACGTCCACTTACACGGCATCGAGTACACCAACGAGCACACATGTATCTACTCAGACCCCTGGTGGGAATACGGCCACACCCGTGCTGACCGGTACCGCCACATCTGTAGCGACGGCCACGGCAACGCCTACTGCGTGCTTGATAGAGTTCTCGGACGTGTTACCGGGCAGCACTTTCTACCCATTCATCAAGTGCCTGGCCTGCCGTGGAATTATCAACGGCTACGCATCCGGGTGCGAGACGGGCAACCCTTGCTTCAGGCCCGGTAACCTTGTGACCAGGGGCCAGCTAGCCAAGATCGCATCAAACTCAGCGGGCTTCAATGAGCCTGCAGGCGTCCAGCAGTACGTGGATGTTCTGCCGGGTTCCACCTTCTACCCGTTCATATGGCGCTTGACATTGCGCGGCTATGTCAATGGTTATCCGTGCGGTGGCGCAGGCGAGCCATGCGGACCGGGCAACCTCCCCTACTTCAGGCCGGCCACCAACGTCACACGAGGGCAGCTCTCCAAGATTGTCGCCAATGCCGCCGGGCTGAACCAGGCCCCCGGTGCTCAGCAGTATGAAGATGTACTCCCAGGCTCAACCTTCTATGATTTCATCTGGAGGCTGACCGATCTGAATGTCATGGACGGCTACCCCTGTGGAGGTGTTGGTGAGCCATGCGGAGCAGGCAACCTGCCTTACTTCAGGCCAGGCGCCAACGCTACGCGCGGTCAGGCAAGCAAGATAGTGGCTAACACTTTCTTCCCCGATTGCCAGACCCCGGCTCGTAAGTAAACACAGACACATGAATCCAAAGATGGGCCATGCAACTACTGCATGGCCCATCTTTTTGCCCGGCGTTCCCCGGAGCAAAGTCTTGTATCAGGAGTTGAAGAACTCTACCAACACGGGTGCAAGAGCCTCCATGGAAACGTCGTGCGTCTGACCTTCGAGCGAAAAACGACGCGCATTGGGCAGGATATCCGCAACCGCTTGCGTCCCATTCTGGAAGAAAGCAGGACTTTCGCCACCTACTATCACGAGCGTAGGCATAGTAGCGCCGGGCCACTGGTTGGGCGCCAACGGCTTGCCCGACATATTGTCTCCCATAACGGTGCCATCATAAGCAATCGTGTGGGCCGTTTTTTCCAGATCAGGCCACATCGGCATCTCTCGCATCTGTGGAACGAAATCTTCGGGCACCCCGGCAACCTTCATGAAGAGCGCCACCGCATCGCCTCGCCGTCCTGTCGCTGACATCTCCGTAGCCTGCTGCACATAATCGTGCGGCAGCGGAGCAATAGTGTCGTCCACGATGAACGGTGGCTCATAGAGCGCCTGCTTCGTGACCTTGCCCTCACCGAGCTTGTTGGCCGCCTCGAGGGCAAGCGCCGCACCGGACGACATGCCGCAAAGGAAGGCCGACCCTGTACTGCCCTGCCTACCTGCCTCATCTATAAGGGCTTCGATATCTTCGATTTCACGCTCGACCGCATACGGCAGAGTATCACCGCTATTGCCGCGACCTCGCCGGTCGAAATTGTACACTGTGAAATGCTCTGCCAGCAGCTCCGCCAGTTCGGGGCTCATGCGGACGCCTAGCGCGCCGGTTATCAGGATTACCGCCGGTCCCTCACCCAGTTTCTCGTAAGCAATCCGGGTGCCGTCTTTCGATGTTACTTTGTTCGATGTTTGTGTGTCCATTAAATTCTCCAGTCTCTCATGCCGGTTGTTGATTTACTTCTCGTCAGCGAACGACAAACCATTAGCGCTGAGGGCCGTGCCAAGCTGACCAATGGCATTTGCCCCTATGCCATGTAACTCTCTGATCTCGGCCTCGGTCATGGTGGTTAGCTGGTCGAGCCGCTGTATGCCCGCCCCTGCGAGCGCCCGTCGAGCCGGTGCCGCAAGCCCGGCCGGGAGATCGCTTTCCTGATGATTGTGCTCTTCCTTCTTCAATGTCGTTCCTCCTAATAGAGCTTAACCCTGGCGTTCCGGGCCCAGTTAAACCCTGATACAACTTCAGGGAGGGTATCAGGGGAATAAAGAGGGAATTGTGGGGACACCCCATGCCCCGGCGGGGTTCTCCCTTGCACCCCATTCCCGAATAGCTCTCCTGACCATGCACTAGCGTTGCTCCAGATATTCCGTCAGTTTATCGAGGCTCTGGCTCCAGCCCTCTTCCATGCCCGCGAGAGGCCCTTCCGTGCTCGGCCCCACCGGGGTTGCGGCTGAATGCACGGTGAGCTTTGTTTTCCCGTCGTGCTCGTCGAACATAACAGTGGTGACTGTTTCGAGTATCGTGCTGCCGTCTCTATCCTCAAGAGCAATGCCGGAGAAGACGAGTAGCTCAGGCTTGACGACTTCCCGGAATGTGCCTTTCATAGGGTAGTTATCGCCGCCAGGTCCCTGCATACGAATGTGCATAGAACCCCCTGGCCGCACATCCATCTCGCAGACAGGATTCGTAAAGTACCTGGGGCCCCACCATTGCGCCATATGCTTGGGGTCGGTCCATGCCTCGAATACCAGCTCACGCGGCGCGTCGATGATGCGTGTCAGGGTGACTTCGCGCGTACCCTCTACTTGTTCGGGCGACGCCGTTGCGGTCTCTGTGCTTCTTTTCGTTCCAGTCAGATCAGTCATTTTTCGGCTCCTTTTGTTCTTGTTGAAACTCCTGGACGTAATCCTCCAGGCGGTCAAGCCTCGCCTCCCAGAGCAGGCGATACCTGCCAACCCAGTCGGCCACGTCTCGCATGGGGGCCGGGTTCAGGTGGTGTAGCTTTTCACGCCCAACTTTGCGCGCGCTGACCAGCCCAGCATCTTCGAGGACGCGCAGGTGCTTCATCGCACCGAACCTGCTCATAGGCAAGTGTGCGCTCAGTTCAGTGAGGGTCTGCCCGTCCGTCTGAGCGAGCAAATCGAGTAAATAAAGGCGGTGGTGATCAGCCAATGCCCGGAACACGTGTTCTATTTCCATGCTCGCATTATACGTTACCATTTGGTCACATGTCAAGGGGTAAACGCACCCATTCTCGAAATTCGGCCAAACTACAGCCCTGCCATCTCCTGTTTCAGCAACTTATGCATAAACAACGACAGGTCCTGTTTGCCTGGCCACAAACAGGACCTGTCGTTCGAACAACGCGAGCGGGTGATGCTGGGCCGCCTGGTTATTGAGGCATCAGCGGCCGGGCGTGTCGCATCCCGGGAAGAAGGCGTTGCCAACTATCTTGGACGTCTGACCTCTCGTTGCATTAGCGTTCGGCCTGAAGTAGGGCATATTTCCTGTGCTACAAGGCTCATCCGGCCCACCACATGGATACCCGTTCATGTAACCACGCGATGCCAACCTGAAGACGAAATCATAGAAGGTCGAGCCGGGAGCCACATCCTCGAAGATCTGCACGCCCGCGGGGTCATTGAGACCTGCCGCATTCGACACGATCTTCGATATCTGTCCCCTTGTGGCGTTATTGTTTGGCCTAAAGTAGGCAAGGCTGCCCACCCCGCACGGTTCTACAGGCCCGCCGCAAAGGTAGCCGCTGATGTAGCCACGGGAAGCCAGGCGCTGCACAAAATCATAGAATGTCGAGCCGGGAGCCACATCCTCGAATAGCTGTGCTCCTGCCGGTTCTGAATATCCGGCTGCATTAGCTACAGTCTTTGAGAGCTGCCCTCGCGTGACGCTGTTATTGGGGCGGAACGTGTTGTCAGGGTAGCCGTTAACTATGCCACGGCACGTCAGGCAGCGGACGAACGGGTAGAACGTGCTCCCCGGCAGCACATCGGTGAACTGCAATGCACATGCTGTCGGAGGCGCAGTAGGGGTACCGCTCGGCGTCGTAGTGCCCGTAACCGCCATAACGGTCGGAGTATGCGTGGCGTTCGCCGTAACTGTCGCCACAGGCACCGTGCCCGTACCGGCGGGTGTGTTGGTTGCCGCCGGAGCTGTTGGCGTTTGGATAGCTGTGCTCGTCGCCATAGGCGTCGCACCGCCCGTAGATGTGCCCAGCAGACGGTACACCTGATCCGCCTCCGAGGCATCGCCCGTGCACATCCAGCGTGTGTTCCACAACTCGGTGCAAACGGTCTGGTATGCATCGCCGGGGTTGTACCATGCCGCCGCATTATGCGACTGCAAGGCGCGGTTATACCACATAAATTGCCCTGCAGTTGAGTAAGCCAGGTTCCCTTGCACCATCATCCAGTACGTTCCTGCCGCCAACACCGGCGGAGTCACCAGCGGTAGGCGATATTCGCCTGCCCCTTGCAGTGTGTAGGGTACATTGGTGGACGTATACACCGGGCTGCCGGGCACCGTGCCGCCGCTCGTGTACACTATTACATTAAAGCTCTCCACAGGTCCCATTCCAGCTTCAATCCGCCCCGCCACATCAACCTCGTCAAGATACCACGTCTGCCCGGCAGGCACCACAAAGTCGTCGGCCAGATAGTCCGTATATGCCTGCATGAACGGTTCGTATTGCTGCGAGTTGGTGGCGTAGATTGGCGAGATATGATCATACTGGTCGTACAGCACATAGGCCGGTGGGCGTGTGACGGTCGGGCCCGGCGTGGGCGTGCGAGTGCGGGTAGGTGTGGGGTTCGGCGTGCCGCCCACCTCACCTTTCGCTCGTATCAGGAAGTTGCCAATGTATGCCATCCCCATATCGTCAAGCAGGCTCACGAGCTGGTTGTTCGACAGATCGTTGTAGTTCGGGTCCGATCCGTTGTAATTCCCAATGATCCAACTCCGCTGCTGTGACTGACCCTGGTCTATGCCGTAAGGATAGCTATATAGCACTCCCCCGCCGTGATCATAGGTGTTCGAGAAGCCTACATAGATATCACCCGGCCCCTGTACCGGTATGCTCACCGGGTAGACGCTGAAGTTGGGGCTAACTGTCTGGATCTGCACGGTGCTCTGATATATCTTGTTCGCGTTCACCGGCTGACCGCTGCCGCTCGTGTCCCGGTATACCAACAGGTCAACGTTGCGCCCTGTCAGGTCAATGTTTGCATGGGCTAAGTCGGGGAAAAGGACGCTTATCTCGTTGAGCAGCAGAGGGTATTGCCCCGCGCTCAATGTAAACCGGTTGAGCCCCAGGAGCACCAGCCCATGCCCCGATGTGTTAATCCCGAACTGGTACTCCATACCCCCGTCATCCAGAATGAAATCGACCATAGGAAGAAACGGGTTGCGATAACCCGCTTCGGTCCCCGTCTCAACCGGCCTCAATTCAACCGCACTTCCCGTTGGCAGAGCCGCGCTACCAGGCTCCGCCACCACCAGCGGCACCAGCATCAACAGTCCAAAAGCAGCGACAACGATAGAAAAGCGTCGCTTCACGATTACTTTCCTTTCACACCACCTGCTGGCCACCTTGCATCAGCAGGCAGGTTCTATGATTCGACTTCGATGCTGCGGGTATAAGTATAAATAGATAAGGTTACAATTCAGGTAAATAAATCGCACACTATGCGCGGCGGTTACACTATAGCGAAGCCGGTAGACAACCCTGTGCGACCCGTTCCGGATAGACGCTATCACGCCGGAACTGTAGAATAAAGGGTTGAAAGGAGGATAAGCAGCAGATCATGTTAGACACGATTACCATTAGAGGAGCACGTCTTCACAATCTGAAGAATATCACCCTGACGATTCCCAAGAACACGCTAGTTGTGTTGACCGGGCTGTCCGGCTCAGGCAAGTCAACGCTGGCGTTTGATACGCTCTATAGTGAGGCCATGCGCCAATACTTTGAGTCAATTGGTTTGGTCACATATCAGCAGAAACCGAGTGTTGAGCGTATCGAGGGGCTATCCCCGTCGATCAGCATAGACCAGCATCTTACTAATCATAGCCCCCGGTCCACCGTGGGCACGGTCACTGAAGTGTTCACCTACTTGCGTGTGCTGTTCGCTAGGATAGGCCGGCAACCCTGCCCCGTGTGCGGTAAGCTAGTCCCGCCATCTCATAGTGTCACCGGGAACGTAACACAGGTCAGCGGACTTGAATTGCTGGGTGAGGACTCCGGTGACGAGCCTGGCCAACCCCATGATGCTACCTACCCGTGCCCTCACTGCGGCGCAGCCGTGCCCGAACTGGGGATGGCTCACTTTTCTTTCAACAAGCCCGAAGGCGCATGCTCAACCTGCACCGGCCTGGGCGTGGTATACGCGCCCAACCTCTCGCTGCTGATCGACCCAACACGCAGCATCGCGGGCGGCGGCGTTATCCGCTGGGTCTCGCCGGAGATCCCACGGAATCTCGAAACATTGCGGCTGGCCGCCAGGCACTACGGGTTCGCCTTCGATGCAGATTTGCCCGTCGGAGAATATACGCAGGCGCAGCGCGATCTACTACTATATGGCGTCCAGGGCAAGGAGTTCAGACGTCACTATCCGAATATGGAGCCGCCGGAAAGGGTCAACCAGGGGCGGTTCGAGGGCGTCGTCACCACCCTGATGCGCCGTTATGAGGAACACGCTCAGGATGCTGACTATCGCGAGCGGATAGAGCAATTGATGGTGACGCAGACTTGCCCTGATTGCGAGGGCAACCGGCTGCGCCCTGAAAGCCGCCGGGTGACCATCGACGGGTCGAGTATTATTGACGTGTCGAAGATACCCTTTACGAGCCTACAAACGTGGGTAGAACGCCTGCCCGCAGTTGTACCCGACAGTGAAAGAGGCATCATCCAGCCGATTATTGACGACCTGAGTGAGCGTATGCGCCGCCTGGTGGACGTGGGGGCCGGCTATTTGACAATGGAGCGTTCCTCACCCACCCTCTCCGAAGGCGAAGCCCAGCGGTTACGGCTTGCTGCGCTGCTCGGTTCCGATCTGACAGGCGTGCTCTATATTCTAGACGAGCCGACAATTGGCCTGCACCAGCGGGATACAGGCCGCCTGATTGCTGTGCTACGCCAACTGCGCGACCTGGGAAACACAGTTCTGGTGGTTGAACACGACCTGGACATGATCCGGGCTGCCGATCACGTGGTCGATTTCGGCCCCGGCGCGGGCCAACACGGTGGTCAGATCGTCGCGCAGGGAACGCCCCGCGAAATCGCGGCCAGCACATCGTCCATGACCGGCGATTACCTTTCGGGTCGAGCCGCCATGCCGGTCTCCCGGCTCCGGCCCGGCAGCGGGAAACACCTCGTCATTCGAGGGGCACGCGAACATAATCTGAAAGATGTCACCGTCGAGATACCCCTTGGGACGCTGACCGCGGTCACCGGGGTCTCCGGTTCCGGCAAATCCTCCTTAATGCTCGACATTCTCGATCGGGCGGCCCGGCATCGCGTCAATGGTGCGACCGGCGCTCACGGTAAATCCGAGCCGGGTGAACACGACAGCATCGATGGGTGGGAACACATCGACAAGATCATATCGATCGATCAGGGAGCCATCGGGCGCACGCCCCGTTCCAACGCAGCTACCTACACTGACGCCTTTACGTCGATACGTCAGGTTTTCGCCGAAACTCCGGAGGCGCGCCATCGCCGCCTGACCCCCGGACACTTTTCGTTCAATGTCCCCGGTGGGTATTGCGAGCGGTGCAAGGGTGCAGGAGTCCTCACTGTGAATATGCACTTCCTGCCCGATGTCGAGGTGCGCTGTCCGGTTTGCCTGGGGCGGCGTTTCAAACAGGAAGTGCTCGCCGTTAAGTATCGCGGCTATGATATCGCTGAGATACTCGGCATGACGATTGAGGAGGCGCTGGCGGTATTTCGCGATGTGCCCCCTGTGGCAGCGCGTTTGTCGCTCATGGCAAACGTAGGCCTGGGCTATCTGCAACTGGGGCAGCCTGCCAATACGCTCTCCGGTGGCGAAGCACAGCGCATCAAGCTAGCCAAAGAGCTGGCGCGCCGCACTCGCACGAGCGGCGGGACGCTATATCTGCTGGACGAGCCAACGACCGGCCTCCACCCTGCCGATGTGGCCTGCCTTCTTGAGGTGTTACAGCGGTTGGTCGAGGGCGGCAACACGGTTGTGGTGATCGAACACAACATCCATGTGATTAGGGCCGCCGATTGGATTATCGACATGGGTCCCGAAGGCGGAGATGCAGGCGGATACCTGGTGGCCGAGGGCACGCCGGATGCCATCGCCCGGGTTGAGCAATCATTTACGGGCAAGTTCCTGAACCCGGCGCTTGAGGGCGTTACCACCTAGAATCGGAAAGGCGCGGTCAAATAAGAGGGGAGACCACATTGAGTGATCTCCCCTTCTTCTTTGCCTGTCGCTCCTATTTACTGAGGCTGTCGCAACCCCCGAAGACTGCGTGCGCGATAGCAGTCTCTACATACTTGTAGAACGGTGAGTCTTTCGTAACGGCCCCGCACGATGGGCTGTCGGGTACGATAAGCTCCCACCGCTCCCCAGCCGCCTGATTTCGAGAGGCAATGTCCCTCACAAGCCTCTATCACCACTACTTCTCTAGATTGAATACTTGCACGTTATTGTTCACGCGATCAAGCACATACACCCGGCCGTCCGGGCCAACGGCTATGCCGCTCGGACCCTGAAACTGCCCTGAATCGCTACCGGGCGACCCGAAATAGCCGATAGTACCCTCGGCTAAGTTAATGACATCTACACGCTTGCGATCAGAGTCACTTACATACATCTTGGAGCCATCGGGCGACAATGCCAGCCGGCTGCCGCCCTCAAGCTGGCCCACCGGCACAGTCCATTGCTCAGTAATATTTCCTTGCGGCCCGAACCGTACAAGCCTGTCCTTCAAGTCAATCGCGTACACGCGGCCCGAGGGATCGACCGCTACGTCAACAGGCTGCTCCAGGCGATCGCCTTCGTCACCCGCCAGCGATGCCGCTACATTCGGCGGCGTTCCGTCAGCCGCGAGAGATAGACGATCAACAACGCTGGTCGATGTGCATGCCATGTACACACTACCCTGTAGAGAGCCGTCTATGCCGTTGGCCGCGCACGTTTTCAGAACGGATTTGTCCACCACTTGTAGCACATGGCCTGTGGTATTAAAGATCTGCAAGCGATGTGCCTCGTAATCCATTACATATAGATGGCCATCCGGAGAGATAGCAAGGTCAGCGATGTCCACGAAGTCACCCGGCTGTGGGTTCTCCACCGTTCCAGCGTCCGGGGCCTTGCCCCACGTTCGCAACACCTTGCCGTCGGGCGAGAATACCACCACGCGGTGGTTGCCCCGGTCGCCTACGTAGATATTGCCTTTGCCGTCCACCGCCACTCCTCGCGGGTTGGATAGCCCGGCTCCGGAGCCGATTACTGCTACCGGAACGGCAGCCTTGCCAGGCAATGGCGCAGGCGGCGCTGCTTGAGCGCCCGGCGCACCCGCCTGTTCCTGCGCCGTCCAACTGCGCGCGGCAGGAACGAGAGCGGTCGGCGGCACAAGCACGCGCTGCCCTCGTGGGGGAGTCCAGTACAGCAGCAGACGGGCAGGGCCGCTCTGCCAGGCGTAGCGCAGTTCCAGTTGGTGCTCCCCTGCAGCTAGCGTTACAGAACCCGATGCTGAACCAACGCTGCCTCCTGTGCTCGCCTTGTTGTCCACGATTGTCTTGCCGTCGATCATGAGCACGCTTGGCCCATTGGAGGTCGTCTCGAAAGCATACTCTCCCGCAACAGGAGCCGCCAGAGTGCCCCTCCAGCGCGCTATGAAAGGCTCTCTTCCAAGCGAAGTCGTCGCTTCCTGAAAGCCAAAGAAGGGGTCGCTTCGGCGCGCGGCTGCGGGTTGCCCATCGAAGGGGTTGGGGATGTAGATGGCCTGTGGGTCGGACTGCGGGCCAACCTCACCACTCAAGCCGCCCGTTGTGCCCTTGTGGCCGTCGTAGAGATATTTGGCCTCAACCAGGCGGGTTTGCGACCTGCCCGGAGCCCAGCCCACCTCCACACTGCTGTCCCTGTTGAGCAACGTGCCGCTCAAGCGAACATCATGCATGCCCTTTGCCAGCACCAATTCGATCCGGGTTTGCTTTTCGGGCGATGGTTGCGTTGTAGAGCTTTCTTCCAGCCGCACCTGGCCGTCAATCGTCAGCCTGGCGTCCCCCGTACCGCGAAGCGAGAAAGTATAGAGGCCATAGGAGGGCGCGATCAGGCCGCCTTCCCAGGTGGCAGCCGCCGGGTAGGTGAGGTCCGCTGGTGCTGCCCAACTGTTGCCCTGATCGTTGTTGGCCATTCCCGTGCCGAGGTTCGCTTCATGGCGTGTGATGCTGCCGCCTTCTCGCCCTGTGTAAGTTGCATTCAATCCCTGGAAGGCCGCAAGCTGCTGCGCTGCGAGTTTGTAAGAGACGAAGCGCACGCTGCCGTCACTGCCTTTGACCTCCTCTTCAGTTCCGCCGGGGTAGAAAAGCCGAATCAGGGGCAGATAGGCGTAGTTCTCCGGGTAGACTATGAACGCCGCTCCCTTTCCTCCGTTGTCGGTTATCGGGAGTGAATCGGCAGGGACAGATAGGTCGACCCCCTCAACTTCTCCGGCCACGAAGCGAGTGCTGCCATAACTAAACTGGACCAGGCTGTCGCCGACCCCTAGCTCGTAACCCTTGTATTGCTGGCCCAGGGACTGCACATAGCGCGCCTGGGTGGTCGAATCGCAGTAGGGACAGAGGGATGGGTAGTGCACAAAGTATTCGCGGTACGAGTCGAACCCGAAAAAAAGCAGCAGGCAAACCAGGGGCACACTTGCCCAGCGTCGAGCGACGTTGAGGCTGAGCGGCCACGCAGCGGCGAAAACGCGGTCGAGCAGCAGCGCGGGGAAAAGCATAATGGCAGGCCATGCTCCCGCGAGGCGCTGCACGCTCGGCGTATCCATGGTCAGGGCCACCCCCAGCATGCCTCCCCAGAACCAGAGGTTGAGCAGACCGAATCGGGCATCCCAGCTTTTCCAGGCTGCATAGGCCAGCCCCAGCAGCGCCAGCGCGGCCCATAGGGGCGCTAACATCGAGCCGCCGTGCTCATGTATCTGGTAGAAGGGTGTTGGGTCGCCCGACCTGTAGATCACCTCGGTGGTCGCCCGCACCTGGTTGAGGACGAGGAGCGTCCACGGAAAGGGCTGACTGAGGAGGTTCGAGACAAGAGGCTTGCCCGCCAGAGTCGTATCGTATGCGATGCCGTACGCGCCGAACGCCTGAGCCTGGTTCTGAGGCGAGAAAATAGAGGTCTCCTGGGCGCGCCCTGTGAAGCCCTGCCAGTTATCGTGCAAGGAGAAGATGGCGTATGGCATAAAGGTAAGCAGGAAGGCAAAGCACAATAGAAGGAAGCCCAGTGCGTATCGCTTGAAGAAATCAACGCGCCATCGCACGAGGCAGTAGAGGCCCGCGAGGGCGATAACCGGGATAATAAGCTTGCCCGACGCATAGAAATAGAGGCTGAAGCCCCATGCTATGCCCGCCAGCGACCAATCGCTCCAGCGTCTGTAGCGGAGTGCCATGAAGAAGTAGAAGAAGCCGATTGCCCATAGTGTGCCGGTCGGGGTGCTCTCACCTGCGAGGCGGCTGAACTGCAGGGCTAACGGCGATACGGCCAGCATGGCAGCCGCCAGGAGGCCTGCTCGCGAACCCCATAGCAGGCGGCCTATCCTGAAGACGAATAGGACCGCTAACAGACCGCTCACCACCGACAGCATACGGTCGCCCACCATGTTGGTTCCAAACAGGCGCAGCATGAACGACACAAGGTAGAAGTAGAGATTGGGTACGCCCCACCAGCCGTAACCGAAGAGATTATCGCGCCCACCGGCAGCGATGTGCACAGCGTCAACGCCCCGTTCGCCTTCGTCGCCGAAGATACCGGGCATATATTCCAGGTTGTACAGTCGCAGGCCCGCCGCCACCAACAGGATGAAAGTGACTAACCCTATCTCTATATAGCGCGGCAATTGAGGCACACCACGCGCAAAGAAATCGCTCCGAGGGCCGGGCAGCAGCCCCTCGCAGCGCGGCCAACTCTCCACACCCAGGAGGGTAAGTACCAGCACCACCAATGCCACTGCCCATAGCCAGCCGCCAGGCGGGTCTCCCGGGTTGCCGGCCAGCAGCAACGCCGAGAGCCCCGTCAAAACCAGCGTGAGCGCAACGCCTGGAATCGTCACCCGCCGGCCCAGCCGCGTTCTCACTACAGCCCACTTCTGCCACCGAGAAGCAACTATGCCGGTTGAATCCGTGAGCGGTTGCATCTCATCGGCTGCAGGTAGAGCTTCCTGCGCCGACCTGGCGTGGCGTGCGGGCAAAACGGGGTGGAGAAGGGATAAGATCAGCAGAACGATAGCGGCAAGGTAGTAGAGCAGGGCCGACGCAGGGTCTTTCCCAACGAGTAAAGTCTGTTGGCTTATGAGTGCCAGGCCGATCGCAGCCAACCCACCGAAGAAGCCCCGTGCCGACCAGAGCCCGCGCGCAAAGCGGTCAACCGCGCTGCGTACTGATGCGCCGCTTTTGGTGGTAGCCGCTTCTGCTCGATCAGTGAGAGCCATGCGTATTCCCTGCCCTACTCTTTTACCTTCAGGACTTGCACGTTGTTGGTCTCTCTATCCGTCACGTACAGGCGGCCGTCGCTGCTGAGAGCTATGCCGCTCGGGGCATGGAAGGCACTCGCCTGCCCACCCGTCCCGGTTATGTAGCTGATAAAGCCCGTCTCAACGTTGAGCACATCTACGCGCCCACGGTCAGGGTCGCTCATATATACTCTGGATCCATCGGCCGACACCACTAGCCTGCTACCGCCGTCCGAGGTGCCAACCGGCACGGACCACTGCCCAACGATTTTACCGTCGGGCGCGAGCCTGACTATTCGGTTCTTGAGGTCGGCAGCATAAAGCTCACCGCCCACGCCGGGCGCGACGTCTACTGCCTGGTCAAGCCGGTTTGCCGGATCGCCTACCATCGGTGTAGGGCGCGGGTCACCCTTTAGCGGCAGCGTAACTATCTGTTTTCCCTGCGGGTCGGACACAAGAAGGGTACCATCAGGTGAGACAGCTATGCCATCCAGCGCTTGTATGCCCAGCATATCACGGCTGATTACTCGCAGGAAAGCGCCGTCCGGCCCGAATAAGCTCACGCTGACGTTTGACTGGTCAGCTACATACAGAGTGCCGTCAGAGCTAACTGCTACGTCGAGAATACTGCCAAGCTCACCCGGCCCTGGATTATTGCTGCTGCCGCCGGCAGGAGCTTTGCCAATGGTGCGTGATATTTTGCCGTCCGCGCTGTACACAACCACGCGGTGGTTGCCCCTGTCGCCAACATAGATATTGCCTTTGCTGTCGACCGCCACTCCTCGCGGTCTGGATAGCTCACTGCTGCCTCCCAGCGGCTGCGTAGCGGGTTGAGGAGTGCTCTGGCCTTCAAGTTGCACCTCTGCCGGTGGCGGTTCGCTCCCCACCTGCCCGGTCACGATTCCGCCCGCAGTGGAGAGCGCTTTAGACGTCAGCAGTTCGCTCCTGCCGCCGGGCGGCTGCCAGAAGACTTCAAGATAGCCCATGCCTGTTGTCCAGTTGTAGCGCACTTCAATGGTGTGGTCGCCTGCATCAAGGTATGTGGTGCCTTGCGCGGCACGAGGATTCGCATCGCCCGATGCTGCCTGGTTGTTCACCACAGTCTGCCCGTCTATTAGCAGCACGCTCTCGCCTCTGGAGTATGTATTGAAAGCATAGTCTCCTGGCTGGTTAGCGCTCAGTGCGCCTGTCCAGGTGCCGGAGAAGGGCTGGCCGCCTACTGTGGCCGGACTATCCCGGAAGCCGAGGAATCCGTCCACACGCACTGATGTAACCCCCCTCATTACTTCCGTGGCACTGACATCTCCAAGCGCGTACAGGTCAGGGCTGTACGGTTCCATCACACCCGTCAGGCCCCTGCCTTCACCGCGCCACAGGTACTGGCTTGATATAGCAGCCGGCGAAGAGAAGCCCGACGACCACTTTAGCGCCACCTTCGACCCCGCATTTTGGAGCGTGCCTTTCACCTGTACTGAGTGTACCCCACGCGCCAACAGCAGAGCGACCTCCGCGTGGCCTGTTCCGGCGCTGCTGGTGATTACCTGTGTGCCGTCGATGCTGAGCGTGCCGGGGCCGGTTGTATCGAGCGCCAGCGTGTAACGGCTATAGGCAGGAGCCACTATGTTGCCTCTCCAGACCGCCTGTGTCGGGTACCTGATACCATCCGGGGGCGTGGCGTTCTCTCCGGTGCCGAAGCTCTTTTCCTCTCGTTCGACGGCAGGGCCTGAGGCAGGCATATAGGTGGCGAGCGTGACCCTGTGGGCAAGCAGTTGATCGTTGGTCAGGTGGAAGGCAGTAAAGAGGACGTTGCTGTCACCCGGCGGACCGTAGACATACGGGGTGCTTTCGCCTTCGGGATAGTAGACTCTTAGCGCGTCGAGATACTGGCTATCCTGAGGCCACACCATGAAATAGATGTCGCGCCTGCCGGTGTCCAGGACCGGCAGTTCGTTAGAGGGGTTTGCCATATCCTGCCCCTCGGTGCTGTTATTCAGGAAGCGATTGGTGCCGTGCCGCCAGTAGATAGTGGACATACCGACGTCATAGTAGTATGGACTGGATTTGCCCTGGACTTCGGCTATGCGATTCATGTCGCGCACAAACGCGGCCTGCCCGCTAACCTCCCGGTAGGGATATACCCTCAGGTATCTCAGGAAGTAATCGCTGTAGTTTTGCAGCACAAGAAAAGCCATGAGCGCGAAGACCGCGCCAAGCGCGACAGCCTGGCTTGCTCGCCACACACGCCTCCGCTGCCGCCGTGAATGTGTAAGCCTCATGGAGAGAGCGACCGTCTCGGCTGCTATCTTGCTAAGAGGGAGCGCGGCGAAAATAGCCATAACCGGCACAACGCCGATGAGGCGGGCCATATAGGGCGCGTCGATGGTAAGCACGCCACCAGAGAAGATAGCCGACCAGAACCATAGCGAAAGCATCGCCATGCGAGTGTCTCGCCAGCGCCACAATGCCCAGGCCAACCCCAACACCATGAGCGCGGCCTCGATGGGCTTGGCTACCGGCTCCATTGGAAAGGTATAGAAGGAGGAAGTGTCGAAACGATACGTAAACATGGAAAGTGTGGTGGTAGTCTGCGCCCACAGCACGCGGGGCCAGAAACCATCGTCGGCCACCTTCACGCTAAGGGACGTTGGCTCGGAAAATAGAGGCACCACCGGGAAGATGTCGCTTTGCGTGGGCCAACGCAAACCAACATAGAGGGGAGCGTGTGATACCTGGTGCGACTGCCCGTACTGACTCAGCATCAGGTCGGGGTTGTTGAAGATCAACTTCTCACCGGCGCGGGCGTTTTGCGCCTGTGAGTGCTCGCTGAAGTAAGCCCAGAACGGCCCAGCGCAGGCCACGCACGCCAGTATAAAGAGCACTATCTGTGGGAAATAGTGTGCAACATGCCTGGATTGTTCTTTAGCAGCACGGAACAGGATACGCCCCTTCGGTAGGCCCGGCGAGAGCCTGCGAAGAGCCCGGTATCCGCCCGGCAGACGTACAACAGGCATTATTATGAATAAGTAGCCAAGCACCGCAGCGATGAGGAAGGGAGTCAGCCTGGCCCCTGCATAGAAGTAGAGACCGAACATGAAGCCGAAACCCGACAGAACGAAAGGCAAGACGCGCCGGGTACGCAGGCCTAGAAAGAGGAAATAGAACCCGGTCACCAGGGCGAGCGGCGTGGTGATGTTGCTTGCCTCCATGCGAGTGAATTGCACAGTCACATCGGAGATTGTTAGAAATATAGTGGCGATAATGGCGGTACGCACCCCGAACCACATCCTCACTAGCAAGTAGAAGGGCACAAGCATAAGAGTGCCCATAACAACCGAGAAGAAGCGAACACCGAAAAGGCTTGCGCCAAACAGCTTGATGCCCAACACGATGCCCCAGTAATAGAAGTTGCCCTGCTCGAACCAACCTGCGGCGAACGGCGAAACATGGTTGCCCGCCAGTATGTTGAGGGCTTCCAGGCCGGCCTCGCCTTCGTCTCCATGCATGCCGGCCGTCCAATCGTCCAGGCGATAGAGGCGCAGAAAGACGGCCAGTATCAGGATACCTGCCAGGATAACGAGCTCTCGCCTACGACCAGGGCGCGGGTCTGTACGGTCCTCCACCTCAACGATACCGCTATCCAGGTCACGAACAGGACCGGGCCGCTCTCCCACAAAGGCGAGGAGCATTATAGCCAGTCCTGCCAACCAGCCCCATCCACCGAGCGCAGAGTAATTATCCTGTCGTATCAGGTTCGAGCAGTAGAGGGCTATAGCGAAACCCAAGAACGCCAGCAGGTATCGCGCCCACCTGCCCGCCCGCAGCGAGTAACGGCCCGTGGACGCACGGACAGTGAAGGCAGGAGTGGGAACGACAAGCATACTCTTGTTTTTGTAAGTCCCCAGCCAGCCAAGCAACATAACGACCACAGCCACGGCGTACCATCTGATGGAGAGCATAACCTCGTGGTCTACCCAGACGAGCTTTTGGCCGTACAGCGCGCAGCCCAGAGCCGCAAGTCCCAGCACAACAGCACGTGATCTCCAGAGGGCGCGGGTCACCCTGCCCATAGTAAATGGCTCGTTTGGGGCAAGAGTTTGCTGACCGGATTTAACGCTCATAGCTAAAACTAAGTACCTGGCCTGGATCTCAAGCGCCCTGTTAAGTCCGCCTGGCTATCGTTCTGAGGGCAACGGGCTTCCCGTACAGTGTAGCTTGAGGGCGGAACTAGGGCACAACGTCCATAGGGTGATAACGAGGCTGCTGTCCCTCGCGGCCGATCACCTCAGGCGGCAGCGGCTTACCAATGCCTGCCTGCGCGGGCGGCGCCAGCACAGATGGCGGTACTATCGAGGTCTCGCCGCCGGGTGGGGTCCATACCCACTCGATGCAGCCCGGTATAGGCCCAAACGAATAATCGATCTCAACCGGATGTTTCCCCTTCGATAAGTCAACAGTCGCCCCGACAGGCACACCCGGCGGGTCGCCTGCTGTAATTACGGGCTTGTCGTCTATCTTCAGGGTCGCTGGACCTTGTACAGAGAGCGTCATCGAATAAACGCCCGAAGATGGGGCACCCAGTGTGCCTGTCCAGGTGATGGCTGTCGATTCGCCCCCGTACAACTCCTGTCCGGCAGGACGGCAGGAGGCCAGCGCGCCGTCTATCCGGTGCTGTTCGGGATAGCCATCTGAGCGCACAGAAGCATACAGACCATGCGGCCCATCCTGCGCGGGGGCAAGCTGTTGTGTAGGTATCTCCTGCCACTGGAGCTTTTCGGGGTCTGCATCGCCGCCTTCCGGCACGGGGGCCCAGCGAACAAGCGCCGCCTGCGCTGCCGATTTCAGTGTCCCATCAAATACAACAGAGTGGTTGCCCCTCGCCAGGCTCACGACTGCCTGCACCTCGTCCTGGTCGGCATCCACCTTGACCACTTCTTTGCCGTCTATCTCAAGCCGGGCGGGGCCAGGACGTACCCTGAACGCGTAATTCCAGTATTGCGGAACGCTTAGCTCTGCCGTCCAGCGCATCTGACTGGGAAATGAAGTCCAGCCGGGTGGTCTCACTCCCAGGTTGCTTACTCGTTCTGCTGCGCCGCTCGGAGGCTGCACAAGCACACCCTGAAGACCAGCCCAAGCCTCCTGCTCGATCCTGTACGTGGAGAACATCAGCCCCTCGGTCGGGTGTGTATGCTGCTCAAGTGAACCCTCAGGGTAAAGGTCGCGCAAATAGGGTAAATAGGCAGCCTGCTTCGGAAAGACTACAAAGCTCATGCCGCGGTCGGCAGGCAACTTCAACGGCAACTCGCTGCCTGGTGATATAATGGCTCCCCTCGGCGCGTCAGGCGCCAGCAGGCGCACCCAACCCGCGTTAATCATGTGATACTGCTGCCCAAGAGTAAAGACCCAACCATCTTTACCCGCATCCCGCACAGCCCACCCAAGGTAGCTTGGCTGAGGCCAGCGGTCGGTTGAGCCGTAATCCTGGAAGTAGGTGCTGTACTGCCCGGCAGCCAACAGAAGAGTTACCATAACGACAATCGCCACAGCAGCGCCACCGGCTACCTGCCCGATCGGGCGCTTGCTCGTCCCCAACAATCTCTTTCGACCGTCAGCCAGGCGCTCTATGCCCTGGGCCATGCTGTCGAGTACGAGCGCGGGGAAGAGCGCCAGCACGGGTATCGCAGTGGCCATGCGCTGCAAGTTCGGTGTCTCAACAGTTATTATCGCGCCCACCAACCCAACCCAGAACCAGATAGCGAGGATGGCGAACCGGGGATCGCGCACCCGTAGACAACACCACCCTAAACCAAGTAGGGTCAGCAACGAGAGTGCGACCGGCAGAATTGGCTGTTCGACCGGCCAGAAATCGGTCTGCCCCGGAAACTGGTTGAAGATGCCCACGGTGTGCACCACCTGGGCCATAAGCAACTGCACCACGTTCCAGCCCGGCTCGACATAGTTCAAGCGGGTGATGTTGTCGCCGGTAAAGATCGACGTTTCCTGCGCTCGCTGAGTGAGCATTTCTATCCGGCCTAAAGCCAGGGCGCGAAGCACGAACGGCCCTACAGCCAGGACCGAGGCCAGGCCGGATAACACGGAACCGATCAAGATTTCGCGGCGCCTCCCGCCCAGCCCATGCAAGAGTAAATAACCGCATACCAGCACGGCAAGCACCGCCCACAGCCTGCCTGTTGGATAGAAGTAGATGGAGAGGCCGCCGGTCAGTCCGGCCGCGATCCATGCCCAGTAAGGACCTCGCCGTGCCGCTTCGAGAAAGCAGGCAATACTGGCCGCCCACAGGGTAGCCGTCGGGCCTGCCTCGCTCGTCTCACGGGAGAATTGCAAGGCGACCGCCATCACACTCAGTAATCCGCCCGCGATCAAGCCGACCCGCAACCCGAAGTTGCGTATTCCCAGCCATGTGACGATGCCCACCGAGATAATTCCGGCCAGCGCGCCAAAGACCCGTGCGCCCACGAAGCCGATACCAACTATCTTCATGACCTGCGCAAGCAGCCAGAAATAGAGGATGCTGATCCAGTACCAACCGTTGTCGAACAGGCTCTGGGTATTCTGCCCGCGGGCGATCTGAATAGCGGTGGCAGCCCTGTCGCCTTCGTCGGCGTTGATACCGAACGGCACGAGATCCAGTGCGAGCAGGCGGGCCGCTGAGGCGACCACTATTATCAACACCACCACCGCAATAGCTGCCCTCGCAGGGATACGACCCCGTGGCCACACGTTGATGCCCCAGAGGGCCGGTCCCCTCTGCCATCTTGACACATAGATGCCGCCCGCCAGCAGCACGACCATGCTGAGCAGCCAGAGCCATACCGCCGTAACCGAACTAAGATCGCCCAGCAGCAGCAAAAGCGAAGCAGCGCCTGCCGCAATAGCGCCGCCAACAGCCACTATCATGACGATTAATGGTCTGCGTGGAGGGTAAGTTTGCTCTGCCGCAGACGTGACCGCTCCGGTGCCCGTCCATTGCTTGCGCTCCAGGCGGCCGGCAATCCTTAGCCCCGTAGGAAGAGCCGTCGCGGCGAAGAGGCAAATGGCTACCAGATAAAGCAGCAGGCTGATTGGAGTAGTGTTGTGGGAGCGAACAATGGCCTCAGCAAGCCAGCCAAGCAACAACGCAGCAACGCCGCCGGCAAGAGGCACAAAATACATGTTCGAGCGTGCGGTATCCGCAACCTCGGTACCGGGGCTTGTGTCGCGCATGGTACGCGAAGGACGGACAGGCAACGGCCGCATGACTCGCACAGCTACCAGTGTGCCTGGCCGCTCTAGACTGTGTGCCTCACCGGTGGAGAGTGCCCCACGGACGGCACGCCAGACAGCCCGCAACCGGCGGGCAATTAAGACTGGAGGCGTCCTGGTAGTGCTAGACATACGCGCTGTCATATAAGACGGGTAAGCCCGCCGGTAAAGCAACTTCGTTTCCCATGTGCCGTCGATTATACCTTATTTGCCCATGCTGGAATGATCCGCACATCGCTCATCGCGAAAGCTCGCGAAAAGTATTGAGTGTCGAGTTGAGCGGGCAAAAAGCGAACCACAGACCAGGCATCACGCGCAATCCGACCTATTTACCTCCCAGCCGTAGAACCACTGAAACGGTGCGTAAGAGGATCAGTAGATCAATATAGAGCGATTCGCGCTTTATATAGAAGAGATCATATTCGACCTTGCGCAAGGCATCGAGCATGCTATTGCCGTAACCGTAGCTCACCTGCGCCCAGCCCGTGAGGCCGGGGCGCACAGCGCGGCGGGCACGATAGAACGGAATCTCACGCTCCAGTTGCTCATCAAACTCAGGACGCTCGGGTCGCGGACCGACGAAGCTCATATCGCCAACGATGATGTTCCATAACTGGGGAATTTCGTCCAGGCGGCTCTTGCGTAGGAATCGACCTATGCGGGTTATGCGAACATCTTTATTCTGGGCCCATACAGCGCCTGTGGAGGCTTCCGCATCCTGGCGCATCGTGCGAAACTTGACAATCTTGAAGAGCTTGCCGCCACGACCAACGCGCACCTGCTTGAAAAGAACCGGCCCCGGCGAGTCGAGTTTTATCGCCAACGCTACCAGAGGAATAAGCGGTGTGGTCATGACCAGCCCCACTACAGCAAGGCACACGTCCAGCATGCGCTTGGCTATCTTGTATGGCCGAGTGGTATGTTTCACATTGGCGGGAAGAGCGGCATACCAGGCATCTCCAAGGTGGGATACAGGCAGGCGGCCCATAAGATCCTGGTAGAGGGCAAACATAGGCGTTATCTGTATACCTCGTTCGTGGCAGAGTGAGAGGTTATACAGTAGCTCGGTCGTCTGCTGCGGGTTGGCCAGCAAGATCTGGTCGAGCTCGGAGGCATCACACAGCAAGGGTAATATCGAAGTCGACCGGGTAATATGACCGGATACCCACTTTTCATCCGAGCCGGATGCAGGCGCATCGTCAAAGTAGCCTACAAACTCGTAGCTGCGGCTGTGACGAGATAAGGCTTGCAACATCTCGTAACCATCATAGTTTGCGCCGACAATCGCAATGCGGCGGCGCAATGGGGCGTGCAGAAGTAACCGAGCAACAATCCAGTGCAGCAAGAGAAGTGGAATTAAGAGGAGAGAAGCGGTAAAGAACTCACTGATGCGCGGCCTTATAATCGGCAGGAAGCCGCCGGCAAACCAACTCAGCACGATGTAACTGACGCCAACTGCTACTAACAGTTGGGTTGTGGCGTAGAGCACGCGAAACCTGCTCGGCACGTTGGGTAACGAATAGGTATCGAAGGCATCGGCAAAGAAGAACCAGAGCACGCTGATCACACCCAGGCTGAAGTACATCTCCGCCTTGTCGTAATCTCTACTACTCTGGCCGAAGATGATAGACACGCAAGCCATAACGCCCAACCAATCGACAAGACCTTGCAGCAGCTTGCGCTCGCGAAATCCAAGCCCACGTACTTTATGGCGAACTCTAGCCGTCGTGGGCTGGACGATATCTATGGGGATAGGCAGCCCGGACTCGATTGCTGCCTGAAGATCGAAGGAAACCGGCTTCTGATGGGTTCTTGCTTCCACTTGGTCAACTGAGTCTCTATACTGCAGACGTTCTGAAGTTTGGGCCACTATCGACTCCTTACCGAATCTTTCATTATCGGTACCGGGTGCAGCGCAAGAGTATAGACCGACAAGAAATGCCGTTACTTATGGGAGGGAACGGCGAACAAGAGTTACCAGTCGAGAGCTTAGTGTCTGGCGCGCCGACGCAGAACCACAAGCTGCCAACGTAAACTGGTTTTATCGCCCGATATGCCAGTTCTTTTGTAGAGACTTTTCCCGTCGAGAGGGCTTCCGGCTTCTGGAACCGGCCCACGGGTTTAGCCTCAACTGCGAACCCCAAACAGCGTCATGAGGACAGACCGCTCTTGTACAGGCGACTATCATGCATGACACGACGAAGAGGTGGGGAAAGAGAGTCATAGCCGCGCTACCAGGAGCAGATAGATGGCGTCAGTACGGCATCTTTCTGTTCGATCCATATTGCGCAGCTATGTAGGGGTACGAGTATTAGGACCCAACTATAGCAGATTGCCGATACATTAGCAATACTTCTTAAGGGTTAAAGTTAAGTCAATTTTAAGTACATCGCAGGGAATAAGGGAAAGGGCGCGGCTCTTGTATTCCGGCGTCCCATGAAGTATGATTTTGCAAGTGCTCCCGGCTACAATAGCAAGGGGACTACATGATGCACGTTATCCGGCGCTCGAACTCATGCGAACAGGCAAATTACTTGATGCTCTTACACACTATACCGGAGTCGAATACGTGATGGAGATGATAAGCGGCTCCGCCGACGATTTGCCTCTGTGGTCCACTGCCCTGCCTCTGTGGGCGGGTGCCGGTTGGCTCTGGCTGACGCTCTCGCCAAGCGGGCTAGTAGCGATCAGAGGCGGTAGAACGGACTCTACAGACGACCAACCACTATTGTCCCCATCGTACGACATAGTGGTCCTGGATTATAGGGGCACAACCGAGGCCACTCCGACTTTCTGGACATGGCTGGCCGCTACGGTGGAACCTGAGGTGCTGCTCGTATGTGCTCAGCATCGTGGACATCTTCGCGAGCAAATTATGCTGGCGATCCCGACGCTGCGGGCCTCCGACTGGCACGCAGTCGAACCGGGGGACGAAGGTTCATGGCGTCTGCGACCTGCCGCACAATCCATGAAGATCTGGTGCGATAACTATCTTAGCCCTCCATACGGCCTTCGGTCATGGCTTCGGCAGCGGGTGCGTCGTTGGCGTCCATTCGCACATCAAATCTGGTGTCTGCCTCTTTGGCGAGAGGCTATCAGGTAACGGGCCGTGTTCGGAGAAATATTGTCCCAGGCACTATTGAGCGATGTAGCAGGGCGGCCGGTTCGCACTCCTGTGTCCTTGCTTCATGCTGGTATGCCTTCTGATGGGCACAATAAGCAAATCCTCTTCCTGGCTGAGCCTGAAGCTAAGCGGCCGTTCGCTCTCGTGAAGTGGGCACGCGGTGCAGCAGTACCGGGCCTCCGGCGTGAGCAAGAAGCCCTACAGATTATGCAGGCTTCCGGCAACGAAAAGCTAGCCTCAAGTTGTCCCCGCTGCTGGGGTCTATTTGAATCCGGCGGCGATACGGCAATCCTCCTTCAGAGCTGCGTGCCCGGCCGTCCCGCATACGCTCAACTGAGAGCCAGCGTGTGGCCCAGGCAGTATGTTGGCGACCACTTTGCCGGTACGAGCAGGTGGTTGACCCACTTCTCCGCAGCGACGAAGCACCATTCTCGCCCTTTCGATGCAAGTATCCTTGACGAGTTCATCGAACAGCCCCTTCGCGCGATCATGGCTCGCTTTGGTGATGGCGCTGTACCCCCAGAAGCGTTCAAAGCGGTTTCCGATGCTGCTCGCTTGTACATGGGGCACCCAGTCTCGCCCGTGGCGGAACATGGCGACCTGTGGGTTGGGAACCTGCTATTCAGCCGGTCCCGCCTATGCGTGGTCGATTGGGAACACTTTGTAGCAGAGACCTTGCCTGGGTTCGATATGCTGCTCTTCTGCATTACTTACGCTCTCCATTTCCCGTGGAGGCCGTTCGGCTGGGAAAGTGAAAACGTGGCATTCTCCAGAGCACTCCTGCACCGAACGTGGCTTACAAGGCATATCAAGACCTTCCTCGCCGTGAATTGCGCAAATACAGGGCTGCCTACAGGCCTCGTCCCTATCATGGTTCCCGTCGTGCTGGCACGGATGGCGCTGCGTGAGGCCGAATGCTCTCCGGGCAAGAGCGGCCAGGAAAGCACATGGCTGGGCATGTTACAGACATGGTGGAACCGCCCCAGGGACAACTGGCTGGAGGAGTGGGCGGGCCGGGCTTCGAGTTAGGCAGCCCAAAACATTATGCAGATAGCCTGATCAGAAAAGGGCGCATGAACGAATATATAAACTTGCGTTGAAGGAAAGAAGACCTGGCAGCAAACGGTTAGTGGACCACTGAGTCGCCCCATGCTATAATTCTTTGGCGGGCGCGCGTTGGCAATACTCGTTGGCAATACTCGTTGGCAATACTCGTTGGCAATACTCGTTGGCAATACTCGTTGGCAATACTTGTACGGACCCAACTGCACTGTAATGCTTGATTGTCCCCGGTTGGACCTAATCATCAGAAACTGGGATAGGGCCACTTATGCGAGCAATATCAAGCTTGCTTCCGAAGATAGAGCAAACGCTTCTCTACCGTCACGATCTGCGTACAACCCGCGAGCCTGACCTCGCCGCAGGTATGAAGATTGAGCAGTTGTCAGAAGCTACAACGGCGCTACTTCGCCAGGTTGGGCCAACCAACTCGCGTGAAGTGCGAGAGCGTGTCGAGAGAGGTGACTCTTGTTATATCGTGCGGCTCGCTAACGGGCAAACGGTTCATTATGCCTGGGTTCAACGAAGTGGGCGCCATCATATGGAACCCGCAGGGATATGGCAAACCACAGCGGATAAGGAAGCCTGGATCTATGATTGCAGGACGGCGGAACATGCACGAGGCAAGCACATATATCCATCGGTCCTGGCGCATATTCTCGTGGATCTAAAAGGAGATGGAGTGGAAGTGGTAAGGATATATACAACGCGTTCGAATGTCGCATCACAGCACGGAATTGTTCGTGCCGGCTTCCTTCCGGTAACACGATATACGTCGCTCAGGCTTGGTTCTCGGGCAGTGTTGCTCTCACGTGCGTCGGTTCGTAATTCTCATCAGGTTGATGGCACCGGTGCAACTAATAGCATTGACTCAGGAGTATAGGACGTGGCCGCAAAGGTTCGTGTACTCCACATAATAGATGGGATAGGCGACGCAGGCGCGGAGAATCTGCTGAGGACTTTCGCGGCGAGCCTTGATCGCTCGCGCTTTGAGTTGCATGTTTGCGGGTTGCGCCCGCGGCCCAACTCGCTCACGGTTTCTGCTCTCCGGTCGATGGGCGTGCCTATACTTGTGCTCAACCAGCGGGCTACATACGACATACCCGCGCTCATCGCCCTGGTTCGTTACGTTCGCAAGCACAAGATCGATATAATCCACACACATCTACTCGCGGGCGACGTCATGGGGCGCATTACCGGGTTCCTTACCAGGCGGCCTGTTGTCTCCACGATACACAACGGGCGCATCGACCTGGATCATGAGCCGCGCCACCGCCAGTGGCTGGAGAAGTGGACCGCCCGCATCTGGTGCCGAAAATTGGTCGTGGTATCCGAATTGCTGCGCGAGGAAGTGGCAGAATGGTTCGGCGTCCCCGAGTCGCGGGTAGCTGCTATCTCTAACGGCGTTGATACAGAACGTTTCCGCGCCGGCCCCAATTTCGACAGGGCGGGCACAAAGCGCACTCTGCTGGGGGGCGATTTCCCGCTCGTGATCAATGTTGCTCGCCTTGTGCCTCAGAAGGGCCAGCGGTTTCTTATCGAAGCGGCCCGTATCGTCGCGGCGCGCTATCCGGAGGTACGCTTTGCCTTCGTCGGGAACGGTGAGCTGCGGGCCGACCTTGAGAGACAGGCAGAGGACGCAGGTATCGCCGGCAACATCGTGTTTCTTGGCTTTCGCGCGGACGTGGCAGATATCATGGCTGTGAGCGATATCTTTACGCTTTCGTCGCTATGGGAGGGGATGCCGGTTGCACTACTCGAAGCTATGGCAGCAGGCTGTCCAGTGGTCGCTACAGACGTCGGTGGCGTTTCGCAGTTAGTACAGCCCGGAGTAACGGGACTGCTCGTGCCGCCGGCCGATGCAGAGGCGCTGGCCAATGCTCTGCTACAATGCCTTGATGACCCGGAGCGTACCCGGCAAATGGGAGCAGCAGGACAAAGCTGGGTCGAGCAAGAATGCGGCATGCGTAGCTGGGCCAGCAAATGGGAAAAGTTGTATCTTAGCGCGCTTTCTGCAAAAGCGTGAACACCACCTTAGTTACATTGCTCGGCCGGGGCCTTGCACAACCGTACAGCAGGGGGCGATAGTTACCATGTGCTATCATGTGCACCTTGTACAGGACGAAGCCGGTTTGCGGCAGCTTGAGCAAGCCTGGACCGAGCTACTGCTCAACACCCCGGTTTCTACAATCTTCGCCTCCTTTCAGTGGAATGCCACATGGTGGCGCTATTTCGGGGCCGGAAAGACCCTGCGTACACTGGTGGTGAAGGACGACTCCGGCCGGACCACGGCAATCGCCCCGCTGATGGTGAGGCGGCAGGGGCCGGTACGCAAGCTGGAGTTTATCGGCACCGGGCTGAGCGATTATGGAGACTTCCTGGTAGACCCAGCATCTGCCCAAGGGTCGCTCGAAGCAATCTTTACTTATCTGAAGAGACACCATGGCGGCTGGGATATTGCCGACTGGGACGAGATACCGCCCGATTCTCCTCTGTTGAGCTATCTAGGCACTAACAGAATGGCCGGGCTTCATGCAGCGTTGATACCACAGACGCCCTGCGCTGTGATAAGTCTTCCCGCGACATGGGAGGAATATGTCAGCGGCCTGCCTCGCAAGCGCCGCTATTATCTTGGCTCGTTCCCACGCAAATTCCTGAGCGAGAATAACGGAGAGCTACATGTAACGACCGCCGAGCAGGATGCGGCAGAGGCTGTCGCCACGTTCTACGGACTGCACATGGCGCGGTGGGCTGACAAAGATGATAGCTTAAGCTCAGAGCACAACGATCCTGCTTTCGTGCCCTTCCTGCAGGAGGCCTGCACACGCCTTGCCGGTCTCGGCTGGCTCGAGATAGTATCCCTGAGCGCTAATGGTCAGACCGTGGCTTCATCCATTAATTTTCTGCTGGGCAACAGGTGGAACAGCTATATGAAAGGATTCGATCCGGAGTGGAGCAAAGCAAGGCCAGGCACTGTGCTGGACGCATTAAGGGTCAAGCAAGCAGTCGCCCTGCGAGCCACCGAATTTGACTTTGGACGTGGAGACGAGCCATACAAGTCGGGGTTCGGCGGGACAGTCAGGAGGAATACAAGAGTGTTGGTGGCCAGGAGGTCACCGGCGTCCGTGGCTGCGTTCACGTTGCTGATGCTCCGCACACGCTATCGCGATTTCAAGAACAGTTCTCAACCTGCTGATTCGCCTGCGGAGAAGAACGTGAGTGAAGAAGAAGGCTCAACTGCAGCCGCCCAACCCGAGCTTTAGCAACCCGGCGGCTAGCGGCTCTTGCCCGAGTCGGGGTCAACCATCAAGCCTGATTCGTCCACAGCCTCGAAATCTGAACCGACAATTCGCCGGAGTTCCTGCGCGTCATTATCGTCCCAACGTTGGTCGGGCGTACCGCCGATCTGCCAGGAATCGCCCGAGTCTGCGAGGAACATGCCGTAGGTTTTCAAGCCCTGGAGAATGGTTCGCATGTTGGGGCTGAAGCCTGATATATCAACATCGGCCTTCAGTCTGAAGCGAGTGCCCATCGGCGGTGCATGGGTGCTTGTACTGGTCCCATCCGAATGTCTGGCGGGCCACACGTATGTGTCGCTTATAGAGTCCATCACACCGGTTACCCTAATCGCGTGCGTTACTTCGCCTGCCTCGACTTCATCATACCTCAACAAGGCCGGCAGTATGGCAAACCCTGCCGCATCTCCGGAAGTCCAACCATCGGGCCTCAACGCATTCGACTTAAGGTGAAACACAGCGCCATTCGCCGCGCTCCACGAACCGTCGGAGTTAGGTCGGGCGTGCCACGTCTCAAACAGGGTACAGTCTCCTGCCCGAAGCACAGATACATGGCGGTCTCCCGAAGCGGGCACAGGTGTGCGATATGTAGCACCCTGCACAATAGCATTCGTGGGGTAAGGGTATGGGCCGGGTTCGCTCATATCGGCGTAGTCGGTGAACGTAACTTCGACCAGAGGCTGGGCGGTGGGAACAACCCTGTAAGCGTTGCCTATCGACTTGCCCTGCCACATCCGTGAACCGAAACCATTGTGCAGTTCGTCGTCAGCGCCCATAGTCTCAACGTAAGCATCTGACAGCACGTGGGTAGGCAGAGCGTCAACACGTTTATTCCAGATATTATCGGCGGGCCACAGCGGGCATGGAATAGGATCGGTCGCGCTCACGCCGCTTGCGTCAGGGTCGGGTACGGGCGTGCTGCTTGCTATGGGCAACAACGGAACCGGCTGTTGAGTGTCATCGAAGGATGGGCCGTTGCATGCCGCCGCGAAGAGTACAACCGCTGCGAATAGGCAGGCAATAACCGCAGACCCGAATGCAAGGTTCAAGCGTCTCATCAAACTATTCCCGATCTCTTAGGGCGTTTACCACTATACACCTATACACCTATACACCTGGTTCACGCAGATAGTTTATGGCGAATACGAGGAGCAAGCCGAGAGCAAGGCCAAGTCCAACAGCCAGGCCCACGTCCCTGACAGGCTGTGGAGAAGTTGGCGTAGAGGGCACTTGAGCGGGTTCGAGGGGCTGTAGCTCCATGACATCGAAGAATTTGCTATTGTCGTTGACCGTATTGGTCACCGTCGCATCCAGGTAGCGCGCCAGAATGTCCCTGTCCGGTCCCTGCCCGCTCAACTCTATTACCACAGTATCCGGCAAAACGTTAGCTTCCAACGGGTAGCGGGCGGCTTCTTCATCTGAAAGCCCTACTACAGCGCGAGCCGCCTTTTTCACTGCGTCTGCGGTGAAAGACTGCGCATATGTACCGCTGACATAGCGCAAGCCCAACTGCCCAACCAGGTCAACGACAGTACGGCTGTCGGTCAACCCGGGCGCGGGGCTAATGCGTACACGAACATACCCTGAGTACTGCGGTTCGCGCCGGCTGTCGAACCACCAGGTGCCGACGCCGGCGGCGAGCACAACCAGCAGAATTATCCACCAGTAGCGCCCAATTATCCGAATATAAGTCCTTATCTCCATGCTTTACATCCTGCTTCCGAAATGAGCCGTTTATGCGCCAAGTATCGCTTTTCAGTATGGAACAGTAGAATGCGGCGCAAGGAAGGAGTATTCGTATGTCCGCTGTGCCTTGTTACACATGGGTGCAGGGCTGCAGCAGACAAAACGCATGGAGTCTTTGGCGCGTCTATAGCACTCGTAAAGTATATACGCAATCAAGTATAGAAGGATACTCTTAGCCTGTCAATGCTCGCTGCCCACCGTGTAAGTGTTCACACTTGGGGTTGAGTAATCTTCAAGTCTCATCTCTGTCAAAGCACCCTCACCCCCAACCCCCTCTCCCAATCGTGGGAGAGGGGGCTTTCTATTGAGAATACCAGGGGACACCCCTGATACCCCGTCAGGGGCCTCGCCCCTGCACCCCTAATCTGAACATTTACCTGCCACCCTAACTGCTCACACCTGCGGTGGAGCAATCCTCCAGGCTGACCTCTGCTCAAGCACCATCTCCCCAAGGGGTTCTTTTATAGTGTAGGAGGATAGCAGACACCCCTGTACCCCTGCCAGGAGCAGGGCCGTTGCACTCTCGCTCTAAATGGGTACTGGTTGCCGGGCAACCGAAAGTACCCAGCGAGCACGGTACATCCTCGTCATTGTCCCTTTTTCAGACTTACTGGTATCATCGGTAGGAGCCTGAATACCTGCAGGCTAGACGCAACTTGTTCATAGACACAGATAAACAACAAGAGTTGTGCTATCTGTGTCTCACCTACTGCCTGGCCTCACCGAACAGGTTCCATCACAGCCGGCAGAGTTAGTTGGAAGCAATGGTTAGATCGCACTTTAGAAGAACAGTAAGTTCGTTCATGCCCTTCCTAGCCATCGTAGCGGGGCTGGCTGCCTGGGCATCGTTACAGGCGCCCCACAATGCTGCTTCGGCCAGCCCACTCGACTGTGCGCCCAGTCCGTTTATAGACGTATGTCCGGACGAATGGTCTTACCCCCATATCATCGAGCTGTACGATCTGGGCATAGTGTCAGGCTACCCGGATGGGACGTTCAGGCCTTCGGCCACGGTCACACGTGGGCAGTTCATGAAGATCCTTGTGCTCGCTTTGGGTCTCGAAGCGACGCCGCCCACAACACCCACCTTTGCCGATGTCGCGATCTCCAGCCCCTTCTTCGGGCCGATTGAGACAGGGGCTGTGCTCGGTCTCGTAACGGGCTATAGCTGTGGCGCGCCCACCGAGCCGTGCGATGCAAACAATAGCCCGTACTTCAGGCCAAGTGCTGCTGTAAGCCGCGGGCAGGCAGCGAAGATCATCAGCAACGGGCTGGGCCTGTCCGGCTACTATCCACCCGCACCTATCTATGCTGATGTTCCGCGGTCCAATGCCTTCTATGGCCATGTGAATGCCCTCAGCGCGACCAGCCTCTTCACGGGCTACCCATGTGGCGAAGCGAACGAGCCGTGCGATGCCGAGGCGCGACCTTATTTTCGTCCCATCAACTTATCGACCCGGGCGCAGGCCGCTAAAATGATCTCGCTGGCCCGGCATCAAAGGACGCCCACACCAACAAGAACGCAACCTGCTGCAACCCGGACAACCTCGCCCACAGGGACACGACCTGTTGGAACCCAAACAGGGTCGCCCACAAGAACCCAGCCTCCTGCATCCCAGACAGCAGCCCCCGGCGCGACCGGGACTACTGCAACCACCCGAACCGCCACCCCGCCTGCGACCGCTACGCAGGTACGCACTTCAACACCGACTAACACGACGGGGTCGCCAACGACTATATCTACAGCGATGTCGACAGGTACACGCACGGCTACAGGCACGGCCACGCGAACCGCTACAGGCACAGTAACAAGAACGGCCACCCGAACGGCTACGCGAACAGCCACCTCTCAACCGGGGGCCACCGCCAGTCCCACCTGGACCCGAATAGCCGGGGGCTCGGGCATCACTGCCAACGACCCTGTTCCATGCCGGCTATGGCCCACAGATAATATCTGGAACCGAAACATCGAAGCCCTGCCAACGCATGTGGCCTCGGATGCATACGTGCAGACTATTGGCGCGAGCGACTATCTGCACAACGGGTTCGGATCGCGGATGTGGCAAGGCTCCTCAATTGGCAATCCCTACAATGTGGTGCCTACAAGCCAACCCATGGTAGACGTCGACATCTACATGTATCCGGACGTGAGCGACCCAAGCCCCTACGCTTATCCCACACATGCGATAGTCAGCGGCTCGTCATACCTGACCCCCGTGCCCCCGTCGGGTGACCGGCATACGTCGGTGCTGCGGGCAGGCGACTGCACTCTATTTGAAAGCTGGCACTCGGCACCAAACGCCGATGGCTCATGGTCGGTGGCTACAGGCGCTGTGTTCAACCTGCTAAGCAATCAGTTGCGGCCCGCAGGTTGGTCATCGGCTGATGCGGCGGGGTTCGCCATCCTGCCTGCGCTGATCCGCTACGATGAGGTCGCATCAGGGTATATAGGCCACGCTGTTCGCCTCACCGCACCTGGGGATGCCATTCGCAACACCGTGGTATGGCCCGCTCGGCACACTGACGGCACAGCGACCGGGAATGCTGCTCCTCCGATGGGGACACGCTTCAGGCTCAAAGCAAGCGTGGATATTTCCAGCTATCCACCACACCTGCGCACCATACTGCAAGGTCTCAAGTCCTACGGGATGTTCCTGTCAGATGCAGGGGATTCCTGGCAGGTGGACGGAGCGCCCGACCAGCGGTGGGACGATGTTGAACTGCAGATGCTGCATGCCATTCACGGCTCAGACTTCGAGGCTGTGGACGAATCAGGCTTGATGATCAACCCCGACTCCGGCCAGAGCCGATAGCGGCCAACCTGCAGTGAAACAGCCACTCGTCCCGACAGGCTCATTCCTGCTCGACGGGTCCATCGCCCCATACCAGTAATGCTACCCATACCTCGCACCTCGGATTCCAATTCAACCATACATAGCGGTCCAGCTACCGTGTAGTCTATACTGTAAAGAGACGGGCCAGTCTTATGGCGGTCCGTGCGTCCGTGAGTAACCGGGACACGTTGCCGAACCTGGCTTCTAACGTTGATCGAGATCAGATCTATGGCTGCTATTAGCGCACAACAATCCACGAGAACAGTTCGGGGCCTTGCCTCCGCAATTGGATTAGCAATAGTGGCGATGGCCGCGGGACTGGCTATCGCTGTGGCTATCGGCGCAGGTATCAAGGTCACGATGCTGGTCGCCGGGCTGTTTGCGCCATTCGCGCTGCTTGTAGTCTTCGCACGCCCACACTGGGCAACTATAGTATACGTAGCGCTGGTCTATGCCGACCTGTTGAGTATCCTGGTCGAATACCAGGGGCTGCCGCCTCTGGCACGCCTGGCTGGATCGCTGCTTCTAAGCTCTGTTCTTGGATTCCGCTTGATCATCCACAAGCGCGGCCTGGTGGCAGACACAATGAGTTGGTGGATGGTCGCATACGGCCTTGTGCTGGCGCTGGGGCTGCTGTTTGCCCGATCACCCGACAGGGTCATGACAGAACTGGTGGAGTTTGGGCGCGGTTTCCTCACCTACCTGGTGGTAATAAATACTCTTACCACGGTGGGCCGGATAAAAGGCGCGCTTTATGCGTTGCTGGCAACCGGCGTGCTGCTCGCTTCCCTGACGGTCCTTCAAACAGTGACCGGCGATTTCAGCAACGACTTCGGCGGACTCGCCCAGGCGAAAGTAACGGGTATCACCGAGTTGAGCGAAGCGCCCAGACCCGGAGGCACCATCGGGGACGCGAACTACTACGGGCAAAATCTGCTGCTGGTGCTCCCATTCGGCCTCTATCTGGCTTCAAGAGGCCGAAAACCGTTAGGCCGCCTGGCAGGCGTGGTCGCCACTATGGTGCTGATAGCAGCCGTGATTTTCACATACTCGCGTGGTGATTTACTGGCGCTTGTGGCCATCGTGTTTGCTGCTTTACTCTACAAGAAGCCCCCGCTGCCGTTAATACTTAGCGGCCTGGTGCTGCTCGGATTGTTACTGTCGTTTCTGCCGACCACTTATTTTGCGCGTCTCAGCGCGCTTGTAGAAATCGCCGGTGGCAATAGAAGCGCGATTATTGCCGAGTCTTCGCTGCGCGGAAGAGCAGGAGCAGTGGCCGCAGCAGTAGGCATGTTCGCTGACCACCCCATTCTTGGCGTGGGGCGCAATAACTATCCCCTGTACGAGCTTGATTATGTTGCCGGCACGAGCCTCGCCCTCAAATCGCAAGGCATCCCACCGCACGATCTCTACCTGGAGATTGCCGCAGAACAGGGTGTGGTGGGCCTGATTGTAATGGCGGGTATTTTGTTAACAGCGGCACAAGCCCTGCGTGAAGCCAGGCGGCGATTCCTCGCCCTGGGTGACGGCTCAGCGGCTGAACTGGTAGTCTGGCTGGGGATCGGGTTGTTTGGATACCTGGTCACCAGCGTCTTCCTCCACGGTGCCTTCCTGTACATGCTATGGCTCCAGTTAGCTTTGATCGTCGCCGCGAGACAGGTTGCACGCTCCGGCAGCATTATCGAATGGCGCAATCCAATTACGGCCCCCCTCCCTTCACTCCCCGGTGATGCCGAGCATGAAGACCGGATTCGAGCGCGGCTGGAGAGTTGGGTAAGCCCAGCCGTGCACAGCGAGGCCAGCCAAACAGCGGACTCAAAGAACGCAGTCCCACCAGGTAGGCGGCAAGCCCAACTCCATGAGGCGGCGCGAAAGGCGCGCAGTCATCGAGATTAGTCAGCAGCGGCCCGACTCTTGACAGCATCCTCCAGGGCGGCAGCAAGGTTGGGCGGGTCTGATTGGCGCACGATCACATTGGGGGTCTTGTGCCAATGGGCGCATTCCAGCAGCGCGCCGGCGACGTCCTCTATCAGCCCCTCGTCAGGCTTGATGCCCGGCTCAAGATGCACCATCTTGACCTCAAACAGGCCTTCCTTGCGATGGGCTTTAGCGTCGAGCCTGCCGATCAACAGGCCACGGCGCAGGATCGGCAGGGTAAAGTAGCCGTAGCGGCGCTTGGCCTCAGGGGTATAACACTCGATGCGGTAGTCGAAGTCGAACATCGCCTTGCAGCGCGAGCGGTCCCACACCAGCGGGTCAAACGGCGACAGGAAGGTGGTGAGCGTCAGCGGCAACTTGTCGCCGGAGGCGGCATCAAGGAGGGCTGCGTTGCTCGGGTGAACATAACCTGGCTTCTTCCAACCCTCGACCTCCACCATCATTAGCTCACCAGCCTCGGCCAGCCCCTCTAGCAGCTTTTCGACGCCTGCCTTCGCGGTGCGGAAGTAGTCGGGCACCCAATCCCACGGCGTCACGCCCAGAGCGCGTACCGATCTCAGCGCCAGTGCGCGCGCCACCTCTTGCAGAGGCGGGGCCTGACTGTCGTTCCAATCGGGAAGGATCCGTTCACGCAGATCGTAGACTCGCTGGAAGTTATGCCGGCGGGCGGTCATCAGCACACCTGTAGTGTGAAGCGTCTCCAGCACTTTCTTCTCCAACTTCCAGTTGAACCAGCCGGTCTGCTGGCCGTCGGTCCGCTCGAAATCGGACGAGCGCACCTCGCCATGCTCGCGGATATAAGACAGCACATGCCCAACCGCATCCGGGTGCTCTTTGATCCAGGTCGGCGCACTCTGCATAACGCGATACGCGTGGTCCATCATTTGACGCCGATAGAGCGGGTAATCCTCGATGGGTAGGAAGCAGGCGGCGTGCGACCAGTATTCGAACAGCTTGCCCTCGGCCAGCAATTCGTCCAGCCACTGCGGCTTGTAATCGCCCAACCGGCTCCACAGCACTAGATAAGGGCTGCGGGCTACCACATGGATCGTGTCGATCTGCAATGTGCCCATGCGCCGGATCGCCGTCAGCACGTCGTCTTTGGTTGGGGCCTGTGTCTGCCGCCGGTCTAACCCCTGTGCCGCGACCATCAAGGTCCGCGCCGCGCTGTGTGTGAGATGCATGGGGAATGACTACTCCTCTGGTGCGTGAAACATGATGCGTGAGTCGGTTGGGTGAATGGTAGAGTCTGTTGCTACTTGTACATCGTGTTGGCGATGCGCTGGATCTGCTTGATGTGCGGCCGTTCATGGCGAGACAGCCACGCTGCATAGGATAGCACGGTCCGTTCGAGCACTTTCCCCGCCCCCGTCACGGTCGCCGGTCGTGACCAGCCTTCAGTCGGCAACAGCTCCAAAACTGCCAGAAGATCAGCACGCTGCGCGGTAAAAGCGTCTAGCGAGGGACCAAATTGCAGTTCGGGATAGTACGTCTGCTTGATCCAGGTGGTGGGGTTAATAGCCCGTATTGTCGGCGTGTCCCGGGCGAGAATCTCCATGATGCAATTGCCCCAAACGTCGGCACACGAGCGCAGATGGGCAAGCACACTGTTTGCAGACCACTCACCGGGATTGGGAGCGGTGCGCAATTGAGCCGGAGTCAGGTTGGCAGTAAGCGCGGCGATGCGTGGTGGCGTTTGAGCGAGCATGGTCAGAACCTGCTCAGTAGTGAGTGGTCTACTGGTCACGCGATATCATCCTTTCGTATGGGCCTGGAGACTTTGCTGGCGGCATGTGCCTACCCTCTTCGATATCTCATAACCTTCCACAAAGGGAGAGTCCATCAGGATTCGGCAGTATCCAATGCAAATGACCCCGTCTTAAGCTCTCCCGTCAGTTCGTAGGTCGCTATAATGACTCCGGTGCTGGAGGTCTTACTGTCGACAAGTTTGAAATCAGATGGATTTGTGCCCTCACCAAAGAGCCGCTTGCCGCTTCCGATAGCAACGGGAAAAATCAACAGTTGCAACTCATCGATAAGGCTATGCTTGAGAAGCGTCTGAATGAGATTGCTGCTACCATGAACCTGTAGCTCAGGTCCATCTAATTCTTTGAGCCTGGTGATTTCTTTGACAACATCACCGCTAATGAGGGTAGAATTGTTCCACTCAACCTTGTCAAGCGTTCTCGAGACAACGTATTTCTTCGCGTTGTTGAGGTTGTCTGCACCTGGCTCGTCTTTAGCATTGGGCCAATAAGAGGCAAAGATTTCATATGTCTTTCGACCAAGTAAAAGCTCAGGCCGTTTTGCGAAGGTTTCGCCCATTACTTGAGCCATCATGTCGTCCCAGTAGTTGACTGACCATCCGCCCGATCTAAAACCACCGGAGTCGTCTTCTCCAGGGCCGCCCGGCGCTTGCATAATGCCATCAAGTGTAACGAACGTACTTGTAACTAGTTTTCTCATGTTAGATTGTCCCTCCCATCAATTTCCTGGCGTTTCAGTTACCGGACTGTAAATCATAAGCAGCATAGGAAGCCTTTAGCCTGGCAACCATGCTTGCCTGCTACTCAGGAAAGGTGCTCGCGCAGGAAGGCGATTGTGCGCTCCCATGCCAGTTGAGCGGCTTCGGGGCTGTATTCCGGGCGGTTGTTCTCGAAGAACCAGTGCTTGGTGTCAGGGTAGGAATAGATGTCGGCTGTGTGCCCGGCAGCTTTCATGATAGCTTCGACGGCGCGGATCGGTTCTTCGGGTTCCCATTCGTCATTCTCTGCCAGGTGAGCCTGAAGAGCGACGTTTGTGTGCTCGTGGTAGTCACCTGGCTTCCCGCCATAGTACACACCGCTATAGAACATGACTACGGCAGCCACTTCAGGGCGGAGGGCGGCGAGCCACGTGGCGTAGGTGGCACCCATCGAGAAGCCGACGGCGCCGACTTTAGGACCGGTGATCGCTGGGCTTTTGAGGAGGTAGTCAAGAGCGACCTGCTCTTTGGCGATGCCCGTTGCTCCACCATCTTCTTCGAAGGAGGTGATGAGGGACTCGGCTTCCGCGATGGTAGAAGCGGTGCGGCCATTATAGAGGTCCGGGGCTAACACGGTGAAGCCCTCGGCTGCCAGTCTGTCGGCTAGCTCGGTGAAGAAGGAGTTCAATCCCCACCATGCATGGCAAAGCAGCACACCTGGTCCCTGGCCTTTACCGTCTTTGGCCTCGACGTAATATGCGCGCAAATTACTCCCTTCGGAATCGACCTGTATGAAAGTACCCATATCGATGAATCTCCTTATTGGTAGTGTGGTATGGCAGTACGAGGGTGCAACTGTAATCGCTTGAAGAATAGAGGCGAAGACCCGCCCTCACGTGACAGGCTCTTTACGGGCCCGGCTACATTATCCGGAGCAGACCCTGTATGTAGCCGTAAGCCCAGCCGTCTAGCTCAACCGGTTCGATGCCCAGGTGGCTGAGGATCGAGTTGATGTGGGCACGGTGCTCGGTAGCGTGGTTGATGGCCAGAATGACGACCATGGTGCCTGCAAGCTCTACGCCTTCGTCCCTGTCAAGATAGCTTGCGGGTATGGCGTCGTTTTGAGCCAACCTGATAAGCTCCTCGCCTGTGCCTGTTAGCGAATCCCGCAGGCCCGCGAAACCACGAAAGCCTTCCTCCTCACGGCGCGGAGGACGTGGCTGGCCCAGCATCATACACACGTACAACTCCTCTCCGCTTGCGATATGCACCAGCGTATCGCGGATGCTGCCGTAGGTGCCGGGAGATGTGGCGTCCAACTGCTCGTCGGTCAACTTTTCGCAGGCGTCGAGAAGACGGAGATTGGCCCAGAGGTTGTGCTTGAATAGCTCGGTTAGTTCAGCTACCATATGCTATATCCTTTCCTGCACCACGAGTTGCTCACGTGACGGGTGTGCATTTCCACGTCCCGCTGTCGCGACAAGTATAGCACATTTGTTCAACAAAGTGGATGGGCTAGATGACGGTAAATCTTTAGAATAAGGGTGTAGATATCTGAGCAGCGAACACGGCTGTGACAATCGCACGGCGCGTCTTTGAGGAAAATGGGGTTTGATCCTGTATACGAGGACATAGCTACGAAAGGAGCAAGAAGATGAGCCTACAGTTCGAGCGCGCAGACGACATAGATAGACACAACGGGGCACCCGATAATTTCACCGGCACTGCATACTTCCAACCTGTGGCCACCAACGAAGCCTGCCAGCTACGCGCGGCGCGGGTGACCTTCGAGAAAGGCGCGCACATTCTGGCACACCCACAGTGGAGAGCAAGTGCTCTATTTCCTCAAGGGGCATGGGCGCGTGCAGGAGCGCGGTAGCCAGGCATTAGATGCAGTCGAAGGCGACGTAGTACATGTAACTGCTGTCATCGAACACTGGCATGGGACCCACCCCGAAGAAGCGCACGCCATGCAGCATCTCGCCATGACCTTTGGAGAGACAACCTGGTTGGAGCCGGTATCCGAGGAGGAGTATCGCCAGGGCTAGCTCATGCTCGGCACGCGATAAGCTGGCGAAATGAATCGAACCGGAAGCCCAAAAGCCCCCTGAACCCCGGTCGGTACTCCGGCGCGGCAGGATGGATGTTGGCGGTGGTTCTTGAGCAGCCTGCTGTCTACCCCTCTTTCGGGTAGAGTGCAACAAGCGCGTCGGCGATCTGGTAGATTTCATGTGCCAGGCGCTCTGCAGATGCTACTCGCTCTAACCACGTATCAGCTGATCTGTCTGCATATCCAAGGGCGTCATACATCGCTTGTTGCTGCGCCGCGAAGAATGGTTTTTCGCTATCGGGAGCATCATTTTGCAGCACGAGATACGATTCGCCTGCGAGTGCTGTGATCCAGTACATCGCTTCCCGGTGATTACCCTCATCGATCATCTCCTGGGTAGCTTCGACGAGATATGGCCGCAGATGTGGGCGGATCGTGAAGCCATACGGCGTCGGCGTCTTATAGACCTCGACCGACCGGTCGAAAGCGATTATGCTCAGGTCAAGCATCGCTTGAACGTCCGCACGACTCATCTGGGCCGACCCGAACAGCGTGAGCACCGCCTCGTGCAGGTCGGGCCGCCCTTGTGCGTCGAGCAACTCCCCCAACAGGGCGAGGGTGCGTCGAGTGGTCGGACGCTTAAGCTGAGCAACAGCGAGCAACCCACTGACCGCGCTGAGGAAAGACCACACAGCATCCAGCCGTTCCTGAGCAGTAGATGCCTCTCGCATGGTAGCCAGATGCTTAGCTGCCGTCTCTTTTTCCCGCTTGCAACGTGCCTCTATCCAGCGCGGCCGGTCATACTCGGCGGCGACCCTCCGGTGCAGCGGGGTGAGGATGCCGGTTGGGTCTGCCAGGATCTGCGTCGTCGCCATGTTGGGGCCATGGCTGGGGTTTGCCAGTATGGCTTCAGCATCCTGGTGGTCTTTGAGGTCTATCGAGATGACCTCAAGCATGACCCCCCTGTAGAAAACCTCCACGGTGTCATCTTGCGCACCCTCCGGCAGTACCACGACTACATCCACATCGCGGTAAAGCGGAAAGGGTGCATCCGGTGGCAGTGCCGTAATTCCGGCCCACAGATAAGCGCCTGCAAAATTGGGCAGGTGGCGTGCATAGAGGTCCACCCACTCTCTCACGATTTCTACGACTTCCCGAACGGGCAGGACTGCGCTACTCTCCTTACCCTCGCGTGACGGTTTTGACTCTGTTTCTTCCTGCATAGTCATTTGTATCAAGCCTCCATAGTCTTGCGGGCGAAGGCAACAAACTCGGTTCGGCTGTTCGCAAGCCGACGCCCGGCGAAATAGAGGTTTCCGCTCCCTACCAACCAGAAGAGTTGGTCTACCTCATGCTGTGTAACACTCATATTCCGCGCTACCCTACCGACTGCCTTAAACACCTCAATATCGTCTTTCGAACCACTCAACCCCAATTGAGAGAATATCTCTTTGATGTGCACATCGGGTTTGCTGAAATTGGTAAAACCTACCTCCCTGAGGAAGTCACACGCCAGTGCGAACCCTATTCCGTCTATTTGCCGAGCGACCTCGGTGGCAATCTGAACGCGCCCATCCTCGTCCCGGTCGAACGGCCCGACCCATCCATAAAATGCCTGCGCGTCCGGAAACTCCGCGAGAAAGGCAGCGCCCGACGTGACCGTGCCGCAGAAGCGCCTCCACAGGCTGCGCGGGTTATAGTTGACTTTGCCCCTCGGCGCCAACTGCTCTGTGATGTCATCGAATAGCCTCTTACAGCCTTCCTCGCCCCGTGGGTATCTCTCAGCAACCGCCGCCGGGTCGAAGCCGAATAGCACCGTGCCCAATCTTTCTATGCCGCCAATCGAGCCACCGATCACGTTCGGCATACTTTGCGCGCTCTGTGCTGATCTGAGCAATCGTTCATAGATCGCGGGTAACGTCGCCGGTTTGTGGGCGTCACTGGATGGACGCACATGCTGATCCAGCAAGTCCTGAGAAATACCTTCCTGGCCAAGGAGGTAACTTCTGGCAAGCAAGTATACCTTTTCATCAAGACCCCACCGCCGGCTATTCTTGTCAACCCTCGTCATCGCTGTGCCCATGCCTCTTGATCCATAGGTCCACAAACCTTCGCAAGGGCAAATACTTTCGACCTTGCTTTCTCCCCGCCGGCATCCGGTACAGCAGCCGCCGTACGCCACCTCTCCTCAGTTCTACCTTCCTGCCCAACGGGATTTCCCTTCTGGAGTGCAACAACCGAAAGTGCTTCCGCTTCAACCCAGTCACCCGATCGCTCGCTTCCGATTCCCCGTCCCCCACATTATACATAGCCTCCCGCAAGGCGCGTTCCTGAGCATGGCGGTACAATCTTCTCTCCATCTTAGGTAGGCGCGATCGTACCTTGCGCCAGCCCTGCCCCCCCTCTGAGCTCGACCGCTGGTGCCTATAATCCTGCTGCTTATTGTACTGAGGATCGCGCTTATCCTTCTCGCTCCATTCTGCCATCGTCCAGTGCCTCCCCATATATCTACTCATCTGACGGCCTGGATACGGGCACCGCAGTCCTTCCTGCCTTTTCAGTTAGTCTAGCTTACCTGAGGCGCCATCGCACGGGTGAATTCATAAAGAGATGGCGGCCGGTGTGCTCAGGGTTTTCCTTTGGCGCGCTCATTGAGGAACAGGGTGAGGTCGTAGTCGCCGGGCGACTGGCCGTAGCCGGTCAGCAGCGCGGCGGCCTCGCTGCGATGCTGCGTGGCATGGTTGACAGCATCCACCAGGATGTACCACACAACATGCTCGCGCACCGCACCAGGGATGACATAGCGGATAGTGCCGTTCAGCGTTTCCTCACTCAATGCGTCTAGATAAGAGTGCATCTCTCGTTGTTCCTCCGCCCAGCGCTCCTGGAGCGCGGCGAGGGTCGGGAAGGCATCTTCATGAAGCTCGGTCGCGTCATAGGCCGCCTCGTTCGCCAGAGGTTCCTTGTAATACCCCTGGAGAGTGATACGCCACTGCCAGATATTGTCCAGCATATGGACCATCGTGGCGCGCAGCCCTTCGTACCCGGTCAGCATCCCGTAGGGGCTTGGAGCGGCGTACTGCTCCGGACCCACTCTAGCGCAAGCCGCCAGGATGCGCCCGTCGGCCCAGTCATTCCAATCATACAGCAGCTTGATTTCATCGACTTTCATCGTAGTATCTCCGTAGTATCTCCACCTGATTAGTCGTGGAAGTGCCCGCCGGGCCGTGGGGAGTTCACAGAATCTGTACATACCCTTCTGTTCCATGCACGCGAATTCGTTGCCCATCTTTTATCAGCTTAGTAGCCCCTTCTACTCCCACAACTGCTGGTAAGCCATATTCACGTGCGATAACTGCTCCATGGGTCATCAGCCCACCAACTTCGGTGACCAGGCCTTTTATGGAAACGAACAATGGTGTCCAGCTTGGGTCGGTAAATGTGGTGACCAAAATATCTCCATCTTCCAGATCGGCGTCTTCCATCTTCAAGATGACACGTGCCCGTCCCTCTACAACTCCGGAAGAAACAGCGAGACCTACAAGAGCCCCGGCCGGGAGATTTTCTCGCTTGTACTCGCCCCTGACGATTTCACCATCAGACGTGGTAACACGTGGGGGAGCTAGTTTTTCATATAGTCTGTACTCGTCTTTTCGTTTGCTGACGATCCCGTAATCAAGTTTACTGGTGCGTACCGCCTCGCGAAGTTCGTCGAAGGTGAGGTAGTAGATGTCTTCTTTTTCAGGAATAACGTTGGCTCGTACGAGTTGTTCGGCTTCTTTCAGTAAGGCCTGCTTGTACACGAAGTAGCGATTCACGAAAGCGTATTTAGGATATTCACGGTACCCTGCGAGGCTGCGAACCAGACTGATCATTCGTTTCGTCTCTTCAGCCTTCCGTTCGCCATCGGGCAATTGCTTCAGCCGGGCAACTAACTCTTGTTCTTTCTTCAAAGCCTCCCGCTGTCCTTGCTCGAATTTCCGCTTGCTCGCGCCAGGCTCTACGTTTTTGATGTTACGGAGAATCATGGGGATGAGGGTGGTCGGTTTTTCGCTCCAGCGGGTCCTGGTGACATCGATTTCCCCGACGCATCTCATGCCGTATTTGTTGAGAAAAGCAGAAATAGCGTCCCGGGTTTTCTCTCCACCATCAAACTTACCCACTTCATCCAGGAAGTTATCATCTTTAACATGCCGTAAATACTCAACTATCTCCGGATACGGACGGATCACATCTGCGACATCCAACAGCGCCAGACCCATTTCCGAAGTGATATTGTTTGGCACGGATTGAGACAGCGTATCTGCTGCGTTTATTTCGCCTAACCACTCGTTCATTTTTTCATTGATCCATGATGCAGCATTCATGGCAGTCATGATTACGCTGAAGCTTTGTGGATCAGATGAACTCTGCTTGCGTTGCTGGAGATCTTCCAGGATAAAATCGAGCAGATCCAGCCCCGACTTCGTTTGGATGCTCTTTTGTAACTCTTCTATCGAAGCCTGACTCCTCTTTATCAGATCGGAAACGACTGTTTGATCGTAATCGTTTAGTGTTTGATAACTCGCAGGTGGGTGACCATGGTTGCCTTTGCCGGAACCCTGTTCTTGCCTATCATCCGGTAGCGATTTTATGAAATCGCCTCGCCCTAAGATAGTCATCATTGCGTCTTTGAAGAGCGGATCGGATTTGCCCAGGACATTTACTAGCATTTCCCTTTTAGAGGGTGAAGCCATGTCAGGTGCGACATCAACAAACAACCGCCCACCGGCTGTATACATGGGCCGGCCAGCTGTTAACTGCCATATGGACAGCCCCAATGGTTTCAGGGCGTCGGTCATCATTTGTTGGTGGCCAACAGATACATAGAGGTGATTCTCCTGATCGTTGGCTTCAGGGATGGGAAATAAGGTAGTGATTGGCCGACTCTGGACGACATAAAAGGTATCATCAGCCAAACACCACT
>JBDTQH010000026.1:0-76477 GCA_039932335.1 Chloroflexota bacterium
TCGCTCTCCTCTCCAGCTAAAACCAGTTCCGCCATCTCAGGTTCATCGCCGTCGAATTCGCGAACTTCCAGGTCTTCGAAATCATAGTAGCTCTCGACAGTACCCGTATCGTGGTCTTCGCCATGTTTGTGATTGTTTCGGTTTGCGCGCGATGGCTTGCCTGGCGATTTCCGCCAGACGTCAACAGCGTGTAGTTCCCAGTCCGCGCCTTGCTCTTCCCGGACGGGGAGTACTGTCTCTAGCAACATTTCCAATTTTGTCGTTTACCTCCAAGAGTATTGCTTCTATAAGTTACCTCCAGGTATGAGGTTGCCCCTCTTACACCCGTGGGGTAAACCCCAAATTCCACATGATCACACCATCTATTTATAGTCGCCATTGTTATGTTTCTCGACATACTATATTGGCTTCCTACTCATATATATAACGCTGCTGCGATGCTATAAGTTTCAGCGGCTCAATTTGATTGACAGGATAGAATCGTACTAAATATGTGGCCCTTGGAAATTGCGAGGCGCGGCTCCGTACCATTTCTGACGGGCCGCGCTACCCTTTATTTCGGCTTCTTTGCCATCTATTTTTTTCCCGGCAATTTTTTGCCCCTGACTCATATTTGTACCATATTTCACAAGAGATGTCAATACTTCAATATTAATCTTACATTAGAACCGTTCAAAATCGGGCTTAAGACCTATCTCTTCACCATATTGCTCTCCCGGTCCCCAATCGTATCATCTCGACTCACGCGCGGTCGGCGGTCATAAGCAGTACGCAATACGGAGTACGACTCCCTACCCCTTATCCATCTTCACCGGCATTGGCATGGAACGCACATGCGGTGGCATCTCCATTATTAGCGGTACGCCTCGGCGGGAGGTCACATCATCACAGGCCGTCAAGCAGTCGCCACACGACACGCATTCGTCAAACGTCAGGTCGTTGCTCCTTGTGGTCCACTCCCAGGCCCGCTGCCGTGGGTCCACGCCCGCGAAACAGACATCCCGGCAGGCGCTGCACCCGTGGCAAGCGCTCTTTAACTCACTGTTGCGTCGTACTCCTGTTCGCTGCGAATATGATGCTATGCTCTGTAAATAGCCAAAGAAACAAACCCGGCACGTTTTCTCTTGCAGGAAAAGCAAATCAGCATAAAATATGCCACATATTGCTACAAAACCTAGCACTGCCGGTTCGGCCCACTGCAGATTGAGCAGCATCCCGCCCAACTGCTCAGGTGCAACCAGGTAGCTGATCGCGCTGAACGCGGCCAGCGGCGGGAAGAAAAGACCCCTGACAGCATATTGTCCGAGCGCCAGCCACCAATCCCGGCCCTGTTTGCGCCACCAGACTGCTTTTCGCCTGGCTGCCCTGGGCCACCGCTTGTCGCGCCTGGTTACCCAGAGGTGACGCCGCCCCAATAGCTTCATATGGCTCTTGGTCGCCGCCTCGTTTAGTGCGCCTTGCGGGCATGCCCACGAGCAGAAGAGCCTGCCGTACTTCGTTGCTAGCACGAAAAAGATGCTGAGCGGCACAATAGTGAGCATTGGCACAATAATGAGCGCGGTCACCAGCGGCAACCGCTGCCCGAACAGCACTAGATAATGTCCTGCGATATCCATCCTGAAGATGCCCACCAGCGGCATGAAGACGAGCAATCCTACGGATAGCGACTGTACAACGTGCCTTGTCCGCACAAAGCGAATGGCGGCCTCTACAAGTGGTCGCCTCCTTATTATCTTTGACGCCGAATTAATAGACAACGTTTCGAGCCGCCAATCTAGCAATTATCTATTAAGTATAGCTACCCAGGACGGCCCAGGTCAATACCTCCACATTAATAGCCGCTAAATAAGCGTGGTTTACTGCCGCTTGCATCGCACGCATCTATGCATAACGAACGGCCTGCCTGTTTGCTTCACTGCCTGCTATAACTTTTCATAAATTGCGACAATGGGGAGAGCAGGACTGAAGCAAAGTCGGTTTCTAGCGTGGCCTCTCTGCGATGTCATTCTGAACGAAGTGAAGAATCAACCTCCATAGCAATCTGCCAGGGATAGTGATTCTTCACTTCGTTCAGAATGACAGGGTCTAGGTGCTGGTCGGTTCGCTAGCATTTCCGTCTTTGCATCAGCCCTGAAGGGGAGAGCATGCCACCCTGCGAGGGTAGCGCCTGTGATATAATTACCCTGACTCCATCTCTCCAGAGGGCCAACCATGACACTGCAAGATGTAACACCACCCGCACTCAGGGTCGCCGCTATTCAGATGCAAGTTGTTTCCGGCGAGCCCAAGAAGAATATTGTCCGAGCCGAAGCCCTGCTCCACGAGGCCGCGTCACAGGGCGCACAGGCCGCGCTTCTGCCTGAGCTTTGGACCACAGGATATTCTCTCGACCGCTTTGATACGCTTGCCGAAGAATATGGTTCCTCGACCCTGCAGTTCCTCCGCGATACCGCCGCCAATCTCAACATGGCAATCATAGGCGGCTCGTTCCCTGTCAAGCAACAAGATGGGGTGTACAGCACTTGCCCGATGATTGGGCCTGATGGCGCGCTCCTCGCGTCCTACAGCAAGGAGCATCTCTTCCCGCTTCTCAAAGAGCCTGACTATTTGCGCCCCGGCTCTCCGGGTAGGGTCACGACTACCCCGCTCGGCAAATGGTCGAGCCTCATCTGCTTCGATATTCGCTTCCCCGAAAGCGCACGCCAGCTAGCCTACACAGGGGCGCGTATACTCTGGGTTCCCGCCGAGTGGCCCCACCCTCGCCTGGAGCACTGGCGCACTCTTCTCCGCGCCCGGGCCATCGAGAACCAGCTATTTGTAGTGGCGGCCAACCGCTGCGGCCATGGGGACAACTCGCACTGGTGCGGTCACTCGACCATTATTGACCCGTGGGGAACCATTCTGGCCGAAGCCGAGGAAGAAGAGATAATCCTCCTCTCTGATCTGGATATGACCCAGGTAGACGCTGTGCGCGCCCGTATCCCATGCTTTGAAGTATCAGAAGAGGTCGAGGTCTAGCCCTTACACCTGATCCTTGACCTCTGCGACCAGCTCTCTGCGGAGGTATTTACCCACCGTGCTCTTGGGTAAAGTCTCTCTGAACTCAAACTGAGTGGGCACTTTGTAGGCGGCAAGCCGTTCGGCCGCGAACTTCTTTAGCTCGTGCTCTGTCGTCTCGGTGTCGGGGTTCAGCACCACGTATGCTTTCACGATCTCGCCCATATGCTTGTCGGGCACTCCCGCCACCACAACTTCGCGTATCTTATCGCTCTCATAGAGCGCGTCCTCGACCTCTCGCGGAAATACGCTGTAGCCGCCCGTGAGGATAATGTCCTTCTTGCGGTCCACAATATAAAAGTAGCCGTCTTCGTCCTGCCTCGCCATATCTCCTGTGTAGAGCCAGCCGTCACGGATCATGGCTGCCGTTTCTTCAGGACGTGCCCAGTAGCCCGACATGACTTGCGGGCCGCGCACAGCCAGCTCACCCACCTGGCCAGCAGGAAGTATATCGCCGGTTTCGCTGTCCACAATGCGAGCGTCCGTCATTGGTACAGGCAGCCCTATGCTTCCAACTCTGCGCTCCCCGTAGATGGGATTGCAGTGGGTTACGGGCGAAGTCTCGGTCAGCCCGTAGCCCTCCACCAGCCTCGCCCCCGTAACACCCTCAAACGCCTCCATGATCTCGGCGGGCAGCGGGGCAGCACCCGATATGCATACCCGTATCGAGCGCAAATCATAGCGCGCCGACAGCGGGTGGTGTGCTATGGCGTTATAGATAGTAGGCACAGCCGGAAACATGGTGGGTTGGAAGCGGACAATGGAGCGGAGTACGTCCTTCATCACGAACCTCGGCAGCAGCACCACAGCGCCCGCACACGCAATAGCCAGGTTCATAGCCATCGTCATTCCGTAGCTGTGGAAGAAGGGTATAACGCCCAGGAATACCTCGTGCTTTTCAGGACGAGTGTCCCATACCCAGGCGTTCATCTGGTATGCGTTGGTCACGATATTCCTGTGCGTGAGGGTTGCCCCCTTGGGTGTACCTGTCGTGCCGCCCGTATAAAGCAGCAGAGCAGGGTCGTCTACACTTGCCTGCGAAGGCACGTACTCGGGAGAGCTATCCTTTATGAGATCAGCGAATCGATAGACCCCTTCGCCATCGACGTTTACTGCCGCACCTTCTCGCCGCTCTTGGACGGCCAGCATAAGCCCCATCAGCGGCGACAAGTAATCCTGCATTTGCGTGACGATCACCCGCTTTACGGGCGTCTCCGACATGACCGCCAGCACCTTTGGCGCGGCACTGTTCAGCGCGACGACAGTCTCAACGCCGGCATCGTTGAATTGTCCCTTTAGCTCTCGCGCCACGTAAGCCGGGTTCAGCGGCATGGCGACCGCACCCGCCTTCAATATGCCGAAGAGCGCCACCATGAATTGCGGGCAGTTAGGCAAGATAACCGCCACTCGGTCGCCCGCTTGCACACCCAGCTCTTGCAGGGCGGCGGCGAACCTGTTCGCTTGCTCATCCAGTTGGCCGTAGGTTAACCGCTTGCGGAAGAAGATGGTGGCTGTGTTGCCCGGGTATTCTGCTGCTGTTTTCTCGAAGAAACCGTGCAGCGTAAGATCCGGCACGTCGATAGTGTGCGGGACCTCGGCTTCATAGTGTCCCAGCCACGGTTTATCGCCCGGCTTTGCCCCGGCCTCTTCTTTACTTTTCATCACCACGTGCAGCACCTCAATAAACGACCATATACATCCAATTCTATGCGACACCCTCATACCTGTCAACGCGCAGCCGCATGAAAGCGCCTTTGCAACAGCTCGACCTCTATGCTAGAGTAGTGAGTGCCTATGCAGCCAGCCTGGTTAACAGCTCATATTCACCTCATCACGAAAGGACAACACTTTGAGCAGTGGCATAGAAAAGGATAGCGGAGATACAACCGAGGCCGACGAGCTACGCGCCACCGAACGCAAACGCCTTCGTGCGCTCGTGGAGGCTGACATGGAAACAGCGCTCAGGCTTCACGCCGACGACTTCCACCTGGTCACTCCCAGTGGCATGTCGCTCTCCAGAGAGCAGTACCTGGGTAACGTGGCCTCCGGTGCGTTCAACTATCTTGTCTGGGATCCCGCCCCCATTGAAGTACGTTTATATGGCGATGCAGCAGTTATCCGGTATCAGTCCCAACTCCAAATTATATCGCGTGGGCAAGAGTCGCCACTGGGGCACTACTGGCACACCGACTCGTATGAAAAGCGCGACGGACGCTGGCAAGTGGTCTGGTCTCAGGCGACTCAGATAGATTAGCTGCGCTCTTATGTCCTACCAGCCTGACAACTCCTTGAACGATACAGGCAAGCCCTGGTTGAGCATCGTCATCCTCAACTGGAACGTTGCAGACCTTCTCGACGCCTGCCTGCGTTCGCTGCCTGCCGCAGCCGCCAATTGGTGGCCTCGCACAGAGGTCATAGTGGTAGACAACGCCTCTACCGACAACAGTCTTGAGCTTGTACGTGCCAATTTCCCCGGCATTCGCCTGCTCTCCCTCCCCGATAACATCGGCTTTTCAGCGGGCAACAACGCGGGCATCCGGGCATCACACGGCCGCTATATATTCCTGCTCAACCCCGATACTGTTTGCGAGCCAGGCTCCATATCCCTTCTCTGCGATTACATTGAGGCTCAACCTGAGGTAGGCATCGTTGGACCGCGCCTGCTCAACCCCGACGGCAGTCTCCAGCCGTCGCGCCGCCGCTTTCCTACGTTGGCCACGGCCCTCATCGAATCGACCCCGCTCCAACCGCTCTTCAGCGGATCCGGTGTGTTGCGCCGTTTCTACATGCTTGATGTGCCCGACGGTGACCCTCAGCAGGTCGATTGGCTCAGCGGCGCTGCGCTTCTTTGCAGGCGGCAAACGCTGCAGCAGGTTGGTCTACTCGACCCCGGCTACTTCATGTTCAGCGAAGAGGTCGATCTCTGCCGCCGGGCTGCCAATGGTGGTTGGTCGACTGTCTACTTGCCACAATCCGTAGTAATCCACTACGGCGGGCAGAGCACCGAACAGGCAGTAGCTTCGCGCCATATCAACTTCAACACGAGCAAGGCGCGCTACTTCCGCAAGCACGAAGGCCGCCCGCTCGGCGTGCTGTTGCGCCTCTATCTCCTCGCGAGCTATGCTGCCCAGGCAGCGTCAGAAGCCATCAAGTGGCTTCTCGGACACAAGCGACCGCTGCGGGCTGCTCGCCTTGGTATGTATGCGAGCGTGCTCCGCAGCCGCCTGTACAACCGTCCTGCTCGATCCGACGACACCACTCGTGTCCTCATGATTACAGGCGAATTCCCTCCCGCGCAAGGCGGCGTAGGCGACTACACTTGCCACCTGACACAGGCTCTAAACAAGCAGGGAACCGCCACCCGCGTCCTCACACGTATCCCTGACGAGGCTGCCGAACGCCCAGCACAACCCGCTCACAACTCGGTACTCGGTACTCGGTACTCAGTACTCGACACTCCTCGCATTACCCTTGGGTCGATCCTTAGCGCCGTGCGCGGCACACGTTCTTCCGTGGCGCACATACAATATCAGACCGGGGCCTACCAGATGCGGCCTACCATCAACCTGATACCGCTGCTTCTCAAGACGATATGGCGCGGCCCAACGGTTGTCACATTCCATGACCTGCTTGTGCCTTATCTCTTTCCCAAGGCGGGCCCGGTGCGCGTCTGGGCCAATCGCCTGCTGGCGCGCAGTGCCACGGCTGCTATCACTACCAATCCCGCCGATGCCTCACGTTTGCGCCATTGGGGCGTGCGCCGCGTGAGTCTCATTCCCATTGGCTCCAATATCCCCAATATCCCACCTGCCGGCTTCAACCGGGAAACATGGCGTGCTGAACATGGCATTACCTCCGGCACAACCCTTATCGCCTACTTCGGCTTTCTCAACAGCACGAAGGGTATTGATGATCTGCTCCGCGCCCTCGCCATGTTGCGCGCAAACAAGGGCGGCCAAAGCTACCGCCTGATGATGGTAGGCGGTGGGCTTGGCTCCAGCGATCCGACCAACCGCGCCACGGCCTCTCAGCTAGACGACCTTGCCCGCACGCTGGGTGTAGCCGATATGCTGCTCTGGACAGGCTATCTCTCGCCCCGCGATGTATCTGCTGCCCTTCTTTCCGCCGACCTCGCGGCCCTGCCCTACGCTGATGGCGCTTCTTTTCGCCGCGGCAGCCTTATGGCGGTTCTCGAACATGAGTTGCCAATCGTTACTACACGCCCGGCAGCCGATGGTGGAATATGGCCTATCGGGGCTTCAGGCCAGATGTCTACCGAGAGAGGAGCGCCACAACTGCAGGACGGCGTCAACGCACTTCTTGTGTCGCCCGGTGATGCAGCCGAACTTGCGGCGGCAATCGAGCGTGTGGCGTCCGACAGCCTGCTTCGCGAGACCCTTGCCGCCGGTTCCACAGAACTGGGCCGATTCTTCGATTGGAAAAGTATTGCAGAAATGCATAATGACCTATACAATAGCTGCACATAAGAATCAAAGCAGCATCGATTCTTATGGACTCGGTTCGCAACCGCTTTCTCTAGAGTAACGACATGCAACTCCATCAGGAGCCTGCGGCATGACGGACAAATCGAAGATTGGCAGGCCCTCCAAACGCGCCATAATCTCAATGCGCATTGTGGGCGTCTATATTCTTGTTGGCGCCGTCTGGATTCTCACCACAGATTCCATACTTGCTGCTATCATTCGTGACCGTGACACTCTTTCGGTGGCGCAAACCTTCAAGGGCTGGGTTTTCATTGCTGTAACAGGCTTGCTTCTTTACGGGTTGATACGATGGGGCATGCACAGCCAAAGAGAGTCCGAAGAGGCTCTTCTCGAGTCAAAGGACACATTGAGGCGGCGCAATGCTGAGCTTGCCGCGCTTCACGAAACTACTCTCGATCTTGTAAATCGGCTCGATCAGAACAGCCTGCTTGATGCTATTGTTGCTCGTGCATCTTCGCTGGTTAGCACTCCCCATGCCTTCCTGTACGTAGTAGAACAATCCCCGGCGGGCGAGCCGCAGCTTGTCTTGCGTGCGGCGGTGGGACGTTTTGCCCCCAGCCTTGGCTACACGCTCAAGTACGGACAGGGCTTGAGCGGGCGTGTATGGCAAACGGGTGAGATCGTCAACGTAGCTGATTATTCCTCATGGCCGGAACGCTGCAACGATCTCGACTCTATGTTGATTCGCGCGCTCGCGGGTGTGCCCCTCTTTGCGAACGGCAGGATAGCCGGGGTTATTGGCCTTGCGCACTTTGATCCGGCATCCAGAATCGACGCGGCGGAACTTGCGCTGCTGGAGCGATTCAGCGCGATGGCATCCGTTGCGCTGGAGAACGCCCGGCTCTATACCGTTGCACAGCAGGAATTGATCGAGCATGAGCGTACCGAAGAAGCCTTGATCGCCAGCGAAGGTAGGTACAGGATGATACTTGAGCAAGCTGCCGAGGGTATATTTGTGACCGATCTTCAGGGCAACTTTCTTGAGGCTAGCTCCACAGGCTGTGAAATGTTCGGCTATACGCGGGATGAATTGCTGCATAAGAACCTGTGGGACCTCGCGACTCCTGAAGATATAGCGCAAACATCACCCAACCAGGCAGAGATTTCCGGTGGCAATGTGTTAGTCCGCGAGCGCCAGGCGATGAGGAAAGACGGCTCCAGCTTCCCCAGCGAGACAAGCTCAAAGATGCTGCCGGACGGGCGTGTGCAGACTATCATCCGCGATGTTACCGAGCGCAAGGCATACGAGCAGCACCTGGAGGAGCACTCACTGGAACAAGCACATCTGCTCAGCAGGCTGGTTACCGCGCAGGAAGCCGAGCGCCGCCGCCTCTCCATGGAGATACATGACGGCCCGCTTCAGTCGCTTGGCGTGTCGCTTCTCGCCTACGACCGCATCATACGCCGTCTTGAACGCCAGGAATACGAAGAGATGCTTCACGAGTTGCGTTATGCACGCGATATCACGATCGGCATTGTTGATGACGTGCGCGCTATTCTGTCTGACTTGAGCCTTGAACTTCTCAATTCGTACGGTCTCACCCCTGCCTTGCGCGAGCAGATTGAGCGGTTCTCACAGGTAACCGACATTACGGTCCAACTTCACGATGAGATCGACAAGCGTTTGCCTTCGCAGACCGAGCTGCTTATGTACAGGCTCGCACAGGAGGCACTCGCCAATATCCGCAAGCACGCCGGGGCAACTCACGCCGATATTTCTTTCTGCCTTGAGGAGCACCGCATCACAATGATCATTTCCGATAACGGCAAAGGCTTCGATACCTCTCAACCCTTCCGGCCCCAACGCGCAGGAGAAAACATCGGCCTGCCGTCTATGCGCCAGCGCATACAGGACGCACAGGGCGGCATGACCATCTATTCGTCTCCCGGCAAAGGCACCACGCTCACTTTCTGGTGTCCTATCCCTTCTTCCGGCGCTGAAATGGAACCGGCAGCCGTGACTGTGACTACACCGCCTGCATAGGGCAAAAGAAAAGGGGCGTTCATCTCAGATGAACGCCCCTTCTCCTGTCTGTTCTTACTTTAGCTTACAAGCCGTTGCCGTTATCGCCGTCGCCACTGCCGCCGCGCTGCCCGCGGTCGTAGCCGCCGGAGCCAGAGCCTGTGTCGCCGGAGCCGCCTTCACGAGGACCACGGTCGCCACCACCGCCTTCGCGGGGTCCGCTGTAGCCGCCTCGGTTGCCGCCACGATCGCCGTAGCCCCCACCGCCGCCTTCACGAGGTCCGCGGTTATAGCCACCGCCGCCACCGCCCTCACGGGGTCCGCGATCGCCACCACCACGGTTGCCGTAGCCACCGCCACCACCTTCGCGTGGGCCGCGATCACCGCCACGGTCGCCGCCGAAGCCGCCGCCTGGGCGACCACCGCGATCACCACCGAAGCCGCCGCTGCGCTCGCGCTCGGCACGGGGCGGGGGCATCTCGCCGGTCAGCACTGCCTTGCGCGACAGGCTAACTTTGCCCTGCCTGTCCACGTCGATAACCATGACGTTGATCTCGTCGCCCAGGTTGACAACGTCCTCGACGTTCTCAACCCTGTAATCAGCCAGCTCGGAGATGTGTACCATGCCGTCCTTGCCGGGCAGGATTTCTACGAACGCACCGTAGGGCATGATGCGCACAACCTTGCCCAGGTAGATCTCGCCGACCTCGGCCTCTTTGGTCAGGCCCTCAATCATCTTGATCGCCTGCTTGGCGCTCTCGCCGTCGCTCGACGCCACCAACACGGTGCCATCGTCCTCGACATCTATCTTGCACTTGGTCTTCTCTGTAATGCCCCTGATGTTCTTGCCGCCAGGGCCGATCAGCGCGCCGATCTTCTCGGGGTTGATCTTGATCCTCAAGATCCTGGGCGCATATGTCGAAAGCTGTGTGCGCGGTGCGGGCAGCACATCGGCCATCTTGTCCAGAATGAACAGCCTGGCCTCGCGAGCCTGCGCGAATGCCTCGTCCATGATTGGGAAGGCCAGCCCCGCTGTCTTCAGGTCCAACTGCACTCCGGTGATACCTTCGGCTGTTCCGGCGACCTTGAAGTCCATATCGCCAAGAGCGTCCTCGATGCCCTGGATGTCAGTCAACACTCTATGCTGGCTGCCGTCCTTGCTCTCGACAAGGCCCATGGCGATACCGGCGACGGGTGCCTTCAGCGGCACGCCCGCGTCCATCAGCGAAAGAGTGCTTCCGCACACCGACGCCATCGACGAGGAGCCGTTGGACGACAGAACTTCGCTAACAACACGGATTACATAGGGGAAATCAGCTTCGCTCGGCAGCACAGGTATAAGCGACTTCTCGGCAAGCGCGCCGTGACCTATATCCCGGCGTGACGGCCCGCGACCGCGCCTTGTCTCGCCCGTGGAGAACGAAGGGAAGTTGTAGTGATGGATATAGCGCTTGGTCTCTTCGATGCCCAGTCCGTCGAGTATCTGCTCGTCAGCGCCTGTACCCAGTGTCGCCACCGAAAGCACTTGCGTCTGGCCGCGGGTGAAGATGGCAGAACCATGTGTGCGCGGCAGTACGCTTACTTCAATAGTGATGTCGCGGATTTCGTTCGGCTGCCTGCCGTCCGGGCGCTCGCCGCGCTCCAGGATCGACTTGCGAACCTCTTCCTTCAGCAAGGCATCAAACGCCTTTCTGACGCCCGCTGTGACCCTGGGCTTCTCTTCCTCGGAAACCTGGGCCTCTTCAACAAAGTGAGCGATGGCTTCGCTCCTGATCGCCTCAGTCGCTGCCTCGCGAGCGGTCTTGTCCTTCGTGGTCGTTTCGTCGTGCAGGCGTGTGCCAATCCAGCCAGCCACGCTATCCTGCAAACTTGTGTCTGAAACGGGAGCTTCCCAATCGCGCTTCTTCGGCTGCAACTCTTCGGCCATCTGCCTCTGGATTTCGACAGATGGCTTGATGCCGTTCTCCCACCCGAAGCGAATGGCTTCGAGCATAACTTCTTCGGGAAGCTCGTTCGCGCTTGCTTCAACCATTGACACAGCGTCGGCCGTGCCTGCAATCAGAAGCTCAAGCTGCGACTCTTGCAACTGCTGGGCCGTGGGGTTAAGGATGTACTCGCCGTTTATATAACCCACCTTAGCTGCGCCGACAGGTCCATCGAAAGGCACTTCCGACAGTAGCATGGCCGCCGATCCACCGATGATCGACAGAATATCAGGCTCTGTCTCCTGGTCGGTCGAGAGTGTGGTAATGGTAAGCTGGATTTCAGCACGCCACTGCTTGGGGAGAAGGGGCCTGATGGGGCGGTCTGTCAACCGGGCGGTCAGGGTAGCGGTCTCCGAGGGGCGTCCCTCACGCTTAATAAAACCGCCTGGAATCTTTCCGGCGGCATACATTCTCTCTTCGTAATCTACTGTCAGCGGAAGGAAATCTGTTCCCTCGCGCACGTCCTTGGCTGCAACAACGGCAGCCAGAATAATGGTATCTCCATACTGCACCGTGCAGGCACCCGACGCCTGCTCTGCAACCCTACCGGTCTCAATAATGAGTTCGCGTCCGGCGACGTTCGCGCTAAACTGCTTAACTTCTGTATTCACTCTTATCTCCTGAAAATGGCGGTAGACGGTGAACAGCCGACCGAAGGGTAACACACAGCACGCGATTCTTGCATCGCGCCGTTCGTGTCTACCGTCCTACCTGTACTGTCTACCGTCTGAATAAATAGACGCCCTGAGGGCATTACGCGCCGGGGCGATTCATGATGTCGCGGATGTTGAGCCGCGAGATGATGTCGCGATAGCGATTGGTGTCCTTCTTGAAGAGGTAGCGGAGCAGCCTGCGGCGGTGTCCTACCATCTTGAGTAGGCCACGGCGCGAATGATGATCGTGCTTGTGCTCAGTGAAATGCGATCTCAGGTCGTTGATTCGTGTGGTCAGAATAGCAATCTGTACTTCAGGTGACCCCGAATCCGTCTCGTGTATTTTATATTCGCCGATGAGTTCTTGCTTACGCTCGGTCTGCAATCCCAATCCAAAATCCTCCTGCGGTGTAATTACGAAGTCAAAGTTGCGGCCGGCGACTTAATTTTCTCGCCCGTGTTTGCGTTCCGTACTCTGTCGATCCGTAATTCTTCTTAGCGCCCATTCTCCGGGCAAATCCTCTGCGTCTTTTGCCGAGAGGCGACTTCTTCTTTTTTCTCTACACCTCTATAGGCAATACCCGGTAATTATAGCACAACTAAAGGGCACGGGCAAGCGCCATTGAGATGTCGCGCAATTCGTTTTGATACTGGGTACTCGAGATTCGGCGGTCGCCATCGGTGGAAAACCCCGCCCTTCGTCTGACCTCGGTGCTATACTCCCTCAAACGTGGGGTAGCTGCGCGCAACCCGCTGTATGTTGGACCGTTATGCTAGTGGGACGGACACTAGACACCTTACGAGAAAAGCACGAGACAAAATAAGGTCCAAGCTCACGTAGAAACAGGAGGAACAGGAATTATGAACTTGAAGATGATAAATAGCGCGAAAGCGGGCGGAGCGGCCGCCAGCCTTCTGCTAGTCGGGGCGGCAATCATGAACGCCGTACCTGCACTCGCGGTCGATTTCGCTCACCCCGCCTTCCAGCGCACCTGGGATCGCACAGACTCCCTTGTGGCTTCCGGCCAGGTTAGCCGTACATGGTTCTGGGGGCCGGAACCCAAGGCAGCCGCCCAGGAGCAGTACGTTGACTCTCCCAATGGCAGCGGCACTCGCCTTGTTCAATATTTCGACAAGAGCCGCATGGAGATCAACGATCCCGGCGCCGATCCTAATGCCACATTCTTCGTCACCAACGGTCTGCTCACCATCGAGCTAATTTCAGGCCAGATGCAGATCGGCAACAACGCTTTCGTCAACCGCTTCTCTGCCGAGATTCCGATCTCCGGTGATAGCGATGACACCTCGGCGCCGACCTATGCGTCGTTCCTCTCTGTTTCCAACTCACGCAAGGGCGACCACCCTCAGCCCAACCGGGTCGGCCAGTTCGCCACCAACACAATCAACAAGGCAGGCCAGGTAGGCGACGACCAGACTAAGGCTGCCATTCCAGGCACCAAGATAGCCTATTTCGAGCCAAGCACCAAGCACAACATCCCTGAGATGTTCTGGGGCTTCCTCAACGCCAGCGGTCCTATAAGCCAGAGCGGGCAGATTGTCAACGCTCGCCTTATTGACCCCTGGTTCTACGCTTCGGGCTTCCCGATCTCCGATCCATACTGGAGCCGCGTCAAGATCAAAGGCGTTCTTCAGGACGTTATGATCCAGGCGTTCGAGCGCCGCGTTCTCACCTATGTGCCCACCAACACACCCGGCTTCCAGGTTGAAATGGGCAACATTGGCCTCCACTACTATGATTGGCGCTACAAGGATGCCGGCAAGCCGAGCACAACGCCTACAAGCACAACACCACAGCCTACTACCACTACAGTCCTTACGGGCACTGTCACACCGAGCACAACGCCGCCAGGTGGTACGCCGGGTACTCCGGGCACAGCAATACCTACCTTCACCAGCACGCAGGGCCCTACCGTTACAGGCACGCCTCCGACCGCCACACCTACCGCCAGCCCCACAGTCAATGTGATTACCCAGGGCGTCATCGCCTTTGGCTCCAAGCGCAGCGGCAACTGGGATGTGTGGCGCGTAAAGGGTGACGGCACAGGCGCGACCGCTCTCACCAATAACCCCGCTGACGACGACTGGCCGGTCTACTCGCCCGACTTCACCAAGATCGCTTTCACCTCGAAGCGCGACGGCAATGAAGAGATCTATGTGATGAACGCTGACGGATCGAGTGTGACCCGCTTGACCAACAACGCCGGGCGTGATTATCAGCCTAGCTGGTCACCGGATAGCGCCAAGATCGTCTTCACGTCTGAGCGCGACTCGCTCAATGCCGACATCTTTGTGATGAACTCCAACGGCAGCGGGCAGACACGCATTACAGTGGACCCCGCGCCTGACGTTGATCCTTCCTGGGGCGATAACAACCGCCTCGTCTTCTCTTCCAAGCGCTCCGGCGAGTGGCAGATCTACACAGTCAACCCTGATGGCGGCGGACTCTTCGGTCCCATCACTACCGCCGGCGCAAACTACATGCCCAAGTGGAACAGCGTAGCTAACCGAATCGTCTTCGTCTCGACCCGCGACGGCAACGAGGAAATCTACACAATGCGCTCAGGCGGCGAGGAGCAGTTCAGGCTCACGAACAATACTGCCCCCGACAGGTTCCCGTCTTACGCACCTAACAGCAGCAAAATCGTCTTCTCCTCCGATCGTGGCGACCCGGCCTTCCCGAACCTCGAGCTCTACACTATGAACGTGGACGGCACAGCCCAGGAACGCATCACCATCGAAGCAACCGACGACAACCACCCAAGCTGGGGCATCCAGGTTACGCGCTAACCACCCACCCCGCTCTATAGCAACGCTAAGAGACCCAACTGCTGTCATGGCAGTTGGGTCTCTTCGTGGGGGTCAGTTGATGACGGCAGATCGGTAACCGGGTTGTCAGTTGTCAGTTGTCAGTTGTCAGTTGTCAGTTACGACCGCCGACCGCCGACCGCAGACCGCCTCTATATGGTGCCGCATACTCGCTTCACACAGCACTCACTAAACCGTAAGAACCTCTGCGAACCTCAGCGCTCTCTGCGCCTCTGCGGTGAGTTCCGTAAATCCCTGACTGCTGACACCTCGCCATAGGCCGTCGGCTGTCGTTCGTCTACTTCGCCGGTGCCAGCCATGTTAGGCCGTTGGGGTTGCTTCCTACGGGGATAGTTGTGAGCACCTTTTCGGTGGCCTGGTCTATCACCGTTACGGTGTTGTCGTTGGTGTTGGTTACATAGAGCTTGCCGGATGGCGTCAATGCCGTGCCGTGGGTGCCTTTGCCTGCCGGGATGCGCGTGACCAGCTTGCGTGTCCCGGCATCTATCAGCCACACTTCGCCTGAGCCGGTGTTGGCCACCCACAGCTTGCTGCCTGTGTTACCTTCGGCGAGTGCGATCATGGCAGGTTGCTTGCCGCTCTTGATATATGCTGTGGTCTTGCCTGCCGCCAGATCAACTACCGCCACGGAATCGCCCAGGAAGTTGCTCACGTATGCCGTGTTGCTGTCTTTAGCAATAACCACTTCAAAGGGATTTGCGCCCGTCTTGATGGTAGACTGAACCTTCGCTTCAGGTTGCAGACTTAGCACCGAAACGGTGTTGTCCGCCGTATTGGTTACCACCAACGATTTTCCGTCCGGTGTCACTCTCACCCCGTGCGGTGACTTGCCCACGGTCACGGTCTGTAAGAGCTTGCGGCCCGGCACATCGACAACCGCCACGGCGTCGTTCTTACCAAGCGAGACATACAGCCTCTTCCCATCCGGGTCGAAAATCAGGTCGTCATTAGAGGCCCCTACATCAACAGAGGCTATCTCTTTCAGGCTGGCCGAGTCAAAGACCTGCACACGGTTCTCGCCGTAGAGCGATACCCAGAACTCTTTGCCGTCGGGTGTGCCGACAACGTGATGTGGTTGCAGCCCCGTCCCAACCGTTCCGTATGCGGTGTCCGTAGCGACATCAATTATAGATACCGTATTAGCTGCCTGGTTTGCCGTAAGTATTCGCCCCTGCGGAGTAGGCAGGGTTTCCACAGCCGCCTGTGACGCTGACGGCTCACTGCTCTCTCCACACCCTGCCAGCAGCAGCATAACCAATGCTGCCAGACCCAATACTCTATAACTAATCTTCATACAGCCTCTTCTCTAGTATCCGCTTGACCGTATAACGTGAAACGTGATTACGAGTTTGAAACGCCAAGTCGCCAAGTCGCCAAGGTTATTAAGGTCTTACGTTTTACGTTTTACTCGTTACGTTTTTCGCTCACGCCTCACGGCGCACGCCACGACAGGCCGCCGTGCGGGGCGCCATCGTGTATCTTTGTTGGGTCGCCTTTGGGTTGGCCGTCCTCGCCGATCGAGAGCTTATAGAGTCCGGTCGTGCCCATGAACGCTATCGTTGAATTATCGAGCCATACGGGGTACGGTTGGTCTTCGTCCAACTTGGTCAGCCTGATGCCCGGACCACCTGTTGCCGGGACCATATAGACATCCCATGGCATACCATGAGCCTGTGCTGTGGTTGGCTCAAATCCCATCCACTGGAGGAGATTGAAGCCGCCGGGCGGCGTGTCGGCTGGTGCCGGCAGGGGCTGATTCGGTGGCGGTATGTTGATCGCACCGAACACCACCCACTTGCCGTCCGGCGACATCCTCGGTGCGTACATTAGTTGAAACGCGTTCTCGTCGGCCAAAACTGTTGTCTTCTCGCCGCTGGCATCAGCACGCATCAGCCTCTGTGGAGGAGCTACCAGGCCTTCCGCGTTTCCCCTGGGCTGGATATATTCGAGGTACACCGTGTCGCCGTTGGCCTCGCCGCTGGCGGGCATCTGCGATGCGGGCATCCATTGCTCTCGTATGCCTGTTGCTATCTCTGTCCTATCGATGCGCACGCTGGTTCCCATCAAGCCGCCACCTGGCATTCCCAGGGTGTCGGTATAGGTGGCCGATGCCGAAGTATCTACAGTGTAGTAAACATACTTCCCATCCGCCGACCATGCCGGGTCGAGCAGCGACTCGCCATCGCCGTGCTCCACAATGGGCTTCGCGCCGCTCCCGTCCGCCCCAACCTGCCATATATCGGTAGCAGGTAGCGCCGATGGGTCGGTGCGAGGGGAGTAAGTGAAGGCGATCTTTGAGCCATCGGGCGACCACACCGGTTTGTCGGCGTACTCATAGAACTCGGGGAAGAATGTGATCTTACGCTGGCGTGTCGCATCACTGGAGAGCAACCAGAGATTAGCGTCCTGCGAGAAGACAAAGCCACTGGTGAGAGGCGCTCCGGCTACCGGTTTCGCCTCTACGGTTGGGTTAGAGAGATCAACAACGCCATTCCGCGCCTTGTTATAGAGGGCGTCGATGTTAATTCGTGCGTGGTACTTGCCCGGCTTGCTCGGCACCGACCCGCGCCATTCCCAAACGGCGATATCGAACGTCGGCTTCATCGCGAAAGCTTCATTTTCGGGGCCGTTACCAAATACGGCAGGGTTTCCCGCGTCATCCAGAAGTTGCAGGGCGACGCTTGCTAATACCGTATCCTGCGAGCCAGTGGACCAGGGCACGGTTACCGACACCTTGAGAGGCGAATTGACGACACCCGAGCCGGGCGCGTCTCCCTCGGTCGCGTATGTCACGGTGATGTCGTTGCTGCCGCTCGCAGCGGTCTCTGCGCCCCATAGCCCGAGGAGCCGGGAAGCAACAATGGCGACCACGAGAAGAACAAACAGGCCAACCAAGAGGAAAGGCAGGCGAGCGCGCCACCTGGAAGCGGGCGCAGTATAAATGCGGCTCATACAGGCATAATTATAACATTGCTGAGAGAATAGTGCCTGCTGTTAGCGCCCAACCGCCAGGCCATCGTTCTGCTGCTGGCCCCAGGCTGCCAGGAACTTGGGCCACGGCACTTCATATTCGTATGGGCGTTCCCAGTTGGTGCTGGTTGGCCCGAGCACGTCCCTGATGAGGGCACCACGCTCGCTATAGCCCATCACTACGGCCGCATGGTCATTACCCAGCACGGTCTGATAAGTGGTTCCATCAGGCATTACCCAGGTGGAATCTTTGCCCGGCTTGAAGTCGGCGGTCGTCTTTATCCAGACCAGCTCGCCGCGCCTCAACGCCGCTTGCAAATCGTCCTGGGTGTGAACAGGAGTGACGCGCAGACCATAGTGCTCAAAGACCCTTCGCATTGAAACGCCCGTAGAGCGCGCAAGGAAGTTTTCTTTGTAGTCGCCCGAATAGGAATGGAGGATGTCGCCGCCGTAGATGAAGATGCCGTCTTTAGTCTCTTCGTAATATGGCTCGATGCTCGTATCAAGACCCACGATGTTGATCTGATCTTCTAGGGTCGCGTCTATGCCGTTCGACTTCAGGACCACCCATGCGGCATCAAACTCGCATGTGTAATGGTAGTATTGCTTCTTCTTGGTGGCTGCAGGCACGTAGGCGTCGTACCACTTCCCGTTTACCATCTGGCCCGGCTTCTCTTCGCCTGCCGGTGCGGCAGCGGCCTCGGTTGGGCTGGCTTCAGGGGTTGCGCCGTCGTCCGCACTTACGGTCGGGGTAGGCTTGATGGTGCTCGGCTCAGTTACGGCTGTGGCTACGGCTGTGGCGGTCGGGGCGCTTTGTTGAGGGGTTTCGGTGGGTGGAACCTGTGTGTCTGTGGGAAGTGGTTCCGGCGTATTTGTCGGTACCGGCTCGGGCGTGTTGGTAGGGAGATCTGTAGCGGTGGGTGGTGCGGTGGTTGCCGTATCCTCGGGAGCGGGGACCGCAGTTTCGGTAGCTACGACGGCCGCTGTAGCAGTCGCGGTTGGCCCCAGGCTCTCGGCGGTTGTGCCCGTTTCAAGGTCGCATCCTGCTAATGCCACCATTGCCAGCATAAGCCCAACCAGGGTAATCAGCGTTCCAATATGCTTACGTATCACCAGACCAACCACTTTCCGGAAGCCCTTAAAGACGTCCCACTAACATTCTATGCAGCCATATCTCACTCTACTATACCGTATCAAAGTGCCAGGTCGCCAGTGCCGCGGCTTCATCTCTCAGATGTCCAGCGCCCTATTTCTTCCTGACTCTCTGTTAATTTCGCCCATTCGTCGGGCGTGTTGACGTTGCAAAACGATACCAACCTGGGATCGAATCGCCGCAACTCAGCTTCGTCAAGATAGATCGTGTTCACGTTGCGTAGGAAATCACCGAGCTTCAACCGCTTAGCAAGGATCTCCCGGCGCACTATATCTGCACATCGCTCTGAGTATATTGCGTGCAACGGCTCCAGCCTTGTTTCGCCCGCCCCCACCCAACGAGGAACAAGGGCGTCATACTCGTTGTCAATGGATGCCATGTATTGCAGCAGGGCCGGGTTCAGCAGGGGCATATCACAGGCCACCACGAGCGTGCTATTAGCACCTTCTGAATGGATCAATGCGGTCAGGATGCCTCCAAGCGCACCGGCTCCTGTTATCTCGTCGGGAACGCATCTCAGCCCGAGAAACGCATACTCTTCGGCACTGTTTGTCACCACCAAAGGAGCATCAAATCCAGCCGCGTTCAGCGCAGCCACGACCATCTCTATAACAGTTGGCCCACCGGGTGTCAGCCGCAGCAGCGCCTTGTTGGCTCCCATGCGCCTGCTCATGCCTCCCGCAAGTATGGCAGCCCCGATATTCTTGCTCAATCCAATCACCTTCCAGTCGAACGCATTGGTGGCGAGCAGCCGCCGAGCGTATCAGGGCTGATGCAAAGTGAGAAATGCTGGTGAAGTGGCCACCGCCCAGAGGGCACGCCAGAAACCGACTTTGCATCAGCCCTGCCGAACTTATTACCTGCGTTGACTCTGCCCACATCGCATTCTATAATTCTACAGGAGACTATTCAATGCCCGACATCGAAGAATTGCTTGCTCTCACTTCCGCATTGCACGACCATCTCTGCCCCCGGCAGGTGCTGGGTGTTCGCACGGGTCTGCTTGCTGCTCGGCTCTTCGCTCTTGACCTTCCGCAGGCCGACAAGCGCATCTTCGCCTTCGTGGAGACCGACGGCTGCTATTCAGACGGCCTCTCCGTAGCAACGGGTTGCTGGCACGGCCGCCGCACATTGCGCCTGGTCGATTACGGCAAGGTGGCCGCCACACTGGTTGATACCCACACTAACGACGCATTTCGCATCACCCCGCAGCCCGCTGCACGTGATCTTGCCTGTATGCAGGCTCACGATGCGCCCGACCGCTGGCACGCTCAACTTGCGGCTTATCAGGTCATGCCGGACCGCGATTTGCTGCGAGCCGAGCGTGTTGTCCTCAACGTATCAATGCAGGCAGTCATAAGCCGCCCCGGTCTGCGTGTTGTCTGCTCGGTTTGCGGTGAGGAGATCATGAACGAGCGCGAGGTATCGCATGACGGCCAATTGCTTTGCCGTCATTGCGCGGGCGTAGAACCGTACTATCCCCCGGAACCGTATTATTCAGTAGATGCTACCTGTGGATCGCTTGACCTTGACCGTCTGCATACCGCTGAGCAGGTAGGCAATGCATGACCGATCAGCCGGATGAAGCTGCGATCATATATGAGGCGTACCCGCTCACTCCAGAGCGATGGCCTCATTTGGAGCAACTTTTCGGGCCAAACGGGGCATATGCGGGCTGTTGGTGTATGTGGTGGCGAATCACGGGCAAAGATTGGCACGAACTGAAGGGCGAGCCTAACCGCGCTGCTTTCAAGGAAGTGGTCGATTCGGGTGAAGTGCCGGGCATATTGCTTTACGCTGAGGGACAGCCTGTGGGTTGGTGCGCCATCGCGCCGCGTGACGCTTACTTTCGTCTTAGGGAGGAGCGCGTTCGCATATTCAAGAGGGTGGACGATCAGCCTGTCTGGACGATTACCTGTTTCTATATATCCCGGCATTACCGGAACAAGGGGCTTATGCTCAAATTGCTGACCTCGGCTGTAGAGTATGCCGCTTCACAGGGCGCGACCATAATAGAGGGATTTCCGCTCGACACGGACGGCACACGAAAAGCGGCTTCCTCTGCCTACACGGGCCTCATGTCAACATTTGTGAAAGCAGGCTTTGTGGAAGTCCTGCGCCGTCACGAGGGGCGGCCTATTATGCGCTATTTCGTGGATACGCCTTCGAGTGCAGCCGGGTTGTGAGACCTCACTTGCTCGTTGACAAGGTACCGCTGCCATAGTATAATTACATTGTGATGAGTTTCACAATCGGCCACCGCAAACTGTAGAACGAGTGGCTTGAGGAGATGCAAGATGGGTGGGTTATTGCAGCCTATCGGTATTGGTATGGCCGCTCGCGGCGAAGTGAGCGATGTGGTTGGCTGGGCCAACGATGCCCGGCGGCGCGGGCTTGACTCGGTATGGATACACGACTCCTATTTTGAGCGCGACGCCGTAACCTATGCATCGGCCATTGCCGCACAGGTTCCCGAGATCAGGGTGGCGCTCGGTGCGCTCAATCCCCTGACCCGCCACCCTGTGCTGGTGGCAATGACGGTGAGCGCGCTCGATGAAATGGCTCCCGGCCGGGTTATCCTCGGCATGGGCACAGGGTTGCCCCTCCGCCTGGCGCAGATGGGCATTCCATATTCGCCCGACAATGCAGTTGATAGCGTCAGCAGCGCCATAGACACTGTTCGTTCTCTCTGGCGCGGCGAGCGCATACCATCTGCCACACCGGGCCTACCACCGGTGCAACCGATGTTCCCGCCCGTACATAACGTACCCATCTATATTGCTGCATATCGCACTCCCTTCCTTAAGCTGGCGGGGGAGAAGGCGGACGGCTATCTTGCACGCCCCGCCGAATCGGTCGCCAACCTGCGCCGCATGGTCCCGAAGATCAGGGAGGCATCGCTGGCCGCGGGGAGACCTGCGAACGCTGTCGATGTTGCGGGCTACCTTCTGACCTTTATTGATAAGACCCGCCGTGAAGCTCTGAATCGAGCCAAGCGCGAGCCGTTTGTCATCTATATGATGAGCGTGCTGTCGGATTTCTCTCTCCAGCAGGTCGGCTTCGAAAAGGAGCTTCGCGACACCATCGCTGCTGCATGGCGTGCCGAGGATTATCACAAAGCCGCCAACCTGATACCCGACGAGATGCTCGACGCGTTCATGCTCTGCGGCACCCGTGAGGACGTAGCGCAAAAGACCGCACAGTATCGCGATGCGGGCATGACCTTGCCTCTTCTCCAGCCGGTTGTTCAGGACGATGACCAGATGAAGGCCATCATGGACGCCGCTGTGCTATACGGCACCCAATCAGCACCCAAAAAGGCAGCCGCTTACGAGGATAGGCCAGTGGTTATTGATGCTGCTGTTCCGACTGCTGAAGGGGTTGCCGTGGTACCAACGCCTGCTGTGGCGGCAGCTACGGGGCTTGCGGACGACAGGCAACTTGGAGTAGGCACACAGATCTGGCGGCACATGACCGCCTGGTTTGAGATCGCCCGGCCATTCAGCTTCACCGCGTCAATAGTGCCGGTGGCTGCCGCGGGTGCGCTGGCCGCGCTGGATGGTGTGTTCAACTGGCCTCTCTTCATGGCCGCACTTTTTGCCTCCGTCCTTCTGCACGTCGGAACCAATGTCACGAATGAGATCTACGACGTTCGCAAGGGCGTGGACACAATCACCTCCCCACGCGCCAGCCATGCTCTGCTTAAGGGCCGCATCAGCGAGCGTGAGGCTTTCGTTGTTACGGCTGCTGCGTTCTTGTTGGCCGCCCTGCTGGGCGTCTACTTGATTGCCGAGCGCGGCTGGCCGATCCTTGCGCTTGGCTTGCTTGCATTGGTTGGCGGTTGGGGCTACACCGCTCCGCCGCTCCAGTACAAGTACCGCGCTATGGGCATCCCGCTGGTGTTTACATTGATGGGACCGCTCATGGTCACAGGCGGCTACTATGCAGTGACTGGCACCTGGAGCCTGCGAGCGCTTGCGCTAAGTATTCCGGTGGGCCTACTGGTCGCCGCCATTTTGCACGGCAACGAGTGGCGCGACATCAGCGACGACGCCCGCATGGGCATGGCAACCCTCGCGATACGCTACGGCCGCAAGGCTGCTTACTACGGCTATATCTCGCTTGTGGTAGGGGCATATATGACGCTTAGTCTTGCGGTCTTGCTGGGATGGCTTCCACCCGCAAGCTTGCTGGCTATGCTGTCGATGCCGCTGCTTGTGCGCCAACTGCGTGATGCAGACCTCGGCTCGACGGGTCAGCAACGCGCCATTGCAAAGATTGACCTGGAAACCGCACAGCTTCACGCCGCGTTCGGTTTCCTGATGATACTCGGCTTGATGCTTCCCATCTTCGTGCCGGCACTGAGGATCTAATGACAAAGCTACAGCAACTCTTGAAAGATCGCTTGCTCCTGGGCAGCCTCGCCGCTGCCTATGGAGCCTTCGCCCTTACTTTCCGCGGGCCGCGCACCCAGTTCTGGGACCGCATGACCCTCACCGGCCTTGCGCTAGGCAGCTTATCGCTGAAAGCAGAGCCGGATCTGCGGAAGACTAGGATCGTGCCAAAGGACGTCGCTCTTGGGCTTGCCTCGGCGGCGGGTCTCTATGTGGTATTCCAGATAGGCGACCGCATAGCACGCGTTATCCTGCCAAAAGGCGGGTCGGAGATAGAGGCCATCTACTCGCTGCGCCGCCTGCGCTCCAAGCGTGAGCTTGCTACACGCCTCCTCACCATCGTAGGCCCAGCTGAGGAGCTATTCTGGCGGGGGGTCGTCCAGCATCATTTCATGAAGATATTCGGCAAGCCTGTTGGCGCTCTACTGGGCACGGCGGCTTATGGTGGCGCGCACATCGTCACGGGCAACTTCACTTTGCTTGGAGCGGCCACCGTTGCAGGCGGCTACTGGGGTATGCTGTCAGCCGCCGGCATGTCCACTGGCGCGCTCATAGTCAGCCATGCCGCCTGGGACGTGACAATCTTCCTGATAGCACCGACGATGGCCGTTACTGAGGAATAAGCGGTTGTGGGTGGACGAAAGTCCTTCGGCCTCTGTACCACAGAGTACGACTATGTGTGGCCTCTTAGAGCTGTGGAGGCGATAGAGGCCACGCGCTTATCCAATTCTCTTCCAATGGGGCCGCGAACAGGATAAGCGACGAGGCGCTAATCTCCCATATCCTACCCCTTAGTTTGGGGCTTGTGGTATAATTCTACGCAAGGATTTTGCCTTGACTTTTCTAACATTGAGGGACAACACCAGGAATGAAGATAATTTTGACACAAACGGTGGCTGGCCTTGGCGAGGCGGGCACGGTCAAGGAAGTAGCGGACGGATACGCTCGCAACTACTTGCTGCCCCAGAAGCTCGCTGTGCTTGCTACACGCGGGTCGCTGAAGCAGGCAGAAGCCCAGGCCGGGGTTTATAGTCGCCGCGCTAACAAGGCACTCACTGAGGCCCAGCAGGCCGCCGCAGCTCTCGAAGGCAAGACTATCACGATACGTGCTCGCGTCGGCTCCGAGAACCGCCTCTATGGTTCCGTTACCGCTGCCGACCTGGCTGATGCTCTTCAGTCGCAGTACAACGTGACGATGGACCGCCGCAAGATCGGTCTGGATGAGGCAATCCACAGGACCGGCACATACGCCGCTACAGCCGATTTCGGCCAGGGTGTATCGGCCAAGTTCAATGTGGAAGTTGCCTCTGAGGTTGCAGGCGCACATGGTAAGGCATCCATCGTTACCGGTGCAGCACCTGTTCCAGCCGTAGAAGAAGCTGCCGAAGAAGCAACCGTAGAGTCTTCTGACGAAGCATCCGCCGAGGGTTCGACCGAGGCATAATTATGGATGGTGAGCATTTGCAGTTGGAGTTATCCACCACTTTTGAGGATAACTCCAACTCTTTGTGTCTCATCGGTCATAATTCATAACTGAATACGCACAGGTGCTACAATCGTGGATGTAGCCAGCTAAGCGTTTTTTGAGTTGTTAGAGTAGATTTCGAGAATCATCCTGAGGTAGTGCCGTATGACGGATATGGTCGAGCGCCCTGTACCCTACGATTTGGGGGCAGAAGAAGCGGTACTCGGATCCCTCCTACTTGATCGCGATGCGATAATCAAGATTGCGCCGTTCCTGCGCCCCGAAGACTTCTACCGTGAGGCTCACGGCTGGATCTATGGGGCAGTGCTCGACCTGTACGGACGGCGTGAGCCACCCGACCCTGTGACGCTCGCCTCTGAGCTTGAGCGGGGGGGTCGCCTTGAGAACATCGGCGGCTACAGCTATCTCGTCAAGCTGGTAAACAGCACCCCAACCGCTGTTCACATTGAATATTACGGCCATATCGTAGAGCGCACTGCGGTGCTGCGCCGGTTAATCTCGGCAGGCGGCGAGATCGCGGCCCTCGGTTACTCTGAGGACAAAGAAACCACGGTCGTGCTCGATAAAGCCGAGCAGATACTCTTCTCGATCTCGCAACGCACCGCCACCAAAGATTTCGCATCGATTGAGCAAGTGCTCAACGAATACTACGACCGCATCGAGTCGATCCAGCACAGCCCCGGGAGCGTAGTTGGCGTGTCCACAGGCTTTCACGATCTCGACGAGGTGACCGGCGGGCTTCAGAAGAGTGACCTGATAATCATGGCCGCTCGTCCTGGGGTTGGTAAGACGTCGTTGTCACTGGGCATCGCCCACAACGCTGCCGAGCGTGGCGCGCGGGTGGGGGTCTTCTCGCTTGAAATGAGCCGCGAGCAACTTGTCCAGCGTTTGCTTGCTGTTGAGACGGGCGTTGACAGCCAGCGCCTTCGGCTCGGTTATCTCAACGACGAAGAGTGGCAGAATGTCTCGGACGCGATTGGGCGGCTGGCACAGATGCCTATCTTCATTGACGACAGCGCGGGCCTCACTATCCACGAAGTGCGCTCGAAGTCGCGCCGCCTTGAAGCCGAGGCCGGTGTAGACCTTCTTATTATCGACTATCTACAGCTAATGCAAGGCACAGGACGCCGGGATGGCAACCGCGTGCAGGAAGTATCCGAGATCAGCCGCGGCCTCAAGGTGCTGGCGCGCGAGCTAAATATACCTGTGATTGCCTGTGCGCAGCTATCCCGCGCAGTTGAGAGCCGCACTAACCATGTTCCGATGCTGTCTGACCTTCGCGAGTCGGGCTCCATTGAGCAGGACGCGGATATCGTCATGTTCATTCACCGCGAAGAAATGTACAACCCGGAGACCGAGAAGAAGGGCATCGCGGAGATACATATATCCAAGCACCGTAACGGCCCTCTGACCACCATACCGCTGCGCTTCTTCAACCGCACCACCAAGTTCGCTGATCTCGAAGTTTACCGGCAAGAGGAATAGTGATTGGTAATGCGAGACCGCAGCAGTACGAAGCAGCATTCATGACCAAACACCAACGTACACCACTCAGCCAATGAACAAACCATTTACAGGCTTCTCCAGCGACAAACAAAAAACGGTGCGCGTGCCCGAAGGGTTCTTCGAGGAGGTGCTGCCGCAGATAACCTCCATGCTTGAGATGAAGGTGACGATGTACCTCTTCTGGCGGCTCGCGAGGAGCGGGGCCAACGCCTCGTCGCCGCGCATGGTGAGCCTGGAAGAGCTTGAGGGTGAGGATAGTCTGAAGACGACCCTTTCTCAAGGGAAGGGGCCGCGCACGTTCAGCGACGCTTTGCGAGAGGGGTTGGAACTCGCGGTAGCACGCGGCACGCTCTTGCAGCTACGGATAGCGGATAAGGGCTTGCGGGTTGAAGGCGCTGATGGGGTGGGCACACAGTTTGAATACTGGTATTTGCTGAACACGCGTGAGAACAAGATCTGGGTAGAGGCACTGGGCAAGGGCCAGATAGATGTGGTCGAAACGCCTCTTGTGCAGCCGTACATGATGTATGCATCCGACGGTGCGGGCCGCGCTTCGCAATCTGCGCTTCGCAGCCGGTTGCGCGTTGTGGTCGAGCGTCCCAGCGTGTACGCGCTCTACGAGCAGAATGTCGGCCTGCTAACACCGATCCTGGCCGAGAGATTGCAGGACGCAGAGGGCAGATACCCGGCAGAATGGATTGAGGCGGCCTTCGAGGAGGCTGTTACAAATAATAAGCGTAACTGGCGATATATAGAACGAATACTTGAAAGATGGGCAGCGGAGGGTAAGCAAAGTGGAAAAGATAGGGGACCTGTTGAGAGATCTCTCGATCCCGAGAAATACACGAAGGGCAAATATGCCTTCCTCTTCCGACCCGACAGGTGATGAAGCACGCAAGCCTGCGAACGAGAAGCAGGAGCCGGTCACTCTCAGTGCGTTGAGTAACCCGCGAGCCGCGAATCGTGCACTTCCTGTGGAAGAGGTTTGCCAGCATTGTGGCGGTGCCGGGTGGCTGCGCATGAACGCGCCCGTTGGCGATTCGCGCTTCGGTAAGCTCTATCCGTGCGTTTGCCGCACAAATGCTACAGAGCAGCGCAACCTGGAAGATCTCTACAGGCTGAGCAACCTGGACGCTTTCCAGGAGAAGGTGTTTGCGACCTTTGATCCGGAGGTGCCGGGAACCCCTGAGGCGTACTATGCTGCCGCAGATTTCGCTACCAGCCCGGAAGGGTGGCTCCTTTTGCTGGGAGGTTACGGCACGGGCAAGACCCACCTTGCGGCGTCTATCGCCAACTATGTTGTGCAGGACCACCAGATGCAGGTCTACTTTGCTGTCGCGCCCGACCTGCTCCACAGCTTGCGGTCGGCATATGCGCCGGGCAGCGAAATAACATACGATGATAGGTTTGAGCAGATTCGCTCGGTCTATCTCCTTATTATTGACGACCTGGGGGCCGAGCAGTCGACGCCCTGGGCGGTGGAGAAGCTTTACCAGATCTTCAACTATCGCTATAACTTGCGCCTGCCCACGGTCGTCACCTCAAACTGTGACCTTGATCGTCTGGACCCGCGTATTTGCTCGCGCCTTTGCGACCCCGATCTCTGCCGCCATGTCTTCATGAGCGCGGGCGATTTTCGTATGCGGCGGGTTGACCCTCGCGTTACACCTAATTCAGGCGGACCGTCGCCGCTACGTGATGCCGGCCCGGGGAATAGAGGCGCACCGCGCAAAGCCAACTTCGGCAACAAGGGAACGGGCACGCGCTAGAATCGCAGGTTGTCTTATGGTGTGTTGAGAGTGACCCCACCAAGTAAGCCTGCGAATAGCATCAGTCCAAATAAGCCTCTGTAAAGGGCGACAGAAATCACTTGCCATTTGTGTTCTGCCGCCCGTTTCAGGGGCTTGGTTTGTTTGGGGTGTTTTAACCCCAGGCTTACGCCGTGGGGCTAGCTTCTTGCGCCCACCTTGTGGGCCATAGGCTGTTGGGGCGTTTCCTGCCCCTGCGATCAGGTTATGGTATGCAGATTGAGAAGAAGGCATAGACGTCTATCTTCGATAGCTGGCCGCGTGTTGTCAGGTTGTCGGCTCTGTAGTAGGGCATATTGCCGTTGCCACATGGCTCGCCGGGGCCGCCGCACGGGTAGCCTGTTACCGCGTTGTGTAGAGACAGGCGCTGGATGTATGGGTAGAAAGTGTGGGCCGGGGGCACATCTTCGAATATCTGGTCTCCGGGCGGCTCGTTCCATCCTGCTGCCTGGGTGACGATCTTGGCGATCTGGCCGCGTGTGGCGGGGGCGTTCGGCCGGAAGTACCTGTAGCCCGCAGGTGAGCAAGGCTCGCCGGGGCCGCCGCAATCGTAGCCGTTGATGTAGCCGAACTGTACAAGCCTGTTTATATAGTCGTAATAGGTGCTGCCGGGAGGCACGTCTTCGAAGATTTGCAGGCCGGCAGGCCCATTGAAGCCCGCCGACTCCGACACTATTTTGGAGAGCTGCCCACGGGTGACATTGTTGTTGGGGCGAAATGTGTTGTCGGGGTAGCCTCCGATTATGTTACGGCAGAAGAGACATTCGATAAAAGGTCTGAACGTGCTGCCGTCCGGCACATCGGTGAAGGGAAAGACACAAACATCGGGAATGGTGGCTTTACTATCTTTGCTCGTGCTCTGTGCCGATGCGACGCCCCCCAGCGCGAGAAGGGCCAGTAAACCCACGGCTAAAATGAAGCTCTTGCGTAGCATTTCTTTCTCCTTCTAGAAACTGATATTCTGCTGCTTTCAGACAAGCAACAGCATTGCCGCCTGAGTATATATTGCCGGATAACGTCGGCGCAAGCATCACCTGAAACGTAAATGTTCAGATTTAGGGTGGAACAACCCGGCATCTCGGTCAGGGAAGACCCTCCCCCAACCCCTCCCACACGTGGGAGGGGAGTTCTATTAGGGGAGAGTGGGGGACACCCCCAAACCCCCGTCATGGGCTTCGCCCCTGCACCCCCTCTGGACCATAAGTCTGATCACTTACCCCGAAACGATTGATCGCCGCTAAGCAGGCGATTAATCACGCCTGCTTCTTCAGCACCGCCAGCGTAACTGTCGCCTTTGACACCAGGATACTCGCGCCATCTATGGAGGCATAAACCTCAGCCTCGACGACCACGATCTGCCTGCCAGGCTTGAGCACGGTTGCGCGGCAGCGCAGCTCCTGGCCGGTGGCGGGCCGCAGCAAGTTCAGATTGATCACGGTGGAGAGTACAAACTCGTCCTGTCTCAGTACCGTGGTGGCGGCTGTTCCGGAGGTGTGGTCGGCCATTGTCGCCTGCACACCCGCGTGTACGATGCCGGTTTGCTGGTGGTGACGAGGCAGCACGCCCAACCGGGTCTCGGCCCAGCCGGGTCCGACCTCCAGCAGTTCCAGGCCAACATCGGTCACGAAACTCGCGCCGATAAACACCTGCTCGGCGGCTTTTGCGTATTCGGGGTCGGGCGTTTTGACTGTCTCATCACCCTTATTCATGCCGCAGCATCTCCTCTGAACGCTTCATATATTACCCTATTTATGGAATTGTCGTTCTATATCCACAAGATGCCTTATCAGCACAGTACTTCTGTCCCAATGGCAGGGTCTCTTTGTCCCATATTACGGTGTAGAGCGATTTTATTGTGCTATACTCGGACTACGGCAGCCTGTATGCCTGCCGTTCTTAACTACCAACACGGGTTCCGATTGTATAAGGGAAAAGCGGCGCGCAAGAACCGGGCTATGGAACCCATAATCCAGGACCAACAGGAACTAATTTATGGCGGGTAACAAGGCAATCTTTGATACTGCGATGAAGCGCGCGCATGAATATGCCTGGGCAAACCAATGGGAGCGCGCCATGAAAGAGTATGGCCGCGCGCTCACCGAGATCCCGGACGATAGAACCGCGCAGCGCAACATGGCGCAGTGCCTCTTCCGTTTGCGGCAGTGGCCTCAAGCCCAGACTGCTTACGAAGATCTCATAAAGACCGATCCCGGCGATCTGTTTGCCCTGAATCGCCTTGCCGAGATACATCTGGCTCTGAACAAGCAGGACGACGCCGTAGGGACCTACATGCGTCTCGCTGATTTGTATACCCAGAAAAACCAGTTCCACGAAGCTATACGCTCGCTGCATGACCTTGCCCGTGCCATGCCCAAGAACCGAGAGGCACATAATCGCCTGCTTGATCTGACACAGGAAGTGGGCGACCGGCAGGCGCAGGCCGTCGAGCATATCGCTATCTCCGGCATAGAGCTTGGCGAAGGCCACCTTGGCGAGGCGCAGGCCCACGCGGATGCCGCTTCTGCCCTTGATCCTGAGAACCCGGAGGTTCGCCGCTGGGCTTATACGGTCAAGCGCAAGCTCGCGGAGAGCGCAGGCACGCTTGCACTTAATAGCGACGAAGTGATGGGGTCGCAAACTGCCGCCATGCCCGGCACCGGTATGCTTCCTCAGCAGGACGAATCGCCGGAAGCCCTTCAACTGGTTACGCAGGCGATGGAAGCGCAGGAAAGAGGAGAGTTCCGCGAGGCGATGGAGCTTTATGACCTGGCGGTACGCGCAGGTGCAAAGCGAGCCTCGGTATTTTACAGCGCGGGCCTACTCAACCAGCAGATGGGGCGGCCCGACGTCGCCATCCCATTCCTTGAGAGGGCACAGCACGATCCTGAATTCGCTATGTCCTCGAACTATGTTATCGGCCAGTGCTATTTCGCCCAGAGGCTTTTCCCCAAGGCGGTCGCGGCTTTCGAGCGATCTCTCACTCTCATTAATATGACTCAGATCACGCGCACAGAGGCCGATGAGCTGATCGAGCTATATTCGGCTACAGCCGAGGCGCATCTCGCGGATAACAACCCTGGCCGTGCATCTTCTCTCTACACGAACCTTGTAAACATATTCAAGGAGCGCCGCTTCAACCACCCGAACATGCACGAGCTGGAAAGGCGAGCCGAGGAACTCTATAACAAGAGTATCCAGAGCAAGCTGCTGGGAATCAGCCGGGGCAATGTGATGCTCGATGCGGAGAGGCTGCCCGATATTCCGATGTCCAACCCCATTGAAGCCACGCGCATTGATATGAGCCTGGGCGACGGGCGGACGGGCGGCATCGGCTCTAATCATGAAGAAGGCGGGACTTCGATAATGGTTGGCGGCACTGATTCGCTGCCCAGGCCTCAGGCGAACGACAATCCAACAACCATGATGCGGAACACCGGCGGCAGCCTACGCTCCATCACCGAGTTCTTGCGTGCATCATCGAATACGACCGGGCCGACCGGCAATTCATCGTCTCGCAGGAACAGTGTTCCTCTGGCTGAGGGAACAGCCGCGCTGCCCGGTGGTAGTAGTGTTCTCCCCGGCACCGATGGTCTCGCGTTCCAGAATAGCCGCACTGTAATTGACCTGAACCAGTTGGCGTCAATGCCGGGGCCAACACTCAGTAATCTCGAAGAGCAAAGTCTGCTCGTACAGAACCTTATCGCTGAAGGCGAAAAGGCGATGTCTGAGAGCAAGTGGGATGTTGCTGTCGACTCCTGCATGGCAGTTATCGGTGCTGAGCCGGGTTACCTGCCCATCCATATAATGCTTGGTGATATCTACCTCCATCTTGGGCATATCGAGGAAGCCATCACCAAATACCAGACGGTGATGGATACGTTCGTCGCGAGGAGCGACCCCGAGAACGCCGCTGAGGTGTGCCGCCGTCTGCTGCAACTGGAGCCGAATAACCCGACGCTACAGACTCGCCTCGGCGTCCTGCTGATGGAAGCAGGCAAGGTAGATGACGCGGCGAAGGCGCTGCTTGCTGTGGCCGACCGGCATTTTAACGCCGGTAACCCTGACCGCGCACTGGAAGAGGCCATTGGGCTGAAAGCCAAGCTCCCCAACTCGTCCGAGGTGGCGCTTGCAATCGGCACATACTTAATGACGCTGGGACGGCATTCCGAGGCGCTTACTGAATTGAGCCGCGCCCTTCATCTCGATCCAGGTAACGACCTGGCACTAGCACGACTTTACATAACCCTTGCGTCAAGTAACGAATTGACCCAGTGGGATGCCCTGCAGAGCGTGTTGGAGCGGGCAGCCAAGAGCCAGGCCGACAACCGCCTCTTCATGGAAGAGTTGCACGCTGCGCTGAAGACGCGGGCTGTACCGTCTGTCTATTATGGACTGGCAGTGCTGGCGGGACGCTCCGACTTGCCGGATATCGCCGCTGATGCCCTTGACCAGGGTATTCTGCTGCTCTTTACCGCGCAGACAGGGGAGATAGACAACTCCTGGCTGCTCCACGAGCTGTTGATGAGGCAGTACAGGGGCGATCTCGCGCTGACCGCCAAGGATGGGGCAGTGGCTGCCCAGCATTATGCACGCGTGCTGGAGATATTGAAGAATCACGGCGGCCTCGAGGACCCGGCGCAGAAGTCGGACAACCTGGGCATACAGTCTCCACGACCTCAGTATGGTTTCGCTCGCATCGCTGAGCCGATCCAGCTTTACTATGGGTTGGCAGAGGCGAACGCTTCGCAGAACAACTGGGAGGGTGCGATGAGCGCGCTCCAGTCGTTGAAGCAGATCATGCCGAACGACTACTCGGTGTACACGCGCCTGGCGGATATTTACTTCCGGCAGGGGCAGCTTAACCAGGCGCTTGCCGAGTTGAACGACCTGCTGGTGTTGTTCCAGAAGGTGAACGACAACGAGAAGACGCTTGAGACGCTGGGACATATGGCCCGCCTTGCTCCCAATAACGTGGCGGTACGGCGCAAGCTCAGCGACATGTATCTCAAGCTTGGCATGACCGAGTACGGTATGCGCGAGTTGAACACGCTGGCCGAGCTACAGTTGAAGGCCGGACTGCTGAAGGATGCCATGCGCACCTATCAGAAAGCGGCTGACCTGCACTACACGCTGGGGCAGCACGACCAGGCAATCAGCATCTATGAGCGTATCGTGCGCATCGCACCCCGCGATATCGACGCCCGCCAGCACCTGCTCAACATGTTTGTGCAGTCGGGTAAGATCAAGGAAGCGGTAGAGGGCGAGCGTGCGCTGGCAGAATTGTTCATACAGGAAGGGCACACCGAAGAAGGCATCGCGGCGCTTCACCAGTTGCTTGCGCTTGCACCTGAGGATATTCCGGGCCACCATATGCTGGCGAAGCAGTTGACGGCGCTGGGCGAATACGGGCAGGCAGCACGTCTTTACGGCAGGCTGCTCCGACTTGAGCCGAATAACGACCGCTTGCCGGTTCTGCAGAGCGAGATGCTCAGGATGGCTCGCGAAAAGGGTGAGACTGAAGCAGTTAACAATGGCGGCGGTGCACCGGGCCGCGCTGCCGCACCTGTGGTGGGCGGCCGCAAGACGCAGCGCCAGAAGTAGTGCTGAGGTTTGACGGGCTTTATCAAGCGCCGGCGGATTTGTCGAAGGCTGAGCCTGTTGACTATTTCGATTATCTTCGCTTCTATGAAGATGGCTGGGTAATTGATTGCACATCGTCGGGCACGCCTGAGCAGGTGATCGCGTGGTTCTACAGGGACAACCCTGAGCAGCCTGCTCAATTGACGGGTCGTTACATAATCGATGGCGACATGATTAGCTTCAGCCCTGAGTACCGGTATGACGACGAGGGTGAAGAGGTCGTCATGCTGATCGAATATGATGGCGTGATAAAAGATGGTGGCTCGATCCTCGACCTGCAGGTGAGTAGCAGGATGACCGGGCATAAATCGGTAAAAGTGTTTCGCTTTGTGCGGGTGATTGCACAGGTAGGATAGTGCGGAACAAAGTTCGTTTTATGGAGCATCCGGTGGGATGCTCTATTGTTTTGTCTCTGTCGCTGCGTCGTCTCCCGCTTGTCGTTCTGAATGCATCGCTAACAAGGCGGTGGCATGTAAGCGTGCCCTCATGGCGGTGTCATTCAGAACGCAGTAAAGAATCAACCTCCATGCTAATTTCTACCCGAACGGATTCTTCACTCTGTTTAATACCGTGCTAACAAAATAATGTCAGTGACGCCGCCTCCCCTCACGATTGTCATTCTTCCCTCTGTTCAGAATAACAATAGCGGGTGGGTGAGTGCGACACGGGAATATATACTTTGTAGCTTCGAATGACAATGCATGGTGGGACTGCTTGCCGTTTTGGGCGGTCAGGTTTAGAATAAACACATAAATCAATGATAGGTTGTTGAGGGAGCTTTGTCGCAAATCCAGTACGTGCTATCGCAAGTCACGTGGTCCACGCTGCTTGATATAGCCTTTGTTACGGTAATATTCTACTGGCTGCTGGCGGTAGTGCAGGGGACGCGCGCCGTTCAGCTTGTGCGTGGTATTATCATTCTCTGGCTGGCTTCGGCTCTCCTTTCTTCTATATTTCAGCTATCCACGCTGACATGGCTAATCCGGAACTCGGGACTGGCTTTGCTGGTAGCAATCCCTATTATCTTTCAGCCTGAGCTTCGGCGCGCCCTTGAGCAGCTTGGGCGCACTGGCACTTGGCTAAACCGGAGCGGCGGGAGCGGGCGCAAGGCGCTTGAGGCGATGATCGATGAAGTTTCGGCTGCGGCGGCTCTGCTCGCGAGGCAGAAGCACGGCGCGTTGATTGTGCTGGAGCGGCAGACGGGCCTGCAAGATTACGCCGACAAGGGTGTGCACATTGACGCTGATGTTTCTAGGCAACTGCTGGCGAACATCTTTTATCCTAACTCGCCCATGCATGATGGCGCGGTTATCATTCGTAGCGGGCGGATTGTGGCGGCGGGGACCGTTCTGCCGCTATCCGATAATGTGTCAGGCCCGCAGAATTACGGGACGCGGCATCGCGCAGCTATTGGCATTTCGGAGTATTCTGACGCATTGGCGGTGGTCGTCAGCGAGGAGCGTGGCACTATTTCGGTGGCGGCGAACGGCCGTCTAGTGAGTAATCTAACTGCCGACCGCCTGCGCAAACTTCTGCTTGATCTCTACCATGTTAAGAGCACGGCTCCGGTCGCTGTTACCGGCGAAGTGGTGTAGCCTCACCGGGCGGGCACGATTTACACTACTTCCCACAGCTCCTGTTGGTTGAGCCTGAGCAAGTCGAGGGCGAACCTGATGCTGCGGTCTACGGTGCGCGCCGAACAGTTGCTTTCGCTTGCTATACGGCTGGTTGTGAAATCCCTGTAGAACTTTAGCTCTACAAAGCGCCGCCAGTCGTCCTGCAACTGGGCCAGCAAGGCGTTCCATTCTTCTGTTCCTTCTACAAGGGTCTCGGGCGTCTGCGTCTCCACTAGATGCTCCGCAGCTTCGCTGTAGGCAGGCTCGGGAAGCCGCACTACGCGCAGACGCTTTCGCCGGTAGGATAGACCTGCCCTTACAATGTCATGCTGCCGCCAGCGTAGCATCTTGAGCGCGTACGGCACGAAAGGCGCTCGTTGAGGCTGCCAGCTATCGATCAGGTCGCAGAAGATGATGAATGCTTCCTGGTCGAGGTCTTCGGGCTCAAGATATGTTGGCCCTTGCTCAAGCCGGGCAAGCTTATGTTTGGATGTGGCCGTGCATCTGCTAATCTTTGCGCGCAGCCTCATAAAGAGGGCGTTACGCGCTTCTCTATCACCTTGCTTCGCCGCGAGTGCTAATTCCTGGTTGCCCATATTGCTGAATTCTTCGGGTTCTCTATAGTCCATCTTGTCCTCCTTCGGGGTAACTGTGCGGTGTTCTAATGCCTAAATATAGCTCAGATGTTCGAATAATGATATTGGCCGGATGGGGGAATTGTCGGGGTAACGACGGCGTTGTCAGGGGTCAGGGATCAGGGGTCAGGGACGACCGCAGACGGCAGACTGCCGACTGCTGTTCCTGAAGAGAATCCTGACCGCAGGATGGGGGTGGAACGGTAGGACGGTAGGACGGTGGGGGCGGTCCTGTTTTTGGGTATGCGGCTGCCAGGGTATTGTTGGTAAGGGGAATACCGGTGTCCCTGAGCGCTTCGATGCTCCACTATCCCCGCGTCATCGTGACCGCTCCTGCTTCGCCTGTACCGAGTACCGAGTACCGAGTAGTATGTGTTGGTGGTGAGTGGCGAGGGGCAGGGAAGGGGGTGTGGGGTAGGGCCAGGTCGGCTTGGTGGGGCTGACCTGCTGCTGTGCCAGCTATGTGCTGGTGGTGAGTTGGGTGAGTATAAGGGAGGGTGGTTCAGGTCCTCCGGTAGGGAACACCGGTATTGGTCTGGGCAGGGCCTCCTTTTGGGTGGGACCGGGCTGATGCGCACGCAGCGGGGTCTGTTCTGTGGGTTGTCATAGTAGGAATGCCATTGGTGGGCGCATTTGAGACACAGTTTGGGGAGGATTGGGGAAAGATAGGCCATTTGGGTGAATGGTAAGCTTACGAAGTGGGCGGCACAGAGACACCTCATATGTTAGCTGCCTGTCTGTCGCCCCTACGGGGCTTTGGATTTGGGTGGGTGATTCCCCCCACGCTTACGCATGGGGCTACTTTCTGTCGCCCCTACGGGGCTTACTGCACTTATAGGGTGCGCGATTCCCCATGCGTGAGCGTGGGGCTACTCTCTTGCGCCCCTACGGGGCTTGGGGAGCTGGGTGGCCCTACCCCAGGCTTACGCATGGGGCTACTTTCTTATGCGCCTACGGGGCTGTATTACGATGTCGCCCGATAAGAGGATTGTCCGAGATGCCGCGCCGATTTACCTCATACGCACTGATATGCCCGCTTGCATCTCCCCGCCCCTGATCCCTGACACCTACGCAGTATGGAGTACGCAGTATGCTATTCGTCTTGCCAGCGGCCGAGGTGCTCGCCGGGCCTGGATAGGCGCTCGCCTGCGGCGGCAAGGGCGGCGATCAGGGCCTGGGGTGTGGGAGGGTCGCCGGGTACGCTAATCTGGATATCGACGTAGTGGCTGAGTGGGTAGGGGGCGAGGCCGGGCATCTCGAGCCTGGCCCACTGGCCGCCATTTATGACGGAGTCGCCTGCTGCTATGAGGAGCGCAGGCTGGGGAAGGGTGGAAAGCTCGTAAAGCACAGTATCGAGCGTAGTGGCCAGCAGGATGCCTGTCAGTACCAGCACATCGGCTTCCCAGGCTGATGACACGAAGCGCACGCCGGTCGCCTTGACCCTTGCATCGAAGCGAGGCGTTTTCAGTGACTGCCATTCAAGAGCAGCGGCGTCAGGTCCGCCCATATGGAGGTGATATACGGATAGCGACTTTTGCCGCGATGAGTTAGTGAACATGCTGGCCGCCTTGAAGATTAGAGGTAAATGTCATGCAGCACGATTATTTTCTTACGGGGCCGTTAGCCAGGGCACCAATGCCCACAGGTTTAGCTGGGTGGTTAGCTGCGACGCCCAGAGAAAGATAGCGATTTGCAAGACGATTAGCAATATGGGCACAAAATAGAGCGGACTTAGCAGCCTGCCGCGCCAGCCTCGCAGGTCGTCGGTAGAGGCACTGCCTGCCGTCAGTGCAAGCCAGCCTGCGGCGACCATCGCGGAGCCAAGCAGCAAGATAGCGAGCCAGAGGCCGCCCTCATTGGCTGCGCTCTGGGCAACAAGTATCATGCCCGCAAAGCCGCCCAGCGGTGGGAGGCCGAGGAGGGATGCAATACCAGCAGGCCTCCAGCGCCGGTGGCCCAGGGCGATAGGGAGCGAGAGCGCTATGTTGAGGGCTATAAGGATCGCGCCCACGGCGCCCATTCTTGAGCCGGAAAGGACGCCGAAAATCGCCCAGCCGGTGGCGGCGGCTACTGTCATGGCAAGCAGGTTTGCTTCTGGCGTCGTAAGGCCGTGGCCGCGCGAGTTGTCAACACCGTTCGTTGTGTGCTGCCGGGATTCAAGGAGGCTGCCCAGCGAGCGGAGGCCCGCCAGGAACGTGCCTATCGCTCCTAGCCAGCCGGCGCTTGCTCCCTGTGCAAGGCTGCCTTCTACGGGGGTGAACAGGAGGAGTCCCACCACCAGGGCGACAGGAGTGCTTGCTCCCAGCATGGCGAGGGCCGTTGGTGGGGAAGCCTGAATGGTATCGGCGGCTGCGGCGGCGAAAGGCATGCCACCTGCGCGCACGATCAGGCCGACAGCCAGGAGCGCCAACCCGAGTTGTAGTAGGCCGCGATTCTCCAGGTTGAAGGCATACCGCGCCACAAGCACGGAACCAACGGCCAGGAGACCTGTGCCGAGGATGGACAGGCCAATATGCTTCAGGCCGCCTGCTACGCGCCGTGCGAGCATAGTTTGGGCGGCGATATTGTCCTCGTCAAGATCTCGGTTGAAGGGCAGCGGGGTGCGGGGGCGGGCGAGGGCCATCGCGGAGACTGATAAGGCCGCGCCGGCCAGGAAAAGCACAGCTATAATTCTGTCGGTGGAGAGGGCAGCACCCGCGAGCAAGCTCGATGTGACAGGGGCCAGTATGAGCGTCCATTCAGGGCCGGGGTTTTGTGGGTCATCTTCGGCGGTCCAGGCATAGAGCACAGCGCAGAAGAGGGCGACATTGGCGGCAATCAGGACGAACCGTGCGGGCGTCGTTATGCCGAGGCTTATGCCGGGAGGGTCGAATGTGGCGCTGCCGGATAGGACTGCTACAAGCGCCACTTCGACGGCCAAACCGGCAAGGGAGGCAAGCAGTCCAATCAGCCGCAGCCAGAGCGCGAACCCGCGTGGGATTGCTTTCCAGTTGTGGGCAATCAGCAGGATGGCGGCAAGCGCGGCACCTGCGAGAGGGGCGAAGATGCTCCAGGCGAATTGTTCGTTGCTACTCATCGCTGGTAGCCTCTTCAGTTTCGGTTGGCTCGATTTGGTCGGTCTCTATAATGTCTGTACTTTCTGTAATGCCGATGCTTTGCATCTCCACGAGCGCGAGCGCCGTTTCGCCTGCTATCTTACCATCGCGCATATCGAACAGTGTGTTGAGGTTGAGGTCGTGATAAGTTGTCCTGAGGAACAGCCATGTGTAGCCGGAGGCCGCCGCGAGCGCTATCCGGAGGAGCGCGGACAGGGCAAGCAGCAGAGTGCCGGGGGATGTGGCGGCCAGCGCATAAACCAGCAAGAGGGCGGCGTTCGCCAGCGAGAGTATGCCCGCGCCCAGGCGAACAGGCTCGCGCGAACCGTCAATAACGAGCGCGAGTAGAGCGGGAAGGGCGATCCAGTAGAAGGCAACCAGGTCCTGTTCGCTGCCGCCGAGCGGGTAGATGCGCGCCAGTCCGTAGCCTGCTACGCCTACCACGAGCGCGATGGCCCAGAGCCACAGTTGGTCTGCTATGGCGAATTGCCGCGTGTTTGAGGGTTGGGTGGCGGTAGGTGTGCTCGTTCCGGCGCGGTTGATATTCCAGACTGTGATGCCGAGGATGGCAGAGCAGGCGAGCGCGGTCACGATTTCCACAGGTAGGCCGGGTGTGCCTGCCAGTAACGGCTGGAGTTGCCAGGCCAGTCCCACCCACTGAACAAGCAGGGCGAGCAGCACCAATCGCCTGTCCCGCTGTGTGATAAGCAGGATGCCGCCGAGGGCTATCAGGATGATTGGAAGTGTGATCTGCATGGTGTCTGTAATTCTTTGCTTGCGGCCTATCTGGTGACTGCGAGCACTATGAGCAGGGCCAGAATAAGAGCCAGCGGTAAATAATAGCGGCCTTCGAGGCGGGCGAGCAAAATGCCAAGCCTGCTTCCTGCGCGGGCCAGGAGCGCGCCGAAGCCAAACACGCCCCGTTCGATCCAGACGAGTGAAAGCCACCATACGGCAGGTGGCGGGTTGGAGAGGAGGGGTTGCGGCGTCGAAACGGGTTGCCGCGCCTTCTGTAGACGGTCGAGGGCGGTAGGCAGAAGAGCGCTGCCCGGTGTCGTGGTGGACTTTGCCCAGGTGCGCAACACAAAACCAAGCAGGCCAATAATCGCCGCCGCGAACGCAAGAAGCGGGAATGGCGCGAAGAGGTCGCCCGATTGCACGGTTGCCCACGTGACATCGAGATTGGCTGTGCCGCCGGCTATGTCTGCAATCGAGCTTATATAAGGGAGCCAGAGACCCGGAAGCGCGCCGCCGATGACGAGCAAAGCGGACAGACCCAGTGCAAGCAGGCCACCGTAGCGCCTGCCGGGCGACACATCGGTGGGTTGGCGGGTTGCGACTGATACAAGGTGTATGGCCGTGCCCACAGCGGCGAGGATGGCAGCGCCTATCAGGACAAGGGCGAGGGTGGTATGTCCGGTCTCGATGATGGCGCTTGTGAGCAGCCAGACGCCCGTGAAGCCGACGGTCAGGGGCGCAAATACAAGCGAAAGGCCCAGAGTTAATCGTGACAGCCAGTCGTACTGACCCGCGGAGAGGTCAAGCGCGGCGCGGCCCAACCCGTAGCTGAGAAGCACGACCAGGGCGGCGAAGCGTCCGGTTGGCGTATCAAGCCCAAGCCCCCAGACGGTGAGTCCCAGGGTATATGCCGTGAGCGCACCGCTCCATCGAGAAGTACCCGCCCAGACCACGACGGCAGCCCCGGCCGTAAGGGTGGTTATGCCTCCGAGCCAGGTCAGGGCAGTTGTGAACCATATCCAGTCGGGCGGCACCGAGCCTGCCAGGGCTTGACTGCTTATCAGCGCCTGCAATCTTAGCAAGATGAGCAAGGCGGGAACACCCAGGATTAGCCCCTGCAAGAGTGCCCCTTTGCTTTCGCCTTCGTCGCCGGGAAGCGCACTCCAGCCTGTGAAAGGGGCGAGGCCGAGCCAGAAGACCACGAAAAGGAGCACCAGCACGAGAGGCCAGAGCGTAAGCGCTGCGAGTGAGAGGCTTTCCAGCCCGTATATATTGCCTGTGGTGCGGCCTATGATAAGCACCGCGCCGAGGAGTGAGAGCGCGCCCAGCGTTTGCGCGGCCCGTTGGCGCGTGATGAGCGCCCCCTCTGCTGAGGAGGGCAGGTAGGTCCATGTCAGGAAAGCGAGCAGCAGCAGGTGAGCGGCGAAGGCACGCAGATCGGTTGTATGCGCGAGGCTGTAGAGTGCGGCGATTGCCAGGGTTGCGGCGGCCAATTGAGATGGTGAACGGTTGCCGTCGCCTATCCTGAGGAGGCAGAGCGCACCAACGGCGATACACCACGCGCCAATGCTTGCGGCCAGCAAATCGCTGCGGTAGAAGGATGTACCAAGCCGGCTCATGAAGTCGGGCCAGGGGATAGCAGCGCCGTCCATACCTCCGCCCTGCAGGCCTTCTTGCTGCAAAGCGACTGCCAGGGATGCCAGTACGCCTGTGACGGCGACAATTCTCGCCGATCGCGCTCCCCTGGACGTGAAGCCGAGCAGGTAGCAGACGAGCGCAGTTAGTATCAATGTGACGAGGGCATATATCATTCGTTAGTGCTCGGCACAGGGCAGGCAGATGTCGAGGGAGAGCAATGTCAGTTTGAGGTCTTCCAACTGTTGGCCGCGCAGCAGCCCCGGCAAGACGCCAAGAGTTGGGAATGAGCCTGCGCTTAAGTGAATGGCCCGCAGACCTTCCGGCGCACCCTTCACCCAGCAGAAGACCTCGCCGCGCGGGCCTTCAACACGACTGATGCCCGTTCCCTCTCGCATGTCGAGGTTGCCGCGCGACTTGAACGGGCCGGGCGGGAGGTCGTCAAGTACCTGCTCTATTACGCGGAAGCTTTCAAGGGCTTCGAGCAGGCGCACGACGAGCCTAGAGAAGGCATCGCCGTTGCGCTGCACGACGATTGTTACGCCTTCGTCCTCGTATGCGCCCGTGGGGAAGACGGCACGCATATCGACCGCCACGCCCGATGCCCTGGCGACGGGACCGCGCAGGCCGCCTATGACCGCTTCCTGGCCGCGAATTGGCGCTAATCCGGCGAGGCGGGCGGCGATATCTTTGCTGTTGATGATCGAGGTGACACCGGCACGCAATGTGCGCTCGACCTGGCGACAGGCCAGGGTGAGGTTGCGTATGCCTGTTTCGTCAATGTTGCGGGTGAGGCCGCCGTAGATGATGAGGCCGGGCTGTATACGGGCGCTGGTCCATTCGGCTACTGCCTGCACGATGCGCTCGCGCAGGTCGCGCAAGGAGGCTTCGCGTTCGGGCAGATCAAGGGCAGCCATCATGCCGGCCGCGTTCATGAGGTGCGAGGCTATGCGCTCGGTTTCAGCAAGCACCAGTCGCAGCGCGGCGGCTCGCGGCGGCACGATAATGCGCCCCATCGCTTCGACTGCTTGCACGAAGCAGAGCAGATTGGCCTGCGAGCACGGCCCGCATAGCTCTTCGACAACCGATAGGGCGCGGTGCCAGTCAAGCCCGCCGTCGGCTACACGCTCTTCGAGGCCGACATGGTTGTAACCCAGCCCGACCTGCGCGGAGCCTATGCGCGCTCCCCAACCGAGCAGGTCGGACGATGGCTCAAGCTCAAGGTCCAGGCGCATGGGGCCGGGTAGGTCAGACCACGGGACCGTGATATTGCGGCTGGCTACTTGCGGCTTGCGGCTTGTTGACATCGGCTTGTGGTGTTACTTACTGGGTGTTGGCTGTGGCCTCTCGGAAGAGGAGGGCGAGACGAGTTTGTAGCTCACGTTCGGATTGCAGGGCGGCAGGAAAGATGCCAGCCACAGAATGTATTATGCCTGTGACGGTGGTTATGTTTACCGTATAAACCAGCTCACCCATCGAATAGAAGTAGCGTAAAGTTGCTTCACCCGCGGGTTGCGCTGAGTGCATACCTCTCAGGGCCGGACCTTTACGGTGTCGTCTCTTGCGACCCCTCGATTCGTGCGCATCGCTACTGGATGGATCAACGGGCAACTCTGCTTCTGCGCCGTCGGAAGGGGCGTTCGCGGCCACAGGCGAAGGTGACAGGGCACGCTCACCTGTTATGCTGATGAGCAGCGCACCCGATCTGCGGAAGGCTTTTGCTATTTCGTCGGCGGCTACATCACGGAAATACAGGCGCACCTCGCGCTCGTCTTCCTCGCGTATAAACGCAAAGCTAGCAAGCTGCCTGTTGAGCGGCTCGTCCGACTCGTAAGGGTTATTAGGATCAGGCTGCTCGTCATACTCAGGCAGATGCAGGTCCGGATCACCCTGTTCGTAATAGTCGTCGGGCACGCCGCCATTCGGTCTGTTCATAGTATCCACACCCGTTACCTTTCCAGTGCCAGCGGTTACTATACCAGCCCGTTGTACGTGCGTCAAGGAAATAGGCGGCACTTCAGACGGCATTGTAACGACATTACGTAGAACGCATTAGGCCGCTTTTATTCAGCCTGCATGGTGGGCATTAGTTGGGCCGGGGGAGCGCTGTGCTATAATGGATTCACTTATGCACGTGGCATTTAATGGCTATTTCTGGGACCAGGAGCGCACGGGCTCGGGCCAATATTTGAGGCACCTCTGGAGCGCGCTCAACAATACTTCATCTGCTTCGTCATCTCACGATGCGGGGCGTGATAGCTATACTTTGCTTCTCCCTCCGGGGCAGGGCGGTGACGTGCCCGTAACCCCGGGTGGTCGCGTCGCTCATGGGCGGGCGCTGCCTGTGGTGGGCGGTAGAGTGGGCCATCTCGAGAAACTGTACTGGGAAGAGATAGGGGTTGCACGCCTCGCGAAGAAGCGGCGGGCCGACGTATTGCATGTACCTTATCTTTCCGCGCCCGCACCTCTGCCGGGTTTGCATAGCTTTCCGGTGGTGGTGACGGCCCACGATATGATTCCGTGGGTGGTACCGGGGTATAGTGGGTCTGCGGCTGTGCGGCTTTACCTCGCGGTGGCCGCAGCCTCCGTAAAGCGGGCAGATTTGATTCTGGCCGACTCTGAGGCATCGCGCCGGGACGTGATAAAGGTGCTGCGGGTATCACCGAAGCGGGTACGCACGGTCTATCTCGGGATGGAGCCACACCCGACTTATACGCAGAACGATTTGAGTGAAGCACGCGCCAGGCTGGGACTGCCTGAGAATTATGCGTTCTATTTGGGTGGATTCGACGCGCGGAAGAATGTGCCGTTGCTCCTGAGAGCATGGAGAGTGGCGCTCGAAACGCTGGCGAGTGAGGGCGGCGAGCGTCCTACGCTCGTGATTGGCGGCGCTGTGCCTGAGCCGGGTGGGGTCTTCCCCGATGTTTTGGGCGAGGCCGCACGACTGGGCCTGGATGTGCCCGGTGGTCCTGTTCGGTTCATTGGGCGGGTGAGCGAAGAAGACAAAGCTCTGCTAATGGCAGCGGCGCGGTTGTTTGTTTATCCGTCGGCTTATGAGGGCTTTGGTCTTGACCCGCTGGAGGCGATGTCGGTCGGCTGCCCGGTGGTGTCGTCGTCCGGTGGGTCGCTGGCCGAGGTGGTTGGCGATGGCGGATTGCTGGTGGCTCCCAACGATGAAGGCGCGCTGGCGGAAGCGGTCGTTCGCGCCTGGCGTAGCGAGCAGTTGCGAGCCGTCCTGTCGCAAAGAGGCCGGGAGCGCGCCAAACAGTTCACCTGGGAGAGAACGGCCCGCGATACAGAACGGCTGTATCGCGCAGTTGTGGCGAAATGGAGCAGGGGTTACGGAACTCACCGCAGAGGCGCAGAGGGCGCTGAGTTTCGCAGAGGTTTTTGAGGTTTGCTGAGTGCTGTGCGAGGCGCGTATGCGGCACAAGCCCTCAACTGACAACCGACAACGGACAACGCGGTCGGCGGTCTGCCGTCGGCGGTCATACGCAGTACGCAATACGCAGTAGAACAGTAGCAGAAATGTGAATAAGAATCCGATCAACAATCGAAAAGCAAAGGTCCTGTGGCTATGGCACGCAGCGGTTGTCGCTGAGTACAGGAAGCCACTTTCGGTGCTGGGTAGGTGCCCCGATCTCGACGTCACACTGCTGATACCGAAGCGCTGGCCTGAGCGTGCTGGACAGATGGTTGAGGCTGAGCCGGCAGTGGACAGCAGTTACAGGGTTGTCGCGGCGAGGACGTGGTTCACAGGGTTCTACTATATATATCTGTTCCCCAGTTTGCTTTACCAGCTGCTGCGCTACCGGCCCGACATTATCTATTGCTACGAGGAGGCGCACACGTTTATCGCGGCGCTTGTGCTGCTATTGCGGCGCGTTTTCCTGCCCGAGAGCCGCGTGCTTCTGTATGCCGCCCAGAACATCAAGAAGCGCTATCCGCTGCCGTTTCGCCTTTTCGAGCGCTATTGCTTTCGCCGCGCCGATGCTATCCTGGCGTGCGGGACGCTCGTGGCGCAGACGCTTCGCTCTAAAGGCTATCGGGGCGCATTGCGCGTGGTGGCGCTGCCAACCGACACGGCAGCCTTCGCGCCCAACGCAGCTTTGAGGGCAGAGGGTCGAGAGAGCCTGGGGTTGGGTGATGATGCGCTTGTGATCGGGTATGCGGGCAAGCATGTCGAAGAGAAGGGCCTGCGAACATTGATGGAAGCTTTTGGTGCAGCGGCACAGGGCCGGGATAATACGTACCTTGTGCTGGCCGGCGGTGGAGCGTTGAAGGCAGAGCTACAACGCAGGGCGGCATCTCTTGGGCTTGCCGAGCGGGTGCATTTTCCGGGGGTCATCCATAATAGCGAGTTACCTGCCTTTATGAACGCGCTGGATATTTTTGTGCTGCCTTCGGAAACGAGGAGCAACTGGCGCGAACAGTTCGGGCGGGTGGTTGTGGAGGCGATGTCGTGCGGTGTGCCGGTGATAGGGTCGGACTCGGGCGAGATACCTGTCGTGCTGGGCGACACGGGGTTGGTGTTCCACGAGGCCGCTGCCGGTGAGTTGGCGAGGGCGCTGGCGCAACTATTGGACGAGCCTGCGAAGCGTGCTCTGCTATCGCGCAAGGGTAGGGAGCGCGTTCTTCGTCTCTTCTCGGTGGAACAGGTGGCAACCCAGCATTACGCGATTTATTGCGACCATCTGCCCCTAGCCGGTGACCTTGCGGGCTAATATGCTAGCCGACGACCGGCAACGCTTCAGGACCGAACGATGAGCCGAGATCCCCACCTGGAGGGCGACTCGCCGGCCTTGCGCGGCCTGGAGATAGCAGGTAGTGTTATGCTGATCGTGGGGTTGGGCCTTCTGATTGCCGTGGCCTGGAACAGCAAGCCGTCCGAGGGCTATTACGCCATGTACAGAGCTGAATCCCTGCTGAGCGACGGGCGCTATACCGGCGCGCAGAGCCTGCTGGAGCGCACGCTGCCAATATACAATTCGCCACAGTTGCGGCTAGATCTATCATATGCATACCTGGCGCGCCGCGATGATGTGCGCGCCGAGCGGCAGGCGAGAATTGCCCTGGCGGAAGCGCCGCCTCCGCTGCAAGCTGCGGGATGGGCGCAACTCGGGCGAGTGCTTCTCTTCGCCGGGCGTGACACCGAAGCGATGGCGGCCCTGGATGAAGCGCAAAAGAGGGCAGCACTCTACCCCGACGACCAGGCTGTAGTTGCACAACGACGCTCCGCGCTCTGGCACGCGGCTATGGTGCATTGGAGCAGGGGAGAGTGGCAGGCGGCAGAGCAGAGCCTTGACGAGCTAGCGCACGGCAGCGGTATTTATGCCGAATCGGCTCGCGTAAAGCTGGCGCAGCTACTTGCCCCTGAGCAGGCTGATATGGCGCTCCCCGCGATAGATGATTTGGAGGATGGCATAAGTGCGGGTTCTCCGGTGCCTGCCATGCGTGTGCCGGGGGTGGTGGAGGGGCTTTCGCATGAGGAGATGCAGGCCATTCTGTCCAACTTGCGGCTGGCGCAAGGCGAGGCGGCGCGAGCGGCGCAATCAGGCGCCAGTGAGGCTGCTGTAGAGACAATCTGGGGCGGCTCCTTCTTGCAGCAGGGTGAGAACAGGTTAGCACGGCAATACCTGGAGCGCGCTGTATTGCACCAGCCTGATTACGCGCCCGCACATTCACGGCTGGCGCTCGCGCTGCTGAATCTTGCTGAGCCTGAGGCCGCGTTCGAGCATTTGCAGACAGCGATCAGACTCGATGGGTTGGATGCGCTGGCCCATAACGTGATGGCGCGGCTCTACATGCAGCAGCGCGATTGGGACAGGGCGTTGGAGCAGCTGACCATTCTCAGGCGACTGGAGCCCTCCGAGGTTGAGGTGCATTTGCAGTGGGCTGAATATTACAGGCTTCAGGGCGAGTACGAGCAGGCAGAGAACGAGTATGTTGACGCCGCCAATCTGCAGATCGCCGGAGTAGCAGCATCGGGCGGCAGTAACGCGCCGCTGATCCTGGCGCGCTTTTACACTGATGTTCGGGGCTTTGGTTGCGAGAAAGGGCTGCCTGCCGCGCGGCAATCGCTGGCTCTTTACCCCGACGACCCGGCTTCGTTCGATGCGGTAGGGTGGTCGCTGGTACTGTGCAAGGAGACTCAGCAGGCTGTAAGTGGGCTGGAAGGTGCGGTGAAGCTAGCGCCCGATGTGGCTCGCTACAGGTTGCATCTCGCCAAGGCGTACATGGAGTTGGGACGAAATGACGATGCACGCGAACAGTACGGCTGGGTGCTCGACCTTGATCCGGGCGGACCACTCGAACGGCTGGCGATGAGCGACCTGGTGAAGCTGCCCCGGTAGATTGTTGCTGGTTGTCGGTTACGACCGCCGACCGCCGCCCGCCGACGGCAGACCGCCGGAGTACCGACAACTGACAACTGACAACTGACAACGAGGTCCGTAGCATTTCAACCTAGGCTAAGGGTTTGATATTGCGTTGCCTGTATACAAGCGGACTCTTGTGGCGATGCTGCCTGACGAGAGCACCGATCCGACAAGGTCACCCGTATCCATCCGGAAGGCGGTTATGCCACCTTCAAAGGCAGCGCCGCGGTTTCGCAGGTCCGTGCTGAGAAGCGTATAGCCGTCGGGGAGGAACTGCATGGAAATTAGAGGTCCGTCTCGAGCACTTCGCGAGAAGATACTTCCCATCACAAGCGCGCTTTGCTGTGTTCGGTCTATGTTCCCATGGGGTGCTAGTTGTGCGAGATGCACCATGTAGAATTGCCTGCCGGCGGGCCTTAGTTGTAGCGTAAAGTAGACGCCGTAGTTAGCGTCAGGGCTGACCAGCATTGAATGGCTGCGGGTTTCGTAGAGAGTGGGGTGCTTGCCTGGGGGCGGCACACCGGCTGTTAGCTCGCTGGCGCTGGTGGTATGCGCGAGTGAGTTGGGGCCTTGCCAGAAGCGCAGGCCGGGCGAATAGTCGGGGACGAGAGGACCGAGCACGTCGCTTGATGTGCCTGTATCCATGATTGCATCCGGCAGTTTTGTCCATTTATCGTCGCGCAAGTTGTACAGATGGGCCTCATCGGTGCGGTCGTACCGCTCCAACACCAGCAGATAGCGCCCGTCGAGGGTAAACTCACCCAGGATCGCGTTCTGGCTTTCTACCTTTCCGCGGGCCGGTATGGTGGCTATTCTTCGCACTTTCCTATCGGCAGAGTGGAGGTCTACCAGCTTTAGTGTGCAGTTGACCGCGCCCTCTGTTCCGGCAGGGTCGCATACACGATATATCAGGTAACGGCTGTCTTTGCTGAAGAGCGCACCATCGACAAGACCACTCTCTACGGCGAGCGTGACGGGATTTGCGCCGTCATACTCGCCGACGGCAATGGTGGTTTTCCCATCTGTGTCGAGGGTTGTCAGCAATGATCTATATTCTCTGCGTTCGTATGTTTCAGCACTCTCTGAGCCGCTCGGATCCAGCATGAGGCCGGTTGCCGCCAGGTTCACATCGAATGTGAATACTGTGACGTCATCGCCAAGCAGCAGAATATCGCTATCTTTGTCGAAGCGCGCCCAGACATTGCTGAAAGGTTGGATATCAAGACGGAGTTCTATTGCTTCATTGTTTGTGAGGTTGTAGAGGTAGATGCCTTCTTGAGAGAACTGTATAGGGTCGCTGTCAATGCTGCCGCGGTTCCGATATGCCAGCCACTGGCGGTTGGGAGCGAAAGCGAGGAGAATGGACAGGCGATCCGTGCCCTTTATGTATGTCCGAGTGCCTCCATCCGCTTCCGCCACATAGATGCCTGGTGCGCCGCCGCCCGATCCATCGAGCGAATAGACAATCTTTCCATTGACAGCGCGCGCCTTTGCCAGCAGTGGGGGTAGAACGCTGTAGTTCTTTACTAGCTCATCTCGCTGCACAATCGCGGAGGCGACCTCCCACCAGCGTCCGGCCTCGGCCCCTTGCTTGACCTGTACGGATACTGTTTCGTACAACTTATCAAGCTCGGTCAGTCTCTCCCCTGCCTCTTGCAGGCGTGAGTTGCTGTCGAGGTAGCCGTCGGAGGCATCAAACTCGGCTAATGCAAGCTTGTAATCTCCGTTCTGCATGGCATCCACGGCCTGGGCGTAGTGCGCCGATTGTCCTTCTTGCTTGACATAACTCCAGACAACGAAAAGGATAACGCCAACCAGCAACAGCAGGCCAAGCACCGCCTCGACCCGCCGCTCCTGCACAAACGAGCGGAAGCCGAGGGACGTGCCAGTATCGCTTTTCTCGCTCGCTTTCCCAACAAGAGATGCGGCCTGCGGATCGGGTTGTGGGTGCTCGGCAGCGAACTTGGCCAGCGAATCGGCATCAAGAGGCTCGCCGCAATGGATGCAGAAAGATGCACCGGCGTGGTTTTGCTTTGAGCAGTAGGGACAACGAAGCATAGGGTAGTACCGGTTGTAGGTAGACGACCGCCGACGGCAGACGGCGTTGTCAGTTGTCAGTTGTCGGTTACGACGGCAGACGGCGGACCGCCGACGGCGTTGTCAGTTGTCTGCATGTGCCGTATACTCGCTTGCCATGGCACAATGCAAACCTCAATAATCCTCTGCGTAACTCAGCGCACTCTGCGCCTCTGCGGTGAACCCGTAATATACTGACAACTGACAACTGACAACGCCGTCCGCGGTCGCCCCTAGATCGTTTTTGCGCGGGCTGCCATGTCGAGGAAGTGGGCCAGGCCTTTTTGCTCTTCTGTGGCGAGGGTGTAGCTCTGGCGCGCGAAAAGCTCCTTGACGCGGGCCTGCGGCAAGTTGAGGCGGGAGGAGGCCTCTTGCAGGACGGTGGATTGCTGCTCTCTGGCGCTTCGCTGGGATAGGCGCATGAGGGCCTGTATGGCTTCGGGCGCACCGGGCTTACGGGTCTGCAGATCGCGGTGGGCGCACAGTAGCTCCCAAACCATCGGTAGACCTGTCAGCACATACCAGGCCACGCCCATGTCGTCGGCGACCCAGCCCTTCGGGTTGGCAGCGGCTTGCCTCGCGGCATTGTCGCTGTAGAGCAAGCGTGCGCCTTTCGGGTCGTACCCCTCATCGTGAGGAGCGTGCAGGTTTAGCTTGATATCGTAGTAGGGCGAGAGGATGGTTCGCAGAATGTGTTCGGCGGAAGAGGAGACTGCTTCGGGGAGGATTGCGGCGTCGCTACCGTCTATGAGGTCGATCCGCTGGGGTGCGAGGAAAAGGGCAGTTTCGGCGGCGCCCGCGGCCGCGAGACCCCACCCCCCAAGCGGCGCGATCTTGCTGCCGTGAAGCTGTGCGGCGGCTGGCGTCACGAACGCAACGTCGAGTCTGCCGTCTAGAAGCGCGTCCTGGAGGTTGGACGGGGTGTCGTTGACAATCTCAAGCTTCCAGGGAGATTCAGGGGCGACCCAACCGGCTTCAAGCGGGTAGAGTAGGGGCATGAGGTTGGCGCGATTGTGGTAGCCGAAGCGCAGGATGTGGATATCTTCCGTCATATTACCTCAGATTTGGAATTACACTCTCTTAGTGCTAGATTATACCAGAATGAAACAGTGTCCCAACCCCAATTGCATACTTTATACGCGCCTGGAAGAGTTGCCGGACGCCTACGTAAAATGTCCCGGCTGCGGAGGCCAACTGGTCGATGCAAATCTCCTTTCGGGCAAGCTACGGTCGGGCTATCTCACAAAGCATCCGTCCGGTGGGCTTGCTGACCGCGATCTCGACGAGGAGTTCCAGGCAGCATTTCCGGAAGAGCATGTTGCCCAGCCCGCTGCGCCCGGCGCGCAGAACGTGCAATATGATGACGAATATTATCCTTATGAAGACACCGAGCAGGACGAGAGCGCGTCGCTGCCGGCTGCCGGCATATCGCGTGGAGGCAGGGCGGCTTATGTGTTCGGGATGGTATTGCTGCTGGTTGCATGCGTGCTGACTGTGTATGTTCTGACCACCAGATTCATTGCTCCCGCTGCGGTGCCTAGCGCATCGGCTACGGAGACCGCGCTTACCGCATTGCTGCCCGCTGTGAACACGCCGGTGCCGGTAATGCCGACTGTGCCGCAGTCGGAGTTGCCGCCTCCTACTCCTACTCTGATGCTGCCGCCCGCTGAGCCGCCGACCCAACCACCAAACGAGCCCACCGCGCAGCCTACTACGGCTGCCCAGCAGGATCCGCCTACAGTTGCGGTCGCGCCCACTGCTCCCTCCCAGCCTGCAGCGCCCACAGCCCCGCCCGCGCAGCCTGAGCCTGTGGCGGGCGTGTCGAGCGCGCAGATGGTGTTGAGCCTGGATGGCGGGCAGCCTGCGGGCAACGTGTCGGCTTACAGGCAGAACGACCCGTTTGTGCTGGCGGTTCAGGCGCAATTTGGTCCGGGCGGTGTTACGTCGATGCGGACGCGCTGGTATGGCCCGGACGGTGGGTTGCTGTACGAGCTTCCGCGTGAGTTCAGCCAGCAGGGGACTTACTATACCGGCTTCACACTGAAGAAGGACAGCCCGTGGGCGGTGGGCGACTACCGAGTGGACATCCACACGAACAACTCGCCTTCCCCCGCTTACAGTGTGACTTTCAGTGTAGTGCCTTAGCCGTTGACATGACTGTTTGAGGGAATTGTGTCCCATGTAGTGGTGTCGTTCTAAATACTGCACCAACAAAATAATGTCCGTATTGCCGCGTCCACTCACCCTTGTCATTCTGAATACCGTGCTAACATAACAAAGAAGTGTCAGGTAAGCGTACCCCACCAGGCAGTGTCATTCTGAGCGTAGCGAAGAATCCGTTCGGACAGATATTAGTATGGAGGTTGATTCTTCACTTCGTTCAGAATGACACTGCGGACGGGTGGCGGGGACACAGACACTAAAGTGTTCGCATGGCGTTGGACGCATGGAAAAGGCCGCCCGAAGCGATAAACTTCGGGCGGCCTCCTTGTTGATGGCGGTTGGGGTTAGATTGCTACTGTAGGGAGGTTGGCGAGAGCCGCCATTACTTCGTCTGCCGGGTACTCGAAGTCTTCGAGGTCGCCGCTCAGATAGCGGTCATAGGCGGTCATGTCGAAGTGGCCGTGTCCGCTCAGGTTGAAGAGGATAGTCTTTGCCTCGCCTGATTCCTTGCAGAGAAGTGCCTCGTCCATGGCTGCCCTGATGGCGTGTGCCGACTCGGGCGCGGGCACGATGCCTTCCGACCGGGCAAACTTGACTGCGGCATCGAACACAGGGTTCTGCGGGTAGGCGATAGCCTCGATATAGCCACCTTCTAGCAGATGGCTGATGATGGGGGCCGCACCGTGATAACGCAAACCTCCCGCGTGGATAGGCCGCGGGATGAAGCCATGACCTAGAGTGTGCATCTTGACCACCGGCGCCATCATCGCGGTGTCGCCGTAGTCGTAGGCGTAGACGCCCTTGGTGAGCGTTGGGCAAGCGGCCGGTTCGACCGCGAGGATACGCAGGTTTGGCGCTTTGCCCGTGATCTTGTCGCCGGCGAAAGGTAAGGTCATGCCGCCGAAGTTGCTGCCTCCACCGACACAGCCTATTACAATGTCGGGGTAGTATCCTGCCATCTCCATCTGCACCTTTGCTTCCTGCCCGATTACTGTCTGGTGCATCAGCACATGGTTAAGGACGCTGCCAAGCGAATACTTGGTGTCTTCCCGCGTGGCGGCATCTTCGACTGCTTCGGAGATAGCCAACCCGAGGCTGCCGGTGGATTCGGGGTCATTCTCAAGCGCGGCGCGTCCTGCGTGGGTGTCATGGCTGGGGCTGGGGACAACACTCGCCCCGTACAGTTCCATAAGGGAGCGTCTGTACGGTTTCTGGAAGTAGGAGACTTTCACCATGTAGACTTTGCATTCAAGATCGAACATTTGTGTAGCCATCGCGAGCGCGCTGCCCCACTGGCCCGCGCCTGTTTCGGTTGCTAGCCGCTTGACTCCCTCGGCTTTATTGTAGAAGGCTTGAGGGATGGCTGTGTTGGTCTTGTGGCTGCCGACAGGGCTTACTCCCTCGTACTTGTAGAAGATGCGGGCGGGGGTGTCGAGCAACTTCTCCAGCCTGTGTGCCCTGTAAAGAGGGGTAGGGCGGAAGAGACGGAAGATTTCCAGTACCTCGCCGGGGATATCGATATAGCGCTCGTGGCTGACCTCCTGCTTGATGATTTCGAGTGGGAAGAGGGGGAGTAGATCGGCGGGGCCGATTGGCTCGCCGGTGCCGGGGTGAAGCACCGGCGGAAGGGGGGTCGGTAGATCGGCCTGAATGTTGTACCACTGGCGCGGCATAGCCTCTTCATCGAGCAGGAACTTGGTGCGCTCGCCGGGGAGGTCGGTATTTGTCCTTAGTTTTTCTGCGTCATCCTTGTTTGCCATTGGTTTTCTCCTTTGCATGGTTGGCCCTGATTGGGAGATGCTTGCGGGTTGCCGGCATGGCCCGGTGCTCTCTCACCGTTGCGCGGGGAATAGAAAAGCCCGCGTCCCTATACGGAAAGGGACGGGGCGAACCCGCGGTGCCACCCTTGTTCGGCATGTTCGGTGCCGCACTCTAGGGGTGTGATATACGGCCTGTCTCATTTAGTGAAGTGCGGGAAGAAACAAGCAATACATTTTCCCTGCTCCCTGGTAACGGTGGAGCGTTCCGGCGCAGTCTACTCGCGGTGCTTTCGGTGCGCGGCTCCCGGATCCATTCGCCACCTGCGTTGGTGCCGGCTCACACCTTGCCCGGCTCTCTGTACCCCGCTTTTATGGCTACTAGTTCTGTTCTCAGCCTTTGTGCTGTAGCAATGTTGTGTTAGTATAAGGGCGGCATTTTGTGCTGTCAAGATGCTCTGTTACCGTAAATGTCCAGATTTAGGGTGGAGCAACCTGACACCCAGGTAAGACAAGACCCTCCCCCAACCCCTCCCACACGTGGGAGGGGAGTAGAAAAAGAAGAAGGAGAGAATGGGGGACACCCCCATACCCCCGTCATGGGCTTCGCCCCTGCACCCCCGCTGCACCATAAGGCTGAACACTTACACCGCCGACGACGGTCCGCCTACCGCGATACGGACAACTGACAACTGACAACTGACCATCACACCACCTGCCCGCGCTGTATTACCATGCCGACACGCGACATGGCTGTTATATCTGCTATCGGTTCGGCACCGTCTTCGAGCACGATGCAATCGCCCCATTTGCCCTTCTGGATAGTGCCCACTTCTTCGGATAGGCCGAGTGCCTTTGCCGAACCAAGGGTGGCGGCCATAATCGCGCCGAGTGGGTTCATGCCGTAATCAACCATCAGGCGCATTTCGGTCACAAGGTCATCTGAGGGATTGAATGGTGTGCCGCCGTCGTTGCCCGCTGCCGTGGTCACGCCCGACCGTATCGCCCACTCGAACGACTTGCGGTGAGCATCCATCACGCGGCGCGATTTTTCCAGAGCATAGGCCGGTATGCCCTTCGCTTCCCCGGCCTCTACGATCTGATAGGGCGCGGCCAGCGTCGGCACAAACACAGTTCCCTGCTTCACCATCATCTCAATGGCCTCTTCATCAAGGAAGATGCCGTGCTCTATCGTGTCGATGCCCGCGCGAAGGGCGTTCTTGATGCCTGTCGTGCCCTGCGCATGGCTGGCGGTGCGCTTGCTTACGTGCTGCGCTTCTTCAATCCCTGCCCTCATTTCCTCCTCGGAAAGCTGCGGCGAGCCTGGCTCGACGCCCGGTGTCAACACGCCGCCCGTCGCCATGAACTTGAGGCAATCAGCCCCCTTCTTGAGGTTTAGCCGCGCTGACTTGCGAACCTCGTCCGGCCCATCGCTCTCCAGTCCCGTGGGCCAGCCGTGACCACCCGTCATTGTGATGACCTTACCCGCACATAGCAGACGAGGCCCCGGCAACTCGCCTGCCGCGAAGGCATCTCTTAGCGCAAACTCGACAAACTCGTAGCCTCCAAGGTCGCGAGCTGTGGTAATGCCCGCTCTGAGCATGGCTTCGCAGCGTTTGGCCGACTTTAGCACAACCTGGGCGGGGCTAATCCGCGTGACTGACATAAGAGGGTCAGGCCCCGCGTCCATAGTCACGTGGCAGTGCGCATTAATGAGGCCAGGCATCAGGGTTCTCCCACCGAGGTCTATTACGGTCTCTTGGGCACTTTCTCCTGCTGCTTGGCCTGCCAATTGCTTTTTACTGATATCGCGCAGCCCTTGAAGAATGCGCGTCTCGATTCGGCGTAGCTCCTCGCGCGTGATAGCTAGGCGCGATGCAACTGCCTCAGCTGATAGTGGAGGGTCGCCCGTCAGACCATACCTCATATTCAGCACTTGCCGCTCCTGGTCACTCAGGTTAGAGGGCAAGGACTCTGCGCCGGGCGACCCGGTATCAGAGGGCCGAGCAGGCTCGTACCGCACTTCGCTTATACGGCCATCAGTTATAACGACTGTTGCACCATCACGCGGCTGAGAGCCTGTCCCGTCTATCAACCGAGCATTTGTAAGTATCAGCTTGCCCATTACGGTCCTCCATGCAAGAAACTGTTATAATCTCAATAGGTTCCAACAACCGGAGAGGCACAATTATGCACCCTTCAAGCCAACCACGCAACCAACGCGGCGGGATGCGCCATGTCTTTCTCTTGCTTGCTATCCTCAGCGCCTTTACAACATGGACGCCCACTCCTACCCGTGCGGCGGCCGCAACTGAGTTTGCAGCCCGTTATATTCTACCTGCTGCATACGCCGTTACCAACGCAACTACCGCGGCGCCGGACTATCAAATCGCGGGAGAACCGGCAATCCCAGCCTCTGCTGAGGTCAGCGAGGGGCGGCAGCGCTATTTCACGCAGACGGCGCACTTTCTGCGCGGAGCTTTCCTCGAATACTGGGAGACTCATGGCGCAACGCCTGTGCTCGGATTGCCAATCACAGAACCTATAGTGGAAGATGGCCTTGCTGTGCAATACCTGGAGCGCGTGCGGCTGGAATATCACCCTGAACTGACAGGCAACGCACAAAACAAAGTGCTGCTCACCCGCCTGGGCGTAACGCTTGCCGAGCAGCGCGGTCTCTCGTTCACTTCTATCATAGCCGGAAATAATACGCCTACCTCGGTCTTCTTCACCGAGACAGGCCACAACCTGGCAAACGCCTTCCTTTCATACTGGCAGCGTAACGGCGGCCTGGCGGTCTTCGGCTATCCGATTTCGGAAGAGTTTGTGGAAACGAACGCAGGCAACGGGCAGCAATATACTGTGCAATATTTCGAGCGCAACAGGTTCGAATGGCACCCTGAGTTGCCTGCCGCCTTCAATATACAGCTTGGCTTGCTCGGCGTGGAATATGCGCGTACCAATGGCCTCGATCCTGTGGCGCGCATCATGCTGCCTTCGCCGCTGCCCGCGACCGATGCCGCCGACCTGAGCGACGACCCCCTCCTTGTCGAGAACGTAGACACTGATCTCTTGCCCGCTGTACAGGCTCTCGGACGCACAGAGCAGTTCAGGTGGGTTCCCGGCATCCTTATCGAGAACGATATCAAGGTAGAGTTCACCAATATTGAGGACGAAGGGGTAGGAGGCGCGTTCGTAATCACGCGCAGCAGGAGCCGTCCATACGTAATCGTGATACCGGAACGACAGCGCGGCCAGCCAATAGAGGCGCTGGCAAGTGTGCTGGCTCACGAGGCGACACATGCCTACGATTTCATCAATGGTGTGCAGTCTCAGCGGAGCGGGTGCAGCATCGAGGAGGAGCTACGGGCATACAAGAACGGCCTTGCCGCATGGGTCGTGCTGAAGGGAGAGGCCGCGCTGGCCGACCGCTATAAGCCCAATACCTTTGAGAGCAACATCAATCGCTCACTGGTCGGTTTCAATAACGGGCGTACTCAACTCGGTTTCGACATAGACCTGGACGCCAGCCGCGCCTACCTCAGCGAGCTATACGGCCCGTCCTGTGGGAGATAGGGGCCAAGTGTCAGGTGTCAGTATATTACGGATTCACCGCAGAGGCGCAGAGAGTGCAAAGTTACGCAGAGGTTCTTTAGGTTTGCATGGTGCTAAGCCAAGCGAGTATGCGGCACAAAGCAACGGCGAAGAACTGACAACTGACAACTGACAACTGATAACTCGATTCCCTGACCCCTGACCCCTGACACCCGACGACCATGGCTCACCGACGCGCCAACATTATCGTCCTGCTCTTACTGCTGCCTGTGCTCTTGATACCGGCAGGCACTGCCGTGCGTCCCGCGCTCTCGTCGGCTGCGAATGGCTACGCGTATGCATCTGTAGACGGCAGACAGTTCTTCGCGCCAACGGGCCAGTATGTGGAGGGCAAGTTCCTGCAATACTGGCTGGATCACGGCGGCCTGCCTATCTTCGGCTATCCTCTTACTCCGGCGTTTCAGGAGGGGGGCCGAACCGTCCAGTATTTCGAGCGAAGCAGGTTCGAGTTGCACCCGGAGAACGCAGGATCGCCCTATGAGATCTTGCTGGGACAGCTTGGTAAGGAGCACCTGATAGCAGAAGGGCGCAAAGTGCCGGGGCCGGATAAATTAGCGGCACGGGAGGGCGAAATCCGCTTTCCGGAGACAGGCTACAAGGTAGGCGGCGCATTCTTCGATTACTGGCAAGCACATGGTGGGCTGTTTCAGTTCGGCTATCCGCTCAGCCCTGAGTTGAAGGAGAGCGGCACGAACCTGGTTGTGCAATACTTCGAGCGCGCCCGCTTCGAGTACCACCCGGAGAACGCAGGCACACCCTATGCCGTGCTTCTCACCCTGCTGGGGACAGAGCGGGCCGCCGGTCTGGATACTATCTTGCGCGACCGCTGGGCTGATACACTTCCCGCTGCTAACCTGCACACGGCGCATGAGCACGGGCGAGTGCCTACTCTAGCACCGCTCATGGTCAGCAGCGACGTCGCAGGCGAGCTACGTCTGCTGGGCGGCGACAACCGCTACTATGCTTCATACCCGGTTCAGGCAGGCGTACCCATTACAATTACAGTGGCAGGCTGGAGAGGCCCGCAAAGCCTCGTACTCTACCAGGGCAGCACAATCGTTGCGGCGAAGTGGGCGGCCTACGATGCGATCGGGTTGGTATGGGGCATGGTGTCGGGCGATCCTGTGTGGGATGGGCTTTATGATCGCATAGGCGGCTATTTGCAGGCCGATGCGGTTGATTACCTGGCACCCGACGACACCACACCCGTGCACGGTTATCGCTCGCCCGACAATGTGGCGATATGGCTGCGCGATCACGTCTACCAATCCAAAGGCTTCAAGTTCTTCGACAAGGAGATGAAGAGCGCGCTCGACTACTTCCGTACTACCCAGCGGGCCGACGGGAGCCTGGACGACTATCTTTTCCACCTGGGAGCAACGGCAGTATATACCGATCAGGTCGAAGTTGAGGCTGACCGCGAATACCTCTTCGTGGAGGGGGTTCACACAGCATGGCAGGCCACAGGCGATGACGCCTGGCTCAAAGGCAATATCCCCGCAATGGAGCGAGCGCTGGAGCATCTCTGGGGCGACACTCGGCGCTGGGATCCAGAACACGGCCTGATAAAGCGTGCTTTTACCATCGACACATGGGATTTTGAGCAAGGCAGCACCGATAAGGTGGTGCGGCGCGACATTGACGATCAGACGAAGTGGAGCATCATGCACGGCGATAACACAGGGGCATATCACGCGGCGCGATTACTGGCATTGATGGAACACTATTTCGGTCGCAAAGATGCCGCAAACCTCTGGGATACACGAGCCGCCAACCTGGCTGACAATCTAAACAAGCTCTCGTGGAACGGCAACTTCTATACGCACCAGGTTCATCTCACCCCAATCGACCCAACGGGCGTGGACGAAAGCAAGCAACTCAGCCTGTCGAACGCCTATGCGCTGAACCGGGGCACGCTATCGCATGAGCAGGCGGCAGCCATAATCCGCAGCTACCAGGCGCGGAGAGCCGAGAACGGCTCGCGCATATTCGCGGAGTGGTACAGCATAGACCCACCATTTCGCTATGGCTTCAGCACACCCGGTGAGTACGTGAACGGCGGTATTATGCCGCTGGTGGGCGGTGAGCTGGCGCTTGGCGCTTTCGACAATGGCTTTGAGGCGTATGGAGTGGACATCCTTCGCCGCTATAACGTCTTGCTTGATGCAGGTCATGGTGCGTTCCTCTGGTATTATCCAGACGGCAGACCAGGCATCTCCACCGACGAAACGACATCGACAGATGGCTGGGGTTCGGCTGCTATGCTGAACGCGCTGGTTGAGGGCCTGGCGGGCGTGGTGGATAGCAGCAAGCAATATCGTGATGTGACCCTTGCGCCGAGATGGGCAGCCACCGACCGGAAAGTAGTAAGCGCGGCCCTTCACTATGAGGCCACAGGCGCATACTTCGCCTATAACCTGCGCTTCCACGACGACAGCACAATCACTCTCGCCTGGGGAGGCAAGCGCACCGAGCATGTTCGGCTGCATCTTCTCTTGCCCGCAAATGTATCGCCCAGGCAAGCATCTCTAAACGGCGCACCGCTTGCGTTCACCACAAGCAAGGTCGAGGGCAGCACTTATCTGGACGCTACGCTGCCGGGGTTAGGGCAACTCGAAATCCGGTAAGCAGACTCAGAGACAGCGGGACCACGACAACGTGTTTGCGTGTATGGCTTATTGGGCTACCCTGCGCGAGTGTAGAAGACTCATCCAAATTGCTTGCAGAAAAAGGTACCAATTGGCTGTAGCGAAATGGTATGTTGTTTCGGTATAATTATCCCCGGTAGTAGATTACTGACATGGATAGGTCTGTGCGCCTATCACGTATGACCGGGGAGGTTGGAGCTTCGCAACGACGCGTGGCACCACAGGCCAGGGATGTTGCTCCTTCCATCACGCTAATCTTCACACAAAGGGAGACTACTATTTCCCCACTAAGCACCGAGAGAAGCAACTTCCGCCCCTTCCGCGCCCTCCTATCGGTATTTGCGCTGGGCTTGATGCTGCAATTCTTTAGCGGCGGTCGTGCGTACGCCGATGAGGTGCCTACCCAGGACCCCATACCTCCTGTCCCAGTTGTAGAGCCTACGCAGGTGCTTGGTCTCTTGCCCACGCTCGTAGCGGCCCCTGAAACGCCGACCCCTGTCCCGCCGACTCTCCCGCCCGACCCGCCTACGGCCACCTCCACGCCGGAAGTAATAGAGGCAGCCACAGCTACCTCCACCGTCCCGGTCGAAACCGCAACGCCCGTTGTAATACCCACCTCCGCGCAACCCGTTGCTGGCATTGGCACACCATTCTGGCCTGTGAACACGCCAACGCCTGTTCCTCCTACGAATACCGCTACCGCTATTCCAACCAGTACTGCAACATCTCTACCCGCCACCCCGACGGCCACAGCCACAGCCACAAGTAGCTGGCTGCCGCCCGGACCCGAATGCGCTCCGAAGCCCGGCAAGACCTTGCTGAAGCTCGATGTGCCCTATATTCACCAGGTAAACGACGTGTCAGGAGCCGACGGCAACTGGGCCTGCGGTCCGACGAGTGTGCTTATGGTGCTGGCCTATTTCGGCAAAGTAGAGCCATGGCCGGAGTACCAGGCGGCGCTTGCCACGGGCACAATTACCGTTACCGCCACGGCACGATCCGCGCAAGCATCATCTCCTATGCACATAGATTCGGCAGAGGTGGGCGAGAAGTCCAGCTTTGCACCCTACCTGACCAACGCCTATACATTGGGCGGGCACACATACAGCAGGACAGCACCCGACCCGCTGGGCAACCGTGTGGCGGGCCTGTACGGTGCCATCTGCCCAACCGGGCTGGCAGATTGGGGGCTGATGAGCCAGGTACTGGATTGGAACGGTCTGGGAAGCCGCCAGATCTCGGCTACATGGGAGAACGTTGTGGCCGCCCTAAAGAAGGGCCACCCGGTTCTGCTTGGCAACGATCTTACGTCGGTGGGCCACATACTGGTGGCTACAGGCTACACCGATAACAAGTATCTCGTTGTGAATGACCCCTACGGCAACCGCTTCAAGACGGGTTACGGGGCGAACGACGGCGAGGGCGTCTACTATTCATGGAATTGCTCCAGGGTGCGTAACGCGCTCGAGGTAATAGGCGTCTACACACCACCCGCCACGCCGACGGCCACAGCGACAGCGACCACCCCCGCTACGGCTACACCCGCCGCAGCTTTACCGACAGCGGACACAGCAACTGCTACGCCCACCCACGGCACACGGGCACCAGCCGCAAACGCCCCCACATCACGCGGCGGTACGCACCCACTGCCGGACAATAAGTTGTCGGAGCGCCAGCCAGTGGTACGCGAACAGCCAGGCCATGTGCGTCTTGCTGCCGCCCAACATAGCTCCACGCTTCCCGCCTACATGTGGCTGGCAATCCCCACACTCGCGGCGCTTTTCGGGTTCGCGTTACTCTTCTTCAGCAGGCGCTCCACAGGAAAAGCCGAAGAGCAGACCAATTCTCCGCCTGACTGACAGGCAGCGCGGTAATAGCGGCACTGGGCAGTGCCATCCTGCGGCAGAAACCACATCCCTTTCCCTTGTCATTCCGAACGAAGTGAAGAATCTCGTCCCGGCCTTTTGTCTCGGGATTGGTCAAAGACCAAGCATCATCCTGCTTTGCGAGATTCTTCGCTTCGCATCAGAATGACACCGCTGTGTAAGTGGGCTTATCTGCCGCACACGCCTGCCGCATCCTTGCTAGCCCTGTACCTAGGCCACTGCATCTAACCCTGGCAATCCCCCAACCAGCCTTACACGGACCGCGCCGTATGAGCGTAAGTGTTCAAACTTATGGTGCAGCGGGGGTGCAGGGGCGCAGCCCATGACGGGGTATGGGGGTGTCCCCCACTCTTCCCTTCTTCTTAGACTCCCCTCCCACGCGTGGGAGGGGTATGAGCGAAGCGGGGGGCGGAGGGTCTCCCCATAGCGAGATGAGGGGTTGCTCCACCCTAGATCTGAACACTTACGTATGAGCCTGCAATGGCAAAGGGCAGGGGGTTCGCGTATAATCAAGGTGATTATCCATTCAACAAAATAACGATAAAGCAAGGTAAAAGAACGCATGATACACGATGAACCCGCTACTGGAATGCACGCTTCGCCATCAGGCGATCTGCAAGACGAGATAATGAACGCCCTTGTGGCCTCTATACAATCCCTCGGCTATCCGACCGAAACGCTTGACCTCACGTTGCGCCCGATCCCCCTGGAAGGCGAATGGGGCTTTGGGTCAGCAGTAGCGTTCCAGCTTCGCAGGGTAGGAGCCACAGGCAACCCGAAGGACCTTGCCGAGAAGATCGCAGCAGCAGTACCCCCTCTGCCTCAGCTTCAGCGCGTGGAAGCAGTGAACGGCTACGTCAACTTCTATGTTGACAAGGATTGGTATGCCAACCGGGTGGTAGGGCAGGTGCTCACGCAGGATGGGGAATATGGCTGCTGGCCGCCGCGCGGCGAGCGCGTAATGGTGGAGTATGCCAACCTGAACACCCACAAGACCATGCATGTGGGCCACTTGCGCAACGTGGTGCTGGGCAACACTATCTATAACATCCTCAAGTGCGCGGGTTTCGACACCGTTGGCGCGACATATATCGGCGACATCGGTATGCATGTTATGCGTACCATGTGGGGGTATCTCAACTTCTACAAAGGCCAGGAACCCGACGAAGATCGCGGGGCATGGCTCGAAACGATCTACGTGGACGCCACAGCGCGACAGGAATATCGCAGGAACGTCACCGGGCTTATAGAGGATGCTGCGAAATCCGACCCCGCGATAGCAGCCCACCTCACCACGGTTCTCCAGGCTACGGCTGAGATGAACCCTGACGACGCGCCAATTGCCGCACGACTGTCAGAAACGCTCCTCTCGAAAGACGGGCCGGACTGGAAGCAGGCACTTGCTGAAGGCAAAGACTACATCATAATCAACCTGTGGGATGCCCTGGGCCAGCTTCTTGTCGGGCAGGCATCCACCCTTGATGCCACCAACAGCGATGGCGCAAGCATCGGAAGTGTGGGAGATAGAAACCGGGCAGCACTCAGCGCCGACTACGAGAAGTTGGATGCCAATCGCGATTGGTGGGATAAAGTGCCTGAGTGGCAGGCCGAGATCAAGCAAATGTTCGCTCGCTGGGAAGCCCAGGATCCCGAGTTGGTCGCTGTCTGGAACGAAACACGCGAGTGGAGCCTTGGGCTGCTCAGGCGCGTATTCGAGGATCTCGGCGTGAACTTTGACGCGTGGTTCTTCGAAAGCGAAGTAGAGGAGCCGGGTAAAGAGGTGGTCAAGGAGCTGGTTGAGCAGGGGATAGCCGAGGATCACCGCGACAGCGGCGAAACAGTGATCGTGCGCGTGGACGACAAACTGCGCGAAGATCCTGAGCTTTCGCAGAAATACTCCAAAGAACTCTGGAAGCAGAACAAAGACGGCACCCGCGAGCCGAAAGAATCGTGGCGCGTGCTGGTGGTGCTCCGTTCTGACGGCACATCGCTCTACGCGACCAAAGACCTCGAGCTTGCACGCCGCAAGTTCAACGATTGGCACGTTGACCGCTCCATCTATGTGATTGACAGCCGCCAATCGCTCTACTTCCAGCAGGTATTTCGCGTGCTGGAGCTATGGGGATTTAAGCAGGCTGATAAGGCTTTCCAGCTTGCCTATGAGATGGTGAACACACCCGAAGGCGCTATATCGTCGCGGCGTGGCGGCGCTCCTCAGTACGAGGAACTGGAGCGCGAAGCCTTGCAGCGCGCCCGCGCGGTTGTGGACGCCAGAGAAGATGAGCAGTCGCGCAACCTTACCGGCGAGCAGCGCGACGCTATTGCTGAGGCGGTGGCTTACGGCGCGCTCAAGATGGGTATGCTCGATAAAGACAACAATAAGGTTATCACATTCGTCTGGGAGCAGGCGCTCAATCCTGAAAGCCAGTCGGCCACATACGTGCAGTATTCGCACGCCCGAGCCACCCGAGTACTGGAGAAAGCGCCTGCGAACCTGCTGCCCAGGTCGGGCGAGCACTTCATTTTCAATCAACTGGAATTGCAGGAAATCAACCTGCTGGAGATAATCGCCAGGTTGCCTGAAGAAGTAGCCCGCGCTGCCGAGGCTTATAAGCCCGTGATAATCGCGACCTATTGCTTCGACATAGCCGACGCCTTCAACAACTTCTACCACAACTGCCCTATCCTCAAAGCTGGATCGGAAGACAAAGTTCGCGCGCGCCTTGCACTGACGGCTGCTGCCAAGCAGACTATCAGCAACGCCCTCGGCCTGCTAGGGATAACAGCGCCGGATATGATGTAACTACCAATCACGAATTACGAATTACGTTGGCCGTTTCGTAATTCGCCACTACAAAGACGTAGGGAATATGACAATAAACGTAACCTCTGAATTTGGGCGCCTCCGCGAGGCTATCATGCACAGGCCCGGCCGTGAGCTTGTTCGGATGACGCCCTCCACCCGCGACTACTTCCTCTTCGATGACCTTCTTTTCGATGAGCACGCGCAGCAAGAACACGACTGGCTGGCCGACATCCTACAGAACCACCTTGGGGTGCAGATCCACTACTTCGACAACATGCTCTCCGAAGCGTTGGGAGCCGCGCCCGCAACCGAGCGAACCCGCCTTATCTCGCAGGTGCGCCAGTTGGAATCGGATATGCCCCCGGTGGAGCAGCGTATCGGCCAGCTAGAGGTGCTGGTGCGCTGGTTCCAGGGCCAGGGTTGGCCGCAATATACCCAGGATCCCGAAGGCGACCCCCACGGTGCTGCGCCCGGCTCGCTGCCCGGTTCGCTGACTTCGCTGCTGTCTACCAGGCACGAAACCAAGCCGCTTACTACAGAAGAGATCGATTCACTCACCTACCTGCAGTACAGGCTCGAAAGCTGGTCGGCTGAAGGCAAATGCAACACGCTTGCCGAGGAGCTTATCGAGGGTATCGAGGCACGGCTGGCGGGCGTATCACCGTCACAGCGCCCCGGCCCCGAAGAGAAACGCACACAGGCTGTCAGCCCGGGCGACGATGCCGACGCCCTGCGCCGCTTCGTTGAAGGCCGCCTCTTCTATCTCACACCGCTGCCTAATCTCATGTTCGTGCGCGACGTTGGCACGGTTGTAAACGACCATGTGCTGCTGGGTAGAATGGCAGCGCCCGGACGTGCCCGCGAGCCGCTCCTTTTCGATTTCATCCACAGGCACCACCCGCGCTTCAAGGGCGTAAAACGCTGGACATGGGCTGATGCCCGCGTCAACGATCCGGCATGGCCTATCGCCTCCTCACCATCCTTACATCTTGAGGGCGGCAATGTGCTGCAATTGCGCGAAGACCTGATTATACTGGGCGTGGGCCAGCGCACCAGCCTGGAGTCGGTGCAGCGCGTGGCGGATGCCTGGCGAGCAGCGGCTGTCAAGGCGCACAAGAAATTAGTGCTCTACGTGCTGCGTCTTCCCGCCGGGTTCAACCACCTGGACAGCGTGCTTGGCGTGCTCAGCCCGACCGAGTGCATCGTCTATGAGCCTGTGTTCGAGCCATATGGTCCCGCATCGGTTGACGTGGTACGCACGGAACTGGGAGAAGAGCCGGTTCGCCCTACTCGCTCGGCCGACTTCTTCGCGAGCCTGCTTCAGGACGGTATTGACCTGACGCCCATCCCATGTGGAGGCCGCAATCCGATGGATCAGCAGCGCGAGCAGTGGTTCAGTGCAGCTAATCTGCTGGCAGTTGGGCCGGGTAAGGTCGTCATCTACCGTTCGTCCGAGCTAACGGTGGCCGAGCTATCAAGGCACGGCTACAGAATTGTCGACATCAACGACATACAAACCGGGGTTGCCTCTATCAGCCTGGATGGACCTGAAAAGTGGGTGCTCAAGATAAAAGGCTCCGAGCTATCACGCGGCCATGGCGGTCCTCATTCGCTGGTGCTGCCGCTGGTGCGGGAGGGTGTATAGAATATGCAGCCTGTGACCGCAGACCCAAAGACAAGAAAACAGACAGCTATGCTAAATGTAACATCGGAAATCGGCACGCTCCGCAAAGTAGTGGTGCACACCCCCGGCCAGGAAGTGAGGCGCATGACGCCTGCCCTGCGCCACGATCTTCTGTTCGACGATATTCTCTATCTCGATCTCGCCAGACATGAGCACGAGGCCTTCCGCAGGCTTATATCTGTGATTGTGCCGCCTGAAGATGTGCTCGATTCGGCCGACTTGCTGCGTGACACTCTACAGGACGAAGCCATGCGCGACATCTTGATCGAGAGCGTTTGTCGCCTGCAGGGAGGCCCAGCCGCTACCGATGAGGGCTTGCGGCGCGAGTTGCGCGATGCCGACACCACACACCTTGCACACTGGCTGATCGCGGGCAAATCGAACCCCGGCAAACATAGCGAACTGACAGCATATCTGTCCGAGATGCCCTATCAACTGACGCCCATCCCCAACCTGATGTTCATGCGCGACCCCGCGGCGGTCATCAACAACGGCATCATTGTGGGCAATATGACCTTTCCGGCACGTAGACGCGAAGCCCTACTTATGCGCTACGTCTACACCACGCACCCCAGAGTAGGCGGCGGCAACGGTGAGCGACCGCCACTCTGGTTCGACAAGTTATCGCCGGAGACAATAGCAAATCCCCGCCCGACTGATGCGCTGGCGACTATCGAGGGCGGTGATGTGCTTGTCATACGCCCCGATTTAGTGCTGGTCGGCGTATCGGAGCGCACAAGCTCTGAGGCTGTGGACGAGTTGGCAAAGGGGTTTGCCGCGCAAGGCAGCGCGGTCAAGACAATCTACGCCGTGATTATGCCCCGCCAGCGTTCCACGATGCACCTTGATACCATCTTCACAATGCTCTCACAGGACGATCTTCTTTGCTACCCGCCGCTGATTATGCCTGGTGGCGGCGAGCAGGTGGGCATCGTGCGCATCAGCATCCAGCCGGACGGCACAACCAGGCTCAAGCCCATGCGCAAATCGCTGGTGGCCTGCCTGGAAGATGAGCTTGGCAGACCGCTCAATCCGATCTTCTGCGGAGGCAACAGCAGGCTCTACCAGGAGCGCGAACAGTGGACCGATGGTGCGAACGCCTTCACGCTGCGCCCCGGCCTGATACTCGGCTACGAGCGTAATGAGCAAACCTATAACGCACTCACCGCCGCAGGATACCGCGTCATCCCTGAAGGCGATGTCGTCCGGTGGCAGGTGAAGGCAGGCAGCACTCGCGAATGGATCGTGAACCAACCCCTTGTAGACGAAATAAGGGCGCACCCTGAGCGCAAGTACGCGATCAAGATCAGCGGCCTGGAACTCTCCAGAGCCAGGGGCGGCCCCCGCTGTATGACGATGCCTCTGGTAAGGGATAATGTTGCGTGGTAGTTGTCCGTTGTCAGTTGTCCGTTGTCAGTTGACGACCGCCGACGGCAGACCGCCGACCGCGACTACTGACAACTCGGTACTCGGTACTCGGTACTCGGTACTGCCCGACAGGAGCACATGTGGCGAAATCGCCTTTCTCGGGCTTCAAGCGCATAATTGAAACAGCCAGGCTTAATGCCATGGCGACGCGCGTCTTCTCTACAAGCCCGCCGCCCGCTGATGTCCGCATACCATACGGCCCTGACCCGCTTAATTTCGGTGACCTGCGCCTGCCCCGCAGCGACGGCCCGCATCCTGTGCTTATCGTAATCCACGGAGGCTTCTGGCGTGCCAAGTACACGCTCGATCATATCGGCCACCTGAGCGCAGACATGACTGCCCATGGCATCGCCACCTGGAGCGTAGAATACCGCCGCATCGGTGACGAAGGCGGAGGATGGCCCAACACGATGCTCGATGTTGGCGCGGCAACCGACCACCTGCGCGAACTCGCTGTCGAGTATAACCTTGATCTTGACCGCGTGGCTGTACTGGGGCACTCAGCCGGGGGACACCTGGCGGCATGGGTGGCATCGCGCCACCGCATCCCTGAAGATAGCGAGCTATATATGCCTTCGCCTTTGCCCCTTGTCGCCACTATACCGCTGGCGGGAGTGCTGGATCTGCGCACCGCCCTAGAGATGGGACTGAGCGATCACGTCGTGCGTGACCTGATGGGCGGCGATCCCGGCGAAACGCCGCAACATTACGCAGATGCATCGCCCGTCGAATTGCTGCCCATTGGCGTGCCGCAGGTGCTAATACACGGCACGGAAGACCCCGACGTACCTCAGGAACTCAGCAAGATATACGCGGACCACGCCCGCGAAACCGGCGACCAGCCGAAGCTAGTCCCGCTGCGCGGCGCGGGTCACTTCGAGGTAATCGATACGCAATCCAAATGGTATAAGGTGGTAAGAAACGAGGTCTTGAGCATACTGTTGAAGCGCGACAAAGGTTGAGCTTTATAGCCCAAAAGGAAAGGGGGCGAGTGAACAACGCACTCGCCCCCTTTCTCTGTAACCGGCTTTCTCTACCTCTTCTTGTTTCTAAATGCACCGGCTAGCAGGTTCTGGTCGAAATACTGGCCGCTGTTGCCTGTTGTCGCGTAGTTGTAGAGGGCTGCCTGGAAGACGCCATTCAGAGCGGAGCTGAAAAGGCCGATCAAGCTCACCAGCACAATTGTTACGGGAACTGCTACCAGGATGAGGAGTACCGACGACGTAGCCGCTGCCAACACAATCAACGGCACGCAAACGACAAGTATTACCCCAAGCGTGATCAGCCCGAACACCAGACCCATGCCGCCTGTTGACACAAGCTGTTCGCCCCAGGTCTTCTTGAGCAGACCGCCGGAACGCTTGATGGCGTCTATGGGGCCAATGTTCTCCATGACGAGTACCGGCACAACAAGGAAGGTGACCAGGTTCCACGCGAAGTTGATTAGTCCGGCCACAATCCGGCCAATGAGGTTATCCTCGCCCCTGAGCACGTTGAGCACTACGCCCAGCGTGGCCGATATAGCCGCATACCCGAAGATCTGAGGGAGATGGCTCGTGGCGATACGGAAGCCGTCTGATACCGACGGGTCTTCCCCACGCAGGCGCATCATGGCCGCACCCACCAGGGCTACATTCGAGAAGATGATGATGGTGTACATCACCAGGTAGAAGAGGAAGAGCAGCACAACGCCGATTGCGGTCTGGCCTCCTGTTGCCTCACCGCTTGTCACGCTGGTAAACAGGCCCGTCAGGAGAAACGGCACGCTGAACACAGCCGTGACTAATAGCACGCCAATCATCGAAATAAGCGGGAACAGCAGCAGTTCGCGGTCGCTGCGCAACACGTTGTAGCTGGCCTTTATCAGGTTCCAGCTATTTGAGAATGTTCGGCCCATAGCCATATCCCTCCATATTATAGGCAGCTAATTGGCGGCACTACTATTCTGCGCGTTATCATACCACATGTACGTGCTTGATATGCTATTCTGTTTCACAAAGAACTATGCTGCAACGCGCTTGTCTTCAGCGCCCTACTGTTTGACCAACTCAACAAGGGCACGAAGACCAAGCAAATAGCTCATCTTGCCGAATCCTGTTACCTGGCCCCGGCAGACTGCTGCCAGCACAGAATGATGACGGAACTCTTCGCGGGCGTACACGTTCGACAGGTGTACTTCTACCGTGGGCAAACCAACGCCCGCTATAGCGTCACGTATGGCGTAGCTGGTGTGTGTGTAGGCAGCAGCGTTGATGAGGATGCCGCGCACTCCGTCCGCTGCTGCCTGTATCTCATCGATCAGTGCGCCTTCGTTGTTCGATTGCACGATACGTAGCTCCACACCCAGCTCAACAGCCAGCTTACGCAGATCGTCGTTTATCTCGCCCAGCGTGGCGCTGCCATATATACCCGGCTCTCTGCGGCCTAACAGATTGAGGTTTGGGCCGTGAAGCACCAGCAGAGGCGTTTTCTCGCCGTTGTCTTGCATCATTGAAGCTCCTCAAGTACATTCTTCACAGCATCTTCGGCTGTGCCCGGCACAAGCCTCACACGACCTATCGCTTCAGGCAGCACCAGGGGCAACTCGCCGTCACGACGCTTCTTGTCAACCAGCATCGCCTGCCATACTCGGCCCACCGCTTCGCTATCGAGCAAATCAGGAGCGCCCCAGCGCACAGGTAAGCTCCACTTTGAGAGCACGGCCGAAATGCGCGGCTCCATCTCAGGCTCGCAAATGCCAAGCCTGGCTGCCAATTTCGCGGCAACCACCATGCCCTGAGCTACCGCGAAACCATGCAGCCGTGTATAGCCCGTACACCGCTCGAAAGCGTGGGCAAAGGTGTGGCCCAGGTTGAGCAGGGCACGCTCTCCCGCCTCATGTGGGTCGCGCTGTACAATTTCGCGCTTTACCATGATGGCCCTTAGGAGCGCGTCAAGAAGGCTAAGCTGTGCCGGTTCCGAGCTTTCGATGAGTGAAAAGAGCGCCGGAGCCGCAATGACACCCGCCTTGATGATTTCTGCCATGCCGCACGCGATTTGTTCCGGCGGCAGAGTGGTGAGCACATCGAGGTCGGCCACTACCATGCGGGGCTGCTTGAACGCACCGAGCAGGTTCTTGCCGCGAGTGTGATCGACACCCACCTTGCCGCCGATGCTGGAATCAGCCATAGCTAACAGAGTAGTGGGAACCTGCACCAGCGTAACACCGCGCATATAGATAGAGGCAGCGAACCCTGCCGTGTCGCCCACAACTCCGCCTCCCAGCGCAAGCACCCAGCCGCCGCGATCAAGCCCGGCATCGAGAAAACCATCGATGAAGAGATCGACCGAGCGCCACGCCTTATGCTCTTCCCCGGCGGGCATAGTCACAAGGTGAGCGTCAAAGCCGTTCGCGGCAAGTGATTCGCGAACAAGCTCGTGGTACAGCGGAGCTACAATGCTGTCGGACGCCACCACCACCTTGCGGCCAAGACCGGCCCTTCGCGCAAGATCGCCAATCTGCGCCAGCAACCCGTTGCCGGGGAAGATTGTGTATGCGCCTTCGGGCGTGCGCACCCTTATTTCCGCGGGCTTCTCAACAGAAATCATTGTGCTGCCGCCTCCATGCGTGCTCCTTCGTGTGCTTCATATAGAGCAAGTACCTGCTCGGCTACCTCGTCGGGCGTGAGCCGCGTGGTATCAATCTTCAGCGCGACACTATCGTACACATGGCTGCGCGCCGCTAGCAACTCCCCGGCACGCTGCCTGAAATCGCCTTCAAGCAGAGGGCGCTCTCCGCGCTGTGCGGACTCTTCCAACCGGTCGAACAGGGCGGCAGACTCACATGTCAGCAATACCATCACTCCGCTTCGCTCCAGAGCCTCCCGGTTCGGCTTGTGAAGAATAGCCCCGCCGCCCGGAGCTATCACGCGCCCGCCCTGAGCCGACAGCTTCCGGCAGGCCTCACTTTCGAGGGCGCGGAAGTGCGCTTCGCCATGTATCAGAAATATATCGCGCACTCTCAGGCCCGACTCCGCCTCGATGAGTGTATCGGTGTCGATGAAGGGCAGGCCGAGCCGTTGGGCGATGATCTGCCCGACTGTGCTCTTGCCCGTGCCCATGAACCCTACAAGCACCAGGTTGGGTTTCATAGCACTCTCCATATGAGCTGCCATTACGCGATAACCGCGGCACGCAAGGAAGCAGCGTGCTCTTGCATCTCGCTCAGGCTGTCACCGCCAAGCTTCTCGTGCAGGGCATTGGCAAGCACCCAGGCGACCATCGCCTCGCCCACCACACCCGCCGCAGGCACAGCGCAAAAGTCCGAGCGCTGGTACTGCGTGGTGGTCGCTTCGCCCGTCGTCACGTCCACTGTCTGCAAAGGGTTGATGGTGGTAGAGATAGGCTTCATCGCCGCCCGCACGAGCAGCGGCTCCCCGTTGGTCACGCCACCTTCGAGGCCGCCCGCCCTGTTGCTGCGGCGCTCAAGGCTGCTGCCGTTTTCACCCACGTAAATCTGGTCGTGGACGTCGCGCCCTTTCATGCGAGCGTTCTCAAATGCCTCGCCTATTTCAACGCCTTTGATAGCCTGTATGCTCATCACCGCCTGCGCCAGTTGCCCGTCGAGCCTCCTGTCCCAGTGCACGTAGCTCCCCAACCCGACCGGCAGGCCCGTAGCCCACACAACGAACACGCCTCCAAGCGTGTCGCCTGTGCGCCGCGCGTTGTCTATACGTGCTTTCATAGCCTCGGTGGCGTCGCTGTCCGGGCAGCGAACAGGAGAGGCTTCCGTTGCCTCTTCCATCGTCTCCGGCGACAAGAAGTCTATCCCCTGTGCCACTGCTCCGCCTATTTCGGTGATAACGCTGCCCACTTTAATGCCGAAGTGTGACAGCAGCTGCCGCGCCACAGCCCCCGCCGCCACCCGCGCTGCGGTCTCGCGCGCGCTCGACCTTTCCAGCACAGTGCGCATGTCGTCCAGCCTGTATTTGATGGCACCCGCTAAGTCGGCGTGGCCGGGGCGCGGCGAGGTGAGGCGTGGGTGCTCTTTCTTGATGAAGTTAGCGTAGTCGCGGTTGGTAACCTGCATCACAAGAGGCCCGCCCGTCGTAACGCCATCCTCCACGCCGCCCAGGAACTGCACTTCATCATGCTCAATACGCTGCCTGCCGCTGCGCCCGTAGCCGCCCTGCCGCCGCGCCAGGTCGCGGTTTATCTCGTCCACCGGCAGAGGCAGCCCCGCAGGATACCCTTCCACAATCACCATAACGCACGGCCCATGCGACTCCCCACCGGTCAAAAATCTATGTGTCATAACAATTCTCGCTCTCTAAACTACCGCTTCTTAGGTTTAACAACCAGGATTCTCACCCTCTATGTTCTGCGTTCTTCTTCACTTCTCATTTCTCATTTCTTACGTTTCACGTTTCACGCCTCACGCCTCACGTCCCCGCCTCACAGGCCCGCCGCATCGTCTCAATGCTCGGCTCCATGCCCGTCCATAGCTTGAACGCCTCGGCTCCCTGGCCCACCAGCATGGCAAGTCCATCCTGTGTTCGGCAGCCTGCGGCCCGTGCCTCCGTGAGCAGACGGGTTGGTCGCGGCTTATATACAAGGTCGTATACGAGCAGGCCGGGGTGCAGTTGCACGTCCTCTGGCAGTGGAGTGCTGTCTGTATTGGGCGACATCCCGGCGGGTGTACAATTTACGAGCAGGCTTGCATCTTGTAATTGCCTGCGCATCGTGGCCGTATCGAAGGCCGCGCTCGTTATTGCACCGTCCCCACCTGAAAGCAGAGCAGCCACCTCGTTCGCCTGTTCTGCTCTACGCGACATGACTGTGACATTGTGACCTGCACCTGCTAATGCCCAGGCAACTGCCCGCGCGGAGCCACCCGCGCCAAGCACCACTGCGTTTGAGCCGTCTGCAATCCCGCCTGCTTCGGCCAACCCGCGCAGGAATCCGGCGATGTCCGTGTTAAACCCGGCCAGTCTCCCGCCGTCCGTTCGCAAAGTGTTGCAAGCCCCTGTGGCCTTTACCTCGTCGCTCATTTCGTCGAGATATAGGAGCATGGCTTGCTTGTGTGGGACCGTAATGTTCCAGCCCGCAAAATCCTGCTTTATGCAATCGCGAACCCGCGCATCTAACTCGTCAGGGGGCGTCGGCAGCAGCGTATAGCTGTAATCAAGGCTCAGCTCTGAAAAGGCTGCGTTATGCATCGCTGGCGACAGGCTGTGCCCGACGGGATATCCAATTAAGCCCGTTAGCCGTGTCATAGGGTGACACCTATTGCTTCCAGGGCTTGCTCGAAGCCGGGAAAGCTATCGTCTATACATGCAGTGTCATCCACTGTTGTCTCCCCGTCGGCAGCAAGAGCGGCCACGGCCAGCGACATCGCCAGCCTGTGATCGCCATGACTGCTCACGTCCGCGCCGTGCAAGCGCACCGGCCCTTCCACGATGAACCCATCGGGCAGCGCCTCGATCTTCGCGCCCATCCGCCGCAACTCGGTCACGGTGGTAGCTATGCGATCGGTCTCCTTGACGCGCAATTCGGCTGCCCCTCGTACCTCGGTTACGCCTTCGACCTGGGTGGCTATCACCGCCAGAATGGGCAGCTCGTCTATCAAGCCGGGCACTTCCTCCGGGCTAATGAACGTGCCGCGCAATTGGCCGTACTCTATCTCTATATCCGCTACAGGCTCACCGTTGTCCAGGCGTTCATTGTGCAGGCGCAGCGGCGCACCCATCCTGAGTAACACATTGAGGATGCCCACGCGCCCCGCGTTCAGCCCTACGCCCGGTATTACCACTCGAGAGCCGGGTACGATAGCAGCAGCGGCCATCAGGAACGCGGCTGACGATATATCGCCGGGCACCCGCACATCCAGCGAGTCAAGCGTGGAGGTAGGCACTATGCTCACGACGTTGCCGTCTGTGCTTACCTGGGCACCCATAGCCCGCAGCATTAGTTCCGTGTGGTCGCGGCTGGGTGCAGGCTCTACGACCTCGGTGGGGCCTTCAGCAAAGAGGCCCGCCAGCAGAATAGCTGACTTCACCTGTGCGCTCGCCACGGGCATTTTATACTGTATGCCATGCAATGAACCGCCCACGATTGAAAGTGGAGCGTATCGCCCGTTGCTGCGGCCCATTATGTTCGCCCCCATGAGGCGAAGCGGTACGGCAACGCGGTCCATGGGACGCTTGCTTAGCTGCGCGTTGGCGGCAAGCACACTGTAGAAGGGTTGTCCCGCCAGCAAGCCCGCTATCAAGCGCATTGTTGTGCCCGAACCGCCGCAATCAAGCGGTCGGAGGGATTCGCTGAGGCCGCGCAAGCCGCGCCCATGCACAAGCACCTCGTCAGGGGTGTAGTCGACCTGTATGCCGAGGCCGCGCATCACTTCGAGGGTAGCATGGCAGTCGGTGGCTGGCAAGAAGTTGCGGATGCGCGTGGTGCCGTTGGCGATCCCGCCCAGTATGGCTGCCCTGTGCGAAACCGATTTATCGCCGGGCACGGTTGCTTCACCATGCAGGCCGGAGCGTGCTCCCTGTAGAGTAAGCCTGTGCGAGGCGGTTGCAAGAACACTCACCTGAACATCTCCCTTCTCCTGCATTGTGCTTCCGCCATCCATGCCTTCAACCCAACCGGATCGTCCAGCAAACCCCTGACTTGAGCGATCTTCTCCTCGAATATATCGAGCGCCGCTAACAGGGGTTCGCGGTTGGTAAGGAGCGTGTCCAGCATCATATCGAGGCTGCTGGCTGCGAGTCGGGTGGTATCGCGGAAACCGCTGGCTGCCAATCTTCCGGTGGCCACATCGGTTGCTTCCGCCTCGATCCCAACGTGCATCAGCGAAGCCGCCAGCAGATAAGGCAGGTGGCTCACGCTCGCCACGGCCCGGTCGTGCCTCTCGGCGTCCATTACCAGCGGCACAGCACCAATCGCCTCCACCATCTCATGAGCAAGGAGCATGGCTGCATCAGTGGTGCGCTCGGTTGGCATCAGCACGAACGTCGCGCCTCTATAGAGATTAGCATCCGCGCTCTCCAGGCCGCCCGTTTCTTTGCCGCACATTGGGTGTCCGCCGACAGCCGCCAGCGCGACGGGCAAAGCGTTCATGGCCGCCACTACCTGAGACTTTGTGCTGCCGAGGTCGAGCAGCAGCGCGCCGGGGCGCATCACCGCCGCAAGTTCGGGTATGGTGGCGAGAATGTGCCTGACAGGCGTGGCGAGCACCACTATATCGGCCTCGGCCACGGCACGCAGGTCTGTTGAGGCAGCGTCTACAATGCCCATATCGAGGGCTTGCTGTGCCACCTCCGACCTGCGTGCCACGCCCACCACGCGGCGACACGAGCCGTGCAGCGACATGG
>JBDTQH010000027.1:0-73539 GCA_039932335.1 Chloroflexota bacterium
CTTACGCCCTATCAGGAAATACATCAACTCCGCCACAGGCAAAGCGAACCCATACACACTCGCCACCGGTGCCATAGCCGCCATCCACATCCACTTCTTGCCCCGGATCTTCTCCGGCCCCCTCCCTCCCAAATCTCGCAAAGCTACGACCGCGAGCACACCATACAGTACCCACGAAACTGATCTTGCCACCTTTCCACCCAACGACATCTTTCTCCACTCAACTATCAGTGCGTCCATATTTCTCTCCTTCCACCCGAACATTAGTAGTCTTCGTGTCCGTGAGGCCATGGAGAACCACAGATATACTTCGAGCTTCTGCCAGACAGTCACACACCATCGACCGACAACTAACGCCGTTCTTGCTTATCATACAATAGCAGATGCCTCACCGTGGGACCCAGCCGCAATACGTGCAGTTGTAACTGCTCTCCTTATACCGTTGGTAATCTGGATAATCACCAGACTGCTGGAACGCTTCCGATTCTAGAGATACAGGCGAAAATCGGCCCATGTGCTATTCTGGAGAGTATGAGACACCAGGGAGTAGATACGCTTTTAGATTGGTGCCGCGCCCGTTATGGTGTGCGGCGGCTTTGCGATATCTCGTGGGCGCACGCGGTAAACAGTAGAGAGCGCCTTCTGGCAGCCCTCTCACGTGATGCCATGATGGTAGAGTGCGATGTGCTCACGACCGGTGCGGGCGATATAATGCTGGCCCATTCTCCTGGCGATGCTTCAGATATGCTGCTTCTGGAAGTGCTCGATATTCTGCGCGATGAGCGGGTTGGCTTGAAGGTGGATATGAAAGAGCCATCGGCTGTATATCCCACGCTTGATTCACTAAGCCGCGCTCGACTAACGTGCCCTGTAATTCTGAACGCAGATATCCTGAACGGCCCGGGCGGTAGGCCTGCTCTTTTCGAACCGGGTAGCTTTATTTCGGCATGTAAGGAGCAGTATGAGGCCGGGATCTTGTCGGTTGGCTGGACAACTACGAGCGATACACAGGAGGTTTACACGGAAGCACAGGTGTCGGAAATGCTTGCATTGTGCCGGGATTGCGGCTCCGTTGCGTTCCCTGTGCGGGCAGATTTGCTCCCGCGCTCGTGGCCCGCGCTGTCACGCCTTTACAGCCATGAAGGTGCAATGTTGAGCCTCTGGGGTGATATTGCGGAAGATGGCTTAGCATGGCTCGATCGCCACTTGCCGGACGGCAATTATCTCTTTGACTGCGCGCTGATCTGACGGTAGTTTATTGGACACAGACCGATTTCGGTAGGCAAACCCCCGTAGACAAGCGGGCCAAAGCCCAGCAAGTGGGCGACACAATAAGAACTGTAATGCTAGCTCTATGTCTGTCGCCCGTACGGGGCTTTGGTGTTTATGTGGCTGTTTCCCTGTAGCACCTTATGTTGCCCGGCCTTATTGCTTTGCGGCAGGGTTACAGCCGGGGAAGAAGGTGTTGGACACAATCTTTGCTGTTTGGCCCCTCGTGGCGCTGGAGCCGGGGCGGAAGTAGGGTAGGTTAGCGGGCGCGGTGCAAGGCTCGCTCGGGCCGCCGCATGGATAGCCGTTCATGATGTCGCGGGAGGCTAGACGCTGTACGAAGTCATAGAAGGTGGATCCCGGCGGCACGTCCTCGAAGCTTTGCGCGCCCGCCGGCTCGGTGTAACCCGCAGCATTGGCGACAATCTTGGAGATCTGCCCACGCGTGGCGTTGGCATTGGGCCGGAAATAAAGCAGGTTACCTGTGCCGCAAGGCTCGCCGGGACCGCCGCAGGGATAGCCGTTCATGTAACCACGGGAGGCCAGACGCTGTACAAAGTCGTAGAATGTGCTGCCCGGCGGCACGTCCTGGAAGGTCTGCGCGCCTGCCGGATCGGTGTAACCTGCTGAGTTGCTTACTATTTTGGCAAGCTGGCCGCGTGTAATGTTGTTATTGGGGTGGAAGGTGCCGTCAGCGTAGCCGCCCAGGATGCCCTGGCAGGCGAGGCAACGGACGAAGGGGTAGAAAGTGCTGCCGACAGGCACGTCTGAGAAGGTGAGTGCGCAGGCCGTAGGTGTGGGGGTGACGGTTCCTGCGGTGGCTGTTGGTAGGGGAGTGCCGCCCACGTTCGGGATGCCGTGGGTAAGGGCTGTGCCGTGATCGTTGAATGTGCCGCCTGCCTCCGGAACAAACTGCCAATCATAGCTGTTTGGGTGCAGAGTCACCTTCAGTACACCAAAGTAGGTATCAGCGCGCACTTCACTGTTGGCCACGGGGGTAGCGAAGCCCTGGTGGCTCTTGCCGCCTGTACCTACCACAAACTCGCGTATGCCGTAAGTTGTGTCCAAAGCTCCGTTGTTATTCTGAGGCGCGAATCGCTCGTATCCATGCGCGTGGCCAACCAGCACAAGATCAGCCCCATACTCATACAACGCCTGCCAGAAGGGTTGCACGCTAGTATCATTGCCGTGGAGGGCACCTGAGCTAAAGCGCGGGTGATGCCAGTATGCCAGCACATTCTTGCTCATGTTAGCGGCCAATTCATGCCGCAGCCACTGCTCCTGCGCTGACCCGGCCGCACACGGCACGAAGGTGCAATTGCTGTTCAGCACAATGATGTGCCATGTGCCTGCCCCGGTGCCCACTTCGTAGCTGTAGTAGCCTTTGGCGGGATCGCCGGCGGCCGCGCCGAAATAGCTGTAGTAGGGTGCGGCATTAGTTGTGAAGTATTCGTGGTTGCCTGCCGCCGGGTACGTCCTTGCTTTATGCCTCCCCCACGAAGGATTGTAGCAGTTAGCGAACTCTGTTGCTGTGCCGTTGTCGTAGGCGTTGTCTCCAAGCGTGAATACAGTTCCGGCTATGTTATCGAGCAGGGCCGCTGTGCGCTCATCTCCTGTGCCCGAGCAGGTTGCTATGTCTCCCGCGCCCACCAGCACCGGGTCAGCATCGGGAGAGCCAGCCTGCAAGGACAATGGATTGCTCAGTAATTGCGCGGCATTGGTGACCGAGAATGCAGAGCTTCCTCCGGCCTGCGCTGGACCTGCTGTGAAACCGGAGACGGCTATCAGTATTGCCACAGGGGCCAGTAAAGCCGCCAGCCATCGCGGTATGTAGACACGCGGCCTGCTCGTTTTGATGACCGTTTTGTCTTGTGTAGTGCGCGAGGTCAAGAAGTTGCTCCTGTTCGGGTAGTGTCGCTTCTCGCAGCCGGCGTAAACAGGCACTCAGGGAGAGCAGTTAGGGAAGAAGGTGCTCGAGACGATTTTCGACGTCTGCCCGCGCGTCAGCGGGCTGCCGGGCCGGAAGTACGGCCTGCTCTGGCTGTCGCACGGCTCTGAGGGACCGCCACAGGGGTAGCCGCTCATCACCCCCGGCCTGTTGACGAGTAGCCGCTCCACGAAGATGTGGAAGGTAGAACCTACCGGCACGTCCGCGAAGGTGTGGCTAGACGGTGCAGGGTCCGAGAAGCCCGCCGCGTTGCTCACGATCTTGGTGAGCTGGCCTCTGCTTGCGGGGTTATTGGGTCGGAAGTATGGCCTGTTCTCAGGCGCTATGCAGGCTTCCCCGGGATCCGTTCCGCATGGGTAGCCGGACATCACGCCGCGTGACGCCAGGCGCTCTGTGTAAGTGTAGAACGACGATCCTATCGGTACATCCTGGAAGGTTTGCCCGCTTACAGGCTCTGTGAAGGCGGCAGATTGAGCGATGATCTTGGCAAGCTGGCCTCGGGTCACAAAGTTGCCCGGCCTGAAGTAAGGGTCACCTGTTGCGCCGCAAGGCTCGCCTGGACCGCCGCAGGGATAGCCGTTGATGATGCCCTGGCAGGCAAGGCAGCGTACGTAGGGGTAGAAGGTGCTGCCGGAAGGCACATCCTGGAATTGTAGTAAACATGCGCCGGGGGTCGCTGTCGGCTGGGGCGTGCTGTGGGTCGGCGTGGGAGACGCGGCGGTTGTGGAAGGGCTTGGTATGGGAGTGGCCGCGCCGTAACCTATCGCATTATGGAAGTAGAGCTTGGTTGTGCCGTCGGCGGCCAGCGCCAGTACCCCCGCAGCGGCAGGCAGGGTCTGCTTGGTGGTCGTAACGTTGTTGAGCTTTGTGCTTGTGATGCTCTCGATGAAGGGTGTGCCTTGCCCATCGGGGAAGCTGATCGAGTCGAGCGACGCCTGCTTGTAATAGATAGCGACATGGGCGGTAGGGTCATAGATATGCCTGCCGTCTATGGCAGTGGTGTATAACACGTATACTCGGCGAGTGCCGATATTTATTACCACCTGGGGGCGGGTGACCTCGTCTCTGACTTTGCACACGACATAGGTCTGGAAGGAGCCTGTGGTCCGGTCGAGCACAAATAGCCAGACCAATGGATCGTTTAGGTTGGGGTTCGGCCCCTGGTTGAAATCGCTCTTAACCGCGGCGTAGACCCTGCCTTCCTCGTCGGCCTGTAGAGACTTGAGGTTGATATGGTTGTCCGGCTTCCTGATTACAGTTACCGGTCCGATCCACTGATTGTCGGGCGCGCCATCCATATGAATGGCAAAGTAGAGGGCGCTGTACGGCCCGTGCTCCCACATGAGGCCAATCTTCCCATCGAATGAGACGAGGGCAGATATTGCGTCAGGGCCAACGTCGGTATGGTTGGCAAGCGGGGGCATAAAAGGCGCGCCCCATGTGCTATCGCCGGTCGTGCTGTGGGCAACCCACACATCGCGAGATGATGAGCCGTTCAGCTTTGTATAGGTGATCCAGAGCTTGCCTGTACTGTCTTTGTCCAGAACTACCGCCACCACGCCCGCTGTAGCTACTGTCACGGGAAAGCCGTTGTCAAGCGTGTACAGGTTGGTGGTGGTATTGTAGCTGTACCGCAATATCTTTACGCCGAGATCGGGGTCAGTCCCATCGACGACGCCGGTGGCAACATAGAGGTGCCCTGATGCGCTGTCCCATAGAACATCAGCGTGCGAGCCATCTCTCGCGTCAATAGGTGTGCCCGTGGAATACCATGTCTGGGTAGCCGAGCTCAGCTTGTATATCTCGAACCTACCAGTGCTGCCATTGAAAAGGCTGCCCCACCAGATACCGTCGTTGAACCACAGCTTGCTCTGAGGCTTCTCGGCGGTAGGCGAGGAGGGTCCAGGTGCAAATGAATAGTCTTCGTATCCAATATTGGCGGCTTCAGGCGATGCCTGTGAGCTGCTGCCCGTGATGCTCCAGGCCAGTAGTAGCAGCATCAGTAGAGCTAATGCGGCAGACAAACGCGCTACCACGATGGTGCGGCTGTGGTGAGAGAGCGGCTGCGTAGTTATTTCAAGGTGCTGTTCGACACAGGTATGCGTTGGCTTGTTCACGACCAAACTCCTATCAAGCCGAATTTTCCGCAGTAGGTGTGCAGTCCATACTGTGGCAGATTCCCTATCGCTCGCGTTGCGGCGTACCGGGACGAGCCAAACCAAGAGTCAGTCAGCTAGCAACATATATGCCACCCAGGTGCCCGCCCGTTAACTGTAGAACCAGGCATGGTGTCACTGACATTAGTTTGTTAGCACGGTAATAGTCATGCCGAAACTGGCGATAATTGTGGTATCATTCAACTCACTAACATGTAAAAGGGTGGCCCCAAAAGCTGCAGGTCATCATGTTATTGGTAGAACGGACGGCCAATTACCAGGAGGATATTATGAGTGTCAACCTTCAGCCTAAGACAGAGCAGTACGACATCGCAACAATAATGGGCGGCCTATATGGTGACGGCATAATCGGCCTTAAGGGCGCATTTGAGCGCAACTGGGTGCAGACGCTGAATGATGAAGTGGAGCGACTTTATGAGGAAGCCCTCAAGCGGCCAGGTGGTGCTGTAGGGCGTGGTTCGAAGCGCCACTATGTTGAAATACACCCGGAGGATATGAGCGGCTTTGTAGACCTTGCTACCCACCCCTGGGTGGTGGCCGTGTCGGAGGCTATTCTTGGTTCCGACTACAAGATTGTAGAGATAGGCTTTGATGTGCCTAACCCCGGTTCTGCTTATCAGCCCTGGCACCGAGACTTCCCGGCTCCCCCGGAAACTGTGATCGGACGAAGGCTAAACTCGCTGGCGTTCAATCTCACTACAGTTGATGTCTACGAGAATATGGGGCCGTTCGAGATCGCTCCGGGCACACAGTGGGACGAGTCGCCGGAGTTCGAGCACGCCATGTTCCCGCCCAAGAGCTTCTACCAGCGGTACGAGGAGCGCGTACAGCAGAAGATGCCCAAGATGGGCGACATCTCTGCACGTTCGGCTCTCACAATTCATCGAGGCACGCCCAACACGTCGGACAAGCCGCGCCCGGCGCTGGTGCTTGGAGTGGACGCCCCGGATGCGCGTAATGCGGAGAGGCACGACCTGCAGATCACTCGGGGTTTCTGGGCGACGCTGCCTGAGGAGTTGCGCCAGCATCTTACCTGCAGGCTTGTCGATGAGCTAGAGCCAATTCACCAGGGGCACACCATCGAGGGCCTGATGATGGGTGATGCCTGATTTAGCGAAGTGCCCGGTTCCGACAACAGGAGGGGTAGTCTCATTATTGTGGGACTGCCCCTCCTGTTTGTGCCTTCGTCGCGTCAGTATGTTAGAGAAGGCCGTTCTCGCGGGCGAAGATTGCGGCCTGTGTGCGGTCGCGCAGACCCAGGCGACCTAGAATGTTAGAGATGTGGTTCTTGACTGTGCCTTCGCTGATTACCAGGTGCTCGGCGATTTCGCGGTTGGTGGCTCCCTGGGCGATCAGGCGCAGCACTTCTACTTCTCTCGCGCTGAGACCGGCAGCGGTTGGGGCTTGCTCGCGTTCGGTTTCACGTGCAGGCGTGGTCGGGTTATCCGTGCCTGACATTGATGCCAGCATCTTGCTCGCTACTGTGGGGTCAAGCTGAAAGATGCCCTTGTGAGCGGCTTGTATCGCGCTGGCGAGGTCGTGGGCGGGTATATCTTTGAGGAGATAGCCGCATGCCCCTGCACGCAGCGCATCCACGATATATTCCTCGTCGTTGAAGGTGGTCAGCATTAACACCTGGCTGGCGGGTAACTGCTGCCTTACATGCCTTGTAGCTTCTACACCGTCCATCACGGGCATACGGATGTCCATGAGCAGAACGTCAGGTCGCAGGGCCAGCGCCTGTTCAAGCGCCTCCTGGCCGTTGGAGGCCGTGCCAACCACTTCTATGCCTTCCTGTATGCCGAGCAGCGAGGCGATGCCATCGCGCATAAGCCTCTGGTCGTCTGCTACCAGCACTCTGATATTCGAGCCTTCTTTTTCAGCCATTGCCGCCATCTTTACCTCTCTGTTTCATGTTCAAGAGCCGCACCCTGGCAAGTGTTCACATCTTGAGGTCGGGCGATCTAACCACTCGGTATCGGAAGGCCCACGGCAACCCCTCCCACATGCGCTTTCAAGGGCATGTTCGTGTAAGTCAGCAGTAAAAAGCCAGTGAGATACCCCTCACGCCCAACCCGCCCCCGCTTCGCTCATCCCCCGTCATGGGCTTCGCCCCTGCACCCCCTTGGGCCACGTTCGCACTACGCGCAGAGCAGGGAACGCCCCTGCACCCCTCTACTCCAACTCTGCACTACTACGCACCTTACCTTCCTGCCGTGTGCGGCTGATGCTCGATTGTATCAGCCTGGGAAGTCGGTGTTTGCTCCGGCAAGTGTGCGCGAGAATCGCTTTGCATCAGCGAGAGCCTGGGTACAAGGGCGCTGAGGTGCACACCTCCGCCGGGCGCGTTGTCGATTTCGAGGCTCCCGCCCGCCAGTTCCAGCCGCTCCTTCATGCTTTGCAGACCATAGCCTTTCGGCGATCTCTTGTCTGCCTGCATACCGCGCCCGTCGTCCTGTATATCAAGGGCGGCTTGCTCGGCACCAAGCACCAACCTGATGCTGGCGCTGCGGGCGTGGGCATGCTTGCGTATGTTGGTTAGCCCTTCCTGCGCGGCCCTGTATAGAGCTGAATGTGCTTGCCCACTGTATCCATCTTCCTTGCCCTCGACATATACGTTTATCGTGAGATCGCTGTGCTCCATGTGCCGGGCCAGTTCCGCAAGCGAGCGCGCCAGCGATATGGTTTCCTGCTTCTCATCGAGCGCGCCTATGGTGTTGCGAACCTCCAGCAGCGCCTCGCCTGCCAGCCGTTTTGACTCATCGAGCGCCTGGTCGGCTGCTGTCCCGTCGATTTCGCGGAAAGCCAGCGCCTTTTCCAACTGCACGCTCATGGCGGTCAGGTAGTGGCCCATGCCGTCGTGGATGTCGCGGGCCATGCCATTGCGCTCCTCAATGGCGGCGATGGCTTGCTGCGAGAGCGTTGCCAGCTTGCCATGGGTTTCCTGTAGCTCGGAGAATAGTCGCTCGGCCTGCTTTCGTGCCGCGCTCTCCTTACCCACAGTGCGCGAGGTCGCTACGGCCACCGCGAGCATGAACGAGACGATAAGTATTGTGCCCACAGCCTCTCTTATGACGTCAAGCTGCAGAGGGCGGCTGTCTACAAGCACTCCGGGCAAGCCAATGGCAAATAGGCTGAGCAAGAATGTCAGCACACCGGCTATATATGCTGCCCTATCGCCAAAGTAGACGAGGCAGAAATAGGGGATCAGCACGACCAGCAGCAAGGCAGTCCATATCCCCAGCCCAAAGAAAAGCAGGCAGATAATACCTATGCGAACCGCAAGCAAAACCAGCCCAACGCCCATTGGCGGGCGCTCCCCGAAGAGTGCGAAATCGAGCCTGTCAATGAGGGCGAGTGTAACAAAGAGGGTAGCCGCCGCGAATATATGCCCCGGCCCAGCCAGAGCTTGCTCGGACTGGACAATGTCCATTATGAATATGCCTGCGTAGAATGTGGTTGATACTAAATCAAATGGCCGTGGATTGAGCCAACGGACCCAACCCTTGACTCCCTTTGCTTCGGGCACTTCAAGATCATATTGGTCCGATACCGTGCCCGCAGTGTCTAGATCCTCTCTGCTGCCTGTAACCCGCAGCGCGGCGACCGACCGCCTGACGTCCTGCAAAGCCTGGGTAATGGCCCGTTTAGCTGAGTTTATAGCCTGACCCGCCGCTGCTTTATCAATGTCACGGTAGGCTATGGCGTTGCTGATCTGCACGCTCACGGCTGTGAGGTAATGGCCCAGCCGGTCGTGGATGTCACGCGCTGCTTGATTGCGCTCTTCGGTGTCGGCGATGGCTCGTTCGGAATGTGAGCGCAACCGCGCATACGAAGTTTCCAGCTCGACCAGCAGCCGCTTGCTTCGGGCAGTATGCGCCTTCTCCAGCGAGGCTATCCTGGCGGCGGTCAGTACAAAGACCAGCACAATTGCAAACAGGGTGATGCTGCTGATATAGGCGCTCACCACCGCGGGGCCGATAACGTAGTAGCCGGTGGTTTCGCTTCCCTTATACACAGTGACCCGGCTCAGCCCCTGAAAGGAGGCAAGGATCTGGATTATAGCGAAGAGGATCCAGATGGCCGCACCTGTCAGCATACTGACTTTCGTGCCCGCGTATAGCGCCGCTATATAGGGAATCAGCACTAATAGGAACATGCCGAAGCTGTTCTCGTACCACCAGCCCGCCAGCGATGCTACCGCTACGCCGATTATTACTCTGAGGGCGAGCAGTGTAAGGCCCACACGGAATGGAGGCGTTTCGCCATACAGCAGGTAGTCCAGCCGGTCGAGCGCCAGCAGCGCGAGCAATCCGCCAATGACGATAGCGCCTTTCCATGGCGTACCGCACTCAGCGCAATCGCCCTGAAGGACATAGACGAACCCTGCCAGGTAGACGAACGTGGGGACAAAGGTAAACGGGCGTGGAGCCAACAGAAGCCGCCAGCCCTCGACCGCCGGCGCGCGTTCTTCTTTATTCTCCTGTAACAGAATCGACCTCATCTATAGAAGCATAGCACAAGCATATGCCCTTCTCAATGTGCCGGAAGATACATTCTCTGCATGGGGTGTAGCCGGAAGTAATATCACTTTCGGCTATTCGGGCCACTGTATGAGCCTATCGGGTTGCACAAGATGTACCTTCCGGCGGTCTTGAAATCTATCTACCAGCACATTTCTATTATGCAGCCAGCAGATATGCTTGGGTTGCTCAGGTAGAAATGACGATTCCATGTCCGCCGAGAGCAGGCGGGCAATAACACAACCACCATAGAGGAGAGTAAACAAATGACAAGCACAAACCGTATAGCCGCCGCACTCTTGCTTCCCGTAATGATTGCCGGGGTCGCGTTCGCCGCCAGCCCCGCGCAGGCAGACACCACCACTATTCAGGGGGCGAAAGCTGAACTGAGGAATGCACAGGGGCAGCCGGTGGGCACCGCCATCTTTTCGCCAGTGCCACAGGGGCTAAAGCTACAGGTGAATGTGCAGGGCTTCATCGAGACCGCGCCGGGCGATCACGGCATACATGTACACGCGGTCGGCAAGTGTGAGGCTCCAAGCTTCACCACGGCGGGCGGGCACTTCAATCCCGACGCAAAGAAGCACGGCCTGAACAGCCCTGAAGGCCACCATGCGGGCGATATGCCTAACATCATCATAGATGCAGCGGGCAACTCCACTTATGAGACCGTTCTGACCAATCTCACTGTAGACGGCGGCACTAACTCTGTTCTGGACGCCGACGGCAGCGCGGTAGTGATCCACGCCGGACCGGACGACCTGATGACCGACCCGGCAGGTAATAGCGGAGCTCGCGTGGCCTGCGGCGAGGTTGCGACATACGCAATTCCAACAGCCGGTATGCCGAGAACGGGCGCGGGTGACGGCCAGACCGACTTCCTTCCGTGGGTTGCCCTGGTTTCAGGCCTAACGCTGCTCGTTGCAGGCAAGCGTGTTAGCTCGCTTGTACGCAGCAAGCAGTAAGAATCATTAGCAGCAAAGAGGTATCACATGTCTACAACACTTAGGCGTATCTTCGGCGTGGCGGGCCTGGCGGGCAGCGCCATGGGGATAACAGCCTTACTGGGTAACACCCTTGGCCTGTTCAACAATCTGCCCGCAATTGCACTCTACATTGTGGCTGTGCTCGGCATCGTGCTGAGCGTGGCAGGGCTTCTGGCAAAGGGCAAGGGCCGCATGGGCTGGCTCGGCTACGCAGGGCTGGCGCTCACTCTCCTCGGAGTTCTGGGCATCAGTGCGGGAGCTCTGCTGAGTTCTACGTCTGCTTTCGGCTCATCTGAGTGGGCCTGGTACGTGTTTCTGGTTAGCGTACTGGTTACCTCTGTGGGCATGGCTTTGTACGGAATAGGCGCGCTGGTGAGCGGTGTCCTACCTGCCTGGGCAGGAGTGCCGCTCGCCACGGGCGGCCTCTCTTCCGCGCTTATGATAGTGATGCTTATAGCGATTGGCGATAATCTGCCCGACGGAACGTGGGTCGTAACGAGCGCGATCACTCTAGCTCTTGCGTGCCTGGCGCTTGCCGGGTGGGCGGCTGCAAGCTCTACACTACTGCTCAAAGAGAAGGGATCGTCTGACACACCGGACGCTCCCTCCACGGCAGCAGGGCCGGTACGCGGAGGCCATGCTCGGTGGGTGCTGGTGCCGGTTCTGGCTGCGCTGGCGACTGTACTCGCGACCGCAACCTATATATCAGCGCAGGCCAGTGGCCCCACGCCGACTACTCAATCACCAACCGGCAACTACGTCCCTAGCACACCATCAGCCACACGCATGCCCTCAGCAGGAGCACACCCGGTCGTGATCGACACAGATATGGCTTTAGACGACATGGTCGCGATCCTTTATCTCCTGCGGCGGGACGACGTTCGGGTAGAGGCAATCACTGTGGTGGGGACGGGTGAGGTCCACTGCGCTGCAGGCGTGCGCAACGCTCGAGGTCTGCTGGCATTGTCGGGATACCCGCAGGTGCCGGTTGCCTGTGGCTCGGAGACCGCCCTTGGCGGTGGCCATAGCTTCCCCGACGATTGGCGGCGTAGTGCAGACGCGGCATACGGGCTTGCATTGCCGGAAGTCGCCGGGAACAGCACACGTCTGTCCGCACCCGATCTATTGCTCTCTATCGCCGCCCGGAACCCCGGAAAGCTAACCCTCCTCGCGTTGGGGCCGCTGACCAATGTGGCCGGCGCGCTACAGAGCGACCCATCACTGGCAACGGAGCTGGATGCCGTGTATATGATGGGCGGGGCCGTTGATGTGGCGGGGAATGTATTAGTTGCGGGACAGGACAAATCGTATGCTGAGTGGAACATCTACGCCGACCCTGCATCAGCGGGTGTTGTCTTCGATGCAGGTCTGCCCATTACACTGGTGCCGCTCGATGCGACCAACCATGTGCCGGTTACTGCGGCACTGCTGGATAAAATGGCAGGAAGTCATGTTACACCTGAAGCAGCCTTCGTTTACGCCCTTTACGACTCAAACCGCGCTCTGGTGCTGCAGGAATATGCTATGTGGGACACGTTTGCTGCCGCCCTGCTCACTGACAACAGCCTGGGTACTTTCCGCACGATGAAGTTGCAGGTTAGGCAGAACGGTAGCGAGATTGGGCGCACAGCACCCTCCGCGCAAGGCAAGCAGATGCGAGTAGCAGTATCGGCTGAGCAGGTGCGTTTCGAGGAGCTGTTCCTGGACACGCTGAACGGGGGAGGCCGTTAAAAAGAAAAGAGGTCTCTTTCGAGACCTCGAACCAGGAGGAGCATGACAGCGACTTAACTCTTATTCTTATCCCCCTTATTGTACGGTGGCGGGCTGTGGTTTCCTATAGCACAATGGTCCCAAAGCGGTAAGGTTTGCGGCGTTACTATAGTCCTAATCCGTTGGGGAGGCAGGGTAGTTAGGTGTCTGGGGTCGGGGTCAGAGGTTAGTTACGACGGCAGACCGCCGACCGCTGCCGGTCAGTGGGTCTTACGGAACTCACCGCAGAGCGCACAGAGGTTTTTGTGGATTGCATTGTGCTAAAGGAAGAGACTCTATGCCAGCCTGCTGTCGACGGTCTGCCGTCGGCGGTCGTCAACTGACAACTGACAAACGGACAACTCGGTACGCTCGAACTAACCCGATCCGGGTGGTAGTACGTAACGGAGAACGCGGTCAGCCCAGAGGTTGAGGCCGTCGAGGAAGAGGTACGCTATCAGCAGGGCGGTCAATATGGGTGCGGGCTTTAGTAACGCTGAGCGGCCCGCCTGCCAGTCCAGCTTTGCGAGGGCATACCCAGCCAGAAGCGCGATTAAGGGGAGGCCGAATAGCATGTGGCGCTGCAGAAGGTTCACTCTGAGGTCGATTGCGCTGAAGGCGAGGAAGGTGACGGTCCAGGCCGCGAGGAAGACAAACGTCACCACGCGCAAGATGTGTGTAGAGTTGTCTATGCTGACGCGCTCTGTTCTCCTGATAGCCGCCATACCCGCGAGCAGCAGCCCTGCCACCGCCATCAGCGCGGGCCACACCGCGAAGTGGGCCGCTATCTGGGGCCAGAACCCGTAGAGCAGCTTCCAGCCCAGAAATTGCTCGTCAAGCCCGACCCCACTGCTGCTGGAGCCGCGCTGCGTTAGCGCAGGCAGCGATATGGTCAGCACAGGCACGATGTAGCCCCCGTAGTAGACCAGCGAGAGCACACCACCCGCAATGAACGAAAGCAGCAGCGGCATGAACCGCAGGGGCGCACCCATATCAATGTGCCACCTCTTCCACCTCATCACCCACACAATCGCAATAACGGCTGCCACGAAAGCCACCGCGAAGAAGGCGATAGCGGTATGCGAAAGTATGGTGAGCGCGGATAGCACAGACAGCAGGATGAACGGCCCCGGCTTATTAGCACGGTCAGCAAGGCAGACCGCAGCCATCACATAGACCACCGAAATCCAGCCCGCCCAGATGTAAGGATAGGCACCATCCGAAAAGTGGAGGTATGTGATGGGCGCGAAGCTAACAATTGCCCCGGCGATAACCCCGGCTCGCCCGCTTCCCAGCCCACGCCGTGCCAGCGCGAACAGGGCAAACACGATTGTGCCCGACAGTGCCGCAAGCATCGTATCACTGGCGGTAACCAGCTCGTATTCGTGCCCGTTGGGCCAGATCCAGCCGAGCGGGGCCAGCACAAAATAGCCAATAGGCGAGTAGGGGAAGGGCACGACAAGGTTCCACTGCCCAAGCATCGAATGTTGCTGTTCGCTGTGGATCGTGCCTGTTTCGTCGGCTGTGGTGACGCGCTGGTATTTGTCCCAGAAACCGGTCGGATTGTTCACAAGCTCTTGCACCTGGTGGACGCGGAATACATGATCGAGGTCAACGAACTTGGGGTGCATCATGCCGCCGGCCTTCACGCCAAAAGCCAGCAGATATATCAGCATCAACCAGCGCAGGTCGCTCGCGCTGATGCCCACCCGCAGCTTCCTAAGCACCCAGACCGCAAATGGCGGCATTACGAGGGCGAGAATATAGGCACAGATCATCACGATGCCTACCTCTTCAACAAAGAGGGTCAGGTCGTAACGCTCGCGGGCCAGCACCATTGCTGCGCCCGCGCCAAGCATCATGACCGCAAGCATAGTGGCGTTGCGCCCTATATTAAGGTGGCGCATGGTCATATATGCAAGAAGCAGGCTGAGTATCAGCCAGGCGAGCGGGTAGAGAGGTGGCAGCACAAAGCCGCCGCCAGCCTGCCTCACCTCAATCTTATCCACAACCACGCCAAGCTGCCGCCGCTCACCGGGAGGCGAAAAGGGCGTGCTTGTCAGCGTGATAATCAGGTCGTCATCGCAGTTTGCGCTCGCCGGGATAGCGACGGTAACAGGTTGGGGTGGATAGCCGCTGGGCTGCACTGTGGTTACGTTTGTACCGTCCGCGATTATTGTGAGGTCAGCGGGCGGCGCGCCTTGAGGCCTGCCTGCCATGTAGAGTGTGATTTCGAGAGGGACGTTCCTGCCGACACCGGGCAACCTGAACACCGAGACGTCGCGCGTCCACCTGTAATCATATGGGTTCGCGGGGTCGGTATTGCGCTCCTGGGCATAGAAGCTTTGCAGGTAGGCGCTGTCGCCTTGCTCGCCAACGTTTACCGAAACGGAGGCTCCCGGCGACCATTGATATGCCAGAACGGCTGCAAGCAGAGAGAATGCGAGTGCTGCATAAAGCGGCCACCGCACAAAATCGCGCCACTCAGCACCCAGTAGAGGCGGAGCAGCGCGTCTCTCATCGCTGTTCATGGTTGTATTATAGCGTAAAACAAACCGCAACAATAAAAAAGGACGCAAGTGCGCCCCGTTCGAGTGCCCTATTGCCTTCTATATATCAGTGTTGGTCATTTTCTCGTCCTCATGCCGCAGTTCAAGGACTATGGCTTCGATGGCGCGGAGAAGCTGCTGGTTGTTTATGCCGTAGCGGCGCTTGAGATATGCCTTTATTTCGGGGAGGTCGGTTCCATTAGATGGGGCATCAATGTACCCTGCCGCTTGCAACAGATCATCGGGTGCAGCCCCCAATGCTGAGGATAAGGCTCGCAGCCTCTCGCTCGATGGAAGGGCAATATCCCCCATCTCCAGGCGCGAGACATACGATCTGCTCAGCCCGCTTTGCTCGGCAAGATCCTGCTGGGTCCAGCCCATGACCTGTCGTAATTCTCTAATCAATCCTGCCAGTGTCTCATGTTTGCCCATGCCTTAATGATATACGATGCGCTGTAGTTAGCGCAAGCGAACATAGCGGGGTCCTATGTTTTCTGACCTTTTGTTGCCTAATGGCTACAGCACTGTAGTACCATTTTCCCGTTCCAACCGAACGTGCAACCATGCTAAGATGGAGGCAGGAAGCCTTTGCCTCCAGGTAATGCGTTAGCGTCTATCAATTCAAATGGTCTGGCGCCCAGTCCTCGTGGATCCTCTCCGGTTTTTACTATGGATACTAACGAAAAAGACGATTTTGACTTACAGGGTAGGATTGGTTGCTTCAATCTATCCGACCTGCTGCAAACCCTCTCATTTACGCAGAAGACGGGTACTCTCACTCTGATTCAGGGGTGGAATACCCGTACTATTTGTTATGAGCATGGGCGCATCACCTATCTCGCCGCGGCAACCCGTCTGCCAACAGCGGTTGAATTGCTGTTGCAAGCGGGCAGGCTCAACCAGAAGCAACTGGTCAACACTCTTGGCCCCAACTGGAAGCGCACGCTTGGCGTGCAGGATCCGGAGCATGTTGAGCCGGACTCGGATCCCGCGCCTGTGGCTGTCGCCGCACCTACTGCCGCCAATGGTAATGGGAGAAAGTCGCGCCAGCTTTCCCCGGCAGCCCTGCCGCCTTCCACGGCCACCGATCCATACCTGAACGATTTTGATGATCTGGAGGTATTTGTGCCGCCGGATTACTCAACATCGCACGCCGCTCGCAACACGCCCGACCCTGCCGCGCTTCTCCTCAAATACAAGCTTGCCACACCGGAAGAGCTGCAGTGGTGTGAAGAGCAGATGATGGAAACAACCATCTATACTCTCTTCCTCTGGCGAAATTGCCGCTTTACGTTCCAGGGCGATTTGCTGGTCAAGACCGATGGTATTCCTGTGTCGGTGAGTGCCGAGAAGCTCATTATCGAAGGAACCCGGCGCGTTGATGAGTGGATACGTATCTCGCCCGTGATCCCGTCCGTGCTCATGGCGTTCCGCCGCCTGCCGCGCCCTGTCACAGGCCCGCTCTCTGACGAGGCCCGCGATGTGCTTGTGCTCGTGGACGGCGTGAGCGACGTTGCCACTATCGCTCGAAAGCGCCAGCGGACCCAGTTCGATACTGCAAAGCTGCTCCACGGTCTCACAAAGCTGGGCCTGATCCAGCCCGTGCCGCCCGACAAGGCTACCGTTATGGAGCTATTCAAGTACACGGTCGAGGCTATCTATATCAAGCTGGTAATGTACGGCTATTCGCGAAAGGCCATGGAGTTCGAATACGAGCTTAACCGCTTCGCCCGCGAAAACAAGCTCAAGGTGCGTATGCACATCGGTAAGGTACGCTTGACCGACCAGGATCTCTCCATCGACCCGACGGCCCTTCTCGACCTCTATAAGCTGTTCGTGGCCATCGAGAACAATAAGTTCGCCAAGCTCTTCCCCACCGAGATCCGCAAGGGTCTCACCGAAGCCCTCTATCATCACATGGACAACAGCACTCGCGCTCTTATGCGTATGTACGAGTTCCACGCCATGGAGGGTCTGCTGATTATGCCACCGCCCACGGAGGTGGAGGCGTAAGGGACGAGAAATGAGAAGTAAAACGTAAAGCGTAAAACGTAAGGCCCCTTTACCAGCACAATGGCTAAGGGGTCTTTGTTATTGGTGGTTCAACAATCATTTCTCATTTCTCGACCGCACGCACATTTCGCTTGTGTAGTAGAATTGAGCAAGACCATTTGAAGGGGATACCTCTTTGATCACACAAGCCTCACAGCCTAACATTAGGCAGAATGCCAATCTCCTGGGTGCTCTGCGCGCTGCTTTGCCGCCGGAGCGCGTTCTTAGTACGCCGGAAGACCTTGCTGTTTTCGGCTATGACGGTACGTGGGCCAACCACCGCCCCGACGCTGTCGTTACACCGCTCACGGCCGAGCATGTGGCTGCAGCGGTCAAGGTGGCGGCGGCGCTGGGTGTGCCTGTTGTGCCTCGAGGAGGGGGGACCGGGCTTGCGGGCGGCGCTGTTCCTGTTGAGGGAGGGGTGGTCATCTGCACTACGATGATGAACCGCATTATTGAGCTTGATACGCTCAATATGGTGGCCGTTGTGCAGCCCGGCATTGTCACGGCGCAGCTTCAGGCCGAGGTTGAGAAGGTGGGCCTCTTTTATCCGCCTGATCCCCAGTCACTGCGCCAGTGCACCATAGGGGGCAACGTCGCAACTACAGCGGGCGGGCCACGCTGCCTGAAATACGGCACGACCCGTGACTACGTGCTCGGTCTTCAGGTTGTGCTGGCTGACGGCCGCATTATCCGCACCGGCGGCAAGATGATAAAGATGCAGACCGGCTACAACCTCACGCAACTATTCATAGGCTCGGAAGGCACCCTTGGCGTTGTGACAGAGGTGACGCTGCGCCTTATTCCAAAGCCGCATCACCGGGGCACCGTTATGGCGATCTTCAACAGCCTGGACGATGCCGCCGAAACGGTCAATAGAATCTTGCTGGCGGGCATCACGCCCCTTGCCCTCGAAATGATGGATAACGCTTGCATTCGCTCGGTAATGGCATATAAGCCGTTCGGCCTTCCGCTTGACGCCGAGACCATATTGCTGATAGATCAGGACGGCAACGATCTTCGCGTGGTGCAGGAAGAGCTAACGCAGATTGCCGCGCTCAGCCGGGAGGGTGGGGCTGTGGCCGTACACCAGGCCGCCACGCTGAAGGAGAGCGAAGCGCTCTGGGCCGCTCGGCGGGCGGTATCTCCGGCCATATCGCGCCTGAAGCCCAATAAACTGGGCGAAGACATTTCTGTGCCCCGCGCCCAGATACCGGCTATGGTGCGCAAGGTTACCGAAATCGCGCTGCGGAACCGGCTTGCAATCCCGCTATTCGGGCACATCGGCGACGGCAATCTTCACCCCAACATCCTTTGCGACCTCAAAGACCCGGAGGAGATGGAGCGCGTTCAGCATGCCGCCCGCGAGATATTGGAAGGCGCGGTGGCGCTCGGCGGCACGCTCTCCGGCGAGCACGGCATCGGCAGCCTGAAACGCGGCTTCCTCTCCGAAAGTCTCGACGCTGCGACCATAGAGATGATGCAGCGAGTAAAGTGGGCGCTTGATCCAGACAATCTGCTCAACCCCGGCAAGGTCTTCCCAATCCCGCCGCCCAATGGCCGGGTGTGATGCGTGAGGCGTGAAACGTGAAAGGTAAAGCGTAAGGACCTAAAAGGTAGCAAGCCTCCGTAGAACTCATAACTGCGTTCGCAGCGTAAAGAAGCCCCTTTGCCATTGTGTTGGCAAAGGGGCTTCTTTACGCTTTACCTTTCACGTTTCACGCCTCACGCGTCCCAATCAATAATCTATATCAGCACGCAGGCCGCGTCCCTGGCCTTCTGTTTCGTCTACGTCGCCGGTGTCGCCCAGGTCGTCTATGGTGATGCGGCGCTGGCCTTCGCCGCCGCTTCGCTCGCTAACCTCGTCGCTCACTTCGATACGGCGGGCCTTGCCGGGCGGTGTGGGGGTTGTGCCGCTGTAGCGTGCGTTGCCCCATGTGCCTTCCGGTCCTGCTACTGTACCTTTTCTCTCAGCAGGTTCAGTCAGGGCATTCTCAATACCGTCGCCTATCGCCCCCAGAAGCGACCGCACCGCCAGGAAACCCTCTCGTGCCGCTGCTCGTGCGTGCTTTGCCGTATCTCCCGGCAACAGCGACATGGGCATCTGTATCAGTGCCGCGGGCACCTGTACGGCCAGCCGAACTAGATCGCCCAGGGTGGAAGAAATAGAGCTCGACGCTGGTGTCTGGTCCATGTCCGCGAACTCGGCGTCCCAGGAAACCTCTTCATCGGATCTGTCATAAGCGCCGCTGTTTGGTGTGTTTCCACTGTCCATGATTTGCTCCTACGGATTAATTAGCCCTCATGATTGCACAGATTGGGCCACCGCTTTGGGATTGCGATTGTATTATACACAACGGAGGCGGGGAAGCGTGAAACGTGAGGGCGTGAAACGTGAAGCATACGAAATGAGAAATGAGAAATGAGGGAGATGTGGTGGGGTGGTTTTGGTGGTTGCTAGGGGAGAGTCAGGGCGAAAATGAGGGCAGCTACTAGTGCGCCGATTAGCGTTCCAGCTACGTTCACCAGATCGTTGTTGAGCCAGGGTAGGCCGTGGCGCAGTTCTGTAGGGGTGCCACATGTGTGGATGCGGCTTTCGGTGGGCTTGTTGCATTGTGGGCACCAGTAGCTTGCCTGCACGGTCGCGCCCAGGAGGCTGTCGCCCAGCATACCGGCTGTGCCGCCTATCAGCCCTGCCGCTACAAGTGAAAAGACGCCGGGATGTGAGATGGGGAGAATGGAGATACCTGCCAGTAGCGCGGCCCCTATGCCTATAACCCCTGCGCCTAGCATTGCTGCGGCGCTGCCGAGCCATGTCACACCACCGGATGTGCCTGCCGGAACAATTCTGCCTGTGGTGATCAGGCGCGGCGCGTTCCGGCTGAGGACGCCAATCTCCGTGGCCCATGTATCGGCTGTGGCTGCAGCCAGCGCGCCGACGAACGCGCCCAGGTAGACTGCCGCGGCGCTACCATTCGACAGGACAAGAAGTAGCGCCGCGAGCGCCGCCACCCCGCCGTTGGCGAGCACCTGCGCCGCATCTCGTTTGCCGCCCTTCTCAAAGGTTTCGGCTGCCCGTCGCTTGCGTGCATCGTCGGTCTTGAAGAACGACAGCAGGCTGGACGAGGCGAAGAAGAGCACCAGCAGCAGAGCGCACCCCAATTGGCCAAACCCGAACACTGTCCCGCCGACCAAACAGGCTGCCACCGCTCCATCAATGGTAAGTGCCCTTGCCCTATACCCGGCATAAGCAATAACCGCAGCCGCCAGATAAGCAAGTGTTATCACGACTACAGCGGGTAATGTCAGGTCTGAGAGGGTCATTTGCTAGGTGTCAGGGATCAGTTGCCAGTTGTCAGTATATTACGGATTCACCGCAGAGGCGCAGAGAGCGCAGAGTTACGCAGAGGTCTTTAAGGTTTGCGCTGTGCTGACCGCAGTAAATATGCGTCACAGACCGTCAAATGACAACTGACAACGCAATCCTGACCCCCGATCCCTACAGAAACGGCTGTGACGCCAGCTTCTTGAGGCTGGCTATTAGTGCGTTGGTGTCGTCAGCACGGCCTACGCCGATGCGGAGATGGTTGGGGAGCCAGCGGTCTGCTATCGCCTTCACCAGTATGCCGTCGTCCTGCAAGTGCCTCTGTATCATTGAGGCTTGCCCGCGCGTCACCTTGCAGAGCAGGAAGTTGGCCCCGGATGGATACGGCTGGAGCAGGTTGAGCTTTCTTAGCTGCCTGTACATGCGCCCGCGTTCGAGCCTTAGCCTCCTAACGCGCTGCTTCAAGCTATCTCGGTCTTTCAGCGATGCCATGCCTGCTAGTTGCGCGGCCCTGTTCAGCCCGCCCGGGGTCGAAAGTCGTTGCAGCCTCGCCACCACCCGGTTCGAGGTCAACGCATAACCGACAGGCAGGCCGTGCAGCCCTGCCCACGGCCCGAACGACCTCAACACAACCAGGTTGTCGAACTCGGTCACCAGCGGGGCCAGCGTCCTATCGCAGAACTCAAAGTATGTCTCATCTACCAGCACCCATACTCCAGTGTGAAGTAGCTGGACGATAGCAGTATGGTTGGTGATGTTGCCTGTTGGGTTATTGGGCGAGGAAAGCGCGACCATCTTTATATTGGTCTGCCGTTTCATCGCCGTAATCACCGCATCCGGGTCTATTTCATATTTCTCGTTGCGCGGCACCTGCACCACGGTCGCCCGCGCGCGGGACGCCCCGAGGCTGGGCTGCGGCAGCGAGGGTGGGCATGTAATCAGTCCATCTCCGGGGTCCAGGAAAGCGTGGAGCATCCGCTCGGTCAACTCTGCTGTGCCTGCGCCTGCCACGATTCGCTCCGGCGAAAAACCTGTATATTCGCTTAATGCGGTTCTGAGGTCGGTGCAGACCGGGTCGGCCGGCAAGTGGTAGAGATCGGTGCCCGCCAGCGCATCCTGCACGTTGAGCGAGCAACCGTAGGGGTTCTCGTCGCTGTGCAAGCGGATAGGCGGCCTCTGGGCGTCAACGCCTGTGCGCCGCTCGCGGCTGGCCTCGGTTTGCTTTCCGCGTCCTATCTCTCGCTCTTTGCCTCGATTTTCCAATGTCACTGTTAGCACCTTCGTTTCTGTTTTCGTACCTGTTATGGTAATATGCAACGTAATATCCTGGGATCCCGCTAGTATAGCGCCGCGTCTAAAGTAAGCACACTTTGCATGCCGGCTCTACAGGCGGGCAACTTTCGTTTCAGGATACTGGCTATTATACCTGATTAGCAAAAAGGGTTGATAATGGACACCTTTACCTCGTTCCCGCAGAAGTCTTTGAAACGGCACGATCTTGAGACTTACACGTCTGATCTTGAGATCCAGGGTGTGATTTTCGCCGCGTTCGGACGTGTATCAGACATGGTGAACCGCAAGGATAGGGATTACATTGTCGTACAAGAGGCACGCATAACTCCCCTCGGCCAGACTCCTAACCAACGCGCACTGACGACCCCTTTGATGGTTGCCCAACAGCACGTTCACTTCATCTCGGTGGCGCCGCAATACGACGAACCCGCCGCGCCAAAGCAGCAAGACGCACAGCATGGACGAGACTTCGTAATAAAGAAGGTTCCCACGCTTTGTTACGTCCTCACCGACACGTTTGTGATCTACGGCCGTTGTCACCTTCTGCATGGCGCCAATCTCGAGAATCTGCTGGAAACGGGCGGCTACTTTATACCGATAACCGACGCGACCGTCTACCTGAAGTCTCCAACGGCGGCGACATGGTTCCGTGAGCTTGTTATCCTTCACAAGGAGAAGATACAGGTGATGTATGTGATAGACCGCAAGACAACGAACGAGCTGCCCGATGACCCCATGGACGCCGGCTTATCACCGCTCAGGCGTTTGGCGCCCTGATGTCGGGCTCGTAGGCAAGCAGATGTCGGAAATAACAGCAGTCGAAGTGTCGCCCGATCTGCGCGGCAACAGCGACTTCTCGAAGCTCTGGGCCGCACAGGCTGTTTCGGCGTTTGGCTCTCGTATCACCCGGGAGGGCTTGCCCTATGCCGCTGTATTTATGATGTCGGCCACGCCGGTGCAGATGGGCTATCTCGCGGCGGCGGGTGCCGTGCCTGTGCTGCTGTTTGGCCTCTTTGCGGGCGTATGGGTGGACAGGCTGAAGCGGCGCCCTATCCTGGTTGGGGCAGATCTTTGCCGCGCTGCCGCTCTCGCCTTCGTGCCAGCTGCCGCCCTCCTAGGCTGGTTGACTATCTGGCATCTATATGCTGTGTCAGCGGTTATGGGTATCCTCACGCTCGTGTTCGACGTGGCCGACCGCTCTTATCTGCCGTCGCTTGTGCGCCGCGACCAGATCATGGAGGCCAACAGTAAGCTCAGCGCGACCGGCTCGCTGGCCGAAGTAGGCGGACCCGCTCTCGCAGGGCTGCTTGTGCAGTTGCTGACAGCACCTATCGCGATAGTGTTTGACGCGCTCTCTTTTCTCTGGTCGGCTCTATTCATCAGCTTGATAAGGAAGCCTGAAGCACGACATATCCCTGAAGATGAGCACGAGGAGCATAATGTCTGGCGTGAGATACGTGAAGGGTTGCGGGTGATTTTGCTCGACCCGGTCTTGCGTGCTCTTGCGGTTAGCGCCGGTATGCGCGATTTCTTCGGGTGGTTCTTCGCGGCGCTATACGTTTTCTTTGCGGTAGAGGAGCTTGGTCTGAGCGCAGGCGTGGTTGGCTTGCTTGTGGCCGCAGGCGGAGTGGGCGCGCTCGTAGGTGCGGGCATCGCTGGCAGGCTGTCTCGACGCTTCGGTATCGGCCCGGTGTTGATAGCGGCATCGCTGGCGATCGGCTGCTTTGCGTTGCCTGTGCCGCTCGCCTCCGGCCCGATATATATGGTGATAGGGGCAATGCTCGCCGCCCAATTCTTCGGCGACATCGGTTGGGAGGTCTACCTTATTAATGAGGTAAGCCTGCGCCAGATGGTGGTGCCGCAGCACCTGCTGGGCCGCGCCAACGCTACCATGCAATTCGTGGTGGGCGGCGCAGGCCCGGTAGGTGCGCTGGCTGCGGGCGCGCTGGCCCAGGCGACCAGCGCTCGCGCTGCACTATTCGTAGCCGCCATCGGGATGCTGCTGGCAACCGTGTGGCTTATTTTCTCGCCCCTCCGCCGATTGCGTGAGGTGTGAGGGTACTGCGTATTGCATACGCAGTACTCCCCTAGCTCCTTAGCGCGGCACCTACTTCTCGGGCGAGGTAGCTTTCTATTTTCTTGCGTATTTTGGCTATCTCTTCCTCGGATAGAGGCTTGTCGGGCGAGTTGAGGGTTACAGCAAAGGCGAGACTCTTCTTGCCTTCTTCGATGGGCTTGCCGCGGTAGATGTCGAACAGGCTCACGCCAATTACAGCGTCACCGCCCGCTTTCTTGAGAGCTTCGGCTACCTTGTTTGCTGGTACGGTCTCGTCCACTACGAACGCCATGTCCTGGCGCACGGGCTGGAAGGCGCTGATGGTCTTGTACCTTACTCGCGTGGGGAGCACGCTGATGATCGCTTCCAGGTCGAAGTCCCATCCGGCCACACGCACGGCGGGAATCTCCCATTCGGCTGTAACCGAGGGGTGTAGCTCGCCTACAACGCCTAGGTCTACACCCTGTGCTCGCACCAGCGCCACGCGGCCGGGATGATATAGAGGTGCATCCACAGGCAGCCACTCGACTCCTGCGATGTGCAGGTGCTTCAGCATCTCTTCTATCACGCCCTTCGCGTCGAAGAAGTCCATTTGCGCTTCCGCCGCCTCGCTGTCGGGACTGAAGCGCGTGCGCGGCCCTCGCGGTCCACTCAGCAGGCCCATTACCCTGCGCGGCTCAACAGGCAGCTTATCCTCGTGCTCCACAGGCGCCCATGCGTTCATGCGCGGGTATCGCTCGCGCTCTCGTCTCATCACGTCGTGCCGGGCTTCGATCTCTGCTTCGGTCGGGGTCAGATAGACCTTGCCAAGCTCGAATATCCGCACAGGGCGATCCGGCTGACCCTTGAGATTGTTCCTCAGCGTGTCGAGCATGTTCGGCAGCAAAGTGGGCCGCATTGTGTCCTGCCTGCTGCTAACCGGGTTCACAATCACAACGGGTGGGCGCGACGTATCCCAGGCGTGGAATGCAGGACGGCCAGGCTCGGTGGAGTCGCTATCTGTGGCCTGAGAGTGGTCATAACCGGCCAGCTTTGCCAGCGCCTCGCTCCAGGTCACCGAATAGCAGATGACCTCGTCCATACCGCAGGCCACCATCAGATCGCGCACTTTCGCTTCCATCTCCAGCGAATAGTTCACTTCCTGCGGCGGGAGACCCCCTCTAATGAGGGTTTCGGGTATAAGATCGTATCCGGTGATACGAGCCACTTCTTCGACAAGGTCGGCTGGTAGCGTTACGTCGTTTCTGTATGAAGGCACGTCCACAAGCATGGTTGTGTCCTGCCCAACCACGTCGGCATTGTCGGGTGCATCGACCTTGAAATCAAGCCGCCTCAAAATGTCGGCCACCTGCGAAGGCGGGATCTTTATGCCCAGCAAGCGCTCAACCTCGGACGTGTAGAAATGTATGCGCACTGGTCTCAGGGGTGCAGGATAGGTATCTACATATCCCTCAGCTATCGTGCCGCCCGCAAGCTGCCGCATTAGCTCGGCTGCGCGCTTCATGGCGGGTACAGTCAGGTTGGGGTCTACGAACCGCTCGAACCTGTGCGAAGCCTCGGATGGCAGTTTCAGCAGCCTCGCGGTTCGCCTGACGCTGCGGGGGTCGAAGTGGGCCGACTCAAGCAGGACATCCCCGGCGTCTCCGGTGATCTCGCTGTCCAGCCCGCCCATCACACCCGCCAGGGCAACAGGCTTCTCCACATCGCAGATGGCGAGCATATTTGGGTCAAGTGTGCGCTCAACGTGGTCCAGGGTAGTCATGCGCTCGCCCGGCTTTGCGCGCCGCACCACGATCTTGTGACCTTCCACTGCATGATAATTGAAGGCGTGGAGCGGCTGGCCCATCTCCAGCATGACATAGTTGGTGATGTCCACGATATTGCTGACGGGCCTCATACCGGCGAGAGTGAGTCTGCGCTGCATCCAGTCCGGCGACGGCCCGATTTTAACTCCCTGTATCACCGCTCCGGAATAGCGGCGGCAGAGATCCGGATCGTCTATTTCTATCTGCAGCATATCCTGCACAGGTGGGCCTGAAGGCTGCCACTCGGTGAAAGGATAGCGCACTTCACCACCGAAGATGGCCGCGATCTCTCGTGCCAGGCCGATCATGCTGAGCACGCGCCCGTTGTTTGGTGTCACGTCTATCTGCAAGATCGTGTCACCGATTACCTCACGGGCGGTCAGGCCCAGAGGGGTAGCTGGGTCGAGCACGATAATCCCCTCGTGTGCTTCCGACAGACCAAGCTCCGCCTCCGACATCACCATGCCTTCGGTCTGGATGCCTCGTATCTTTGCGGGCTTGAGCCGCGACCACTTCGCGGGCGTGACGTGCTGGTCGAGGTACTTCGCCCCGATTAGACCAAGCACGACCTTCTGGCCGTTCTCTATGTTGGGCGCGCCCGTTACAACTGTGATACTCTTTCCCGGACCATACTCGACCGTGGCGAGGTTCAGCCTGTCAGCATTGGGATGCTGTTCCAGCTTCACCACCTGGCCGGTATAGATGTTCTCCCATTCCTCCCCGATGATGTGGATGTGCTCCACCTCTTGCCCCGCCAGCGTGAGCTTACGGGCCAATTCCTCAACAGGGACGTTTATATCGATATATTCTCGCAACCACGAGAGCGGCGCTCTAAGTGGCATGGCTTCCTCCTAATGTTGTGCTGACCGCCGACGGCTAATTGCTACCCGATACGGTTATGATCCTGGTGCGGTCATTATGCTCGGTACTCAGTACTCGGTACTTTAGAACTGCTGCAAGAAGTTCAGATCGTTGCTGTAGAAGAGCCGGATGTCGTCGATGCCGTGGCGGAGCATGGCGATGCGCTCCGGGCCCATGCCGAAGGCGAACCCGCTGTAATCTTCGGGGTCTACACCGCCATTCAGCAGCACTTGCGGGTGAATCATCCCGGCTCCCATGATTTCAAGCCAGCCTGTGTACTTGCAGGCGCGGCAGCCTGTGCCGTCGCACACTATGCAGTCGATGGAGAGGTCAACTCCTGGCTCGACGTAGGGGAAGTAGTCGCATCGGAAGCGCACTTTGCGGTCGGAGCCGAACAAGGCCCGCGCAAAAGCCGCCAGCGTTCCCTTCAGGTCGGCTAGCGTAATATGCCTGTCCACCGCCAACCCTTCTATCTGGCTGAAATATGCTTCGTGCGTGGCGTCGGTCGCTTCCGAGCGGTAGCACTTGCCGGGCACGATCAACCTTATGGGCGGCTCAATTTTGCGCATCATCCTGATCTGGTTCGGCGATGTATGTGTTCTCAGCACCACGGGCGGGAGGTCGTCCATGCTCGCGCCGGGTGGGCGGATTCCAAGCAGCCTATCGTCGATATAGAAGGTGTCGTGCATAGAGCGGGCAGGGTGCTCGGGCGGGATGTTCAATAGCTCGAAATTGTAGACATCAAGCTCGACGTCCGGCCCCTCGTACACCTGGAAACCCATATCGCGAAAAGCCTTCAGGACATCGCGTGTGGTTTGCGTAATCACATGCAAGTGCCCCGCGTGATAATGTCTGCCGGGCATGGTAATGTCCACCGCCTCGGCCTGCAAGCGGGCGTCCTGCTCGACCGAGCCGATTCTGGCTTGCGCCTTAGAGTAGGCTTCTTCAAGCTCGACTTTGGCGGCATTGATGGCCTGCCCTGCCCCGGCGCGCTCGTCGGCTGCCAGCGTTCCAACACCGCGGAAGAGGCTTGTCAGCCGGCCTTTCTTGCCGAGGTATTCCCTGTTCCACTCTTCCAGCCCAGCGCTATCATGCACCTCGGCCAAAGAGCCCAGCGCCTCTCGCCGCGCCTCCTCAATCTGCTCTCCCAGACTTGCCATTATTGTCCTCCAAGTGTACTGCGTACTTCGTATGACCGCCGACGGCAGACCGCCGACCGCGTTGTCAGTTGTCCGTTATGACCTTGGACGGTCAACCACCTTTGGTATGTGCCGCCTATTCTCTTAGCTCAATACTCTCTAAACCTTAAGAACCTCTGCGTAACTTTGTGCTCTCTGCGCCTCTGCGGTGAATCCGTAAAATAGTACCGCGAACGCCGGCTCCAGGGCAACAAAAAACCGCACACTCGCCAGGGACGAGGCGCGGCCGCGTGGTACCACCCTGATTCCGGTTTAGCTTCCTTTTGTGAGGGAGCAAACCGCTCCATGCTCGCTAACGGTGAGCTACCGGGGCAAACTACTCGGGTTATACTCGGTAACTGTATTTCCCTTTCCCCTGCCGGCTCGGGAGTGAACTTCAGCCGCTTTCCGCGAGGTGGGCTTACAGTCTGTGGCCCTACCCTTCCCTGGACGCTTCCGCCCGGCTTACTCTCTCCGTCATTGCCTTTTCACTAATTATGAAGTTGTCTTACCATATTTACTACCCGAACCTGCCCTGCTTGTCAAGGTACGCTGGGACTCACCTATCTACTACTCCGGTCGCATTAATTGCGTTGCAACACCACAAGGTCTGTTTAGGCAGTTAAGGCCGCACAATACGGAAATTGGCCGATGTATTATTTTCTGTGTAGTAGTAAGTTATGCAGTAGAGAATGGCGCACATTAACAAGTCACTCCATTATCGGCTTGAAACCTCTAGAAGTTGTGAAACACTTTGGCCTCCTTTTGCGTAACTATTTTCGAGACACACAAAAACAAGAAAGGAGGGCACAGATGGATTACAAGAGACTTTACAGAAGCAACCGAGACGTTATGCTTGGCGGGGTATGCGGTGGCCTGGCGGAATATTTCAACCTTGATCCGACCATCGTTCGACTGCTTTTCGTGCTGCTGGCCTTTGTAACAGCAGGCTTCCCGGCTCTATTGCTTTACTTTGTTCTTTGGGTCATCGTGCCCCGCAACCCGGCGGGCTAACCCAGGCTAGATAGGTATCGCTGACCTGGATCCGCTTACCAGGAACGTCAATGTGGTACATGTTTGTACCCGCAACTTTTGGAGGAAGAGATGAACGGCACAAGCCGTCTTTACAGAAGCACCAGTGAGGCCATGCTTGGTGGCGTGGCGGCTGGACTCGGCAACTATTTCAAGATTGACCCCACTATCGTGCGGGCAGCCTTCGTTGTACTGACATTCTTCACAGGTGGGTTCTTCCTGATCGCCTACCTGGCGATGTGGCTACTTATTCCCACAGCAGGCAGCACTGCTACTCAGCCGAGCGAAGTCGTGCACGAAAACCTCAACGACATGGGCGCACGCGTTCGCAGCTTCACCGGCACTTCCAGCACCCCTGCTAACGGAGGCAACGGCAACGCCAACGGTGGTAACGGGAACGGGAACGCTACTGGCGGCAACGGCACAAACATTGTGCCCAGCCAGGCAGGCGCGCCGACACGACTTGGCGCTGGCCCCATGGTTTTGATCGTTGTTGGAGCGTTCTTCTTGCTCGCTAACTTCGGCTTCTTCCGCATGATCCACTGGGGTTTCTGGTGGCCCCTTCTGTTGATCGGCCTCGGCGTCCTGGTGCTGTCGCGCCGCGAAAACAGGTAAACAGCCTCTACAAGTTAATGGAGGACACAGCTATGCAGTAATGCTCGCCATGCGACGTTACTGCATTTGTTATAAGAGGACCGCGGTTGTCAGTTGTCAGTTGTCAGTTGTCAGTTGTCAGTTGACGACCGCTGACGGCAGACCGCCGACCGCTGACCGCTGACCGCATGGGCTTCAGTATTAGTGGCCATAAGGATAACTGACAACTGACAACTGACAACGGTCTACAGCAGCCGTCAGGCACGTAACGTGTGCCGGGGAGGAATAGAATGAAAGATGATACCAATATAAATAGTAACATAGGGGAAGTGGCTCGCGTAGGCGAGTATTCCTCGCAGGGAGCGCCCACGCAGCAAGTACCTCCGGCGGGCTATATGCCTCCGCAGGCTCCGGCTGGCAATTATGCGCCGCCCCCGCCACCCAACCAGTGGTCAACGCCGCCCGCGCAGCCTGTGTACAACGCACCCGCAATAGTGCGCGACCGACGCCGCCAGAATGCTCCAATCGTCGGACCTGTGATCCTGATAGGCGCCGGCGTGGTATTCCTGCTCAACAACCTCGGGATATTGCCGTGGGGCATATGGAACCAGCTATGGCGGCTGTGGCCCCTTATTCTGATCGCTATCGGCCTTGATTTGCTGATTGGCCGCCGCAGCACGTGGCTCTCACTGTTGATCGTGCTGCTTGTGGTTGGGGCGGGCGTGGCCTTCGTGCTCAGTAATGGCGGCTTCCAGGCTAACGGTGATATCGTCAGTGCTAACATCAATGTGCCGCTTTCGGGCGCGAAATCTGCCGATGCAACGGTGAACGCAGGCATAGGCAACCTGACGCTTAATGCCAATACAGACAGCGAGAGCCTGGCGACAGGCACGCTCGAATACTATCAGGACCGCGGCGCGCCCATCCAGGAAGTCGGCGGCAACGCTGACAGAGCCACCCTGACTCTTCGTCAGCGCGACACCAACTTTAACCTTGGCTCGATTTTCGGGTCGTTCCGCTCGCCCGAGTGGAATATCCATCTCAACCCCAACATCCCTCTGACCCTCAACGCCGACCTGGGCACAGGCAACAGCACGCTCGATCTGTCGGGGCTAAAGATAACGAATGTTGACGTCAACAGTGGTACCGGCAACACCACGGTTATGTTCCCGGCGAACGCAGGCCACATAACAGGCAGCATCGATGGGGGTGTGGGCAACCTGAACATCAAGATACCGGATGGTCTTGAGACCCGCATCGATATCTCCACCGGTCTCGGCAACACGAACATCGACAATCGCTTCACCAAGCAAGGCGACAAGATATACGTAACGAGCGGCTATAACAACGCAACTAACAAGCTCGACCTTAGACTGAACGTAGGTGTCGGCAACCTGGAGATATCAAGGTAGGAGGACGACCATGGATAACCAGAACGGCGGCGCTCCCACGCGCCCAACATCATTACCCGAAGCAGGTGGCGCTCAGACCACCTATATCCCACCGTCAATTCAGCCGGAAGGCCCACGTGGAGGCGAGCAGCCCCGCAATTGGACTGCCTCGTCGCCTCGGCAACCGAACTGGAGCAGCCAGTCTAGACGCACCAACCGGGGTCATAGGGGTTACGGGCGCAATTGGACAGGTAAACCGCAAGATATGACGGGGCCTGTCATACTCATACTGGTTGGCTCGATTTTTTTGCTTAGCAACTTCGGCTTTCTGGCCGGCAATGTCTGGTCGCAGATCTGGCGGCTCTGGCCTTTGATCCTGGTGGGTATTGGCCTCAACATCGTTCTCGGCCCGCGAGTGCCGTGGGCTTCCACAGCCATCTGGCTTGGCGTGATGGTGATTGGGGCGGTCCTGCTCGTTGGCACAGGTTCCGGCGTGTCGGGCAACTGGGGCGGCATTCTAATCTTTGCGCTGCTTGCACTTGTGATAGCGGGCATCGCGGTGTGGGGCGGGATGCGAGGGGTAAGTAGTACGTCTGCCGGTGAGACGAGCGCCCTCCGTGCTACCGGTGGCAGCACCATGAGTGCGGACGGCAACAGTAGCCTGCTTCAGAGCAACTTGTCAGTGCCCCTGTCGGGTGCGGCTTCCGCCAATGTGCGCGTGGACTTTGGAGCGGGCGAGCTTAACCTCACCGGCGGCGCGTCTAGCCCAACCGAGCTTGCTTCGGGTCTGTTCCGCTTCAACGAAGGCTGGGGCGAACCCGCCTACGCCACCAGCGTCGCGAACGGCGTGGTTGATCTTCACATCAACCAGAAGTCGCCCGGCTCTCCGCCCTGGCCCAACTTTCCACGATTCGAGGGTCCGCGCTGGGAGCTTCGACTCAACCGGCAAGTACCCATGGGGCTCACGGTCAAGACCGGCGCAAGCAAAGCTAATCTCGATCTGGAAAGCCTCCGCGTGTCCCACCTCGAGCTCGACCTGGGCGCGAGCGATACCACGCTGACCTTCCCGGCGTCGGCGGGCCAGACAACATCTCACATTGCGGGCGGGGCCATGAACCTGATGCTATACATCCCGGCCAATGTGGCAGCCCGTATACAGACGAAAGCGGGACTCGCCAGCATCAACGTAGACCCGTGCTACAGGCGTGTGGATGCAGGCTATATCTCCGACAACTACGATACGGAAGTCAACCGCCTCGACCTGGTTGTGGAAGTAGGCATGTCTAGCGTAACCATCCGCAGTAAGGGTGCGTGAGGTGTGATGCGTGAAACCCTGATTGCTAGTAGACTTTATTAGCCGAAAAAGACGGTTTGAGTCACAAGAATGTACCAAAACTCGGCATTATGAGGGTCAAAATAGCTTAATCTGATAGAATTGCTCCTCATTTCATGGCGATTTTGTCCTTCATAAAGCGAAAGTTAGCCAACTACGTCAAACTGCATATTTACTAGCAATCAGGGTTTTACGCTTCACACATCACCCCTCCTTGACTGCCTGCCCGTGGCGTGCGACAATCTTCTTATGCAATCGAGCAGGTCCGGCGTGCAAAGCATCCGCCGCTTTCTCCCATACATCTCCGCGATCCTGATTATATATGGCGCGGTTGGTGTCGCCGTCAACCTTCGGCTCATAGCCCTGATTATTGGGGCCCTTACCGGCTGGCTGGGGCCTTCGTGGTCGGCCTTTGCCGCGCCGATTCAGCTTTCCTTTCTCGCCCCATTGCAGGCGCACTTCGACGCGCGCCCCTGGCTTCCCTGGGCGGCATGGCTCGTGGGCGCGGCTCTCTTGCCGTTCTTCCCACGCCCTATTTCCTCGTATGCTGCCGATGCCGCGCCGGTCGAGCAAACTGCGGCTCCTAAACCAACTTCCTCTCACTCTCGCTGGGTGGTTGTAGGCGCGCTCGCCTTGCTCTTGCTGGTGGGTGGTGTGGCGCGCATGGTCGAGTTGTGGCCGCAAGACTACGGCATCACCCGCTTCCCATACGACGATGAAGGCGTGTACGCGGGCGCGGCGCAGCTTTTCTTGCAGGGCGAGATACCCTATCGCGATTACTTCTTTGCCCACCCTCCTATTGCGGCCATCTCATATGCGCCTGCCATGCTCTACCACTTCACCGAATGGGGCAGCCCGACCTCCTTCATGATGGCGCGCTATCTGTCGGTCTTCTACAGCCTGGTTACTCTCGCTCTAATCTTCCTGATCGCGTATCGCCTCGCGGGGTTGGGCGGCGGCATCATTTCGGGCTTGCTCTGGGCGGTTGATGGGCGTGTGGTGGAGATCAACCGCAAGATCATGCTGGAAGGTCCGCTGGTGCTGCTCTCGTGTGCCGCTGTGCTTCTCTATCTATGGGCGCGGCCGGCATTGTACAGAGGCGACACACCCGGACCAAAACGCCCGCTGCTCATTCTAGGGTTTGCAGGGGCCGTGGCAGCCCTGAGTGCACTCACCAAGATCGCGGGTCTTGCCTGCTTGCTCGCTATCGTCATCGATATGGTGTGGATTCACCTGGAGAACCGCCGCAAGATAACCCCCTATTCCAGCGACCATTTGCCCATCCCTCTCTTTGGCAGACAGTTTGCCGCTATCCTGCTCGGCGTGCTGATCTCCGTGGCTGTGGTCCTCGGACCATTTCTGCTGCTTGCTCCTTCGCAGTTCGTCCGCGAAGTGCTCTTCTTCCAGCTTCTGCGCCCCGCTGACGGCGTGATCGATACCCCGGCCCGCATAGCCGACCTGACCTCAACCCTTGGTAACGCTCTGACCCCGCTGCTGGCTGCGCTTGGTTTCGCTGTGCTCTCTGTCTGGATGTGGTTCCGCCGGACGCCCGGCCCGTGGCGCATCGGCATTCTCTGGACCTTCTTCAGCCTGCTCCTCTTCACCTACAGCCGCTCATTCTACCAGCACTATTACATCCAGCTAGCCGCTCCGCTCGCCATGCTGGGAGCGGGCGTGAGCCTGGCATGGCGAGTACGTCACCAGTACCGAGTTGCGAGTACCGAGTACCGAGTACCGAGTATTGACGACAGAGCATTGGCCGAACCACAGATGCAGGGCGCACGCTTTGGCTTCACCAACAACTTACGCAATACGCAATACGCAGTACGCAGCATCCCTGTATTGGTGCTCTGCCTGCTTGTCCTGCCCTTGTTGTTGCTCCAGTGGTCGGGGCTTGTTACTCGCAACTGCCCGCACTGCGAAGATCCTATGTTCGTGGTTGTAGGGCGCTACGTTAACGATGCTGTGCCGCCGGGCGCGACGGTGCTGGCGACCGATGAGCAGTTCAACCTCATGGCCGCTCGCCCGCCCAGCCACACGTCAACAGGCTACCTTATAGATAGCTACGGCCACATGATCTATCTTGGCCTCAACCTTGGCAACCGCGACTGGGGCGATCTCTTCTCTGCCTCTCTGCGCGGCGACCACGGCAACGACGCGTACGCTGTTATGCACCTTCCGGTTCCCCAGGCCGACATCCTCGACCGGGCGCGCCAGGCCGCGATGACCGTTATACACGACCGCGGTTTCGCCCGCCTCACCGACGAAACGATTGCCGCGCTCTCCACCATAGCAAAGCCTGAGCAGCAGCAAGCGCGCTATACCATCTACCGCAAGTAATTCTCCTCCAGTGGAGACTAAAATCGATGGAAGTATCTCTCCCGATTGCTTCCATAAAGAGTGCAAATTACGCACATTCGCAGAATATTTGTGCTATAATAGTGCCTATGAAAGCACCGATTAAAGTCACCCCGACCGTCGCACGACGGCTGTCTATCACTCGCCAGCGGTTGGCCGGACCTCGCCCGGCACCCACGCCGGAGGGCTTCCTCGAAGTAGTGCATGATATCGGTTGTCTGCAACTGGACCCCATTAGCGCCGTAGCTCGCACCAACCATCTTGTGCCCTGGAGCAGGCTGGGTGTGCACGATCCTGCTATCCAGGACACGCTGCTCTGGTCAGATCGCAGCCTGTTCGAGTACTGGGCTCATGCTGCCTCTATCGTTCTCACCGAGGACTATCCTATTCACAGTCACCAAATGGAGCGTTACCGCACAAGTGATAAGCCCTGGGTGGTGAGTACGCGCGCATGGATGGCCGCCAACCAGGAGCTGTACGACCACATCATGGCGACAATCCGCGAGCGCGGCCCTATTCTCTCCAAAGACATCGAGGACAAAGCGCAGGACGGTTGGCAGTCGACAGGTTGGACGGGCGGCCGCAACGTCAGCCGTATGCTCGATTTTCTCTGGACGCAGGGCATCATCATGGTGGCCGGGCGCAAGGGCGGACAAAAGATGTGGGACCTCGCGGAGCGCGTGCTTCCGGAATGGACCCCTCGCGAAGAGCTGCCGCAGCAAGAGGTCGTGCGCCGTTCTGCGCTCAAATCATTGCGGGGCCTGGGCATCGGCACACAGCGTCATATCACAAACTATTTCACCCGCAATCGCTACTGGGATTTAGATTCGGTCCTGCGCGACCTCGTAGCCGAGGGCATCATACAGAGTGTCGAGATAGACGCGGAGGGCAAGAAGTGGGCCGGACCCTGGTATGTCCACAGGGACGATTTGCATCTGCTTGAGTCGTTGAGCGGTGGCGGTGAAGCATGGCAGCCGCGCACTACCTTGCTGTCGCCCTTCGACAATCTAATTGCCGATCGCGCCCGTACAGAGGCCCTGTTCAACTTTGATTTCCGCATAGAAATTTATGTGCCGAAAGAGCAGCGCAAGTACGGCTATTATGTGCTGCCGATTCTGTATGGCGACCGCCTGATTGGCCGCATAGATCCTCTCATGGACCGCAAAGCCAAGCGCCTCAACATCAACGCGGTCTACGCTGAACCCGACGCCCCTCTGGACAGTGAAACCGCAACCGCGATAGCAAGCTCGATAGCGGAGCTAGCCGCCTTCCTGGGTGCAAATCAGATAGCTTACGGCGATCGAATGCCTGAAGGGTGGCGGCTAGCTCTGACCTCTCCACCCCACTTTTCGTGAGGGCACGAGAAACTTTCCGTCCGGAATAAGTAGAGAGTAGCAAGGAGAAGACCCATGGACTCTGAGAAAGCCGGCTTCCGATCAACTGACGAGTATATCGCCACCTTCCCCGAAGATATACAGGCACTCCTCAAATCAGTACGGGCCACTATCAAGGCAGCTGCGCCCGGGGCTGAGGAGAAGATAAGCTATCAGATGCCCGCGTTTACGCTGAAGGGAAACCTGGTCTATTTCGCGGCATGGAAGAATCATATTGGGTTTTATCCGGCATCGGGAGAGGTTACCGAGGCGTTCAAGGATGAATTATCCGGGTATGTGAACGCAAAAGGCTCTGTACGATTCCCCATCAATCAGCCTTTGCCGCTGGAGGTGATAAGCAGAATTGTCGAATACAGGGTAGCTGAGAATCTCGATAAGGCCGTGTCCAAAGTGCGCAAGAAGAAAGTCGCAAGCTCGGATACACCTGCTGCCGAAAGAGTTGCAACAGAACAGGCCTGATATCGAGTGTTTTCCACAACTGAGCATATCCTCTACAATCTGGGTTTCCCAAACAGATACGGAGCGATAAGTTGTGAAGTGATAGAACAACTCTCGCCTCTTAAACCGTAGAAACCAATTGTTCACACTCGCAGCCTGTTGCTGTACCATTCACCGATACGCTGCATTGCTTGTAGAAGCAGTAGCAGCCAATATTCATCAGGGAGGAATGATCATGACTAAGAGCCCGACAGAAAGATCGATGGAAACGGCTGGAGAGTTCACGAGCGGCTACGCTCAGGTGAACGGTCTCGACATGTATTACGAAATACATGGGACGGGTCAGCCGCTGGTTCTCCTTCACGGCGCTTTTTCGGCAATCGGCACGTCCTTCGGAGCGCTTCTGCCAGGACTTGCCAACTCTCGCCAAGTCATTGCCTTTGAGTTGCAGGCGCATGGGCGCACCGCAGACATCGACCGCCCCTTGACCCTTGAGCAGATGGCCGATGACACTGCCGCGGCACTCCAGCATCTTGGCATTGACCAGGCCGATATCTTCGGCTACAGCATGGGAGCCTCAGTCGCACTACATGTCGCCATCCGGCATCCCCAGGTGGTGCGCAAACTCGTGCTTGCCTCGGTCACCTACAACCTGAGCGGGGTCCACCCTGGGCTAATGGAGGGATTCGGGGACATGACGCCCGATATGATGTTTGGATCCCCGTGGCACGATGAATACCTGCACATCGCGCCCGATCCGGACCACTTTGCTACCTTTTTCACCAAAAAGACGGTAATGGATCAAGGCATCAAGGACGTGCCCGCAGAGACCGTCGCAGCGATCAAGGCACCCACCTTGCTGATAATCGGGGATAGCGATCTCGTTCGTCCCGAGCACGCAGTAGAAATGTTTCGATTGCTCGGGGGCGGTGTTTTCGGCGACATGGCCGGACTGCCCAACTCACAACTCGCCGTGCTGCCGGGCACGACACACGTGTCAATCGTGTCCCGCGCCGATTTGCTTCTGGCGATCATCCCGCTGTTTCTGGATGCGCCCATGCCGGAAGGTAAGTGACCAGACATTGTTCCCTCCAAATTCTAAGGCGTGCCTGATTACCATATCCGCTGTTTCAACCTTTCGTAACGTTTTATTCACCCGGCTTTCACCCACTTGTACCCCTGTAGAAACCCTGGAGAGGTACTATTGAGGTGTAAGGCAAACAAATACCACTCACCAATAAAGAGTGGAGCCGGGCGAAATATTACACAACAAAGCGCAGAAGCGCGCGTTACAAAGAAAGGGAGAAAACAGTGGAAACCATCAGGCATTTTGTAAAGAACCCTGCATACACAGGCATCATCTGGCTCGTGGCAAGACTCTTCATCGGCTATGAATTTATCACCGCCGGTCTGGAGAAGATCGAGTCGGGCACGTGGATTGGCGGAGATGCGATCTCCGGCTTCCTGAAGGGTGCCCTTGGCAAAGCAAGCGGTGACCACCCGGAAGTTATGGGCTGGTATACAGATCTCGTCAACAACGTCTTTATGCCCAATGCGACAATATTCAGCACGCTTGTGGCAATTGGTGAAGTGGCAGTCGGTGTAGCCCTGGTCCTTGGTATCGTAACTAAGTTTGCAGCTTTCTGGGGAGCGGTTATGAACTTCTCCTTCCTGGCAGCCGGGGTATCGTCCTCGAACCCTCAGATGCTGGTTCTGGAAGTAGCAATGATCTTCGGCGGCGCTGGAGTAGCCTTCTACGGAGTGGACAAGTTCCTTATGCCCTACCTGGCAAAGGCTCTCCACATCAACCGAGAGGTCGAGCCTACTACTAAGACAGGCGGCTCCCTTCCAGCACCTCGCCCGGTAAGCTAACCGAAAGGCTAGCAGGTAGAGAGAAATAGGCCCCCTTGAAAGAGAGGGCTTGTTTCTTTGTGTTGTCTGCTGTGTTATCCTTGGCGTGCAGACCTGCGCGTTGTCTCACTCTCCCGACGAAGGAACTTATCTATGATCCCGGGCAAAATCACCATCGCGAGAATAATGACGCCAACAGGCATCTTTGGCGCGGTCTTCACGGAGCGCGGCCTTGCTTGCCTTACGACCTCCACTGAGCCACTGGCGGTATGCCACACATGGGCGCGGAGGCACGCTCCCCGTGCGCTGCTCATTAGCGATTGCGGTTTGGTTGACGAGTTGGCATGGCAGCTAACCCACTATTTTGAAGGCGGCCTTCGCCAATTCACCGTTCCCCTCGATCTCCACGGCACACCATTTCAACTCGCCTACTGGAACGCCCTGATAAGTGTGCCCTACGGCGAGACTCGCACATATGCCGAAATGGCCCGGTTGGTAGGCAGACCCACGGCGGTTCGCGCTATCGGGGCCGCCAATGGAGCCAATCCCATTGCGATAATCGTGCCGTGCCACCGCATCATCGGCAGCAACGGACACCTCACAGGCTACGCGGGCGGCCTGCCGTTGAAGCGGAGATTGCTGGACCTCGAAACCGTCCACGCAGGATCATTCGCGGAAGCCGTTGCAGGTTAGTCGCAAGTGCCCATGTGCGCTTTGTTGCTGTTAGCCTTGCTCAACCAGTACAGCGGTACCGCTAGCGGTCACCATCAGCATACCGCCGCCGTTGCCAAGCACAATGCTTTCGTAATCGAGATCAATTCCAATAATAGCGTTCGCCCCTAATTGCTGGGCGACCCTGCTCATCTCGCTCTTAGCGATCTCGCGCGCTTTGCGAAGCTCCTCCTCATAGGCCCCTGAGCGACCGCCTACGATGTCACGTATGCCTGCAAAGAAATCCTTGAACACATTAGCGCCCAGGATCGCCTCGCCCTCCACAATGCCCAGGTAACGAACTACCCGCAGCCCATCAAGTGTTGAGGTTGTTGTAAGAATCATTGTTATCTCCTCGTATAGAAATAGAAAGGCAACGAACTCATAGCCGCTTCCTTCCAGGCTTATTATCGCTTATTTCTACGCAGAATACGGCTGAATCGTTTCCTTGTGACAGGTTCCCACTTTGTGATATAATTAGTGTTGGCACTCTGCCGGGATTTTCCGGGCACAATGCTAAGTCGGAAGTGGCAATTTGCCACGATCAAACACGCCGCTGGACCTACGGGTTGTGCGCGTGGCTCCAACAGGCCATGTGTGTCCCAGGGCATGAAAGCGGCGGAAGCACAACAACAATTGGAGGAATTTTTGACAACAATGGATACAGATATCGAGACGCAGGCCGCAGCGCCACAGGAAGTTCCTGCTGTGGCCGCAGAAGCACCAGAGCAGGCAATCGCACAGGCACCTGCACCTGAGCAGGCAGTAGCTCCCACACCTGCACCTGAGCAGGCAATCGCACCAGAGCAGACAGTTGCTCCCGCACCTCAGCCCCAGGCCCCGCAGCAGCCGCGCCCAGAGCGCAGCAATGGCGGCTCCGGCGGCGGTAACGGCATTAGCATGAAGGCTCTCCTTGAAGCGGGCGTTCACTTCGGGCACCAGACCAAGCGCTGGAACCCCAAGATGAAGCCCTATATCTTCACCGAGCGCAACGGCATTCATATCATCGATCTTCAGCAGACGGTTACCGGACTTCAGGGCGCGATGAGCTATGTCAGCGACCTGGTCGCCAATGGCGGCAAGATACTGTTCATCGGCACCAAGAAGCAGGCACAGGAAGCTATCCAGGAAGAGTCCGAGCGCGCCAACCAGCTTTTTGTTAACAAGCGCTGGATGGGCGGAATGCTCACCAACTTCAAGACCATCCAGACCCGCCTTCGATACCTTGCAGACCTCGAAAGCCGCAAGGCGCGTGGTGAGTTCGGTGACCTGCCCAAGGCGGAAGCCGGCAAGCTGGACGAGCAGATCGACCGCCTCAATGGCCTGCTTGGCGGCATCAAGGATATGCGCCAGATCCCTGACGCTGTCTTTATCGTTGACCCCCATCGCGAGCGCATCGCTATCACCGAAGCCATCAAGCTTGGTGTGACAGTGGTGGCCATGGTTGATACCAACTGCGATCCCGACGAGGTTGATTATGTGATCCCGTCGAACGACGACGCAATCCGCGCCGTTCGCGTGATAACAGCCAAGATCGCCGATGCAGCCCTGGAAGGCCAGCAGCGCCGCGAAAGCCAGCGTGCCGATCAGGACTTCGAGTACAACATCGAGCCAGGCGAATATAGCTTCACCCCGGATGACGAAGAAGCCTAGTCTTCATTAGCGCAAAGAATGTGGGGGCGGCTGAAGAGCTTTGCCCCCTTTTTATGACCCGGCATTCTTGACGAGTGGGCCACCACTCTTGAGTAAGCCGGCAGTCGAAAACAACAAGAAGAACCAGAGAAAACAAAACCCGAGGAGGAAATAGTGGACATTTCAGCAGCAGCAGTAAAGGAACTGCGCGAAAAGACAGGGGCCGGCATCATGGACTGCAAGCGCGCCCTCACAGAGGCGGGCGGCAGCATGGAGAAGGCCGAGCAGGCCCTCAAGCAGAAGGGACTTACCAAGCATATGAAGGTTGCCGGGCGTGAGGCCAGGCAGGGAGTTATCGAGTCGTATATCCACACGGGCGGCCGCATCGGTGCCCTGGTGGAAGTCAACTGCGAGACCGACTTTGTGGCTCGCACCGAAGAGTTCCGCACGCTGGCCCGCGAAATCGCCATGCAGGTCGCCTCGATGAACCCGCAGACTGTGGGCACGCTCGAAGGCGGCGAGGGCGAAGGCGACGATGCTCTTCTCAGCCAGGAATATATCCGCGACTCTCGCCGCGCCATCCGCGATCTCATCAAAGAGACCATCGCCAAGGTCGGAGAAAACGTCGTGGTGAGCCGCTTCGTTCGCTTCGAGGTGGGCATGAGTGGTGCCAACACACCCGCTCCCGCCGACGCTGAAAGCAGCGAAGATTAGGACTGTCTATTTGTGTGGACGGTAGATGCTCGGCGTGAAAGAGACAATTGTGCCCCGCCCACGTCTCTCATCTACCGTCCACATTCGTTGCGAACCATAACTAAACCTGTTACACTGAAAAGCAATTGGGAACCAAACCTGGCCCCTGGAGATAGCGCATAATGTTAGACTCTTATATGCCCGCCGACGGCGATGATGACGACTTTGGTGACGACGAAGATGCGCCCGCAGGAGGCGTTGTGGCGAGTCAGGCCGTTGATGATGGCCAGCCAAAGCCCCACTACCACCGCATTCTCCTCAAGCTAAGCGGCGAAGCCCTGGCAGGCGATGTTGGCTCCGGCATTGACCCGAAAGTGGTAAACTCTATCGCCGACCAGATAAAGGAAGTCGTCGAGAGGGGCGTACAGGTTGCTATCGTGGTGGGAGGCGGCAACATCTGGCGCGGTATTGCTGCTTCGGCTCAGGGTATGGACCGCTCTACCGCAGACTACATGGGCATGCTCGCCACGGTTCTCAACGCGCTCGCCCTGCAGGATGCGCTGGAAAAGCGTAAAGTCTTTACCCGTGTGCAGTCGGCTATTGCTATGCATGAGGTAGCCGAGCCATACATACGACGTCGCGCCATGCGCCACATGGAAAAGGGGCGGGTCGTTATCCTGGCAGCGGGCACAGGCAACCCATATTTCAGCACAGATACCGCCGCGGCTCTCCGCGCCCTCGAAATTGGCGCTGAAGTTATCCTGATGGCAAAGAACAAAGTGGATGGGGTCTACAGCGACGACCCGGCCCAGAACCCCGATGCCGTAAAGTTCGATACATTGAGCTATAAGCAGGCCATTGAGATGGGCCTCCGCGTCATGGACACTACAGCTATGGCCCTCTGTATGGAAAACTACCTACCGCTCGTGGTCTTCAACTTGCAAGAGCGTGGTAATATCCTCCGCGTAGCTCTTGGCGAGCGTGTCGGCACGAACGTAGGAGTTTATTAGCGGGACAGGAACGATGTCCGTCAACGGCTAATTCGCGATCCGCACATCACATCGAGGTGAACTATGACTGAAGATATTTTGAAAGATGCCGAAGAGCGTATGAAGAAGGCCATCGACGCCCTCAAACGCGACCTGATTACAATTCGCACCGGGCGCGCTACGCCTGCTCTCATCGACCGCTTGCCGATCGAGTATTACGGCACACCAACTCCGCTGAACCAGCTTGCCACCATTAACGCGCCCGAGCCGCGCCTTTTGCTCGTGCAGCCGTACGATAAAAGCTCACTTTCCATTATTGAGAAGGCGCTCCAGAAGTCGGAGCAAGGCTTCAACCCTTCCAATGATGGCCGCGTCATCCGTATTCCCATCCCTGCCCTCACCGAAGAGCGCCGCCGTGAAATGGTCAAGCAGGTGAAGCACAAGGTTGAGGAAGGCCGAATATCCATACGCAACATCCGGCGCGACGCTCTCCAGGATCTCAAAGAGATGGAGAACGAGAAGATGATCTCCACCGACGACCACAAGCGGGCCTCCGAGAAGATGGAAGACCTCGTGCACAAGTACGTGCGAGAAGCCGAGCACACCGGTGATGCAAAAGAAGCCGAGGTGCTGGAGGTCTAGGGACGTTAGACAGGACGCGTGAGGCGTGGAACGTGAAACGTGAGCGCTAATGGGGAGCAGTGGTCCGTAATACGCAAGCACTCAAGACGTTGTATTAGTAGAACATGCTGATATATGATAGGAATCGGGCGCTAAAGCCCGCATTTCACTCATCACGTTTTACCTTTTACCCATAATCCACAATGATGAATCACCCACCAATCGAATCAGGCCCACAGCACGTTGCCATCATTATGGATGGTAATGGGCGTTGGGCGCGGCAGCGTGGCAAGCCACGGCTGTTTGGGCATCGCGCCGGAACCGAGAATATCAGGCGTATTGTGCATGCCTGCGTTGAGAACAACGTAAAGTATCTCACGGTCTATGCCTTCTCTACCGAGAACTGGAACCGCCCAAGCGGTGAAGTCCAGGGGCTGATGCGTATCCTCGCTGAAGTCATACACAAGGAAACGCCTGAACTGGACCGCGAAGGTGTGCAGATACGCCACCTGGGCCACATGGAAAATGTGCCCGTCGCCCTGCAAAATGCCATAGCATACGCCCTCGAAACTACCAAGCATAACAACCGCCTTGTCCTCAGCGTCTGCTTCAACTACGGCGGGCGCGATGATATTGTGCGTGCTGTGCGCGAGATAGTGGCGTCGGGAACAGACCCCGAAGATGTGACTGAAGAGATGATCTCCCGCCACCTCTACACCGGCGACCTGCCCGACCCTGACCTGATTATCCGCACGGCTGGCGAGATGCGCCTGAGTAACTTCCTTATCTGGCAGGCGGCCTATGCCGAGTTCTATTCGACGCCCACAACCTGGCCCGATTTCGACAAGGAAAGTTTCTACGAGGCGCTAGCAGAGTATAGCCGCCGCAACCGCAAGTTTGGCGGTATCTTGCCCGAAGAGCTACACGAATACAGGGAAGATACATCTTCGGCGAGCGGCACAAACGGCTCGGGTGCCGCGTCCGACATTTCTGCCGAAGCCATGCCACCGCTTGACCACGCCTCAGTGAAGTAGGGCGACTATGCGTAGCTCGGCCGGGAACGCGCGCATGGGCAGGCTGAGCGGTTCGCCGCGCTCGGGCTGGCTCAACCTCACCTGGAAAATCCTCCTCGCAATAGGCATCCTCCTGCTCATGTCTATACGCACCCCCTTTACATGGGTCGTAGACTGGAGCGTGCTCAATCCTATCCCCGCGACTATCATCCTCTGGGGCGCGCTTTTCGTCGGTATTGCCGCGAGCAATCTCTTCGAGGGAACCCGCGCTATCCGGTGGGGCTGGATGGCGCTCACCCTCGGTGCGTATCTGGCTCTTACAATACCAAGCGTGGTGGCCGGGCCCGACCGCCTGGTTGACGCTCTTGGCCCGGTCGCTGCCCTCACTCTTGTGGCTCACCTGGGCCGCCGGGATTTACAGCGGGCACTACGCGATTGGGGCCTCGTGATGGGCCTGTCCCTTTATTCTGCTCTTGGCGTGCAGGCCATGTGGCTCGTGGTGAATAGCTTTGGTAATAGTGTTGGCCCGGTGGTGTTCCTCGTGGCGGTGCTTCTTCCGCCCCTCATCTTTGAAGCGGTGCTCCTTTTCTTACGGCGCGTCGATTCGCTGCGCGACAGCATGCTCGCCCACATAGTCGCACTGGTGCTCTCTACGTCTGTGGCGGTCATCGTTTTCTCTTTCACCCTGCTTAACAACAACACCCAGCTTGGCTGGCGTATAATCTTCGGCCTCATGATTGGCCTGCTCATCGGCGGCGCGCTGATGATAGGCCTCCTGACCCAGCCGCTTATCTCGGCGGCGTCAGGGTCGAGAAGCGCCTCCCCCGCTGCCACACGCATCAACCTGGGACGGGCGCTCGTGGAACTCAGCCACGAGCCTATACTTATATCGCTGGCGATCTATGTACCGCTGCGGCTCCTCTCTTTCTTCGCGGCCCGCTAAGCCCGACAACCTACAACAATGATTAATTCTCACACCAACGATTCAAAGCGCACAACTAATATCGCCCTTCTAGGCTCGACAGGCTCGATTGGCACGCAGACCCTTGACGTAATAAGCCGCCTTGAAGGACGGTTTCGCGTGGTCTGCATGGGTGCGGGCCGCGACCGGAACGCCCTTATAGCGCAGTCCGCCGCCCTGCCGGAGGCTCCTCTGCTACTTGCTGTTGCTGATCCGGACGCAGCCCGCAACGCGCCCCAGGACGGCCCGCGCTTGCTATCAGGCGAAGCAGGGATGGTAGAGCTTGCTACACACCCTGATGTGGATATGGTGGTGATTGCCACGACTGGGCACGCCGGGTTCGCGCCCACACTGGCCGCGCTCGAAGCAGGCAAACAGGTTGCTCTCGCTAATAAAGAGGCGCTCGTTATGGCGGGCGACCTGGTGACGGCCCTTGCCCGCCGCAAAGGTATCCGCATTCGCCCGATAGACAGCGAGCATAGTGCCATCTGGCAATGTCTGGTTGGAGAGCCGGAAGCGCCCAACCGCGAGGAGAGCCGTGGCGCGAGCGGTGCGTGGGATAGCATCGAGAAGGTGGTGCTCACGGCATCCGGTGGGCCGTTTCGTACATGGAGCCGCGAAGCCACCGACATAGCGACACCGCAGCAGGCCCTCAAGCACCCCACTTGGAGCATGGGCGCGAAGGTCACGATCGACTCTGCTACCCTGATGAACAAGGGTCTTGAAGTTATAGAGGCGCACTGGCTCTTCGGTGTGCCCTATGATGACATAGAGGTCGTGGTCCACCCTGAAAGCATTATCCACTCGATGGTGCGCTTTGTGGACGGTTCGGCGAAGGCACAGCTAGGCCTCCCAGACATGCGCGTGCCTATCCAGTATGCCCTCACTCACCCATACAGGTATCCCAACATAGCTCACCCGCGCGCCGATTGGGCAGAGATTGGCGCTCTGCACTTCGAGGAAGTTGATCTCGAGCGCTTTCGCTGCCTCAGCCTCGCGTTTGAGGCCGGACGCCTGGGCGGCACATACCCCACGGTGATGGCCGCCGCCGATGAAATCGCTGTTCCGCGCTTCCTGGCTGGTGACATACGATTCGGCGACATACCTGTTATAATAGAAGAAGTGCTTGAAAGACACGCACCTGTGGCCGTAGCCCGCCCCGACATCGCCGCCATCAAATCGGCAGATGATTGGGCACGCCACACCGCGGCAGATATTTGCGACGCGAGACGAAGCGCGTGATGGTGGCGTGTGGAGCGTGAAACGTGAAACGTGATCCGTGAAATGATACGGAACTTGTGGTGTCATAGCAACGTATTGTTAATAACGAAATATTCGTCAAATTGCGTGACGGCCTGGAATTGCGATTCCGCATCACGTTTCCCGCATCACGTTTCACACGTGACATACCAAGTTTCCCGGAGAACATAATGGATCTGAACTGGTTATGGGTAGTGCCGGTCCTGGGCATATTGATCGTTGTCCACGAGATGGGGCACTTTTTCAGCGCAATCTGGCTTGGCATCAAGGTCGAGGAGTTCGGCATCGGCTTCCCGCCGAGGGCGTTCGCCATCCGCCGCAACGGTATCGATTATTCGCTCAACTGGCTGCCAATCGGCGGCTTTGTGCGTATCACCGGCGAGAACGGCGACTCCGACGATCCCCACTCGTTTGGTAAAGCACCTGCCTGGAAGCGCATTATTGTGCTGGCGGCAGGCTCGTTCATGAACCTGGTGCTCGCTATCGTGGTCTTTACGGCCCTGGCGATCTCAGGAACACGGGAGCTTGACACCAGTATCGCACCGCTGACCGGCATCGGAAGCATCACGCAGGGCCAGCCGGCCTATGTGGCAGGCATGCAGCCGGGTGACAAGCTGATTCGCATCGCGGGAACCCCTGTTAAGGATGACGAGAACATTCGTGCCCTGAGCAGCCAGAACGCGGGCAAGCCAACTGCCTTCACTGTTGTGCGCAATGGCAAGGAAGTTGATCTCACAGTAACACCGAACACAGCTTCACCTTATCTGGGTGTCTATCTCACCCCCTGGTTGTCGCCGGCTGCGGTTGACGCGGTACGAGCCGGAGGTATTGCTGATAAAGCGGGCCTCAAGAACGGCGATATCCTGGTTGAGGTCAACGGCACGCCCGTCGATAACACCGCTATTGCTACAGCCCTGATCTCAGAGAGCAAGGGACCGATCAAGGTGGTTGTGACGCGAGGCGGCGAGCGCATAGGCCCTGTTACGATTGACAGTACAAGCAACGCGCAGGGCTCATATGAGTTCGGCCTCTATCGTCCCTATCACACCATCTACTACAACCCGGCGGAGGCGCTTGGCCGCTCTCTCGCAAACACGTGGTCGGTTGTAGCAAGCATCCCGCAGGGTATAGGCCAGATGTTTGCGGGTAAATCCGACGGCCCCGGCGTGACCAGCATCGTAGGTATCGGCCAACTTACCGGCGAGGTAGCACAAGACGCGGGTATCAACGGCCTGCTAAACTTGATGGCACTGCTAAGCATATCGCTCTTCATGATAAACCTGCTGCCGCTCCCTGCGCTCGACGGAGGCCGCCTGCTCTTTATCTTCATAGAGTTACTGCGCGGCGGACGTCGCATCGCACCTGAGAAAGAGGGCATGGTGCACTTCGCAGGCATGATGGTGTTACTCGCGCTTATGGCGATCATCACATTCTTCGACGTAAGCCGCCTCTTCCAGGGGGTACGCTTGCTCCCGTAACAAGCATATAAGCTATTGCTGAAAACCGGCCCTGGTTACATGGGGCCGGTTTTCGTTTTGCCGTGGGTCGGCCGCCGTTAGCGAAGGGGGTGCAGGGGCGAAGCCCATGACATGGTTGGGGGTGTCCCCCACTCTTCCCTTAATATAACTCCCCTCTCCCCGTTTCGTGGGGAGAGGGGTCGGGGGAGAGGGTATTCGCATTCTCCATTAGCCAGCCTTCCAGCAAAGAAGCTACCCTAGCAGTGCACCCAGAAGCCCATACAGGCGGCAAGCCCGCCGAATACCAGCGCCTGAGCATCACTCTTGACAATCCCCTGCGCTGGGTTGATACTAAGCCTGTAGACCTCAGGAGGGATTACCTTGCAAACAGTCCGCATAGAAGACAACACCCCACTAACCCCTTCTATGGAGCGGGCGCTTGGCCCCGAGGCTGCCGAGCAATCGCCGGAGATCAGCTCTTTCGCTGAGATTGCGGCCCTCTGCCCCATCGGTGCGCTCGATTCAGGCATGGGGGGTCTCTCTATTGTGGCCGAGCTGCGCCGCACACTTCCGAATGAAGACATCATCTTCTATGGCGATAACGCCAACTGCCCCTATGGCGGGCGCAGCGACGAATGGCTGCGCGCCCGCGTGCTTGAAGTGGCCGATTTCCTGCTGGAGCAGGGGGCCAAGGCGCTCGTGGTGGCGTGTAACACCGCCTCCGCCGCCGGGCTGGATCACCTGCGTGCTCGCCATTCTCTCCCCATCATCGGGCTAGTGCCCGCGGTGAAGCCTGCTGTAATGGCTACACATACTCGCACCGTGGGAGTGCTCGCCACCAAAGCCACTATGCGCGGCCGGCTGCTGCGCGACGTGATCGAGCGGTTCGCTGACCCTGAGGGAGTGGAAGTAGTAACCGTGGCCCCGGACGGATTGGTCGAAGCTGTGGAGCGAGGAGACCTCAACACCCCTGAAACAGCAGAAGCCGTGAGCCGGGCCATTGCGCCCATGCTAGAGCGTGGAGCCGATGCTATGGTGCTCGGCTGCACTCACTACCCATTCCTCAAACCTCTCATCATCGAACTGACCGGGGGCAAAGTACAGATAATCGACTCCAACGAAGGCGTTGCCCGGCACACAGCCAACGTCCTGCGCGCCCGCCATCTCCTCCACCCGCCCGGCAAACCCGGCACCCTCACGGTCTACACCAGCGCAGATGCAGCCGAGGCTCGCCCTCTTGTGTGGCGCCTGGTCGGTGAAGAGGTTGAGGTGATTACCAACAGCGCCAGGCGTGCGGCCTAGCAATTCACTACCGCATATGAGAATCCTCTGCATTGACGTAGGCACCGGCACGCAAGATATTCTGCTGTTCGATTCCTCAACAGAGATAGAGAACTGCATACAGCTTGTCATGCCGTCACCCACCCAGATTGTAGCGCGACAGGTCGCTGCTGCTACGCAGGCGGGGCATACTCTATTGCTGGGCGGCGTGACCATGGGCGGTGGTCCCGGTGCGTGGGCCGTCGAGGCGCACATCAAGGCGGGTCTGTCCGTTTACGCCTCACCGGACGCTGCCCGCACGTTGGACGATGACCTTGCTCGTGTTGCCGAAATGGGAGTGAAGGTGCTGCCTGCCGAAGAGTTGGCCGATCTCTGGGGTAACCTCGGCCCTGACCACGCCACTATTCTCGAACTGCAGGATGTTAATCTCCCGGCCATCGACGCTGCCCTCCTTGCGTTCAGTGAGCCTGCCTCCTATGATGCCATTGCAATCGCCGCTTTCGATCATGGTGCTGCCCCTCCAGGCTACAGCGACCGCCGTTTCCGGTTCGATTACATAGCCGAGCAGTTGGGCGAATGGGGCGACGATCCTGTTGCAAGCGCGCTGGCGGCTTTCTCATCGCCTGCAGCAGATCTACACCCCGACCTCACCCGCCTCCGTGCCATTGCATCTACTGTGACGGATTCGGATCGGGCGGGGCTGCCGCTGCTCCTTATGGACACCGGCCCTGCGGCTCTACTGGGCGCTCTGGGCGATCCGACTGTGCGAGCCGCTGCCCAGAATAACGCCATCTTTGTGAATGTGGGCAACTTCCATGTGCTGGCCTTCCATATAGTCGAGGATCATATTCGCGCCCTCTTTGAGCACCATACCGGCCTCGTTGACGGCCCGAAGCTGGTGCGCCTCATGGAATCGCTGGCGAACGGTACTCTAACCAACGAGGAGATCTTTGACGATAGCGGTCACGGCGCTCTCAATATTGCCGAGCCATTGCCCGCCGGCATGTCTCCCGACCTCTGTATGGTTACCGGCCCCCGGCGTTCTATGCTCGCGAGCATCAGCACCCCCTGGCCTGTTTACATGGCAGTCCCACACGGAGATATGATGCTCTCGGGCTGCTATGGTCTGCTCCGCGCATACGCGGCACACTTCCCGGCAAGTGCCGAAGCCATATTGTCGCGACTTGATCTCGCCCCCCAAGAGGACCGGTGACATGGGCCTTCTTCCGGCGCGTATGCCCACCCAGACCGCCCCGGAGGTCGAGGTGCAATGCCCCCGCTGCGGTGCTCGCCGCGCCCTCCGGCATTTTGGCCGTCTTGACCCGGTAACAGGGCAATTCTTCCGACCTAATTTCGGCCTCAGCAGAGCTACCACTGTCGCGATTGTGCTGGGTTGCGGTACGGTCGCCCTCTGGGTATCAACGGCCCTGTTTGGACAGGATGCGACGATCCCAGGACTGGTGGTGGGGTTACTGGTGGCGCTGGCTATAATATCGGTGTTCGCCTACCAGGCGGCCGTGGCAGAGGCGAGGTCAATCCGCATCCACCACTATGAGTGCCTGTATTGCCATTACAGGTGGGATTGGAAGGAAGGAAGCTCCATACCTCGCTTCAGGGAAGATCAACAAATCAGGCAAGATTTCGAGGAGGTCTTCGGCCACGCGCCGGAGGATAGTGAAACGTAAAACGTAAAACGTAAAACGTGAGTAACCATTTCGGATAATCATTGATTGCGTTGTCCGTTACCGCCGACCGTAATAACTGACAACCGACTACTACGCAGTACGAGGTACACCCATCACATGAAGCACTTTGGCATAACCGACCCTAAGATTGAGGAATACATCCAGACGCTCCTGCCTACCAGCGAGGGGGTGTTGGCCGATATGGAGGCCCAGGCCGCCCGCGAGAATGTGCCGATTATTGGGCCTATGGAGGGCCACTTTCTCTATACGCTGGTGCTCGCTCTGCGCGCAAGGGATATCCTGGATGTGGGCACTGCTATTGGCTACTCGGCTATGTGGCTCGGTCTCGCGGCGATGAAGCAGGAAGGGCGTGTGGTCAGCATCGAGAAAGATCCTGGCCGTGCTGCTTTCGCGGAAGCCTACTTCCGGCAGGCGGGTATGGCGGGCGTGTGCGCCGTCCGGCGTGGCGATGCCCTTATCGTTATGAACGGCATGGAGGAGAACTTCGACCTGATCTTTCTCGACATCCTCACGCAATTCGACCGCCCCGACGCTTCACTTGAGCTTCTCGATCTCTGCATTCGCCGCCTGCGTCCCGGCGGTGTTCTACTCTCTGACAACGCTTTCCGCTCAGGCCAGGTGCTCGATCCCGCAGGTGCATCACCTTCCACTCAGGGCATAGCCACCTTCAACCAGGCCGTCGCCACCCATCCCCGACTGACCACCACCTTCCTCCCCATGCGCGACGGCATTTCACTGAGCGTCAAGACGGGGACGTAAAACGTGAAACGTAGGAAATGAGAAATGAGAAATGAGAAATGAGAAGTGAAGTGGGCTTGTAAGAGCGCCAGAACGGCAAGATTATCGCGTTTCACGTTTTACGCCACTCACGAAGACAAAGGAGTCTCATGACCGCTGATCCAAAGCACAATCCGGAACGCAATCCCGCTATCCTTGTTGAGGTTACGCGCGGGCCTATAGTCGAATCTGTTCATTACGGGGTGATAGCCGTGTCCGATGTGGAAGGTGAGCTACTTGCATGGGCGGGCAACCCCGGCTCTGTCACCTACTACCGCTCATCCTGCAAACCTATACAGGCTATCCCGCTGGTTGAGTCGGGTGCTGCCGACCGCTTCGGCCTCACGGATCGTGAGATCGCGGTGGCTTGCGCTTCGCATGGCGGCGAAGATATCCATGTCGAGGCAGTCAAGAGCATACTGGACAAAATAGGATGCGGGCCCGATGCACTCGCCTGTGGTGCGCACGCGCCGTCGGACAAAGATGCTGCCCGCGCAATGCAGGAGCGCGAGGAGTCGCCCACTGTTCTGCACAACAACTGCTCAGGCAAGCACGCAGGTATGCTGGCTCTGGCCCGCTTCCATGGCTGGCCAGTGGGCGGCTACGAAACGCCACGACACCCTGTCCAGCAAGTCATCCTCCAAACCATCGCGGACTTCGCGAGCCTCGATCCGGACGATATACCTGTGGGTGTCGATGGCTGTTCTGCCTGCACGTTTGGCCTTTCCGTGCACAGGATGGCGCTCTCTTTCGCCCGTCTGGGACAGCCCGAATACTGGCCTGAGCCGCGCCGCACCGCTGTCCGACGCATCAGTACTGCCATGACCACCTACCCTGAGATGGTAGCGGCGCGTCGTGGACGTATCGACACAGACCTCATGCGTGCAGCACATGGCACCCTCGTCGCTAAGGTGGGAGCTGAAAGCCTCTACTGTGCTGCGCGGCTTGGCGATTCACAGCATCCTGCCGTTGGCTTTGCTCTCAAGCTGCTGGATGGGGATGTGAGCGGACGCGCCCGCCACCCAGCCATCATAGAGGGTCTGCGCCAGGCGGGCTTGCTGGACGAAGATACCCTGAACAAGCTGGAAGCTTACTGGATGGAAGAAGTGCGCAATCGTGTCGGCGACGTGGTTGGCATGGTGCGGCCTTCGTTCACGCTGAGCGCGCAGTAAGGCAAGTCTGTAAATACAAACAGCTTCCATCTGCCGAAAGCTGTTTGTATTTGTGTTGAGTACTCTACCAACACAACGAAACGTGCATTGCCGCCTACCTGCCATCCCAAGTGGTGCGGCCAGCAGACCAGCGTCGCCGCCTCCCCTTCAAGTTTGTCATTCTGAACGAAGTGAAGAATCTCGTCCTCTTCTTATTTCCTGGGATTGGACATAAGGGAACATGATCCTGATTTGCGAGATTCTTCGCTCTGCTCAGAATGACAAGGGAGAGAGAACACGGCGACACGGACATTGTTGTATTGGTAGAGTACTCAGCATGACAATGGCTGCTGTGTCTTGTAGTGCCTATTCTGAAATAAATCGCTCTACCATCTCGTCTTGCTCTTCGTAGGCGTATGGCGCGGGGCTTTGCTCGACCCGAACGCCTCCCACGAATACCGCGTCTACGAGATTCACCCCGAAGTGATAGGCAATATGACGGTGGTTGGGTGCGTTCCAAATTACGACGTCCGCCAGCTTGCCTTCTTCCAGACTCCCCAGCAGATGGCCGCGGTTCAGTGCGTGCGCGCTGTTGATGGTGGCGGCCACAATCGCCTCGGCGGGCGTCATCTTCATCTGCGAGCAGGCAAGCCCTATCATCAGCGCGAGATTCTCGGAAGGGCAGGTGCCGGGGTTGCAATCCGTCGCCAGCCCGACAGCCACTCCCGCATCGATCAAAGCTCTGGCGGGCGCATACTCTTTCAGGCCGAGTCCCAGCGGCGTGCCGGGCAGCAGCACAGCAATTATGCCCGCCGCTCGCAGCGCCTCTATGTCCTCCGGCTCCATCACCAGCAGATGGTCCGCCGAGGCCGCGCCCATCTCTGCTGCCAGTTGCACAGCCCCAACACGCGCAAACTCGTTGGCATGGAGTCGTGTGCCTAGCCCAAGCTCTTTTGCTCGCTCCAGTATCCGCCTGCTCTGGTCGGCGGTGAATGCACCTACATCACAAAAGACGTCACACCATTCGGCCAGCCCTTCGCGCGCCACGGTAGGCAGCATCTTTTCAATCACCAGATTGACATAATCATCAGGCGCAGAGGCATATTCTTCCGGTATGGCGTGCGCTCCCAGAAAGGTGGTGGCGATCCGAGGTCCGGTGGCGTCTTCACGCATCTCGATATTGAGGTCACGCACCGCCCAGAGGCTCTTAAGCTCGCCTTCCTCCGACAGACCATAGCCGCTCTTAATCTCGACCGTAGTGGTCCCGTACGCCAGCATCCGCATCAGCCGTTCTCGAGTAAGCTCCTTTAGCTCTTCTTCACTTGCCAGACGAGTGGCCCGTACGGTTGACATAATGCCTCCGCCCGCCGCCATAACTTCAAGGTAACTCGCTCCCTTCAGCCTAAGCTCATACTCTTCGTCGCGCCACCCCGCCCACACGAGATGCGTGTGCGCATCCACCAGCCCCGGTGTGACGGTCTTACCCGATGCATCGAGCAATCGTGTGTCGTCATTCCTGTACTTTGGGATAATGTCTTCGGTGGGTCCCACGGCAAGTATACGTTCGCCGCGCAAGGCAACCGCTCCATAAGGGATAATGCCCGCGTCGGCCTGGGCTGCCCCTTTGCGCGGTCCACCGCCGTCCCCGGCACAGGTAACAAGCTCTGCCGCCGAGTGTATGATATGTGTGGCTTTGTTCTGTGGCATAGCCCTAATATAACAAATAGAAGGGCAAACAAAAACCTGCCTCAAGGGGCAGGCTCTGTTTGATTGCCGGATTGGCTCAGGCCCCGGCGGCCCTCAGAATGGGCGAGGAAACGGCGTGCAAGGTTGGTGCTTTGTGGAGCGAATGCATTGTGCTTGCCGCCTCTTCCACGAAGGTCTTGAAGAGCCTGCGCGCCCATGCATGTTTGCGCCACATCTCTTCAGGGTGACACTGCACAGCCATGAGGAAACGCCTCTCAGGGCTTTCGATGGCCTCAACGATGCCGTCGGGTGACCACGCTGTAGCAACCAGACCGGGCGCTACCTTGTCAATGGCCTGGTGATGCGACGTGTTCACCCAGATGCGGTCCTCGCCCGCAAGTGTGCGGAGCCGAGAATCGGGGTCAATGGCGATATCGTGCGCCAGGAAATCACGTATCCTTCGCTTGAACGATTCGCGATGGTCAATGGTGGTGGGATACTGGGTGTAGATGTCCTGGATAAGCGTGCCTCCCATCACAACGTTGAGCACTTGCTCGCCCCGGCAGATACCAAGCACAGGCAGATCATCATCGAGCGCCCAGGGGATTATCGTTGTCTCGACGTGATCGAGGCCCACATCGGTCGGATCGAGTGCGGGGTGTGGTTCCTGGCCGTAATACTTGGGGTGAACGTCCAACCCGCCCGGTAAGAGTATGCCATCCAACATATCGTAGATTCGGCGCAGCGACGACACATCTTCGATCTGCGGAATCAAGACTGGAATGCCGCCCGCAGCCTCCACAGCCTTGGAATAGCTCTGGTTCAAGCTAAACCTCGGTGCATGGATGCCCGCAGCATCATGGTCATCAATTGTCGAAATGCCTATTAGCGGCATCCCTTTTGCGGAAAGTGGCATATCTTCCGGCTCCCGTTTCTAGACTGCTGGCCTGTGGTCTGTGCCGCTTGTGCGGAACCTCAGGAGAGTATACGCTCTCCCGGTACAGCCCCTCGCTCAGTTCCTATATGATATATCGCGCTGCCTAAAAATGCAACGCCCAAATGGTCTTTGCACAATTCCTCTATAAGTACCATACAACTAATCTATGCTACAGGCAAGCATCATGCCAAGCCATGGTGGTGATGCGGCGTACTGCGTACTGCGTAGGGATCAGGGGTCAGTAGGTTGGAGGCAGGCATATAGACATCGTTACAGATTGGATTGGTGAAGCAACGGGCACATCCCGAGCAACAGGTAACGCAGCCACAACCCCGGAGGGGCGTAAGAAAGTAGCCCCACGGCGTAAGCCTGGGGTAACACAGCCACCAAAGTCTCAAAGCCCCGTAGGGGCGACACAAAGACACCCTGCTGATTATCAGCATTCCTGTCACGCCTGGCAGCCCAAGTATAGCCTAAATACTACGAAAACTAAGCAATTTCCAGCTGCTATCAATAAGAGAATCAAGAAAATCAAGCAATTCCATAAGAAAATTGAGGAAAAGTATTGACAAAGTAAAAAAGGTGTGCTATTATGTGATCAAGCTAAAGAAAATGAAGCCAATAATAAAGAAAATCAATTCGGAGGAAGTAGAAAATGAACCCAATGCCAGGTAGATGCCCCGTTTGCAGCAATGTTCTTCATGTCACACGGCTCCAGTGCGGGCAGTGCGGTACCGGAATAGATGGAGTGTTCAGCGTCGGCCGCCTCCAGTCTCTTACAACCGAGCAAGTGCAGTTCGTTGAAGTGTTCGTCAAGAACCGCGGAAAGATCAAGGACGTGGAGGCCGAGCTTGGCATCTCCTATCCGACCGTGGTTGGCCGGCTGAACGATGTAGTCCGCTCGATGGGCTACGACGTTGATGAAGCCGAGCTCAGTGAAGTTGACCAGTTCGAATATTATCAGGCCCAGGCTCTCAATCCCTCCAGGTTGCCAAGAGTGCCTGCACCACCCGCCCCAATGGCGCCCATACCTCCGGTTGCACCCAAGATGAGCGGAGAGAAACGCCAGCAGATCCTGGACGACCTGGCTGCAGGCAAGATTAGCGCGGCAGACGCCATGAAGAAGCTGCACGGCTAGACCGCTCACCGATCGAATCGAAATAGATATTATTCACCGGGCACAAGGACCGCAAGAAAAATACAGGAGATAACAGCCATGATTACTAATCTTATCACCCCAATGGTACGCAATGATGAAATGCTGAAGGGTATTCGACGTTCTCGCTTCTCGTTTCACTTCACAACAGCTCGCCGCCGCCGGTGGTTGCTCGTTCAACTCGTAACCTCGCCGGCCATCGCCACGGAAGACCTTGCTGAGCAGCCCACAGCATATACCCCTGCTAAGCCGGAGAGGGCAAGCTACTCGAAGTTAATTGACGGTTACCAGTCGGGCAGAATATCGCAGTACTGCTTCTAGACTATCCAGCATACTGCCCGTTGGGCCAAATCAGAGCCGCACCGGGCAGCATGCATCACTATCGCTACTCCAGAAAGGAGAACCCAAATGCCAGAACAAGGTTACACACAAACAATCTCCACGAGCGAGTTTACCGAAACCCCCAGCGTGATGCTTGAACAACCGGTGGGCGACGTTTATGTCGAAGGTTGGGATAGGCCGGAGATACAGGTTTCTATCAGCGACGAAGGTATCTTCGGCATCGAGCAGGAAGGCTCGCAGGTGGTCATCAAGAACCGTCCCGGCAAGTTCAAGCTGGTCGATTTCCTGGAAGAAGCCGGCGTAGAGCTTCGCGAGTTGGGTGTTGACCTGGGGCGGGTTACCTCACGCATTGAAAAGAGCGTCGAGAGAGGCGTCGAGCGTAATGTTGAGCGCAACCTGAGACGCATGGGCCGCAACTTCAACTTTAACATCGACCTGAGCAATTGGAAGGGTGGGCGCGACTACCGCATCATGGTACCCCACAATTGCGACCTCACGCTTCGCACCAGTACCGGCGATATGGAAATACACGGTGTAGTCGGCACACTCTTCGTGCAGTCCAGCTCGGGCGACATCAAGGCGCACCAGATCGGGGGGAGCGTCCTGGTTACATCGGCCAGCGGCGATATAACCATACAGGATCTCGATGGCAGGCTTGCCATGCGCAGCGCATCGGGCGATATCAGGGCACGTAACGCGAGACTGGACGAAGTTAGCGCCAATACAGCCAGCGGCGATGTAGAGCTAGACCTGACTCGTCTGCCCGAAGGAAGCTTCGATGCAAGGACGGTAAGCGGCAACCTCAACCTCTTCGTGCCACAGGACTCGGCTTTTCAGGCCGAAATCCACACGCTCAGCGGCTCGGTTCGCTGCGGCTTTCCGCGCAACGTTGTCGAATATGGATCCAAGCACAAGCGCGAAACCACACTTAAGGTGAACGGCGGTGGGAAATTCCTACCTATGAATACCGTTAGCGGCGATGTCACGATTCGGCCGCGCAGGAGCAACGACCAACCTAGCGTACCTGGCGCGAGCACGTCCAGCGGCTCTGCTGCCGGCATGCAATCAGGTTCGCCCACTATACGTACTGAAGGAGCGTGCACAATGGACCTCTCCCGCAACGAGGATAGCAGCCGCGAATCGGCCCGTGTCGATGCTTCGCACGGCGATATTACCCAGTCAGAGGGCTATGCAGCCCGCCAGCAGGCCGAGCTTGAAATACTCCAGCAAGTAGAGCGCGGCGAACTCACTCCCCAGGAGGCTCTTGCTCGCCTTTCATCGCTCGACAGCGACTAACCCACACCCCTAACAACCACAGACCTACGCACACACCGGTTACTTCAGGTTCCGGAGTGTGCGTAGACAACGACGATAACTCCCTTTACGCAGGGCACTCGTTGCCCTGCGCCCGGACTAGCTTTGCCCCGAAAAGGACTATTCGCAAATGATTGCTCTGCTTCGACAACGCAACTTCGGCCTGCTCTGGTGGGGCGGCCTCATCTCCTTCATAGGCGATTGGGTGCTCTTCGTCTCTCTGCCGCTCTACATCCTCGACCTTACCGGCTCTGTCGTGGCGATGGGTCTTCTCTTTGTCATCAACATTATCCCTATGCTCGCCTTTAGCTCGCTGGGTGGCGTATTCGTAGACCGCTGGGACCGCAAACGGATCCTGGTCGTCACGAACCTGCTGTTGGTGCCTTTATACCTGCTGCTACTCTTCTTCGATACGGCGTCAATGGTCTGGGTTGTTTACGTTGTGGGCTTCCTGGGCAATACCGTACGCCAGCTTCTCAACCCGGCCGAGAACGCCCTGCTGCCGCGCCTGGTTGGTGAAGAGAACCTTGCCACGGCGAACGCTCTCAACTCGCTCAACAACAATCTTGCACGCCTGATCGGTCCTGCCGTTGGCGGCGTCATCTTCGCCACGTTCGGTTTTCGCCTCTCCGTGGTTATCGACGTGTTTACTTTCCTGGCGGCCGCAATCCTTATCTCGCTTATCTCTGCCCCGGCTAGCCTCACCCGCGCCGAACACCACCCTTCCACAGAACATACTGAGCATACCTCAGCCCTAAAGAAGTTCCAAGCCGAATGGCTTGAGGGCCTGAAAATCATCAAAGGCAACCGCGTATTGATTTCTATGATCGCCCTGCTGGGCATAAACAATGTTGTGGACGGCTTCGTAACGGTGCTCTTCGCTGTCTATGTGGAGAGGGCACTGGGCGGCGGCGCGCCTGAGCTTGGCGCTCTGCTGACCTCTCAGGCGCTCGGCGGTCTGATTGGGGGAATCTTCATTGGGCGTATTACTCGCAGGTTCGCTTCATGGCAGCTTGTCGGCGCGGGCTTTGTTCTGCTCGGTGTGCTCGACTTCCTCACGTTCGGCATCCCAGTGTTGCCCCTGAATATGTTCTTCCTCGTGATAGTTGGTATTCCTATTGTTGGCCTGGATGTCGGCGCGATGACGCTCTTCCAGACGATCACAGAAGACCGCTACCGGGGACGCATCTTCGGTATATATGGCACAACAGCGGGTGTGCTCATGCTGCTCGGGAGGGGATTGGCAACCATAGTAGGCGGGCAGGTCGATATAGTAATGCTGCTGGCAGGTATGTCTCTGCTCTATATTCCGACAGGGCTTCTAGCCTTCCGGCTGCTTCGCACCCCGGCTAATGCGCCTGCCCAATCGCTCGCGGAGGAACCTGTACGCATGAGTGCATAGGTAACAACTCCGGGCGCATATCGAAATACACCCGGAGACTGATTGCAAGCATTTATGCCGTGCGCTAAACTATTCTATCTAAGATACTTATCTAACTTGGAATATTGTTGTTGTCCCGCCCCAAAGGACGCTGGATGGCAGCAATCGCTAAACCGGAGCACCCTATGTTGTCTACAGAACAGTATCAGGCACCACCAAACGGGTTTCGTACCTTCGTCATTGTTTGGATTACACAATCTGTATCTGTTTTCGGTTCCGCTCTCACCTGGTTCGCGGTAACGATCTGGCTAACCCAGTCGCTGTACCCCAGGCCGGAGCAGAAGCCTGAGCTTGCTTTTGCCCTCACAGCCATCGGCCTAACATATGCGGTTACGCTGCTGCTTGCACCTGTAGCGGGCGCATGGGCCGACCGCCACGACCGTAAGCGCACCATGATGGTGGTAGACTTCGCCAGCGGCTGCATTACTCTGCTGCTCATGGGCCTCATGCTCGCCAACTTGCTTAATATCTGGCTGCTTCTCGGTATTCTGGTGGTGTTTGGCGCGCTCAGCCCCTTCCACAATTCAGCCTTCGATACATCCTATGCCATGCTTGTGCCGGAGAAGCAACTGCCCCGTGCCAACGGTATGATGCAGACGATCTGGTCGCTCTCAGGCATTCTTTCTCCCGGTATCGCAGCCGCCATAATCGCGCTGCCTTCTCTTGCCCGCCAGGGGGCGTTACCGGCAGGGCTGAATAATGTGTTCGCGGGCCTGACCGACGGCGCCGCACTGGCAATCGGCGTGGACGGCGTTACCTTCTTTCTCGCATCTGCTGTGCTCCTCTTCGTGCACATACCTTCACCGAAGCGCACAGATTTACACGCTGCCGGCAATGCAAAGAAGAAAAGCGTGTGGGCGGACATAAAGGAAGGCGCGCTCTACATCAAGCGGCGTCCGCCATTGCTGTGGCTTCTCCTCACCTTCACCGTTATCAACTTTGCCAGCTCTCCTATTGAGGTGTTCATCCCTCTGCTGCTGAAGTTCAACCTCGCAGCCGACTGGCAGGCTCAGGGCTTTACATTTGAGTCGGCGCTAGCAGTGGTCAGCACGGTTGGCGGTATAGGCGGTCTGATTGGCGGCGTGCTCATGAGCGCGTGGGGCGGCGTGAAAAAGAAGCGCATCTACGGCGTGATTATCCCGATTATGCTCGCAGGTTTTGTGGAAATTCTGTACGGCTTTTCACCTTTCCTCTTCCTTACTGCCGTCGCCAACTTCTTCCTGGTTAGTCTCACCCCCATCATGAACGCTCACTCGCAGACCATCTGGCAGACCCAGGTGGCTCATCATTTACAGGGGCGTGTCTTCGCTGTACGGCGAGTAATCGCACAGTTCACCGGACCCCTGGGCATCATGATGGCGGGTATAGCGGGCGCGCAATTCAACCCCGGCGTGATCCTGATGGTGCTTGGTGTGCTGGTGGTTGTCTTCAGCATCGGGCAGCTATTTAATCCGTTTCTGCTGCGCGTGGGAGACAAAGCCTACCTGGACAAGCTTGCCATTGAGCGTGGTGAGACCCCTGACACCAACACCGCACCAACATCCGACGAGGAGCCTATTCACCATATCGCACCACTCCCGGTCCCCGTTCCCGAACAATAGGAGACCCGAACAATAGGAGATTTGTAGTACCATTAAGCGTTTGTGCTACTATTTGCCCGGCACGAAAAGCATCAGTATATAGGAGAGAATATTGAACACTGTTGAAGCAAACGAAGAAGCCGCCGATATTATCCAGACTGTGGCGGATGTTGCCCCCGCCGCACCCGAAGTGGTCGCGCCACAGGCGTTCCTGCCGTTGTGGCGCAATCACGATTTTATGCTCCTCTGGAGCGGCCAGTTGGTTTCTACGCTGGGCACTGGTATACAGGGCGTGGTCTTTCCGCTCCTTATCCTTGCCCTTACTAATTCGCCTGAAGCCGCCGGTATAGCAGGCTTTCTGAGTACAGTGCCGTACATTATCTTCAGTTTACCCGCAGGCGCGCTGATCGACCGCTGGGATCGTAAGCGAGTGATGATTATCTGCGACGCCTTCCGTGCCCTGAACATCGCGACGGTGCCAATTGCGATCTACTTTGATGTTCTTACTGTGTGGCAACTTTTTGTCGTGGCGTTTATCGAGGGCAGCTTCTACGTTTGGTTCAACATAGCCGAAGTGGCTGCTGTGCCTCGTGTGGTTCCCAAGGGCCAATTGCCGGCGGCAAGCGCGCAGAACCAGGCAGGTATGTCTGCTGCCCAGGTGCTCGCGCCATCTATTGGCGGCCTCCTGTACGGCGCGTTTGGGGCGGCCATACCATTCTTGCTCGACGGCATATCGTACATCTTCTCGGTCTTTTCGCTCTTCTTCGTCCGCTCGAAGCTACAGCTTGAGCGCACCTCAACGGAGCGCCACCTTGGCCGCGAGATCAAGGAAGGACTGTCGTGGCTCTGGCATCAGCCGCTAATCCGCTTTATGGCCTTCATCACCGGCGGCCTGAACTTCGTCAACTTCGCGAGCGGCTTGATCGTTATAGTGCTCGCCGAGAACATGGGCGCGAAGCCTGAAGAGATCGGTGTGTTGTTCAGCATCTGGGCGGTCGGCGGTATCGTCGGCTCCATCCTGGGCGGGCCAATCGCCAAGCGTTTCACATTCGCCCAGGTGATTATCGGCACTTGCTGGGTCTCCGCGATTCTCTTCCCGCTGTTCGCCTTCGTGCCGCACTTCTACTTCCTGGGGGTCGTAGCAGGGTTGCTCTCGCTGTCCGGCCCGATCTACAACGTGGTCCAGTGGAGCTACCGTGTCGCACTGATCCCCGATCACTTGCAAGGGCGCGTCAACAGCTCGTTCCGGCTGATCGCATTCGGCTTCGGGCCGCTAGGTTCTGCCCTGGCGGGCTTGCTCCTGGGCCAATTCGGCGGAATGACAACCGTTCTCGTCTTCGGCGCGGTCGGCGTAGTAGTTGCAGTGCTGGTAACGCTCAACCCCGAAGTACGCAACGCCAAGCCGCTAGACCAACTGAAGCTGGAAGCGTAGGGGTGCTACTGCGTACTGCGTACTGCGTATGACCGCCGACGGAAGACGGCAGACCGCCGTAAAACTGACAACTGACAACGTGGTCGGCGGTCATACACAGTACGAACAGGAGAACCGGGCTATGAGCGCAATCAATAATGAGGACGAGGTTGCTGAGGTAGCGCGTGAAGACCTGGTGATCGAGGCAGCGGCTGAACAGGCTGCTCAGGAGACAACTACAGCGCCACCTGCCGAGAAGATGCCGTCGCTCTTAGGCAATCGCGACTATATGCTCCTCTGGGGAGGGCAGGTTGTGTCGGCGTTGGGCAGCGGCATGTCCAATATTGTCTTCCCGCTCCTTATTCTCGCGATGACCAATAACGACACAGCCCTGGCCGGGTTCGCGGGCGCGATTGGCTCTATTCCGTATCTTCTCTTTAGCCTGCCGATTGGTGCTCTCATAGATCGTTGGAACCGCAAGCGGGTGATGATTATCTGCGACACATTCCGCGCCATCAACTTCGCCACCATACCCATTGCGCTCTATTTCGACTCGCTGACCATCGGGCAGCTATTTGTCAACGCCTTTGTCGAAGGCACATTCTTTGTTTTCTTCAACATCGCGGAGGTGGCTGCGCTGCCTCGTGTGGTGGACAAGCGTCAGCTTCCGCAGGCCAGCGCCCAGAACGAGGCAGGCTTTACCGCCGCTTTTCTGGCTGGACCTCCACTCGGCGGCTTCCTCTTTCAGAGTGTCGGCCGCGCCTTCCCGTTCCTGGCCGATGCGGTCTCATACGGTGTCTCCGTGGTTTCACTACTGTTCATTCGCACGGAGTTCCAGGGCGAGCGAGCCGTCGAGCAGCGCCACATCCTCCTCGAAATTAAGGACGGCCTTTCCTGGCTCTGGGGCAACAAGCTCATACGCTTCATGGCATTCCTTACGGGCGCAGCGAACTTTGTCGGTGCGGCATCGGGCTTGATCTTGATCGTACTTGCCAAGCAATTGGGAGCGAACGACGCGGAAGTCGGGTTCATGTTCAGCATAGGCGCGTTGGGCGGTATCGTAGGCTCGATTCTCGGAGGGCAAATCCAGAAGCGTTTCAGCTTCGGACAGGTTATTATCGCTGTGGGCTGGATCAACTTCCTGCTATTTCCTCTTTATATAGTCGCTCCCAACTTCTTCTTCCTGGGCCTTGTGTCGGCGCTACTCTTTATGCTCGGTCCGATATATAATGTGGTGCAGTTCAGCTACCGGCTTGCGCTTATCCCCGACAAACTGCAGGGACGCGTCAACAGTACCTTCCGTCTGCTTGCGTTCGGCTTTCAACCGCTGGGCCAGGCGCTCGCGGGTATATTGCTCGCTCAGATAGGCACCACCTACACGCTCGTCTTCTATCTGGCCTGGCTGCTAATCTTCGCCGTGATCACCACCCTGAACAGCCATGTTCGCAACGCCCGTCCCATCGCGGAGGTTGCTGCTTCGTCCTGATTATTCATTTCCGGTAACAAGGAGTTGCTCGACAGCCATGCAAGAGACTAAATCAGCACCTGCTCTCTATATCGTTCGCACCTGGGTTCCCGAAGAGCATCTTGAGGAATGGGACCGCTGGCACAACAGCGTACACGTGCCTGATGTGGCCGCGCAGCCCGGTGTGCGCCGCGCCCGCAAGTACCGCGTCCCCGACGACAACCATCCGGGCGAGTGGACCCCGCAGTACATCACCGTGTACGAGTTCGACTCGCTGGCCGACTTCGAAGCGTACCGGGACAGCGAAGCGGGCGCACGTCTACGCAAAGATTACGCCGATCAATACGGTAACATAGGCAAGATTTCCCGCCAGGTGGTAGTGCAAAGTATGGACTTCTCGAGCGATACCACGAGCTAGCCGCACAGCCGGCAGAACGACAGAGAGCACCTGCTTCCAGATGCTCTCCGCCGCGTGTGAGGAAATTGTCGTTTTGTGTGGTGCTGTCAGCTATTTGAGGATCTCCGACCACGACGGTTGCGAATGCCCGCCTCCAGCAGGATGTTGCGCACGGTGGAGCGCGAGATTGTGATGCCTTCTTGCCTGGCGAGCGCCTCTTGCAACTGCTGGTGAGAATGGCCTGCGTATTTGGTCCGAGCCAGATCGACTACTCTTCTGCGTGTTTCCGTGCTGATGGCGTGTGTTGGTGTGCGGCCCCTGTTACCGTGCAGTATGGCGGCAACTGCGTTCTCCTTGTAGGCCGCGATGATCCTCCACACCTGCCGCGTGGATAGATCAAGCGCTGCGGCTGCTTCCTTTACCGTCATTTGCCCGTTCATTAGACGCTTCACCACGTTCAGACGCATACGGTCATGGCTGTTCAGGGTGGTCTCGTTCGTGTCCATATCGCTACCCTCATTGCCTGGTCGCCTGTGCATACTCCCATTGCTAAGAGCATATCCTCCGGCAGAGCAACCTTCATCAGATGAAAAGATTAATTTGGGAAGCGGGCGGCGTAGGCATATCGCGCCAATCGGCAAAGCAGGCTACCGGCCCTGTGCAATCATATTGTCTCGGAGATTGAGTTCAGCCGCTGTAAAATCCTGCACACCCCGGCTGTCAATTATGTAACAGCATCACGCAACCACGCCTGGAGCGCACTGAGAGTGTAGGAGAATGGGCTACATTTGTGACGGCCAGGTGCGGGATAAGCGGCAGGATAGCGGTGCTCTCAAGTAGAACAAACGTGCCAGAAACAAGTGCAAAATGTCTGAAAATGTGGTATAATACTAGGTAGCGATAATCAGCCATAGATGTGGAAAACAGCATTGGAGGAACAGAAGAAGTGGCAACAAAGAATTATGATGCAGCATCTATTGAGGTGCTTGAAGGTCTAGAACCCGTCCGTAAGCGCCCCGGTATGTATATCGGAGGCACCGATATTCACGGCCTGCACCACCTTGTATACGAAATAGTAGATAACTCGGTCGACGAGGCCATGCAAGGCTATGGCAACCGCATAAATATAACTATCGGAGCTGATAACAGCGTATCCGTGCGCGACTTTGCTCGCGGTATTCCTACAGACATGCACGCCAAGATGAAGGTGTCCGCTCTTGAAGTGGTCATGACCACCTTGCATGCAGGCGGTAAGTTCGACAGCGGCGCATACGTCCAGTCGGGCGGTCTGCACGGCGTCGGCGCATCGGTCGTGAACGCACTCTCCGAGTGGTGCCGTCTGGAGGTTCGCCAGAAGGGCAAAGTCTTCATGCAGGAGTACGAGCGCGGCAAGGCCAAGGCCCCTGTCAAGGCGATAGGCAAGGCTGAGGACACCGGCACGCTCACCATATTCAGGGCCGACCCGACCATCTTCGACACTCTTGATTACGACTATGACACCCTAACACAGCGCTTCCGCGAGATGTGCTACCTCAATAAGGGCCTCATGATCACATTCCGCGACGAGCGCGAGGGCAAAGAGAACGAGCTAACCTTCTACTTTGAAGGCGGCGTGATGAGCTTTGTGCGGCATCTGAACAAGAACCGCAAAGTGGTCCACAGTCAGCCCATCTACATCGAGCGCAAGGTTGGTACATCAACCGCTGAGATTGCACTTCAGTACAACGACAGCTTTTCTGAGTCGGTCTTCTCGTTCGCCAACAACATCCACACCGTTGACGGTGGCGCTCACCTTACCGGCTTCCGCGGCGCTCTCACACGTACCCTCAACGAATACGCCCGCAAGTCGGGCATACTTAAAGAGCAGGACACCAACCTGACAGGTGACGACGTTCGCGAGGGCCTTACCGCCATTGTGTCTGTTCGTCTCACCAACCCGCAGTTTGAGGGCCAGACCAAAGGCAAGCTGAACAACGCCGAGATCAAGAACGTGGTCGAGCAGGCCACCGCTGAAGGTCTCATGCAGTACCTGGAGGAGAACCCGACCGATGCTCGCCGCATCGTGGAGAAGTCGCTGACCGCTGCCCGCGCACGAGATGCCGCCCGTAAGGCTCGCGATGTTGTGCGCAAGAACGCGGGCGAGTCGTCCACGCTTCCCGGCAAGCTGGCCGACTGCTCGGAGCGCGACCCCGCCAAGTCTGAGCTTTATATCGTAGAGGGTGTCTCCGCAGGTGGCACGGCCAAGCAGGGCCGCGACCGCCGCACACAGGCTGTGCTCCCGCTGCGAGGCAAGATCCTGAACGTGGAGAAGGCGCGGCTCGACAAGATGCTCGGCAACGAAGAAATCAAGGCGCTCATAACGGCGCTTGGTGCCGGTATCTCGGATCTCTGGGATACATCAAGACTGCGCTACCACCGCATTATCATCATGACCGACGCTGACGTGGACGGCAGCCACATCCGCACTCTGCTGCTCACCTTCTTCTTCCGCCACATGCCTCAGCTAATCTCAGGCGGCTACCTCTACATCGGTATGCCACCCCTGTATCGCGTGAGCAGCGGCAAGGAAGTCTACTGGTGCTACAGCGATCCCGAGCGCGACGCGGCGATCAAGAAGATCGGCAAGGAGAAGGTGAATATCCAGCGCTACAAGGGTCTTGGCGAAATGAACGCCGAGCAACTCTGGGAAACCACCATGAACCCTGAGACCCGCACCATGGGCCAGGTGACTATAGAGGACGCGCTGGTCGCCGATGAGACCTTCGACATGCTGATGGGCAACGTAGTAGCCCCCCGCAAGAAGTTCATCCAGACCCACGCCACCTATGTAAAGAACCTGGATATCTAATTCTGTTTCAGAGTTACGGAGATATAGCAAAGAGACCCCTGTAATGTGGGTCTCTTTGCTTTTGCAGCGTAGCCTGGAGCAGTGCACTAGTTTAGAATACAGTTTACTTGGTACCTGGGGTGGGTGTTGCCCGTAGGTCTCTGATCTTTGTACCTGCCGGTGGGTTCAACTCAAAGATAGATCTGTCCAGGTTGGGATTGATCTCAATCCTCTGGCATTTCGACTCGTACAAGAGCGTTCCGTCTTTGTCCCAGTCCTGCTCGCCAAGCATCAGATATGCCTCTTTGTCGATCCAAACCTTCTTTCGATACTGTGGGAAGTTGACGCCTGTGGTAGCTTTGGCGGTCAACTCCAGCACATAGGCAGACCGACCCGCAACCTGCTCATCCCCTAACAGCACAGCATCGTACAACTGCCCGAACTTGCCGATGCTCGACGCCTCGCCTGTAGCGGTTACAAGATCGCCGCCCGCCGTCGTAGCAGACCTGCTTATTGTGTCGATCTGAAGCTCCCTGGTATTGGCATTGTACATATATCTAGTTGTTCCAACCTTGATAAGAACGAAGTAAAAGTCGTTTCCATCCGCGGTTAACCTCGAGTCGGTGCGTGATTTATCGGGAGCTTGGTCCCACCATTCCTGCGCGCTCTGCGTAAACTGCTCGCTTGGGGAATTGCGGTATCGGACCTGCACAATTGCGTGCGTGCTGACAACGGTGCTGGTGTTATTCCGATCTGCTGCCGCGCTGGCGCGTGCAAGGATCTCGGATGCGCTAACCGGGCTAGGGCTTTGTATTGTCCAATAGAGTAGTAGCGAAAGTATGCCCAGGAGCACAACTCCGCTTGCAAGCAGGCTTGTGAGAACCATCCGCCCGTTCTCCAGCGCTCGAAACCCCTGCCGGACTTGTTTCGAATCCCGCTGACTCGATCGCACTTGCTCAGCTTCGATTACTTGGCTACGAATGCCTGACCATAGATTTATGCTCGCATCGCCGGGCATGTAGCTCTGGGCGTACTCGGCCAATACCTGCTTTATCTGCTGTCTGTCCATAATGTTCTCCTCTTTAGCTAGTCCTGGCTGCAAGCAGCCCCTTAAGGCGCTCTCTGGCATCGTGCAGCCTACGCCTGACGGTGCCGGCAGGAACATCGAAACGCCTGGATACTTCATCATCGGAAAGATCAAGATAGTAGCGAAGTACGATGGCAGATCGCTGGACCGGTGTGAGTTTATCGAGTGCAGCAAAGATCTCCTCCCTGGTTTCGGTGGCTTCGAATATGTCTTCAGGCGCAGGCTCTTTGCTCGTGAGGCCAACCCCACTTGTTTGGCCACTTCCCCAATTCGACAGTTCTTCCTGACCCAGGTCGCTCTCAATGGGAACTGATTTCTCGATGTTGCTCTCGCTAACTGTGGTGAGGGCGCGGTTGACGACGCTTCGCAAGAACCACGGCCCGAAAGCACGGCTACTATCAAACTGGTTTATACGTTCGTATGCGTGCAGGAAAGCCGATTGAACTACGTCTTCAGCCATCTGGTAATTACGCGTGATGATGCACGCGGCCTCTAAAGCCTGCACTTGATAGCGCCTAACCAGTACTTCGAGACCGCCAATGTCGCCTTGCTTAAGGCACTTAATAGCATTACGCTCTTCTGAATCCAATCCTTTGCGCACCATACCCTCCCTCATCTACATCGGCCTTTTGCCATCACATATAATACTGGCGAGAAGCTTCATTTGTTCGGAGTAATTAGTCAGTTGTAAAGGGATAGGATAGATGGCCACCCTCAAAAGCTGTCAATAGCAAAGCGTCAGGCTCAATAGCTTCGGATAGTTGAGTGTAAAGACCTATGACTTGGCTCATACTTTAGCAAGCCCTACAAATTCTGTAAAGTATGATACCTATTGCCTGGGCGTACTCCAAGAAAGGGGACAGGAGAAAGCCTATTGTTCTCGATTGACCTGCGGATTCGCCTGTGCTACGATTACGTGCGGGAGTTGCCGTATGGGCAAGCGTGACTGTTTGCGCCTGCGGATACTGCAGATATCACAGTATGAGGGAGTGTGGTTACATGGTAGATGTTATTGATGGGCAAAGGGTGATCCAGGTTGGCGTGGTTGAGCAGCTAAGCAGGTATCCTGTTAAATCTATGCGTGCGGAAGTGCTTACCGAAGCGAATGTCACATTCGAGGGGATAGCTGGGGATAGGAGGTTTGCTTTTATTCAGGGGCACAAGCGCACCAATTTCCCGTGGCTGACCGCCCGCGAGATTCCCCGCATGATGCTGTATACGGCCAGACTTGTTGATCCCTCAAACCCCGATAAGTCCGATGTGCTGGTGACAACTCCCGACGGCAAGGAATTTGATATCTTCAGTGAGGAGTTGCTTGCAGAGCTAAAAGAGCAACTTACCGAGCGGGAGCGCAACCAACCCATATACCCTGCTCACTTGAAAAGTGCATTCGACACAACACATATCTCCCTCTTAACCACGCATGCACTCAAGAAGCTGTCAGACCTGATGGGTGAGGAGGTCGAGCCGCGCCGCTTCAGAGAGAATCTCGTCATCAACACACATGCCGGCGAGCAGCCTGATGAGCAAAGCTGGATCGGCTGTCGGCTCATGATCGGACAGGGCGAGCGCGCCGTAATTGTGGCTGTGACCAAGGGCGACGAACGCTGTATGATGCCCAATCTGCACCCGGATACGGCGGAACAAGACCCCGGCATCCTGAGGAATATCGCGCAAAAGCAAAACAACCTAATGGGCGTGTACGGCTGCGTGGTACAGCGCGGCACCATTCGCCTGGGTGACCCTGTCCACCTTATCCTGTCAGTTTAGACGGTCCGAAGGTCTCCAATAGAGAATTGGGATAGTAGGCTTCCGCACCAGGAACTGTAGAGAGTCTGACAATGGGGAGCACCATACAGAGTGTACGGTCTTCGGGTTGTCTGCCCGGTTACAAATGCAGGCTTCGCGTTATTATCGCAGCCCGCCACGAGAAGTACACCTATGGACAGTGTGCAGACTTAGGTCGATGCTTCTTTGGGCGTTCCATAGTAAGCGTTACAATGGTTCAAGGCACTTCTGTCCTGGAATCGCTGTTTCTCTTGTACTTTGAGTATTGATTGGCTGCCCATAGACCACCGAATAGAGGAACAAGCGTAAGAACTTGTAGGCTAAAAAGCACCGGGAGCAAGAGCTTGGCTTGATCGCTCAGTCCTGCAAAAAATAGCCCCACCATTATACCCAGCAACCCAGCCTGAACATGTGTGCTGATAATCGCCACTACGATAGCTGTAATCCCGATTATCTTTTGTTTATGTGCGCTCCCTTTGCTCATAGTTGGATTCGATTGTAAGACACTAGCCTCCTCTCAGGCGTAAGCCATGAATCGCCTTCAACATAGAGGATGCAGCTAAACCCTGCATTGTTGCCGTCATTGTATCACACTGAGCGGCCGTAAATCGCTCGTGTGCCTGCACCTGCTGTCGCATTTCAGAACACGACTGAGCTATGCAGCTATTCTATGGCCCTCTTCCAATCTATCCACGCCGGGGCGTGCTCACTGGGGGTTATTCAGGGTGATTACTAGCTGCGGCGGGTTCGTGCCCTCGCGCGAGTAGGCGCGCATAGCATCGACATCAGGCTGTGCCAGCACGAAGCTGAACGTGCCGTTGCTTTGCACAAGTGGCGTGATGTTGAACTCGACCCAGCTATTGTCGGGAACGGCCCCCTTATCGTCGTACGCCGCGCTCGTGCGGGCCGGGCGATTTCGCCAGGTGATAGAGTTCTCCGCCCAGTTATTAGAGGTTGCATAAGCGGCAGGGCCGTTGACAGTGCCGTCGTAAACGTACAGGCGCAGTTTCGCGCTCAGTATCGTGCCCTGCAAACCTGTAACCGAGAAGCGCAGATAGCTCTCGACGGCACTGCTAGAGCCTCCAACAGTGCTCAGGTAAACTTCCTTGCCGAAATTCTTGTTTGGGTGTGCTGCCTCCACTCGACTGTCCGCGCTCGGTGCAAAGGTAACCACCATTGTGCCCGTTGGCGATGCCGTCGCAGTGCGTGTAGTCGTACTTGTTGCTCTGGCGGTAGGGGTTAATGTGGAAGTCCGGCTTGCTGTGCTAGTGGCAGTGCGTGTGGCCGTAGACGTTGCCGTAGATGTCGCAGTAAATGTTGGCGCAGTGGTAGCGGTCGCGGTCGAAATGGGTGTGCTGGTGGCGGTCGATGTAGCTGTGGCGGTAAACGTCGCTACAAGGGTAGCCGTGGACGTCAATGTGGGTGCGACAGTGGAGGTAGCAGTAGGGTCAGCAGTAGCTGTAGATGTGACGGTCAACGTCACTGCTGCGGTGGCCGTGGCAGTTGACGAGGGTGGGTTTGTGGCGGTAGGCGTGGCTGTCACAGTAAACGTCGCAACAGGAATGGCTGTAGATGTAGCGGTAAACGTCGCTGCTGCGGTGGGCGTGGTAGTCGCTGTGGGAATAACGGTGGCGGTAGACGTAGAGGTGGCGACGGGTGAGGCTGTATCTGTTGGGGTGGGGCTATTACTCGGAACAGCAGTGGCTGTATTTGTGGGCAGAGTTGTGGCGGTGCCGGTTGCTGTAGCTGTAACGCTCAGGGTCGGGGATGGTACGTTAGTTGATGTGGGCACGGCAGTGCCTGTGGCGGTCGAAGTGCCTGTGGGTGAGGACGACGGCGATACAGTAGCTGTAGATGTGGCTACGGCAGTGCTTGTGGACGAGGGAGATGGTGACGGTGACGATGACGGTGACGGCGATACAGTAGACGTAGGTGCGGGTGTTGGGGTCGCGCCGCCCCCACTGCTTACGAAATTGTGGAAATAATTCTTCGAGGTGCCGTCTGCGGCCAGCACGAGGATGCCGCCTGCCAGGCTCAGGTTTTGCTTGCTCTCCGTGACATTGTTGATCCTTTGATTGGTATCGCTCTTGAGGACAGGCGTACCTTTGCCCGGTGCGAACACTATGTTGTCCAGGCTGGTTTGCTTATAGTAGATAGCCTGGTATGCCGTGCCGGAGCTAAGTGTGCCCGTGACAGAGCCGGTTGCCAGCATATAAAGGTTGCGCGTGACGGGGTCGATGGCGACTACGGGGCGTGTATGGTCGTCGTGGACCTGCCCGAAGACGTATTCACGCCACGTTCCGTCGTTGCCAAGCACAAGCAGCTCTGTCAACGGATCTGAAGGATTGACCGGCGACAGGTCGCTGCGGCTTGTCTTTATCGCGGCGAAGACCTGTCCCGCCGGGTCGTGATCAAGTGCCTTCAGGTTGATGTGGTCGTCGGCGCTTTTCAGCCCCTGTTTGGCTCTCTGGCTCGGCTGCCATACAGTGTCGGGTGCTGTATCGTCGTGGATTGCGAAGTAGAAAGCATCGTCCACCTGGTTGCTCCACATTACACCGATCTCACCGTTGAACGCTACCAGCGACGATATATCGTCCGCCGAGAGCGTGGTGCCGACCACGGGCAGCACAAAGCTGCTCCCCCATACAAGATCGTTGTCGAGCGAGCGGTTCACATAGACCTGGCTGCCCTGTGTATACGTGACCCAGAGTTGGCCCGTGCTGTCCCGTGCTAACGCTATGGTTTCAATGACACCACTGGCGAAAGCAACCGGGAATCCGGCATCGAGGCTATATGTCCGGCCGGTGGGGTCGTAGCTGTAGCGCGACAGCTTCATCGCTAGATCGCCGTTGGCACCGTCGACACCACTCGCTACGTAAAGGTGAGCACCGTCCCACAGGCAATCTGAATGGGAGTTGGCGCGCCCGTCGATAGATACACCTGTGCTGATCCATGCCTGCGTCGACTGGTCGAGCCTTGCAATCTCAAATCGTGCCCTGGTTGCGTTCCAGAGGGAACCCCACCATTCGCCGCCGGCGTACCAGATTTTCGATTGAGGCTTTTCGGCTGTGGGACCGCTGGGGCCGGAGACGTAAGAATTCCTGTAGCCAATATCGACCGACGCGTGTACGCCCCCGGGGCTGAGCAAAACCCAGCCTGCGGCGCATAGAATGACAAGCAGTGGTGCCAGCCTTCTCAATGGCGTGCTGAATACCGTGGTCTGGCGAAGGAGAAGAGTAAGAATCACAGCGCCGTTATTCCTGGATGCTCCATGCGAGCAATCTCCCGAAATTCTGTCGGCCCTCAAACCACCTGAGGCTGGCACCCGGAATAATACAGCGTCAAGCTAGCCTTACCCCTACATGCCGGGTAACTTTGCGGTGGTATGAGGGCAGAGGCAGCCATGCGGCTCTGCTCTCCGACTATAGGTTGTTGTAGATTATAGCATCGACAGATGTAGGATACAAGCTTTTTGGACCGAATCAGATTGGGAATCGAATGCCGCTGTGAATATTAGGCGGGGCTCGACAACGCTGGAACACTTGATGGCATGCTTCGTGCGAACGACCGTAGCGACTTATCGCTAATAAGTGAATTAGACCGAAAAGTCCAAAAGGAGGAACCTAATGCAGAATAATCAACTAGGTCTTATCTGCAAACTAGAGCCAGAGAAGGATGGCAGCGATGGTCAAGA